>NZ_WVHP01000020.1 GCF_009834765.1 Saccharibacter sp. EH611 | reverse complement strand
GCCTGTCCTGTGACGTTCAACGTCCCATTGACGGTCGTATTGTCATGGTTATCGACTTGGATGGGCACATGGAAATTTCCACCACCATCACGCAGGACAAGCCGTCCCCAGGTTGTTCCGTTTTTCGTTTCATTGACGAGTTGAAGGAAGAACTGTTCGTCCGCTAAAGCCGCTCCGACCGGCTGGGTCAGCTCAAGGCTTCCCTGTTGGAATGTGCCTGTTGAATAAAGCGCCCCCGTGAGGTTCCCACCTGACAGCGGCAAATAAGCGGCCTGCGCTTCAGGTTTGGTGAGGAAGTCGCGCCCTTGCGCGTCCGTAACATGCCCATGATTGTCGATTTGAAGCGCGACGAAGTAATTGCCGCCATTGTCTTTTAAAACAAGACGCCCGGTGGTGGTGCCCGTTTTGGCATTATTGGCAAGCTGGAGGAAGAACTGCATGTCCCAAAAGCCAGCGCCAATAGGCATCGTCATTTGCAGATCGCCTTGCTGGAACGTGCCTTGGGACAAGACAGAGCTTTGAAACCCGGCCTGTCCTGTGACGTTCAACGTCCCATTGACGGTCGTATTGTCATGGTTATCGACTTGGATGGGCACATGGAAATTTCCACCACCATCACGCAGGACAAGCCGTCCCCAGGTTGTTCCGTTTTTCGTTTCATTGACGAGTTGAAGGAAGAACTGTTCGTCCGCTAAAGCCGCTCCGACCGGCTGGGTCAGCTCAAGGCTTCCCTGTTGGAATGTGCCTGTTGAATAAAGCGCCCCCGTGAGGTTCCCACCTGACAGCGGCAAATAAGCGGCCTGCGCTTCAGGTTTGGTGAGGAAGTCGCGCCCTTGCGCGTCCGTAACATGCCCATGATTGTCGATTTGAAGCGCGACGAAGTAATTGCCGCCATTGTCTTTTAAAACAAGACGCCCGGTGGTGGTGCCTGTTTTGGCATTGTTGGCAAGCTGGAGGAAGAACTGCATGTCCCAAAAGCCAGCGCCAATCGGCATCGTCATTTGCAGATCGCCTTGCTGGAACGTGCCTTGGGACAAGACAGAGCTTTGAAACCCAGCCTGTCCTGTGACGTTCAACGTCCCATTGACGGTCGTATTGTCATGGTTATCGACTTGGATGGGCACATGGAAATTTCCACCACCATCACGCAGGACAAGCCGTCCCCAGGTTGTTCCGTTTTTCGTTTCATTGACGAGTTGAAGGAAGAACTGTTCGTCCGCTAAAGCCGCTCCGACCGGCTGGGTCAGCTCAAGGCTTCCCTGTTGGAATGTGCCTGTTGAATAAAGCGACCCCGTCAGATTCCCACCTGACAGGGGTAGATAAACCGCCTGAGCTTCAGGTTTGGTGAGGAAGTCGCGCCCTTGCGCATCCGTAACATGCCCATGATTGTCGATTTGGATTGGCACATGGAAATTGCCGCCGCCGTCACGTAAGACCAGTCGTCCCCAGGTTGTGCCAGCGTTGTTGTCGTTCACAAGCTGGAGATAGAACTGCTCACCGCTCAGTGCTGCGCCGACCGGTTGGGTCGCATAGACATTCTCAGATGGGCTAAATGTGCCACCCGAAAATAAAGCTCCCGACATCGTTCCGCCAGAGAGGGGGAGCAAAGCCGCTTCCGCCGCTTGAGCGCGTTGGGTTTCAGCTGTTAGAGCAGCCCCAATGGTGTCTATGCTGTTTGTTAAAGAGCTCCAAGAACCAGAACTTCCCTTTGTTGGATCATCGCCATTGTTATCTGCGATTGACACAAAAAGGTGCGTTGGGTCGTTCGGATGAGAGACTAATGACCCTCTAGGATAACCACCAATCTGCTGAGCATAAGAAGCACTAAATGGTCTGACCAAGCCTGCCTCAGACGCGCGAACGGATTGAGAAAGCATATTGAGAATGCCGTTCATGTCTTCGCCGTAAGGCGGCACGCCGCCTGCTGCAATGGGTGTGAAGGTTTCTTTGGGGAAGCCGAGAGCCAGTGAGGCGCGGCCAATGGCTGTTTTGCTGGGAGGAATTTGTGTGAGCGTGCCGCTATCGGCCTGCGCTCCGAAAGGGGTGGGGAAGAGTGGGGAGCTGTCGGTTTGTTTCATGTCAGGTGAACCTGCTGGTAAAGGATCGTGACGCCAGACGGACGAGGCAGAGCGCCGCTTTGCTGAATGATTGTCGCATCAAGCGGGGAGAGCGGCCAGCTATGGCAGATCGTCATCGTGCCGTTCGCTTCTGCGAGCGATGTCGCGTCAAAGAAGATGCCGTTATTGAAGGTATGGGGCGTGTCAGCGCCTCTTTTGGCTTCTGAGAAACCCAGATAGTCGTTAGCTGGTGTGCCTTCGGAGAGGTAGATCATCCCTCGGTCGCCAAAGATCAGCATGAGGATACGGTTGATGTCGGCAATAGAGCCGCTGGAGATATTGGCCGCCGCTTTGGCCATAATCAGCCTGCGATACGCGTCATCGGCGAGAGCGAAGTTCTGCGTGCTGGTGGGGCCATTGTAGAAAACCCCCTCATTGAAAGGCCGCGCCGTTCCGGTGCTGTCATTGGCCTCGTCAAAGCCGAGATAGCGCGGTTGAGGCACTTTCTGCACACGCCCCACACCCACGATGCGGCCCCAGACATCCAACCCCCAGCCCTTGGCGGTGTCGATGTTCCAGACGTCGTTATAGAAGCGCTCGATAAGGGCGTGCGGATCAGCGGCTTGGTTGAAGCTGTCGATCAGCGAGAGAAGGCGCGGAGAATTGGCATATTGCGCCAAGATGGTACTGCGGAGATCGTCCATTACACAAGCTCCACCGTAATCGTTGCCGGGGTGACGGTTGGGAGCTGATTGATGGGCAGGCGCAGGCGCGTCTGGTTCGTCAGACTGTCCGTGTTGAGCGTCAAAGAGAGCACCTCGGCCCAGTCGCCTAACGCATCGACAGCAGCTGAGAGGCGGGACGCATAGAGGGTGCCACCCATGCGAGCACGGTAGCGACCAGATTGCAGCACGCCCATAACGGCGTTCTGCACCTGTGTGAGCGCGTCAGACGGCACGCTGTCGGACTGCTCCAATGTCACAGCGACGGTTACAGGAACGGGCTGCGGTCGGTCATAACGAAAGGTGTAAGAGGGGCTGTTCCCCGCGTAAACCGGGTTCGTGTCCTGCACGGTGACAAGACGGTCGCCCATCGTGGCAATACCGGGCGGCTTTTTGGCAAGGATCGCTTGGCCAATAGCGTTCTCCGCCCCGCCTTCGACAAGCACATAAAGTGCGTGTGGCTCCATCGCCACCCCGCTGATCGTTGTTGCGTTGCCGCTGGGATTATCCATCACGTAAGCGTCGGTGACACCATCCAGCTCCAGTAAGGCCCCCATCAGAGACGCGTTCTGGCTGCGGCTATTGGCCGCCACAGAGTTCCGCCGTCGCGTCTCAAAGTCTGTTCGGTTCTCGGCGTCGCTGCCCATAGAGCCGGGGGCGGGGTTGGTGAGCGAGGCCAAGCCTAGACCGCCTTGATAGAGCTGGAGGCTTTTAGCAGGGCACGGGATGGCGCCGGGGGTTGTGCAGGCAAGATCAAGAGAGACGGTGGCGCTTTGTGGCAATGTGACGGGCGCGGTCGTGGCATACTGCACGCCGCTTGTGTCAGAGGCGATGATGGTGCCTGCACTGATCGTCTGGCCTGCGCCGTTAATGACGGCCTGAACGGTTGCGGTTGTGGGAGTAGCAGGGCGGCGCTGCATGAAGTAAATCCGCCCGATGGCCTCTTGCATCCGTCCAGAAGAAAAGGCGGGATCGACGCCGTTAAAGAGGGCAAGCATGGCAGCAAACGCATCGCCCAGCACGGCGGTGTCGGACAAAGCGAGCTGGCCTTGCGGGGTATTAAGAGCAGGGTTGGCTGTGCCACCGAGGGCTATGTTGACGTCGCTCAGACGCCCAGAAAGAATGTCCTGCTCAGAGGGCGCGACAAAGCCTGTCTCGGTCAAGCTGGGCGATGGCACGGCTGTTTGTGGATCAGAAAGCGACATAGGCGGTGCGTCCGTTTGTTGCCGTGATGACGAGAATGCCTGTCTGGCGGCGTTGGGATGTGGGGGCGAGGAGATGGCACGTCACAGCGGCCACACCGGGCACAGCTTGGACGGCCTGTTCAATATCGGCGGCGTAAAAGGGACTGGTGGGCTTACCGGCTAAAAGCGCATCGTCATACGATACGCCGAGGCTCTGGTCATACAGAACCTCGCCAAGCCATGTTTGGGCTGCCGAGCACGCATCTTGAAGAACGCTGTGCGCGTCAGATGCCACAGCGAGGTTGCCGGTATCATCAAGCCCAATGTCCCAGCTATCCGCATCGAGGAGGAGGGAGGTCATGGGGATTCTCCATAAAAAAAAGCCGCCCTAAAGAGCGGCATAATGGCGGTTTTGTGGGGTTGTTGACTCTTAATGAGGGGTACGCTCTGCTTTTTGCGAAAGGAGCTTATAATGAGCGATAAGAAAAATACGTCTTCAGAAAATGTAAAAGTTTTAGCGAAATCGCTTTTGGACGCGGGGACGGTTGATCCACGCAACAGTCCAAAAGCTCATATTATAAAACCGATGGCGATGGATAGCATGCCCGAAGAGTTAAAAAAGCCAAGCCATGACACTTGCAATGGGGGGAATAAGAACAAGTAAAACCCATGTGGTCTGAAGCAACAGTCTATCTTTACAAAGTTTTTGCGTATTAAAAAAAACTGTTGCTTCAATAAATTGTGTAAAGCGCTTGATATGGTCTTCTTTGGTTAATGGCGTTGGGTCGATTTCCATAATAGCGTTAAAGGCCTCTGCGTTTACAGCCTTGGTTCTAAGAGCGGTAGGGTAAAGGCCGGCAATGCAAACAAACGCTACAGCCGTATAGCCAATGCCAATTAGGAGACAAGCAAGTGCGTGATGGGTGCCAGAAAATGCAGCTGTATAAAAAGCCGTGCATAAGGTAATAGTGAGGGTAAGAGCCGAGCTTAGGCGTCCTTTAAGGCGCTCGTGTGCAGACATAACCTCTTTATAGGCCTCTTCAGCAGAGGAATGTTGTGTCTCGAGAAGCCAGATTTTAAGCTCATCGCGCTTATTATCTTCGGTGGTTGTCACGGCTTATTTCCTTTCCTTAATGGCATAAAGAGGCTCTTCCTGCTGAGAGCATGAAAACTGTAATATCTGGCTTGGCGCAACAGGAGACCCAGCATTCACCTTGAGGAAAGCCATATCTGCGACCGTTCCGAGATTAAGTAGGTTTTCCGCTGTTTCCGCTTCCCGGTTGCACGCCACCGTGGGTGTGATTTTTCAATGAGACGCCCCCGGCTGTGATGTCCCCTGTCGTGGTGATATCGCAATTAGCAGCGATAGACGCCGCGTCAATCTCTACTTTTCCCGGCGTGACGATCCGAACCCCTTCATCAGTGAATTGCACGTACTGATTGGGGGCCTCATTGAGGAAGCCGCCGACATAGACGCAATCATTTAGGGAATAATGGCGTGTTGAGGCGGGAGGGGACGGCTGGCGCGTGGTTACGACATTGGTTTGATCCCGCCCCGCGATGACGACAAAGCCAATGTCCCCCGGTTTTGGGTCAACAATCACAGCAGAAGTGCCGCCCTGTATGCGGAGGTAAGGGACGCCGTAGATAAGTTCACGTTGGCGTGGTCTGCCCGTTGCGTCTTGTATTTCGACAAGTGGCACGACATCCACTTTCCCCGTGAGTGAAACACCCTCGCCATGCACGGCCTCAACGCGTACGAGTATAGGCGAACCCATTGCCCCGAGGGTGTTTTGAACGAGAGAGATTACACTATTCTTGACGGAGTTCTTTGTTGTTGAGCGGCGGAGAAAAGGGGGCGGTGCTGTCATGATGAGGGTTCTTGCTTTTGAGATAAAAAAAGCCGCCCCGGTGTGGAGCGGCTTGTTGGGGGTTAGTCTTTCCCGCCTTTGATGAGGCGAAGCCTATCTCTGGTGTTTCGGGCCTTTCGCACTGTGGACGACCCAAAGCGGCGGCCTAGCTCTATGAAATGCTCAACAAGAACACCTCCACCACGGGCAGCCTCCATTGCGAGCTGAACGGCAGCGTTGAGACACTCATAGCTGTGTCTTTCCCGCAGCTTGTATATCCGCGCGATGAGGTCGTTATTTTCAGGAGTAGGCGGAAGAGGAGGTAGGTTCTTGCTCATGCTGCGATCTCCTTCCGTGAGGCGAACACGCCTATCTTTGCAGAAAGCTTTGTTAAGCCTTTTTGCGTAATCATGGGCTGGCCGTAGGTTTCCCGACCCGTGGTTTTATGGAAGACCGTGACCTGCTTTACATCCATATACCCGTCCTTAATTGGCTTTGCATAAGCGAGCTTGCGGCCAGAGGATGAATGCACATAAAGCCACTTGATCGGGCTTTGCACGAGCTTCTGGATGAAAAGCTTTTCAGGCCACCCGCACAGTTTGGCGCTATCACGGAGAGTGAAGAGACCGTCTGTGTTGGCGAGTTCATCGAAGGCGCTGGCTTTGGGGAGTACATCCTTTAGTTGTGCATCGCGATCCTTAATCGTCTTGTCTGCCAATTGAAGGGCACGAGCCATGAGCGTTTCGGGGGTGTCCTCTTGGTGCGTTGCCATAT
>NZ_WVHP01000019.1 GCF_009834765.1 Saccharibacter sp. EH611 | reverse complement strand
ACTGAAATACGTCACACCATAGTTGACCCAAAAAATGACAGAAACAGCGCCCCTTGATATTCAGACACCGCGTGTTTTTGCGCCGTTGCTCCAGCCTGCGCGTTATAAGGGCGTATGGGGTGGTCGCGGCTCTGGGAAGTCTCACTTCTTTGCTGAATACCTCGTAGCGCAAGCGATGATGCGCCCCGGCCTGCGGGCTGTGTGCATTCGTGAAATCCAGAAGTCACTGAATATGTCGGTCAAGCAGCTCGTGACAGACAAGATCATGGCGCACGGTTTAGCTGACAAGTTCGAGTTGCTCGATAAGGAAATTCGCACACCGGGCGACGGCGTGATTATCTTCCAAGGGATGCAGAACCATACGGCGGACTCGATCAAGTCGCTGGAAGGCTTTGACGTTGCGTGGGTGGAAGAAGCTCAGTCCCTCTCGGCTCATTCGCTCAAGCTGTTGCGTCCGACCATCCGTAAACGCGGTTCTGAAATCTGGTTTAGCTGGAACCCCTCGCACGCTGAAGACCCAGTGGATGCGTTCCTCCGCACAACAGAGGCCGAGGCTGATCCCAAGATTGTCGTGGTGTGCGCGAACTGGTCTGACAATCCGTGGTTCCCTGCTGTTCTCAATGACGAGCGCGAACGCGACCAGAGAGCGCGACCTGACGAATACGACCATATCTGGGAAGGCGGCTATCAGCAGGTTACTGAAGCGCTGATCTTCCGTTATCGTGTCGAGTATGGCTGCGACTTTGAAGCGCCTGAAGACGCCCGCCTCTATTACGGTGTGGATTGGGGCTTTGCCAAAGACCCAACGGCCATTGTGCGGTGCTTTATCACTGACGACGTGCTCCATATCGACTATGCAGAAGGCGGTGTCGGCGTTGAGATGGACGCTCTCCCTGCTTTGTTCGACAAGGTGCCGGGCACACGCTCATGGCCCATCCTCGCTGATTGTGCCCGTCCAGAGACCATCTCCTTCATGGCGAACAAATATGGCTACCGCATTACGGGAGCGAAGAAATGGAAAGGCAGCGTCGAGGACGGCATTGAGCGCCTCAAGGGTTTCCGTGGCATTCGTGTGCATAAACGTGCAGAGAAGATCGCGCGGGAATTCCGCACCTATTCTTACAAGGTCGATCGTCAGACAGAAGCCATTTTACCCAAGATTGAAGACGCCAACAATCACTGGATTGACGCCACCCGCTACGCCCTCGATGGCCTCATTCAGAACCGCCGCAAGATGCCGGATTTCTCCGCCTTTGCAGGACAGCAGATCGTGCGTCGGTCTTTTGTTTAGCCAAGAAGGGCCTGTTTTGCCTCTATATCGTCTCGCAAGGTCGTTTCCATAGCGTGGCATTGCTGCGACCGTTCGCGAAGGAGCCGCAATACCTCGTCAGTCCACCCCGGCGGAGAACGTCGCTTCCCAGACAGAACGCCCCGGATTCGACTTGAGTCCACCCCAAGGTAATCAGCGAGGTCGCTCTGCCAACGCTGCCCAAAGGCAACCCGGCCCGCTTCTGCAAGTTGGTCAGCCGTTAAGCGCCACTCGCTCATTGCGAGAGGTTCCAGCATACGCGCCCAACAAGCGCTATCACAAAAAGAGCGGCCATAGCACCGATGAAGCGCGACGGCTTCTCACTCCAATAGTGCATAAGTTTTTCAGTCATCTCGTCTTCTCCTAAGAGAAAAGGATAAGGGGCCAAGCCCCCTCCCCTAATGTTTGAACCATGATGTCAAATGGTCGGCAATAGAAAAAGCCGTTTGAATGACCGTCCCGATAGCGCTGATGAGGGCCATCCAGAAGAGAAGTTTTTCATTTCGGTTGCTCATATCGTCGATCCTTTCTTGATCCGTCAGGCGCCCCATTGGGCTTCCTTGTTTCTATTTATAGGAACATTTTTCTTAATAATCAAGCCAAAAATTCCTTATAATGTCCCTCTTCCGCAAAAAAGCAACGCCGCCGTCACAGCGGCGTGAACCTGTTGTGCATCCAACGTCAGAGGAGAAGCCGCGTTCGTGGCTTTCGTCTCTGTTTGGGCATTACACGGCTGAGGATGCGAGGGGAGATGGAGCGCCGCCCTTGGACGTGCGCCTTGCTCCTTGCAAGCCTGCGCCGGGTGTCGTGCCAGAAAGGCAGAGATTGGCCAATGACAGCGCCCTTGATGCCGTGCAGGGACAGATCAGCGCCTATGCCGCCGGCAATGCGGGCGCAATCCAGTCATGGCTGGCGGATGGTTTGGGCTTTATGGGCTATCCTTACCTCTCCCAAATGGCCATGCGTGCTGAGTTCCGTAAGCCATGCGACATTATCGCCCGTGAAGCAACACGGGAATGGATACGATTTAAATCAACCAAGAACATCAACATCACCGATTACGATACGGACGAAGAAGCTAACGCCGCCCGTGAACAGCAATCACGCGAGACGGCTGAGAAGATCAGCGCGATTGAGGCTGAGTTTAAGCGCCTTGATGTGCGGGCTCTGCTCTATCGCCAAGTGCTCAGTAGCCTTCTAAACGGCGTTGGTTATCTTTGGATCGACATCGTAGGCCTATCGGCTGATGCGACGGGACAAAATGTTCCGCTCAAGATCAATGAGCACGGCGTTAAGAAGGGAAGCCTCAACGGGTTCAAGATTATTGATCCGGTCTGGACATCGCCCAACTATTTTAACGCTGACAGTCCCTACCGCGCAGGCTTTTACGACCCTGACAATTACTGGGTGCAAGGCTGCCTGACCCATAAAGACCGCCTGCTGAAGATGGTGCCTTACGAGGTGCCCGACATCTTCAAGCCTGCCTTTAACTTTGGTGGCCTGTCACTCACCCAACAGCTCCGCCCTTACGTTCATAACTTCCTCCGAACCCGCAATAGCGTGAGCGACATCACGGCCAATTTCTCCAAGTTGGTGCTCAAGACAGACATGACTGCGGCCATGCAAGGTGGCGTGATGGATCACAATGGCACCAGCACGATTATGGGCCGCGCGTCTTTCATGCAGCAAGTCTCTGAAGGGCAAAGCACGATTGTGGCCGATAAAGAGAATGAAGAGGTCTCTATCGTCGCCACTCCTCTTGGCGGCCTGTCTGATCTGCAAGCGCAATCTATGGAGGCGATGGCCTCTATCCCCGGTATTCCGCTTGTTAAGCTGTTCGGCATCACACCAAACGGCCTTAATGCGTCGTCAGAGGGAGAAATCCGCGTTTTCTATGACGAGATCGCCGCCTTTCAAGAAAACAACCTGCGCCCCATTCTTGAGAAAATCCTGCGTCTCATTCAGCTCAACCTATGGGGCGAGATCGATGAGAGCCTCGACTTTGACTTCGTCAATCTCTGGCAGCTCGATGATGAAAAAGCCGCGAGTGTAGAGAAAGCCAAAGCTGAAGCCGACAAGATCAACATCGAAGCGGGCAAGATCACGCCTGACGAAGCGCGGATGCGCGAAGAGCAAGATCAGAACAGCCTGTATCGTGGCGTGAACCTCTCAGGTGAAGCCCCCGGTATTCCTGAGACGGAACCGCCCAACCTTGGTGGCTCTGAAGGGGACAGCGGAGAGAGTGGAGCCTTCTAATGGCCCAGCTTATCGCTCCCGGGCGTTCAATACGCTTGCAAAAAGGGCGCTCTAATGCAGGGGTTGCGGCTACATATCGCAAGCACCTCACCGTTCTGATACGGCGGATGCATCGCGACACGCTCCAGACCATACGCGCCCATTACCGCCGCGCTGAACCCGAGATCGCCCTTGATGCCAACCCTCTGACGGCACTGCAAGATGCGCTCGAGCAATTGCAGGCAAAGTGGCGGCTTCTCTTTAACGCTCAGGGCGCAGCTCTTGCTGGGCAGTTTGTGGAAAGAGGCCGTTCAGATGCAGAGGCAGACCTGCGCCGCCGCCTTAAACGCGCAGGATTTGGGATCACATTCAAGCCCTCTGCAACGCTTCGCCGACAGCTTGAGATTGCCACCCAGTACAATGTTCGGCTCATCACCTCGATCGGTGAGCAATATCAGCAAGGCATCAATGCCCTTGTTACAGAAGCCGTCATGGCGGGCGGCGACCTTGGGACGCTGACAAAGAAACTTCAGTCTCGCTGCGGGGTGTCTGAGCGCAAGGCGGCGTTCATCGCCACTGACCAAAACAATAAGATCAGTCAGTTTGTCGAACGCCAGCGCGCCTCTGAGCTGGGCCTTAAAGAAGCCTATTGGCGGCATGTTTGCGGTGGGCGTTTCTCCCGTGAAGACCATCGCCGCGCTGATGGCATGCGGTACGACATCGCTAAAGGCTGCTTTATTTCGGGCCAATACATCCAACCCGGGCAGCTCGTGAATTGCCGATGCCGTGCCGAATATATCATTCCCGGTTATAATGATTGGAAATCCCATGGAACGACTAGCCATTGACCGCATGGGCTCCGTGCGCACCTTTGACAAGGATGGGCGGCTGCATGTGGAAACCACGCCCATTAGCAAGGCCAATATTTGCGGCTATTTTGGCCGTGAAATCCCTCGCTCTGAAGAGCTTGGACTCAAACCCGAACAGACCTACCGTCTGCTCCGTGACCCTATCGAACTCGAACGTGGCGCTGCGACCTTTAACGGCCTCCCCGTTTTAGATGATCACCCCACGAACACCTCACGCGTCACCGCTGCCGACCCGCAAAAGCATATCGTTGTGGGCTCGACGATGCGAAACGCCATCTTTGAAGACCCCTACCTTAAAAACGGGCTGACCATCTGGGACGGCCCACTGATTGAGAAGATCAAATCTGGCCAGCAGCGCGAGTTGTCCTGTGGCTACGATTACGATGCCGATATGACACCGGGCACCTACAAGGGCGAGCCCTATGACGGACGCATGACCAACATTCGCGGCAACCATGTGGCTCTTGTGCCCAATGGCCGCGCTGGGAGTGACGTCACCGTTCACGATACTGCACAAGGAGCGCCAATTATGGCCGAAACAAAAGACAAAACAGGCTGCGACAGCCAAGACAATGCGTTGCGCGACATCTTAGGCGAAGACGCCGAGGACGACACAATCGCCGCGATTAAGAAGCTCTTCACCTCAAGCGCTAATGACAACGGTGATGAGGAGGGCGACAAAGCGAAGAAGTCCGCCGAAGATGGCGATGACACGGAAGGCGGCAAGCCCGCCGCCAAGGATGAAGGCGACGACACGAAAAAGCCCGCTGAAGATGAGGATGAAGACGATCCCAAAAAGAAACCAGCGGAAGATGACGACGAGGACAAAGAGCGCGAGCGTAAAGCCGCAACAGATAGCGACATTAACCGCATAGTAGAGCGCCGACTGGAGCGCGAACGCCAACGCCAACGTGCGGCAAATGATGCGCGTCGTGATGTCCGCCCTCTCGTCGGCGAGGTGCATGACCTCGATAACGCCGCAGATATTTACCGCTACGCCCTCTCTCAGCAGGGCATGGCCAATGACAGTCTCGTAGGCGTCAATACACCCGGCTTGAAGGCGTTGGTGCAGGCTAAGGTTGATCGCCAATACCCTGCCTCACCTGCTCCCATCGCTAACGACAGCGCCTCACTGCCGTTCACTCCTCCTCGCCAACTAGGATAGTCCCATGTCCACCGAATTTCAGAGATCCGTTAATTACACATGGCCGCAAGGTTATGCGGGTGGGGTGGCCTCTGCCAATCCACGCCGTTCTGTCATTTCTCCTGAAGCGGGATTCCGCGCTGGCTCTTCCGGGCTGCTGATTGCCGCTTTCGCTTGGGTCAATCAGGACGGCATGACTGTTTCCAACACAGGTAATGGCAAACCTGCGGGCTTTGTCCATCGTGACCAACAAGGCTTAACCACCCAATATTTGCAAGGCGCAACGATGAGCATCCCGGCAGGCTTTGCCGTCACGCTCTCATCTGGTGGCGATTACTGGGCGCTTTCCCAGACGGACGCCACTGTTGGGCAGTCTGTTTATGCCTCGACCAAAGATGGTACACTCCAAACGGCAGCCCCCGGCTCTGCTCCACAAAATACCGTTGATACGGGCTGGATCGTCACACAAGGCGCGCCCGCTGGAACAGAAATCATCATCACCGGCCCCCTCACCGCATAATATTCTTACAGGACACTCATGGCACAGATTACGCCTGCTCAACTCAAGCAGTATTATGGCGTGCATGGCGTGCAGGACTACAATCCATCCCGCATGGCTCATGACGCCGCCGTTACCGCTCCCAATAGCGGCATTCCCAATATCTTCAGCACCTTTACAGACCCTCGCGTCACCAAGGTGCTCATCACCCCTACCAAAGCAGAAGAAATCTACGGTTCTGCCAAAAAGGGCGATTGGCTCACTGAAACCGCACAATTCTCCCTCGTGGAAATGTCCGGCCAGACAGCCTCTTACGATGATTACAGCCAGAACGGCGATAGCGACGCGAATGCCAACTGGGTCATGCGTCAGTCTTTCCATTACCAAACCTGGACAAAATGGGGCGAGCGCGAAGTTGAAATGATGGGCGCGGCCAAGATTGGCTGGGCGGCTCAGAAAAACGAAGCCTCTATCTCTATCCTCAACAAAACACAGAACCGCATTAGCCTGTTCGGTGTAGAAGGATTACAGCTCCGTGGCGCACTTAATGACCCAGCCCTTCCCGCTGCTCTTCAGCCTACCCCCAAAGTGACCGCATCAGGAACGGCCACAGGGGGAACAGATTGGCTGAGCACCACTGACCCTAATCAGGTCTACAACGACATCCTCAAAGCAGTTCAGAAAATCCTCGCACAAATGGGCGGGAATGCTGACCTTGAAAGCAAGATGACGTTAGTCATCCCCACAACACGTCAGCAATGCCTGCTCTACGCGAACCAGTTCCGCACCACCGTGCGCGACCTGCTGAAAGAGAACCTGCCTAATCTGACGGTCAAAACGCTGCCTGAAGCGGGCTCTGACCTCGCAGGGGGCTTGAGCAAGATTACTCAAATGCAGCTTTTCTTAGAAGAAGTTGACGGCCAAAAAACCGTTGAAACCGCCTTCACTGAGAAGCTCCGCGCCCACGCCGTTGAGCGCTACAGCTCAAACATTCGGCAGAAGAAAACACAGGGAAGCTGGGGCACCATTTGGTATTACCCGGTCGCTTGCGTCACGATGGTAGGGATTTAAGACATGGCTAAATTTATCACGGTGTTATGCCGCCTCCCTTCCGGGGTTGAGCTGGAACTGCACGACCTCGACAGCCTTAAAGAACGAGCTAATTCCGCCGCGCCGATTGGTCTGGCCTCTGTCCCGCGCCAATCCGTCCTACTCAACGGGGCCAAGCATGACCCCACCTATCATCCCGCTGAGGGCCGCCTTCTTGGTCGTGCTGGGCGCACGCAGGTAGAAGAAGACTTCTGGAATGAGTGGCTCAAACAAAATGAGCGCAATGACCTCGTCACCCGCAAGCTCGTCTTCGCAGAAGCCAGCCCCACAAAAGCGGACGCTGCTTTAGCAGAACTCAGCAAAGAGCGCACAGGCTTAGAGGGGAACGACCCCGACAACCTGCCTAAAGACGTGAGCAAACTGGAGAAAGAATAATGACGGACGGTGTTGTTGAGTTCTCCTACACAGACTGGGCGGCGGCCTTCCCTCCCCTTGCGCAGAACGTGAAGGAGCCACAGGCGCGCATGCTGTTCCGGCAAGCATGTCGGTTCCTCAACAACACCGCCTTTTCCATTGTGCAAGACGTTGAGGAGCGGCAGGACTTGCTCTGGCTTCTCATGGCTCATCTCGCCCAGCTTGGCCTCAACGCCAGCGGGGCGGGCTCTACAGGCACGCAAGGCGGCGTGGGGCGCATCGCCTCCGCCTCCCGTGGCTCCGTTTCCGTCTCATTCGATGGGGCGGGCCTGCCTTCCCATGCGGGCTGGTTTACCCAAACGCAATACGGCCTCACCTACTGGCAGGCTACCGCTCAATATCGCCAGATGAGGATGACCCCCGGACGCCCTCATCCGGCGAGGATTTGGCCGTGAGGTGCGATAGAACATCAGAGAGACCGGCCAACGCACGGCTCAGTGCCACAGCACTTTCCAGAGCAAGAACGCCACGAGTACAGGGATTGCCACACGGACAATAAGCGCCACAATCCCTTGAGGGGCATGGCCGCCGCGCTTGTGGGCATAGACCAACATCCCAATACGAACCGCGCAGAGCACGACAATCACAAGCGTTAGGGCAATCTTGCCAGTTATCGCTCCATACATACAGCGTGTCTCTTTCCAAGGTAAAACCAATGTCTGCCTCTTTTAAAGGCGGAGCTAGATTACAGGCTCACCTTAAAAAACTCCAAGAAACTCTTGGGAAAAAGAAAGCCGTAAAGGTTGGCTTCTTTGAAAACGCCACCTACCCAGACGGCACGTCCGTAGCTGTAGTAGCCGCCACGCAAGAATTCGGCTCTCCTGCGCAAAACATCCCTGCTCGTCCCTTCATGCGGCCTGCTTTTGATGAGCGCCATGAGCAGTGGGGCAAAGCCATCACAGGGGTCTTGAAGACCAGCAATGGGAATGTTGAAGGCGCCCTAGAGCGCGGGGGCGCTGCCGCCGCTGAGGATATTAAAAAAGCCATCCAAGCCGTCCATGATCCTATGCTGGCTGTCAGCACTATCGAGGCACGCTTGCGGGACTGGGAAGAAACGGGCGCTTTTGAGAAAGATAAAGACCTCCAAAAGCCCCTCATCCGCACGGGACATATGCTTAACTCTGTGTCCTATCAGGTGGAGGATGACGATGGTTCTTGACCTCTACGATATGGCGCTTGGCTTAACGACGGCAGTCAATCCTCTGATAGAGGGCGTGCTTAGGCGCTCCATCGGCCCTGTCAGAAATCCCGATTATAGCGTCAGTGACGGCTACGAAGACATTCCCGTTCAGATGGAGGTTCAGGCCCTGTCAACGTCTGACCTTCAACTGCTGGACAACCTCCAGCAACAATCCGATGCCCGTGCGGTTTACCTTCGCGGCGCTGCAAATGCCCTTAACCGCCCTCTTCAAAGCGGCGGCGATGTGCTGGTCTTTGACGGCTCTGAGTGGCTCATCACCCAAGTTCTCGAAGAATGGGGAGAAGACGAATGGCGCAAAGTGATTGTTACGCGGCAAATCGCACAACCTCAAACATCCAACTAACCCCAACCGAACCACAGATTATGAAGGCGCTTGGGGACTGGCTGGAGACGGTGCTTCCGTCAGGTTGGGTCGTGCTACAAGCCCAGCAAAACCGCGCGACACCACCACTCCCTCCCTTCGCGCTTATGCAGATCATTTCTCGTAAGCGCAAAGCCACAAATAGCCGCGAGTATCACGACCAGAGCGTGACCATCATTCAATCGCTTATCATGAGCATTCAGGTCACACTCTATGGCACGGGCGCGGGCGATGGGGCGGTGCAGCTTAATACCGCATGGCGTGACCATGACGCCGTCACCTTTTTCCGTGACGTTCTACCTGAAGCCGCCCCTCTCTACGGATCAGAGCCCAGACAGCACCCCTTCACCACCGCTGAAAAGCAGTATGAGGACACATGGTCACTTGACCTCGCCCTTCACGTCAACAGCCGCATTACG
>NZ_WVHP01000018.1 GCF_009834765.1 Saccharibacter sp. EH611 | reverse complement strand
CCGGGGATAGAGGCCATCGCCTCCATAGATTGCGCTTGCAGATCAGACAGGCCGCCAAGAGGAGTGGCGACGATAGAGACCTCTTCATTCTCTTTATCGGCCACAATCGTGCTTTGCCCTTCAGAGACTTGCTGCATGAAAGACGCGCGGCCCATAATCGTGCTGGTGCCATTGTGATCCATCACGCCACCTTGCATGGCCGCAGTCATGTCTGTCTTGAGCACCAACTTGGAGAAATTGGCCGTGATGTCGCTCACGCTATTGCGGGTTCGGAGGAAGTTATGAACGTAAGGGCGGAGCTGTTGGGTGAGTGACAGGCCACCAAAGTTAAAGGCAGGCTTGAAGATGTCGGGCACCTCGTAAGGCACCATCTTCAGCAGGCGGTCTTTATGGGTCAGGCAGCCTTGCACCCAGTAATTGTCAGGGTCGTAAAAGCCTGCGCGGTAGGGACTGTCAGCGTTAAAATAGTTGGGCGATGTCCAGACCGGATCAATAATCTTGAACCCGTTGAGGCTTCCCTTCTTAACGCCGTGCTCATTGATCTTGAGCGGAACATTTTGTCCCGTCGCATCAGCCGATAGGCCTACGATGTCGATCCAAAGATAACCAACGCCGTTTAGAAGGCTACTGAGCACTTGGCGATAGAGCAGAGCCCGCACATCAAGGCGCTTAAACTCAGCCTCAATCGCGCTGATCTTCTCAGCCGTCTCGCGTGATTGCCGTTCACGGGCGGCGTTAGCTTCTTCGTCCGTATCGTAATCGGTGATGTTGATGTTCTTGGTTGATTTAAATCGTATCCATTCCCGTGTTGCTTCACGGGCGATAATGTCGCATGGCTTACGGAACTCAGCACGCATGGCCATTTGGGAGAGGTAAGGATAGCCCATAAAGCCCAAACCATCCGCCAGCCATGACTGGATTGCGCCCGCATTGCCGGCGGCATAGGCGCTGATCTGTCCCTGCACGGCATCAAGGGCGCTGTCATTGGCCAATCTCTGCCTTTCTGGCACGACACCCGGCGCAGGCTTGCAAGGAGCAAGGCGCACGTCCAAGGGCGGCGCTCCATCTCCCCTCGCATCCTCAGCCGTGTAATGCCCAAACATAGCCGACAGCCACGAGCGCGACTTCTCGTCAGCCGTTGGATGCACGACAGGTTCGCGCCGTTGGGGCAGCGGCGTGGTTTTTTTGCGGAATAGGGACATGGGGTAGAGCTTTAAGAAGGTAAGAAGAAGCTTGATGAATGTGCCATAATGGCATATGCTTATCTGGAGATAAGGGAGAAAACGCGGTGGAGAAGAAAGAACAGCTTGAAGTTCAGAACTTGGAAGAGGAAATCCTATATAGAAGGCTTCACTTTAAACTGGCGGTTCTGAAAGCTGCTTTTACCGTTGTTTCAGTTCTGGCTGGTGTTATTGCTTTATTTTCGCGGTTACATAAATAAGAGGGGCAGAGGATGGCGTTAGGCCTTCCCTATCTGTAGAGGGCTACAATATGTCTAACGAACGATTAACCTTTTTAGAGCGGCACCTAACGCATAAGCTTTATTTTAGCTTAGGCGGGGCTGTTATGGTGGGTATTGTTTTGGGCCTTGCCTTAACATTTTTATTATGAAGCCCCCCCGTTCTCCTTCTCCTCAAGAGATAAAAGCAATGCGTCTTTCTCTTGGGCTAACGCAGACAGAGGCTGCGGCTGTCCTGTATCGTTCTACGTTCCGAGCATGGGCTAAGTGGGAAAGCGGAGAGGCGAGATTGAGTTATGCTCTTTGGGAGCTTTTCCTCCTCAAGACGCGTGTTCTCCCCTTAGACAAGGCCCTAATATCACAATGAGCGAGTGGCGCTTAACGGCTGACCAACTTGCAGAAGCGGGCCGGGTTGCCTTTGGGCAGCGTTGGCAGAGCGACCTTGCTGATTACCTTGGGGTGGACTCAAGTCGAATCAGGGGCGTTCTGTCTGGGAAGCGACGTTCTCCTCCGGGGTGGACTGACGAGGTATTGCGGCTCCTTCGCGAACGGTCGCAGCAATGCCACGCTATGGAAACGACCTTGCGAGACGATATAGAGGCAAAACAGGCCCTTCTTGGCTAAACAAAAGACCGCCGCACGATCTGCTGTCCTGCAAAGGCGGAGAAATCCGGCATCTTGCGGCGGTTCTGAATGAGGCCATCGAGGGCATAGCGGACGGCGTCGATCCAGTGATTGTTGGCGTCCTCAATCTTGGGTAAGATGGCTTCTGTCTGGCGATCCACCTTGTAAGAATAGGTGCGAAATTCCCGCGCGATCTTCTCCGCTCGTTTATGCACACGAATGCCACGGAAACCCTTGAGGCGCTCAATGCCGTCCTCGACGCTGCCTTTCCATTTCTTCGCTCCCGTAATGCGGTAGCCATATTTGTTCGCCATGAAGGAGATGGTCTCTGGACGGGCACAATCAGCGAGGATGGGCCATGAGCGCGAACCCGGCACCTTGTCGAACAGGGCAGGCAAAGCGTCCATCTCAACGCCGACACCGCCTTCTGCATAGTCGATATGGAGCACATCGTCGGTGATAAAGCAGCGCACAATGGCCGTAGGGTCTTTGGCAAAGCCCCAATCCACACCGTAATAGAGGCGGGCGTCTTCAGGCGCTTCAAAGTCGCAGCCATACTCGACACGATGACGGAAGATCAGCGCTTCAGTAACCTGCTGATAGCCGCCTTCCCAGATATGGTCGTATTCGTCAGGCCGCGCTCTCTGGTCACGTTCGCGCTCGTCATTGAGAACAGCAGGGAACCACGGATTGTCAGACCAGTTCGCGCACACCACGACAATCTTGGGATCAGCCTCGGCCTCTGTTGTGCGGAGGAACGCATCTACTGGGTCTTCAGCGTGCGAGGGGTTCCAGCTAAACCAGATTTCAGAACCGCGTTTACGGATGGTCGGACGCAACAGCTTGAGCGAATGAGCCGAGAGGGACTGAGCTTCTTCCACCCACGCAACGTCAAAGCCTTCCAGCGACTTGATCGAGTCCGCCGTATGGTTCTGCATCCCTTGGAAGATAATCACGCCGTCGCCCGGTGTGCGAATTTCCTTATCGAGCAACTCGAACTTGTCAGCTAAACCGTGCGCCATGATCTTGTCTGTCACGAGCTGCTTGACCGACATATTCAGTGACTTCTGGATTTCACGAATGCACACAGCCCGCAGGCCGGGGCGCATCATCGCTTGCGCTACGAGGTATTCAGCAAAGAAGTGAGACTTCCCAGAGCCTCGACCACCCCATACGCCCTTATAACGCGCAGGCTGGAGCAACGGCGCAAAAACACGCGGTGTCTGAATATCAAGGGGCGCTGTTTCTGTCATTTTTTGGGTCAACTATGGTGTGACGTATTTCAGTAATCGGGCCGCCATCCGGGCCGCTATGTTCGAGATGAGCGGTCGCCTTACCGTATGCGCGGTCTAGGATTTCCTTAGCGGCAGAGATGCGGGCCGTTTCGTTTTCGCCTGTTTTGGCGATTTTGACTAAAATCTCTAAGGCGTCCTTGCCGTGTTCTTGGGCAAGTGCGCGAATGTTGGCAGTAACTTTATTGACCGCCCCTTTAGGCCTACCAGCTCCGGGCCGCTTGCCTCCTACTGTTTTTTTTTGATTTTTCATAATTTTTTATCAAAGTCCGGTCTGCTTCTTACTCATCGCCACACCCGCTGATCGTGCCCATCTTCCCAATGTTGAGATTGCAGCTCTTTACATGTTGCGTGCCAAACGCGGGTCATGAGGGTAGAGGGGACAATGGAGGACATGGGATAGACAACGTGGTGAGGCAGCGTGAACGGAGCGCATCGGATCACGTCACACGTTTTGAGACCGAGCATCGCCGCATCCATCCACGATGGGTGGACATCAGCCCGGTGGGTATTTTCTGGGCCTTTACGGATCGGCACGAGTGCCACGCGGTCTTTCTGGCGTTTTAGCACGATACAAAGGCCGCCCCGTGTAGATACAATACGACCACGCCTAATCCGTGGGTCTGGAGTAGGGGCGAAGTTCGGCATGATATTTTCGAGAGAGAAAGCTTAAAACAAAAAAGCCGCGCACCTCATTAGATGCACGACTTCCGACTATGCCAATATCATGCCACGTTTGTGACACACGTACAAGTCCTTTTTTCACGGGCTTCTTTTTTATGCTTTTCAACGTAAAAATTGGCGAGCTGCTCAAGAAGAAGGGAACACTGTGAGCGGGCTGCTTTTGCCTGTGTCGCACGTTCTTTTGCTGGCCATAATTTCTTCCCAATCGCCGAAAAGCTCATGCCCTCGACCAGCAGCATTTCCAACCGAACATGCGAGCACAATCCAAGTGCTTCTCTTACCTCAGCAATGCGGGCCGCAGCCTTGCCGCGTGCCACGGCGAAGGTGTGGATGTTGCCGGGGATATAATCCCGATCCAGCGGGTCTTTAAGGTAATCGGCATAGGCCCCTTTGAAGAAGATATAATCCTCCAGCCAGCGATTGGCGGCAGTGACGGCCTCGCCGCTGATGTCGCCGCTTTCGTGTAGCGTCTGCACCGTGCGGGCTTTCACGCGACGTTTACGCTTCCCCATGCCGACCGTTTCGTAGTCTGGCTTGAGTGTGCGTTCTGTGGTGGGGCCGTCTGAGAGAAGGGCTGTAGCGGTTTTGCTCATGATGCGCTCCGTTCTTTTGTCTTTTCAGGTAGCCAGTAGCCAGCGTATGGCCCGCAATGACCGCGTTCCCACACCACCCACGCATAGGCTGTGGTGCCGTTATGTTTTTGCTTTTGACCGAGTAAATGTCCTGGAACGCAACTAATCCGGTCGGGGAAATGCCATACGCGAGCAGGCGGGGTTTCCCTGAGCCATGCCGACCGCTTGATTCCTTCAAGGAAAGCAGCGCGGAGAAAGAGACACACACGGTCTTGCGTATGGTCTATGGCAATCTTTACGAAAGTTTCCGCCTGATTGAAGGGCGGGTTGGAGATGATCGAGGCTGGCTTGAAGGCGGGAATGGCCGCTCTGAAATCCTCAATGTGTGCGTCGATACCGCGATCAACGATATCACTGCCAACCGTTTCTATCCCAGCGCGATCACATGCCCGGAGGACATTCCCTTGCCCACAGCAGGGATCTAAGACCGCGCCAGAGAAGGGCTTTTCCACAGCAAGAAGACGATCCGTTGCATGTTCTGGCTCTACATACCAATCATGAGCCACGCGGCTATAAGAGGCTTTTTGGGAGGATGTAGACTCAGGATCATGCTTGAGGATGTCTTGGTAAATCTGTCGGCATGTGCCTTTGTTGTGCACTGACAGCAGCCTAAGAAGTTCCAATGAGATGCGCGGATAATCTGCGACGGTATGGTCGGCTGGCGCGATAATCATACCTTTTTCAGGATGCTCATAACGAAGGCTGTGCTTGCTATCAAAACCTTGATTCTGCCATCCATTGGCTGCCAGATACTGTTGAATAGCTGCTGGGGTTAGGATCATCAGCTCTTGGAGTGTAGGGTAGTTCTTTCTCACCTCATCGTTATGCTCAGATGCAGCGTCTCTAATCTTCACGGCGTTGTTTTCAAGCCCATAAGCGGCAATGAACCTCTCAACTATCTTATCAGAGACTTCATACCCACCATGCTCCATACGGGAGATCACGGCGGCCTTCGTATCCATCTTACGAGCCGTATCTAGCAGCCTGTCGCCGTGGGCGATGCGGATGTCGCGTGCCATCTTTGCGAATTCAGAGCGCATCACACATCTCCCCCAAAGCAGCGATGCAGAGCAGCGCTTTCTGCGTTCCGATTTGTTTTGCCCTCAGCAGCGTCTGAATTCTTCGGTTCGTCGCTATAGTGCTCCAGTGCGCTTGAAAATTCCGTTGAGTTACGCATGGCGCTTCTCCCGGTGTGTAGGGAAGAGGCTCGCAACCATCGCGTTCACATGGCGCTTCTGTTCTTCGGTTGGTGGCGTGCGGGGCTTTGCGGGCTCATGGATAGGCTCATTGACGAACAGCCAGAGAGTTGCGCGTTTGTTGCGCAGCGCTTGAACGTGCTTGTCGAGAAGCTCATAGAACTCAGCAGGCGTGGGCATGAACTTGAACGACCGTAGCGCGTCCCGCCGGAACTCAGCCGTCCACGCCCCAGCGGGCACGTCCTCGGTGATGGCCTCCACAGCCAGACGCCATGCTTCGCGCTTCTCTGGATCGCGTGGGTTGGCCACCAGAGCCCCGAGTGTTTGGTCAAATTGCGCGATCAGCTTTTGACGCGCCTCAAGAGGCGGCGCGGTGAACGCTTCAGCATCCAAACCCGCTAGAAGGCGCGCGGCTTCCTCGTGCAGCGCTGGCGTTTTAGCGGTGCGTTTGCCGCGAATGGTCATATCGCCAAAACGCTCCCAGCGTCGGGAATGCAGGGCTTCGCTGAGGGCCACGCTGATGGTGCGCCGTGGGAGGGTGATGTGGGTGAGGCTGGCAGTGCTCATTGGAAGATAATCCTGTCGCTGTTGGCGTGGTCTTGGCTGCGGTATTGAGCGCGCATCTCCTCAAAAATGATGTTGCGGTTGCGTTCGCTTTCGCTCATTCGAGGGGCAGCCTGCTGGCTATGAGGGCGGCTGTTTTTGAGCGGGTAAATCCCCTGCCAGCCCTGAAGCGTGCAGTTGTCCAGCACCTGTCCGGGGTCTTGGCCTTGAGCCCTAAGCTCATCCAGCCGCTTGATGGCGATCTCCATCGCTCGGGTTGTGGCGGGTTTCTTCATCGACCGCCGCATCTCCAGCCAGCCGTTCCATGCTTCGGAAGGAACCCAGTCGGGCAAAGCAAATTCCTGTTTCGGCTTTGAACGAGGCTTTGAAGCCTTGGGGGGACTATAGGGGGGTATGATGGTTAATGGTGGTTAATTGGTGGTTATATGGAGCGGAACCTCGTTCCTTTTTGTGGTCTTTATATTCCGGTTGGGCGGAACGTGGTTCCGGTTTGGACTGAGCGGAATATGGTTCCGGTTTATCGGAACGAGGTTCCGGTTTTGTGGAATGTTGTTCCGTTTTCTTAGGAGCAGTATATTCGAGGCGAAGGCGAACAGACATGCGGCCATAGGCCTCTGACCTTTCAAGAATACCTGCCTCAATAAGTGCTTTTTTAGCGTTCCGAACCGCACGGTCTGTAAGCCCCGTTTGAGCGGCTAAAAGAACATTAGAAGGAAAGGCAATGCCGCTCTCATTGGCGTAATTAGCCAACACAAGGAGGACGTGCTTTTGGGTTGGGCTGCCCGGCTGTTCGAGCGCCCAGTTGATGGCTTTGATGCTCATGTGGGCTCTCCCATAATTTCAGTGATGGTCACGACCGTCTTCTGTTCGCACAGACGGCATTCAATGGCGCTGTATTCAGTTGTGATGTGGGCGGGGGAATCATCAACAATGATCCCGAGGCCGTATTTGTTGCGCACATGTCCACGCGCCAATAAGCGCGGCGTGGTAAGGCAATCAATCAGTTGCTTCGCGCCTCCACCTGAGAGGTTGTCATAATCAGGCGTTCCAACACTCCAGCGCTCAATGCGGATATGTGCTTGTTGGAACGGTTCCTTTGGTAACGCTTGGGGGCCTCCTAATGAGGCAATAATCTGCCCACGCATCGCCTTCTTCATTTTTATGGGCGCTCCGAAGTGCATACGGAGCGTTTTGTTGAGCAATGGATAAGGCGCTGGCAGGGAGAAGGTGAGTGTACGCGGGTGCGTCATACAAACCTCCCATGCTCATCGCGTTTGCGTTGTGGTGATGCGGCGCCCATTGAGGCGAGCTGCTTTCTGAGGTTCGTAACGAGAGCGAAGGCACGGTTGTTCTTGCCCTCAAGGTGCCAAATCTGTTCCCGTAAATGGCGCAGATCAGAACATGAGCGCTCCTGATGGTTGCGCAGGTCGGCGCAGGTTTCTTGCAGTGCCTTGTTGTGTCGGCGCTCTTGAGTAAGCTCACGGTGCAGTTTACGGACGTATGGGAAGAAAAGACGCAGCATGTCACACCCCCAACGCACGGCGGTAGATGTCGAGAAGCTGTTCTTGCTCTTCCACCTCAGCGGGCTCTTGCTTGCGAATTTTGATGATTTCCTTAATGACTTTTACGTCAAAGCCTGCTGACTTTGCTTCTGTGAAGATGTCGCGAATGTCAGAGCCAAGGGCTTTACGTTCTTCTTCCAAACGCTCCACGCGTTCAACAATGGAGCGTAGACGATCAGCAGCAATGCCGCCTGTTGTGTGTGTATCGGTCATGATGTGTGCTTTCAGAATGGGATGTCGTCGTTGAGTGAGTCTTGGCTTGCGTCCACGTCAGACATGGAACGCTGCGAGCTGTAGGACTGGCTTTGAGCGGTTTGTTTCTGCTGGGAAGGCTCGCGGTCAGACTTGCTGTCGAGCATCACCAGATCACCACGGAACGCCTTTAGAACGACCTCTGTCGTGTAGCGTTCCATGCCCTGTTGATCTGTCCATTTGCGTGTCTGAAGTTCGCCTTCGAGATAGACCTTGCTTCCTTTTCGTAAGAAGCGTTCGGCCACATCCGCCGTGCGCTCGTTGAAGATCACGACACGATGCCATTCGGTGCGTTCACGACGTTCGCCGGTGTGCTTATCCGTCCAGCTCTCGCTGGTAGCGACAGAGAGGTTGGCAATTTTCGCGCCGGATTGCGTGTGACGGATCTCTGGGTCACGGCCCAAATGACCGACCAGAATGACCTTGTTAACGGAGCCTGCCATTAGATCGCTCCCTCTCGGATATGGCTGATCTCCTTAAGGAGAGCGCGGCCAGCGGGAAGGGTAGACACAGTCCTTTCCTTCGAGCCGACATCGGGGCTGACGGAAATAAGGCCGTCTTTTTCTAAGCGCTTAACGACGGGACGTAGCCACCGAGGTGTTTTCCCCGTGATCTGGAGGAGGGCGTTGTACTGACAGCCAGTAAGAGCAGCCGTTAAAATGTCCTCTTCAATAGGCAGGACGGCGCGTTTAGCGACAAAACAGCCAAGGCGTATTTTGTTGCGTTCTTGCCACCGAGTGACATCAGTCCAGTTTTCGAAATTCTCAATAGACGTTTGTATCCCGCTAGAGATAAGCGTCCCGATTTGAAGTAGCCCTGATGGCAAAGGAATAATGACCATAGGTTCCATCACCCACGCTCCTTCACTTGCACGACCTCACGGCCAGAGCTTGCAACGGTGCGCGTTCTGATGGCCGGGCTGCTCTCGGCATGTTCGATTGTGCAAACGGCATTAGGAAGCGCGACAAAGCGGTTCTCAGCGGGGCTATAAAACGCGATGGCCGTCCATGTGCGAGGGATAGTGCGGGTCATGCTGACACCTCACCTTCACCACAGCGGCGCTTGATCTCTTCACGCGCAACAACTTTGATGAGCTCAAGCCGCGTTTGTTCAGATAGCGTGTCAGGCTGCGTATCCATCTTGAGCGCTTGATGTGTTTCGCCATCTATAGATCGGAGCGTGTCGTAGCGGGGATGCTGCATTTGGGTGCTGTCGCTCATACCCGTGTCTCCTTCTGGTGTTGTGTGGGGGTGGGGTTAGAGCGAGAATTATGAGCGATGTATTCCAGCACTCTTTCTTCCGTGTCGCGGTACATTCTTCTGCCTTGTCGAAGGCGCTTTACGAATTTACCGTCGTTCACCGCTCTAAAACCGAACGTGCTTTCTGATATTCCCGCCTCAATGACAAACTGCTCGATGCGGGATAAGAGTTCCGATTTGTAAGTCATAGATTGACAGTAATGGGATTTATCCCACCATTCAAGATAAATTTGGGATTTGTCTCAATTGTTTTGCTTTTATTTTAGTGGGATATTTCCCACTATGACTAATGAACATCTGATACGCGAAATTACCCGCCGCATGGAAGAAAAGGGCATAGGACAAAAAAGATTAGCCTTAGAAGCTGATCTAAAAGAGACCTATGTTCGAGACATCCTTAAAGGTAAATCTAAACGCCCAGATGTGTTTAGCATCGGGCGTTTAGCTCAAGTCTTAGGATGCTCAATAGAAGAGCTAGTCGGTCTTTCCACCGTCAATGCTTCCTCTGTTGATAGCTTTAAACCGCCTAGTCAATCTTTGTATACGGAAGAGGAGATTGCTATCGTTGACCTCTGGCGCTCCCTCGTTCCTAATCAGAGAGAGCATTTGATCGGTCTTTTTGAAGCCATTGCTGATCGTAGAGCTGTCTGACTTCTTACTGTTATTTTCGCACATCAAATGCTTCCTTTCTATGTTTGAGGAAGCAAGGCATGTATACTTAAAACGACCATAAGTTATTGATTTATAGCATTTTAAGAAGATAGGTAAGGGGATAAATCTCACAAAATGTGATAAATCCCAAATTTTTGCTTGCGATGTTGTGGGATGTGTCCCATTATACCCTCATACCGAACGAAACGCCCCACGTCGGGGCGTAGGAGGAGGGTAAGATGAGAGACACGAATGCTCTTACAATGCAGCAAGAAGAAGAGCTGCAAGAATATGGCAGTCTTCTCGCCAAGCAGGGGAAAGACCTGCTGCACAAAGGGCTATCCCTTGGCCATTTGACACCGGATCAACAAACTCTGCTCTCGGAGCACTGCATCGGCCTCGTTGAGCTTGGCACGATCCTGTTCCATCAGGAGGCGGCGCAATGATCCACCTACACGCAGTAGCGCAGCCACAGCAGGGCGCAGTCCTCGTTCCCATCACACCAGACGAACAGGCCCTTGAGCTAGGGCGTATGATCTTTGGGATTGGCCATAAGAGCCATGATCTCTGGTCTCAGATCAAGGTGCTAACAGCGGTTCAGGCATATTTTGAGAACCTTAGCCGGATCATAGGCCGAGTGAGCCGCAATACGGACGACATAGCCAAAGCAGCGCATTTCGAACTTGCGGCCACCATTCTGGATGAAGACGCGATCCCCGGCCTTCAAAGCTTTCTGGACGACCAATTAGAAGCGGGCAATGCCGCAGACCTATACTGGCAAGGCCAAGACGTCGCCCGCAAGCTCAATCAAGACGAGAGGGTGCTGGGATGATGAGTGATCTAGCAGCCTTAAAGGAACGGATAGCTCATACACATCTTCTTCTTGATCTGATTGAACAGCGCGATGTCCTAACCCCTGAAGAAGTAGAAGAGCGTTTGGTTCTCAAGGAGAGATTAAGGCACCAACAACGGGCTTTGGAGGAAATACGATGAGCTACAGGCAAGAGCATGAAGGAAAGATTGTCCGCCCCCATTGCTTGTATGAGAACGAGGGAGATGGCGAGCTCAATGAGGCGTATGAGGGGGCTAAATGGCACTGCACGTCGTGCAATAAGAGCTTCATCATCGAAACAGTCGTTCGAACCATAACGGTCACAACGCTCAAGGAAAGCGATAGTATTCTTAATGAAATCTCTCTTGTAGACATGAAGATAAATAGAAAAGAGAAAAGCGGTCTTTGTGTGAGTGGTTTTAGAAAGAAAAGAGAAGAACTGAGCATGAAGCTTGCCGAACTTTTGCTTAAAGAGCGCCAGATAGAAGAAAATAGTTACTAACCACCCCAAGTAAAAACCAAGGACAGAAACAATGCTGAAACACGCAAACAGGAAAGCTGTGTCTAAAGCACGCCCAGAGACGCCGCAAATGAGGCGGACAGAATACCTAAAGGCAGCGATGGACTGCCTCAAGAAAGGGCAGAAAACAGCAGCCGAAGCGTTCTTCTCCTGCGCTGTTTTTGAAAATGTGAAAGCACGGGGCTTCTAATGAGTAAGAAATACGAACTACTAACCGACGATACCGTTGCAAGTTGTGATGGCACTCTGTATCGCATCCGCTCCCTAAGAGACATTCCTGAATTAGGTGTATCTATCGGCGATATGGGCGGATACATCGAAAGCGAAAAAAACCTAACTCATAGCGGCAATGCGTGGGTATCTGGCAATGCGTGGGTATCTGGCAATGCGAAGGTTTTTGGCAATGCGTTGATAGCTAACTTGCGTCACATTCTAGCGCTCGGCCCAATCGGATCAGAAGATGGGACATTTACACTATTCCGAACGGACAGTGACCCATGCGTAACGCGTGGTTGCTTTATCGGCACGCTTGATGAGTTCGAAAAGGCTGTCAACGAGACACACGGCGACAATCAGCACGGCCAAGAATACCGCGCTGTCATAGCGCTTGCCCGCGTGCGTGTCAGGGAATGGGAGGCACGGTCATGAAGCCTCTGATTGAAACGATCAACGATCACCATGCGGCTCTGAAGGATTGTATCGACCAGTATATTCCGCTGCTGCATTCCGCGCGTAAGTCGAACGACCCGCTATCAGAAGCTGTGCAAATACATGAGGGGCTGCGTCATCTTGAGGCGGTGGTTAAATCCTATAGAACCGATCTCAAAGCGGGCATCACAGAGCAGATGGCCACAGACGGTGAAGTCAAAGCCGAGTGCGGCCCCTATGTCGTGTCTCTTCGCAAAGGCAACACGCGTGCCGTTGTAACGGACGTAGAGGCTCTACAAGGTGCAGCTCCTGAGCTTTTCAAACCACAGCCACTCAAAGTGAGCACAGCAGAATTGGCACGAGTTCTTGAATTGAGGGGCCCCGTATCAGGAGCGGAACTCGTTGAGGGCGAACCGACGATTATGGTGAAGGGGAAAGCGAAATGAGTAACGCTGTAATGACACATGAGACGATGAATACTCCGACACTGCATGCGTCTCCATTAAACCCACGCTCATTCCAAGAGCTGATGCGTTTTGCAGAGATTGCTGCAGGATCAGGCATGGTGCCTCGTGAATACGCAGGGAAAGCCGCAGCGATTGTTATTGCCTGTCAGATGGGAGCAGAGCTTGGCTTGGCCCCAATGCAAAGTTTGCAAAATATTGCGGTCATTAACGGGAGACCGAGCGTTTGGGGGGATACGCTACTTGCGCTTGTCCGGTCATCTCCCGTCTGTGATGATGTTGTAGAACACATTGAGGGAGATGGTGACGCACTAACGGCAGTCTGCGTTGCGACACGCAAAGGGAAAAAGCCGGTTGAAGCACGTTTCTCTTACGCTGATGCGCGAACAGCAGGTCTGCTTAATAAAACGGGGCCGTGGAAGACTTATCCCCGCCGTATGCTGCAAATGCGTGCCCGTGGTTTTGCGCTGCGTGATGCGTTCCCAGACGTGCTACGAGGCCTGATTACGGCTGAAGAAGCGCAAGATATTCCAGTCGACGATGCAACACCAACTCAACCTATTTCACACAAGGAACGCACTCCATCGCTGTCAGAAGCAGGGAAAAAGCGCGTTGAAGATGGAGCTAATGCCCTCATAGAGCGTGTCATGGGAGTTTCTACGCGTGGAGAATTGGAAGCGATTACGTCAGAGGATGCGGTAAAGAAGCAACGTGTTTTCTTGCGTCAGCGCATGCCTGAACTCGCAGACCGCGTTGATCAAGTTGTGAGTGAAACATTGGATGGTATCGAACGACACGCACAGAATGAGAGGCAGGACGAACCTCCCGCTGCGACAATGGAGGAGATGCCAGCATGAGCGGTCTTCTGATCCTATTCCTAGCGATAGCATCCTATTGCGTGATCGGTGCGTTCACAGGCTTGGCCCTCACGATCCAGCGGAGAGGCATACGATATATTCCTGATAGTGTTTTGATCGCCACTATGGTGGTTTGGCCCGTTCTATGGATTGCGTTTGTGATAGCCTATTTTAGGCGTTTCTTTGGGGAGCTGTGATGATGGACAGTTTCCATGCCGTTTTGGTCGCAATCCTCCTGTATCTCGCCCTCGGTCTCTACGTCAGACATCGAGAGCGCCGTTTCCGCCCTAACTGTCCACGAGGGGACATCCCAACACTGACAACAATGCTGTTCTGGCCGTGGAAGATCGCGGTCGTGTTCTGGAAGAAATGGAGGCGGGGATGAGAGTAGATATTGATAGCTGTGAGGTAATGGGATGCGATGGGACAAGATATTTCCTAGTGTCTGAGCATTGTTCCTGTCATGTTTGTGCCCCTTGTTCTTATTGCGAAGAGAAACCGTTGATTTGCGATACATGCGGTGCACGCTCTGATGATTTGCAAGAACAGGAGACCGGCCATGACTAACATGCTAAAGCCGTGCCCGTTCTGTGCGTCAAGAAATTTAGATATTTATGCGCAGATGCATGAAGGGAACGATGTGGGATGCAAAGTCGTTTGTGAACGGTGCTGGTCATCCGGGCCGTTGATGAATGGAGCAACAGAAGAGCAAGCGTGTTCTTTGTGGAACGCGCGGAGAAACAAAACCGTTCAGCTTCAGAAGCATTGTGATCTTCTTTTCGCATTTGGTGCCGAGGGCCCGCGTGGTCGTGATTCCCAAGAGTGTGAGGAGCGTTGGAATCAGCGTCGCGAATGGGTTCCGTTCCGTGAGGCGGTGGATATGCCAGAATTCAGATACGGCATTCGCTACCCCGCCAAGTTCCCAACTGCTTCGGAACCACATCGTTATGGGTGGGTCGAAGCCAACAAGAAAGACGATGGGCGTATGTTTTACTACGTCAACGGCTGGCATAAGCAAACGCTAGACACTCGGGCAGATAACTTGTGGGGCGAGCCAATAGTCGGCGACGTGCTCGTTCTTGTCTCGGCTTTGGAGGAATACGCAGATCAGGAGGATGAGAGATGACGCAGGTTGAGGGTACTCCTAAAACGTTATTTGATAGCGGAGAGCTCTTAACGTTGGAGGAGATTTTGAACAAAACAAAATTCAGTAAAACGTATCTTTACAAGTTAATGAAAGAAGGCGGGTTTCCTCGTTCTATCAAATTTAGCGTGCAGACAGTACGCTGGCCTTCGGACGAGGTTAATAGTTGGTTTGAGAATTTTTCTAATGACGGCGAACCTGAAGAATAGAAGAAGTTGGCTTCGCATCACGTAGCAGGAGGTCTGCCCACTCTTGGGCAATCTCCTGCCTTTTTTCTAAGTGTTGGGCACGGTTATAGGCTGCTTCAACAGAGTTTTTAGGCACATGAGCAAGCATCATATCAATGGTAGATCGATCTTCTGGTCTCTTTTCGTTCATAATCGTTGAGAATGAAGAGCGGAAGCCGTGGGGAACGTGCTGTCCTTCGTAGCCTGCTCGTTTGATGAGGGCGCTTAACGTATTCTCTGACATTGGCTTATGGGGCCAACGAACGCTTGGGAATACAAAAGGGGATTTTCCCGTTAGAGGCCTTATAACTTCCAGAATAGCGCGGGCTTGGCTAGAAAGAGGAACAACATGGTCTCTTCGCATTTTCATGCGGCCTTCTGGAATTGTCCAAACATTGTCTTTCACTTCCTCCCAACGCATTCCTCTGACCTCATTTGACCTTACGGCTGTCAAGGCAAGAAAGCGCATGGCTAATAATGTAACAGGATGCGCTGGGAAGTTCTCTATCGCATTGAGCATATGTCGTAGGCGCGACAGATCCGTTATGGCTGGCTGCTTTCCTTTTCTTACAGGAGAAAGGAGTGATTTTAATTGAGGGGCTGGATTTGATACGGCCAGACCATTGGCAATACCATAATCAAAAATAGCACTGATACGCTGACGAACACGATGAGCAGTTTCGTTTGCGCTTGTTTTCTCGATGGTGCGTAAAACCTCAAGGAGCATTGGAGGGGTGATGGAGTTGAGAGGGATGGCTCCAAGGCTTGGCCATACGTGACGCTCTAAGCTGCCGTGTACATCTGCGCAGTGTTTCTTCACCCAACGAGATTTGTTGTGCTCAAGCCATTCTTCACTCACGCGACGGAAATGATCGTCCGTTTTGTAAGCCTTCGCTCGTCGCTGTTTGCGGGTTAGGGAAGGGTCTCGTCCTTCTCGTAATTCTGCTCGTGCATCATCACGTGCCTGCCGTGCTGAGGATAGGCTAACTTCTGGGTATTTCCCAAACGACAGAAGGCGTTCCTTACCACCGAAGCGATATTTCATGCGCCACAAACGAGAACCGTTGGGCTGAACATAAAGAAATAGACCTTGGGAATCGCTTAGTTTATAAGGCTTTTCAGCACCTTTTGCTTTTCGTGCTGCAACGTCTGTTAGCATGATACCCCCGCCCCAAAAAATATACCCCCAATAATACCCCCTTTTTCTGCGGCTTCAACAGCACATGTGCGAACGTGTGGGGACTGGTTTGTGTTCTTAAATGGCCGTAAAGTGCCATTTTTCGGACGTATTGGAACTAGTGGGGAATGGTTCATGGCGGAGAGAGTGGGATTCGAACCCACGGTACGCTATTAACGTACACACGCTTTCCAAGCGTGCGCCTTAAGCCGCTCGGCCATCTCTCCAGCGAGCGTGTGTGTACAATACCAATATTATTTTAAAGAGCAACCCTATTATGAGAATTTTTGACAAATTTTTCTAAAAGTAGGGCTGATTTCTGCCCGGGAGCACTTTCTACACCTGAGGACACATCCACCGCAGGAGCATTGCTTGTGACAATTGCTTCATGGACATTATCTGGTGTTAGTCCTCCAGCAAGTAACCATGGACGAGGAGAATGCCACTCTTGGGTGAGCGTCCAGTCGAAGCGTTTGCCAAGACCTCCAGGACGGGTATCGTTCTTATCTGCTGGAGCTTCTATGATAAACCCATCAGGGAGATTGTTGAACGAAGTGGGCAAATCGCTTTTATGCCGAATGCCGTGAGCCTGCCACACAGGGAGATTGAAATGTTTTCTAAAGGAAAGAGCTTCTTCAACGGATGTATAAAGTTGTAAAATATCAAGAGGAACAACGTTGAGGATGTGAGCGATTTCATCAAACGTTGGATGTACAAAGAGGCCAACGCGTAGTGGCCCCCCTTCAGCAGGTGAAGGAACAGATTCATGCAAAGATTGAGCGTTCTGAGCCGAAAGTGAGCGAGGGGACGGAGGGTAAAAAACAAACCCGACCCATTTTACACCGAGCTGGGCGCAGAGCTGGATATCCTCCGTTCGCGTTATGCCACAGATCTTTACATCACTCATCGTGCGTTAAGTTCGTCTTGAATGTTTCGAGCTGCGCGTGCGGGGTCTTCAGCACGGGTAATAGGGCGCCCGACAACAATCCAATCAGCACCAGCTTCGGCAGCTTGGCGAGGGGTCATAATGCGCTTCTGGTCATCTGCTTGACTGCCAGCAGGCCGAATGCCTGGGACAACAAGTTCGGGAGTGTCTCCAAGAGCATCGCGTAATGCAACAATTTCGTGTGCTGAGCAGACAAGTCCATCTGCGCCTGCCTGCATAGCAAGGCGACCAAGCCTTACAACTTGCTGAAGGGGGGTTGCGTTGACACCAATTTCAGCAAGCGTTTGGGTGTTCATACTCGTCAACACTGTTACAGCAAGGAGTTTGGGGCGCTCGAGGTCGTTAGGAAAAGATTCTTCTAAAACTTCGCGAGAGCGTTGGATCATTTCTGTTCCGCCACTTGCATGAATAGTGGTCAGAAGTGGCTTAATAGGAGTTAATGCTTTAAGACCTGAGGCAACAGTGTTGGGAATATCATGAAGCTTCAGGTCAAGAAATAGCTTTTGGTGCTGGCTTATGTCACTCACAGCCTTCAGACCACATGAGTAAGTGAATTCTAACCCAAGCTTAACGGCATCTACGGCTCCTTCTAAAGAAGAAGCCCATTGTTGAGCAGTTGCGAGGTTTGGTGTGTCTAATGCAGCAATAAGGCGAGTGCGACGGTGGGCCATTATGAGTGTCAGTTCCGAGGTGGCTGAGAAGAAGTCTCAGAGGATGTTGAGGATGGTTCCGTTTGAAGTTGCGTAATGCGTTTATGCAGTTCGACAGCTTCTTTTTCAAGAGAGCGGACGCTCCCCTCTGCGCGGCGCGCGCGGTGGCGTTGGCGGAGCTCTCCAATCCATCCAAGAAAAAATCCCATTAACAGGGAAAGGACTGTAACGGCGAGGATAAACTCACCGGTAATGACGTGCCAATCAAACGAAACAAACCAGACCGTCATGGGGGCAGGATTGCTCACAGCTAGTAGAACAAAGGGTGTAAGAAACAGAACGCCGATGAGAAGTCTTATCATGGATTAACTCCTAATCCTGTTAAAGAGAAACAATGAGAGCACATAGTGGGGGATGTATATTAAGACTTTGTTAGAGCATTGCAAAGGAATCTCATGACATGGGATAGGTTATAATAGCATATTTATGTTAATAATAAGAGAATTGTGATGAAATTTACTATTCTTATGCATGAAATGCTTTAAAAGGCTTGACGCTGCTCGTTCTTTCTTTTGTGATTACACGTGGCAGGTGTAGATGTAAGGTTTAACTGCCACTCTTTTCTACATTGGGATAATGACTGCAAAATGACGAAAAATCCGCAAAGCTCAGATTCTAAGGCTGCAACCGCATTGAAGCTCGATTTGGGCTCGCAATATCTTTGCCATGCAACCATTGATGTGCCGAATACACCGGAAGTGTTGCGCACGTTGAAGGCACCGCCTCACTTGCATCTTGTTGTTGATAAAAGCATGCGCGAAGCTTCTGATGTTGAGGGTGCTTATGAGCTGCGTCTTATCGTGCGTGCTTTTGGATATCCTCATGCGCCTAAAGAAGGTGAAAATCTTCAGCCGCTTTATCAGGCTGCGGTCGTTTACGCAGGTTTGTTTGGTGTTGTGGGAAAAGCTCCTTCAGAAGAGCGTGAGAAATTTATCGCACAAGAGGCTGCAGGGTATCTTTTCCCGACAGCTCGGAATATCCTGCTTGATCTCATTCGTGAAAGTGGTTTCTCCGTAAACAACCCTCAGCCGATTGATTTCCGCACATTTTGGGAGAAAAGTGACGAAGCGGGAAAGGCTGAGAAGAAATAAGGTAACAAAGACGTGTCAGAGACGGTAATGAACAAATTTTCCTCTGCTCAAATTGCGGAACAAGCCTCCGCACCGGTTAGATGGAAGTTGTTCGATGCCGCTTGGTATCGTCGACGCTATCGGGCTGTACTGTCTGATCAGGAGCGTTCCGCTGATGATCAGACGCTGTACAACCTATGGCAACAGGAGAGCGTTAAAAATGGACGCTCTCCTAACAGATTTTTTGATGAAAAATGGTATTTGCGCCACAATGGCGATGTTCTAAAAAGCATTCAAAACAAAGGCATTTTTGAAACTGGTTTCCAGCATTATGTAGATATTGGCAGCCGAAGTTGTTCTGCTCATTGGTTATTTGATATAGATACATATTTAAGGAATAATTCACATATTAGTCTAAGATTTATTTATAAAACAGGTTTTGTAAATGGATACGATTATTTTTTAAAGGTTGGTGATTTAGAACGACAAAATCCGCATCGTTTTTTCCAGCAAGAGCTATTTATTCGTGAATGCTTAAAAGATGGTGTAGATTTTGATTGTGAGAAAGGAGGGTTTGATCAATATCTCGCTCTTGAGCACCCGAAGATGGGGAGAGTTCGGACATCGTGGTATTTTGATCCCAAATGGTATTTGGAGCGTTACCCTAATGTGGAGACAATGATTGAAGAAGGACAATTTGAAACCCCTCTTCATCATTATTTAGCCAGTGACAATATTGAGAGTTTTGATCCTAATCCTTTCTTTAGTGAAGACTATTATCGTGAGCGCTATCCAGACGTACGAGAGGCAATTGAAAAGGGTGTGTTTCGGAACGGTTATGCGCATTTCATTGCTTCAGGGGTATATGAGCATAGGCAGCCGCATGAGCATGTAGATCTTGTGGGGTTTGCGCACTCTTGCGACGTTAAGCGTTTATGTGCGTTAGAAAAAGTTGATGATATTTTTGCACTATGGGTAAAAAAACAGGAAGGAGAAGTAACGCAGACCTCTGAGGATGCTGCGTTAGCGACTTATCAGAAGCTTGCCATTGGTCATGTGGGGACGGCGTTGCCGTCTATCTTTCGATCTCCATTGTCGTTCGACCACGATGAACATCCTTCGCTCAGTGTTATTGTCCTTTCAGAGGGAGACTATGTCTCTGTTGCGGCGTCGTTGTTGGCTTTACATCAACAAAATGAAGTCTCTTATAATGTCATTCTTGTTAGCAATGGGAATACTGAAGAAAAAAGACGAATATCTCAATTCACTCAAGGTGTTCAATTAATTTACCCTGATACGCTGATATCTGAAGCGGAGCAGTTTAAACGGGGGCTTGAACATGCACAAAGTCCGTATGTTGTTGTTATGCGGGCGGGTATGCAGCCGACTGCGGGAGCTTTAAACGCCATTAAACGGGCTATGTTCTATCGGCATATTAAAGGCGGATCAGGCCCGGTTATGCGAGCAGATGGGCGTTTATGTGAAGCAGGATCTCGTTTGTGGCGAGATGGAAGCATAACTCTCAAAGGGGAAGGACGTGCTGTAACGGAGACTGACCTTAGCTATGAAGCCCCTCTGGAGGCGGCGCAGGCAGGCTTCTTTTTTGGTTTACGGTCGGCTTTTTTAAAGGCGTTACCTTCTATTGAAGCTTGTGGTTTAGAGGCAGGCTTTGTTCCATTAGCTTTATCATTACGTGCACAAGGGCTGGGGTGCACATACTTGCCAGATGTTCTTGTGCGCGATTTAACTGCGAAAATTCCGTCAATAGAGAGTAAAGAACGGCAGGCACAAAACATACGTCGTTCTTTTGCTTCTGTATTGATGCATCATCCACTTCCTCAAGGAGGGATGTGGCGTGAGGGGGCGATGGTTTCGCATGTGGTGATGGTTTTTCCTCATCTTCCGCGTAAATGTGAAGGAGGAGCGTCACGGCGGATTTTTCACCAAATAGACGCATTCCTACAAAATAATTGGTTCGTTACCATTGTGGGATTAGAAAACGGAGAAGAAGACCATCTAACAGTTGCTCTTGATTATCCGCCAACGGTTGAGTGTTTATTAGGCGACGATGCTGTTGCACCGCTCTTGACGCAACGTCGAGGAGCCGTGCAACTTCTATGGCTTAATGGAGCACAAACGCTAACCAAGATAGCCCCCATCCTTCGTCAGGATCCGAGCGTGGTAGAGAGCGTTGTTTTGGATACTGTAACGCAAGAAGGCGGTGGGTTGCGTGCTATGGAAGCGCACTTACGGCGTTTAGTGGGCGCAAATGACGATCAGGAACGTTTAAAGAGAGAGACTGCTAGCGAGCTGTCTGATGCTTGGATGTGCCAATACATCATCGCAGGAGATGTAGCCGAAGAGCAGCTTATGCGACGCCTTGGTTTTGAGAATGTTTGGTTGCTTCCTCCTGTTGGAATGCCGTTGAGACGAGATGTTCAACAACGGGGGTTCCATGAGCGTAGTGGGCTTCTCTTTCCACTCTGTATCATGCGTTCAGGTGACGCCGTACATGATGGATTTGATTGGTTTTGTCTGCATGTCGCATCTTATTTAAAACGACATCTTTCTGAAGATGTGCCGTTATGGATTGGCGGTTATCATCATCCTTCTGTCGATGTAAGATTTTACGAACGGTTTGTCGCTCTAGAAGGACTCTCTCAACCTGTCCCAGATCATGTGCTGATGGAGCATTGTCGTGTGTTGGTGGCGCCTACGCGTGTGCTGGCCACACAATCTAGCGAAATTGTCGAAGGAGCTGCCTATGGTATTCCTTCCGTCATGAATAGTTCGCAGCTAGAGGCTCTGCAGTGGGAAGACCGGCAAGAGGGGCTTAATGGTGGCTTTAATGACCCGCAGCGTTTCGCGCAGGCTGTTATTGACGTATATCAGAACGAGGATTTGTGGCTTTCAGTGCAAAACCACGCGTATCAGAAGGTATCGTCTGAAAATAGACTTGCCGATTTCCGACAATCTTTTGACGATTTGTTGGCGTGTGTCTTAGGTGAACGGACAGAGGAAAAAATGGTTTCTTCTTGTGTAAGGAGATCAGAGACACGACGTTTCTCTCCTGCTCCTTTAAGATTACGACCAGAGCCTATATCTGAAGGAGAGGAACATCCCGTTAGCAGCCATGATGCGGAGGAGAGTGAGGATGGAGAACCAGACGCTCCTTTGCAGACCCGTCTTGGTGTTGAGCTTAGTCAATGAACATAATGAGAAAGCTATAAGATTATGAGTTTTGAAAAAAATATGACCTCTGTTCTGGATCATGTTGATGGGAGGATGGAACAAGCGCAGGAACGTTTGTTTGAGCTTTTGCGCATTCCAAGCATCTCGACACAACCTCAGCATGCTGAATCCTGTCGTCAAGCTGCCCAGTGGCTGTGTGATGATTTGAAAAGCTTGAATATGCGCGCAGATATTCGTGAGGTAAGCTGGGCTAAGCCGGGCAATCCGATGGTTGTAGGGCATAGCGAGGAACCGGCGGGTTCTGTGCCTCATGTTCTTTTTTATGGCCATTATGACGTTCAACCGACTGATCCTGATGAACTATGGAAGACTCCTCCTTTTGAGCCTCGTATTGTAAAGGATGAAACGGGGCGTTCGGTCATTGTTGCGCGAGGAGCGAGTGACGATAAAGGCCAGGTCATGACATTCCTCGAAGCTTGCCGTGCTTGGAAAGACGTTCATGGGGCTTTGCCTGTTCAAGTGAGTGTTTTGCTGGAAGGGGAAGAAGAGTCAGGGGGTGAAAATCTCTTACCGTTCCTCAAAGAACATGCGGATGAATTAAAAGCTGATGTTGCCTTAGTGTGTGATACGGCTATGCCAGACCGCGTTACCCCTGCTGTGACAACATCGCTACGTGGGACGGTTGCTGAAGAGGTTGAAATCGTGGCTGCATCGCAGGATCTGCATTCTGGGATGTACGGCAATGCGGCGGCTAATCCGATCGCACTGTTGTGTCAGGCGCTGTCAGGTCTGCGTGATGATGAGGGCCGCGTGACATTGCCGGGGTTCTATGATGGTGTCACCGTACCGGATGACGCAACAAGGGAGCAATGGAAGCGTCTCTTTCCCGATGACGCAGCCTTATTAGCGGGGACAGGGCTTTCAATCGCTGCGGGAGAAAAAGGGTTTAGCGCGGTTGAGCAAACCTGGTGCCGTCCAAGCTGTGAAATCAATGGTATTTCTGGAGGGTATGAAGGAGAAGGCTTTAAGACTGTCCTTCCAGCAGCAGCAAAAGCTAAGGTGTCGTTCCGTTTGGTTCCTGGGCAAAACCCAGACCACGTGCGTGAACAGTTCCGTGATTATATGAAGCGTTCTGTCCCTGCTGATGTGCAGGTGCGTTTTACGTCTTACGGTGGCTCCTCGGGGTTTGCCGTTTCACGACAAAGTGCTTTCCTCCCGGCGACACTCAAAGCATTGAGTGAGGAATGGAAGACAGAGGCTGTAACGATTGGGTGTGGTGGTTCTATCCCGGTGGCGGAGGAGGTGCGTCAGGCATTAGGGATGGATGCACTTATGGTCGGTTTTGCTCAAGCTGATGACCGAATTCATTCACCTAATGAGCAATATGGCCTTGATTCTTTCCGTCATGGTATTCGCTCTTGGGTACGTATTTTAGCAGAGCTCTCCACACTATCGGTCTAAAGGGGTCATGATGTTGCGACCATTAGCATTGACGATGGGGGATCCGGCCGGCATTGGCCCTGAGCTGACTGTCAAAGCGTGGAGGGAGCTGAAGGATAAAGAGACGCCGTTCTTTTGGATCGGTGATGTTACACTTATCGAAAAGGTCGTTCCGGTTAAGCGGATCAGTTATCCAGAAGAGGCATTGTCTTGTTTTGGAGAAGCTGTTCCGGTTCTTCATATTCCCTGTTCTGTGCCAGTGACACCCGGCCAGCCGGACATACGCAATGCAAGTGCGACGATTGCCAGTATAGAGGAAGCGGTGCGGAGCGTGCTGGCAGGGCATGCGAGTGCTGTGGTAACGAACCCGATTGCGAAGCATATTTTAGCGAAAGCAGGCTTTCCTCACCCAGGGCATACAGAGTTTTTGGCTGCCTTATGTGATGTCACGGGCAAAGAAGTTATGATGCTGGCTTGCCCACAGCTCAAGGTTGTATTGAGCAGCATTCATATGCCGTTGCGCCGCGCTATTGAGACGTTAAGCACAGATCGGATTGTAGAGGTCGCACTTCTGACTGTTCACGCCTTAAAGCGTGATTTTGGTCTTGAGTGTCCCCGTCTTGCTATAGCGGGGTTAAACCCTCATGCGGGTGAAGATGGCATGATGGGAACGGAAGAAAAAACCATTATTGCCCCTGCTGTTGAGCAGATTCGTGCTGCTGGTGTGACGGTGAAAGGGCCAATGCCACCTGATACGATGTTTAGCGCAGCGGCGCGGCCTCATTATGATGCGGCAATTTGTTTATATCATGATCAAGGGCTTATCCCGGTCAAAACCTTGGATATGGCAGGTGGCGTCAATGTAACATTGGGTTTACCTATTATTCGGACATCTCCTGATCATGGAACGGCTTTTGATATTGCGTGTTCGGTAGAGCAGGGGCATGCTGATGCCTCAAGCTTGGTTGCTGCTTTGTTGTTAGCGGCAGAGATGGCACACCAACGCTTTGAAGTGAGAAAATAGGAGGAAAGCATGATTCGTCTCGGGTTGAATGTCGATCATGTCGCGACTCTACGTAATGCGCGTGGAGAAGCTTATCCTGATCCAGTCGATGCAGCGCGTATTGCTTTGGACCATGGAGCTGATGGGATTACAGCACATTTACGCGAAGATCGGCGTCATATACGTGATGCTGATATTGAGCGTTTGCGCAAGCTGCCTGCACCACTTAATTTTGAGATGGCTGCGACAGATGAAATGGTTGATATCGCCTGTCGTGTGAAGCCTCATGCATGTTGTTTGGTACCAGAACGCCGACAAGAAGTAACAACTGAAGGTGGTCTTGCGGTTGTTGCTCAGGAGGTGGAACTTCAAGCGAAAGTGGCACGACTTTTGGATGCCGGTATTCGCGTATCGCTTTTTATTGACCCAGAACCAGCCGCGATTGAAGCAGCCCAGCGCTTAGGGGCGCCTGTCGTAGAGCTTCATACAGGCGCCTATGCGCTGGGAGGAAGCGAAGAGCTTGCACGTTTACAAAAAGCGGCTGAATGTGTGGCTCAATGTGGCATTGAGCTCCATGCTGGGCATGGCCTTACTTATGACAACGTTGGCCCGATTACGCGTCTGCCGCATTTGGCAGAGCTTAATATTGGTCATTTCCTTATCAGTGAAGCAGTGTTCTCCGGGATTGGGCCCGCAGTGCGCAGTATGAAGAATCTGCTTTCTCGCTAGGTAGTACATTCCCCCTTCAAGGGGGGGTATCCTTATTTCGTTGGGGACGCAGGGCGTATCAGTGGTTTAGTTGGATCGCCGTCAAAATTAGGAACATATTTACTCGATTGATCAGAATATGTCGCTGTGGTCGATTGAGGCGGTGTTGGCGCTGAGTGGAACGCTGATATTGGGCCGAATGGGAAGATGCCAGGCGCACGGTGCATAGTAGATTCTCGTTGCCGCGCACAACCGCGTGTGATCATAGAACAAACACCATCCACGCCAATATACCCGTCATCGTCTCCTGCATAATGGACTTCTGACACACGGTCATGATCCATGCGAACAAACATTTTACAAGAAGACCCAGCCCCCCCAAAGAAAGATTGGTAGATTTTGATAGCAGACCCAACGGGGAAGAAGCCATTATCCTGCATAGCTGGGAAAGAACGGCTGATATTATACTGCCAGACCTGTGTTGTATCATTCAGCTTACTCGTAGAAGAGGGAGCACCTGCGCAGGACTGAAGGTCAAAGCTAGACATGCCGGCCATCTCATATTGTGCTCGGTGAGCTTCACGTGCGTCCCAGTAGCCACAACCGTTAAGGAACGCTGGAAGGGCAAGCACAAGGCTATGCTTCAGGATTCGGGTGTTCATTCTATCTCCCAAGGGAAGGTAATTATAGCAGTATACATTTGAGTGATACGTTACAACGGCGTGTAAATGCGGCAGAACCTATATCATAATGACCTCTTTCTGTGGAGAGACTTTCAGTCTTGTAGGGGATGGGCTATCAGGGGGCGTCCATTTTACGATGATCATGTTTAAGGAGCGTTTACGCTATGGCTGATATTTCTGCCGCCGAAATTCCTCGTCTTCAACAAAGCCTACGCCGCTTGCTGGGTTCCCCTCAACTGACTGTTGAGCCACCTGCTCGTAAGGGTTTAACCGTAGAAATTGCTGTTGCAGGGGAAGTTATCGGCACGGTGTGCCGTGATGAAGATGAAGGGGAAGTCTCCTACGCTGTTAATCTAACTGTGTTAGAAGAAGACTTGCCTCCTGCATAAAGGCGGTACTGCTTATGCAGTTTTCTGAAGAAGAGCTGGAGCGATACTCGCGGCATATTTTAGTGCCGGATATAGGAGCCAGCGGCCAAGATACATTGCGGCAAGCAAAAGTTCTTGTCGTTGGAGCCGGTGGTTTAGGGGCCCCATTGCTTCAGCAGCTTGTGTCTTCTGGAATAGGCCATGTCGGGGTCATAGACCCTGACATTATTGAATTAAGCAACTTACAGCGACAGGCCCTATACGTAACAGCTGATGTTGGTCGTAGAAAAGTTGATGTCGCTATTGAGCGGCTCACACAGCTTAATCCAACCGTTTCTCTGTCTTCTTGGCCCTGCAAAGCAACTCCCTCGTTTTTAGAGCACCTCGTGCGAGATTATGACTATGTATGTGATGCGACGGATAATAGCGCGGCGCGTCTAGCTGTGTCTGATGCTTGTGTAAAAGGGAAGCGGACGCTTATTTCCGGGGCTGTCCAAGGGCTTGTAGGGCAGTATGTGGTCTTTCGTCCTCATAACGGTGGGCCCTGTTACCGTTGTCTTTACCCGCATTTAGAAGCGGATAGCTCTGCTGGATGTTCACAACTGGGTGTTATAGGCCCAGCAACGACCATCATTGCAGGGTTTATGGCGCTTTCTGTGTTAAAAGAATGCCTCGGCCTTGAAGAAACAGATCCAGAGGTTAGTAAACTGTTTCTATGGGATGGACTGACAGGGAAGCAGCGTGTTCTTCCCATTAAGCGATTTGACGATTGTCTTCTGCATCAAGACGATTAGGGGAAGATGAGCGTTCTTATGTATGACGTTGGTATTACATTAAGCGATTGCTCTTGGGAGCGTCACCATCACGCATTTACGTTGGCATGTAGCTTTTTGGCTCTTAATCGCTCAGTCTTAATCTTTGCTGGGGGGCGTTCAGTATTAACGCTTTCAGAAAAAATGGAAGGTTTGGACGGGGCGCTGTCAGACGACCTCTTGAAGGCTCGTCAAATTCCGTCGTTGCGTGAGTTACGTGATGCGATCATCAGTTTAGGGGGTGCGTTTATGGCTTGCGAAACGGGAATGAAGATGGCTGGATTATCTTCAGATGATTTAATGGCAGGTATTCGCGTTCGAGGGATGGTGAGCTTCCTAACAGAAGTTGGCTCCCATCCCATCATGACGCTTTAGAATTAGAGCGGAGCGCAGGCGTTCTTCACCCAAGGATGAAGTTCTTCTTCCAAACGAGTAAGAAGATGTGTCTCAACTTTTTTATGATACTGGTTAAGCCATTGGCGCTCTGTCTCACTGAGCAGGGAGCAGTCGATTAAAGTGCGATCAATCGGCGTATAGGTGAGCACCTCAAACTCAAGGAAGGGACCGCGAGGACTTTTTAGCTCACTCTCTTTAACAAGCATGAGGTTTTCGATACGGATCCCATAATCACCCTGTTTGTAATAACCTGGCTCATTGGACAAAATCATACCCGCCTGCAAACCAGTTGGACGGGGGTATGAGGAAATAGATTGTGGCCCTTCATGGACAGACAAATAACTGCCGATCCCGTGACCAGTCCCATGATCAAAATCAAGCCCTGCATTCCATAAGGACGCACGTGCTAAACTATCCAGACGATGGCCCGGTGTTTTGTTTGGAAAGCGTTGGGAGGAAAGTGTAATATTACCCTTTAAAACGCGTGTGAAGGCCTCTTTAAGTTCTGCCGGTGGCGTTTGAGGGCCAATCCAGAGCGTTCGCGTAATGTCTGTGGTTCCAAAAGGATATTGTGCGCCACTATCGACGAGATAGACCGTATTCTCTTCTAAAACACGATCTTGCCCAGGAATGGCACGGTAATGAGGGTAAGCCCCGTTCGGGCCGGCAGCAGAAATCGTTTCAAAGCTTGGCCCGCGATAATCGTCTGAACGAGCGCGGAAAGCTTCAAGCGTGTCCGCAAGTTCTGTTTCATGCTTACCAACGCCATTGTTTTCAATCCAATGAAGGAAACGCGCAAGCGCTAAGCTATCAAGCTCATGTGCACGGCGGTTCCCTTCTTGTTCTGTGGGGTTTTTAATGGCTTTCGGGAGACTGCATAGATCTGGCGCACTCTTAATATGCGCACCGATTTTATCAAGCGTCATCCGAAACCAAACTGGCGTAGATGTTGGGTCTATACGGACAACAGCCTGTGCAAGAGCTGCCAAACGGTCTTTAAGCTGGTTGGGCGAATAGAGAACAATGCCATCCTCAACTGGTGCTTTAAGACGCGCTTCATCTACGAAAAGTTCGGCATGTCCGTCATCATAGAGCAAGCCGTAACCATGAGCGACGGGAGTCATGGCGATGTCAGACCCACGTAAATTCAACAGCCATGCAAGGGATGTGCAGTCAGCAATCACCATTGCTTTTTGATGCTGTTTACGGAGCTCCTCTGCAAGTCGTGTGCGTTTATCAACGCTTGTTTCTCCAGCGTAGCTCAATGGATGAGGCTCAATTGGTGCGGCAGGAGAAGCGGGCTGATCTGTCCAGGCAGCATCAACGGGATTGGACGTGACAGGCACGAGAGTGACGTTCTCGACCTGCCAAGAGGATAACTCCTGCTCGCTTGTTAGATGAGGGTCATAGCCAATACGCAGTCCATGAGCATGTTGGGCAAGCCAAGCGTGTGGTGGCTCGTGTAGAATATGTTGGCGATCCCATAAGGCATGATCAATTTGCTCATCCATTTGCACGGTATAACGTCCATCAGAGAAGACGCAGGCTTTCTCGCGGAGTACGATGGCAAGCCCCGCACTTCCTGTAAAGCCACTTACCCATGCCAAGCGCTCCGAATGAGGGGCGACATATTCCCCAAGATACTGATCGCCACGCGTAATGATCATTCCGTCGATAGAGAGGCGGTCAAAATGATCACGCACGCGCGCTGGGCGAGAGGCTAAAGGAATGGATGATAAGCCGGTCATAAACGTTTTTGATCCTGTACCGTAACGGGGGAAATTAGTAAGGCTTACGTAGAATAAGGGTGCTCCATGCACCTTCTTTCAGTTGACGTTCTAAAAGAAGCCCTTGGCGCTGATGAGCCACCGTCACCATGCGTGCTTGCGTGTTGAGAAGTCCAGCTAAAATAGCCGTGCCCCCAGGAGCTAAAGACTGCGCTAAAGAAGGGGCCATCCGGCAGAGAGGACGTGCAAGAATATTAGCAAAGACGAGGTCATAAGGCGCCTTGCTGCGCACAGCTGGCGTTAGCCATCCATTACCAAAGCGGCAATCGAGAAGGGGAGAGAGCTTATTGAGCCGTGCATTAGACGCTGCAACGCGAACAGACCAAGGTTCAATATCGACGGCCAGAACAGGGCGGTGCAGCAAGCGTGCCGCAGCCATCGCAAGGATGCCCGAGCCGCAGCCCATATCTAAAATACGGTGTGGCTTGCGATAAGCGATCAACTCAAGGGCACGCAGGCAGCCACGTGTTGAACCATGTTCACCTGAGCCGAAAGCGATACCGGCATCAAGAGTAATGGAGAGGCGGTTAGAAGGCGCTTTGTCGTTAAGATGTGTGCCACGAATGCAAAAGCGTCTTCCGACATTTTGTGGCGGAAACGCTTCTTGCGTGCGTGCGAGCCAGCCTTCTGCTTCTGTTGTGTGCCGGACAAGCTCTGCCTCAACCCCTGTGATCGCGCGTGCTACAGCGATGGACGATTGTAGAGCCTCTTCTTGAGCGCCAACTTCCTTTACGCCTTCAAGGCGCCAGTATTTTTGCTCGTCATCTTCCTCAAACATACCGACAGTGTCGCAAGCGGTCATAAGGGCTTGCTCGAACAGAGGAACGAAGGCTTCTTCCACGATAATGGTGACCGTTTCCAATGCACGTGCATGACGAGAGCCAATGTGGCGGGGAGCTATTGGGCTTTGTGTTGCTTTCACGAGAGTACCTCTACAAAACCGGCCATCAGGGTCTTTTGTCCGGCATCTTCAAAATTGATCGTAAGATGTTCGCCATTGCTGTTCATAACAACGCCTATGCCAAAACGTTTATGTTTAACAGTGGCCCCAATAGCAATAGGGGTGCGTGATGCTTTGGGGCGAGGTCGAGAAAGGCTCGGGGAGCGCGGCAAGGAGGTCTCTTGAGTAGCAGGGCGTCGCCAGAAATTGCGCCCAAAAGAGGAGCGCTCGCGCTGTTTAGGACGATGAAGAGACACGTGCTCATCAGGGAGCTCATCAATAAAGCGGCTCGGGATGGAATCTTGCCAGTTCGCGTAAATACGGCGGCTATCTGCATGTGAAATAATAGCGCGCTCACGGGCACGTGTTAGGCCGACATAGGCAAGGCGGCGCTCTTCTTCAAGCGATGCAAGTCCGCCTTCATCCATTGAGCGTTGGGAGGGGAAGATCCCTTCCTCCCAACCCGGAAGAAAGACAGTGCGGAACTCAAGCCCCTTAGCGGCATGCAGGGTCATGAGGCTGACACGTTGCGTATCATTTTGGACGCTATCGGCATCCATGACGAGGGCGATATGCTCAAGAAACGCTTCAAGATCTGGAAAGTCTCCAATGGCGCGTAATAGCTCACCAAGGTTATCAAGACGGCCTGCGGCTTCCACCGTGCGTTGGTCTTGCCGCCACATATCAAGATAGCCTGTTTCTTCTAAAAGCTGCTGAGTAGCGACAACATGTCCTTCTTTGGCAAGGGTCTCACGAGCACGAGAAAAACACGCCATAAAGTCGGAAAGGGTTGTGGCGGCTTTTCCTTTAATCTCTTTATGAGCGAGACGTTCTTCCAATGTTCGTTGAAGGGAAAGTCCGCGTTCTCGTGCGTGCTCTCTTAAACGCGTAAGCGCAACTTGTCCGACCCCGCGCTTAGGGACATTGATAATGCGTTCAAAGGCAAGATCATCGCTGGGATGGGCAAGAGCCCGCATATAGGCTGTGCCATCGCGAATTTCAGCACGTTCGTAAAAACGCAATCCGCCGACCACTTGGTAGGGAATGCCAGAACGCATCAATGTCTCTTCAAAAGCGCGCGTTAGGAAACCTGCGCGCATGAGGATGGCCATATCGCCAAAATTATGCCCTGTATCATGTAGCTCACGAATTTTGACGGCGACAATGCGTGCTTCTTCATCAGAGTCTGGGGCATTAATGACGTCAATTTGTTCGCCTGTTTTACCGTCCAAACCGGAATGGAGCGTTTTCCCTAAACGGCTTTCATTATGGGCAATCACGCCAGAGGCCGCTCCAAGAATACGAGGTGTTGAGCGATAATTTTTTTCCAAACGGACAATTGTTGCTCCGGGAAAGTCCTGCTCAAAACGTAGAATATTGGTTACATCGGCACCACGCCATGAGTAGATAGATTGGTCATCATCCCCAACGCAGGCAATATTAGCTGGCTGATCGCCACGTTTGGCTAAAAGGCGCAACCAAAGATATTGAATGGTGTTGGTGTCTTGATATTCATCGACAAGAATATAGCGGAAGCGATGCTGATACTGTTTTAACACCTCAGGATGAGTACGAAATATCGTGACCATATGGAGCATGAGGTCTCCAAAATCACAGGCGTTCAGTTCTTTGAGGCGTGTTTGATAGGTTTCATAAAGGGAACGAGCTTTTCCGTTAGCAAAATCAATATCATGGGCTGATGTTATTTGCTCCGGCAAAAGGGCACGATCTTTCCATAGTTGAATATGGTGCATAAGCTGGGCAGGTGGCCAGCGTTTCAAATCAATTGAACTGCCCGTCATAATTTGCTTAAGCAAACGAATCTGATCATCGGCATCAAGGATGGTGAAATTGCGTTCCAATCCAACGCTCGGTGCATGTTGGCGAAGCATCCGTGCGCAGAGAGAGTGAAATGTTCCTAACCACAACCCTTCAACGGGTTTGCCGAGGAGATGACTGACGCGCTCGCGCATCTCGCGCGCAGCTTTATTGGTAAAGGTGACGGCCAAAATCTGCTCAGGCCAAGCAAGATGATGGAGCAGAATATGAGCAAAGCGTGTTGTCAGAACACGTGTCTTTCCAGTGCCAGCGCCTGCCAGAATCAGCAACGGGCCTTCCGTTGTGGTAACGGCAAGGTGCTGTTCTTCATTCAGGCCTGCAAGATGGTCACAAGTAGGCGAAAGCGGACGTGGGGAAAAAAGATCATCAGACACCTCTCTGATATACTGCGAGAGATGGCCTATGGCTAGGAAAGAACCTACAGGTTTGAGAAGAAAATCACATAGCCATGGGCATCGCCAACGTATGCGACAGCGTATTATGGAGCATGGAACAGCCAATCTAGCAGATTATGAGTTGCTGGAGATGCTTTTATTTTACGTTATCCCACGACGCGATACGAAGCCACTGGCGAAAGAACTTTTGAAAAAGTTTGGCTCTCTAGCGGCATTGTCTCAAGCATCGGATACGATGTTGCATGATGCTGGATTAACACAACGTGTCGCTGCAGTGTTGAAAATACCGTATTTAGCTGCACGAGCATTAGCAGAAGAGCACGCGGAGCTGGGTCAGGTTCAGCTTAAAAATATGACGATGCTCAAACGCTATTTTGGTTCGCGTCTGCATGAGCCAATAGAGGAAGGAACAAGTCTGCTTTATCTTGATGGGCGAAATAATTTATTGAAGGAAGAGCGACTGGCGCGTCATCAGAAAATTTCTGCTTCTCATCGTCTGATCGCCACTCAGCTTTTAGATGTGCAAGCAACGGCTTTTATCGTCGTGCATATTGCCCCTAGCCATTCGGCAGCCGTGCTTGCGCAAGAAGCACGAGGGTTAGCAATGGCGCTAAAGCCTCTCTCAATAACGATGCATGATGTGATTTTGTTTGGAGCGGGTTGGGTGTCGAGCTTGAACAAAGAGAGATTGCTGTGATGGCTGAGGGTGATGAGGCACAACAAGCAGTGAGAGAGGCGCTGCTAAGCGAACGGCCAATTAAAAAAGAAGATTTATTTTCATTTTTAGTAGCGCTTTCCACAACGTCTAAAAAAGATCAGAAAACGCTCCTAAATTACGTACTTCAGACGAGTGATTCGTTAGGAGAGCTTGTGTCGCTGCCGGTGCAGAAATGGCAGGACTACGCACAAAAGAACAGCTCTTTTCTCGTTCTCTTACAGCTCCTGCGTGAAATGGGATTACGGTGCAATCGAGCCGCTCTTCCGCAGGGAGACCTTTTACAGGAAGAGCGGAGACTGCTTGATTATCTCATTACGCAAATGGCGCGAGAATCAGTGGAACAGTTTCGAATTATTTTTCTCAACAAGAAAAATCAGCTTATTTGCGATGAAGTTCAGGGTGTGGGAACGGTTAATCACACACCAGTTTACCCAAGGGAGGTGGCGCGTCGTTGTTTAGAGCTCAACGCTTCATCTATCATCATGGCGCATAATCACCCGAGTGGGCATACAAGCCCATCAGAGGGGGATGTGATTGTGACACAAAATGTGCAGGCAGCGCTTAAGGTTTTAAAGATACGTGTTATTGACCACTATATCATTACGCGTACAGCCCAAGTCAGCTTTCGTGCGCTTGGGCTGTTATAGAGCGCCGTCTATTCTGGGGAGTGGACAGGTTGAAACTGGGCAAGAGCAAGCTCTCCAGGCAAGCCACCACGTGGGAAGATGCGGTTAATATGACCCATTTTTCGACCCGGCCTAGCTTCTGCTTTTCCGTAAAGATGAAGGGCTGCATTATCCTCTTTCATCATAGCAGGCACGAGAGCCATATCATCAGGGCCGATGAGATTATGCATAAACCCGTCAGAATGCCGACGCGTTGATGGCAGAGGAAGGCCTACAACGGCACGAATGTGCATCTCAAACTGGTCTATAATGCAGGCATTCTGCGTCCAGTGGCCTGAGTTATGTGGTCGAGGGGCAATTTCGTTGATGATCAGCTGGCCATCAGCATTTTGGAACAGCTCCACTCCTAAAATACCAACAAGCTTAATATCTTTCGCTAAGCGGATAGCAATACGTTGAGCTTCGTCAATAGTTTCTGGAGCAACCGGAGCCGGCACCATAGACAGACGTAAAATACCGTCTCGGTGGCGATTTTCGCTTGGATCGAAGCAGCGTATGTCACCGTGATGGTTGCGAGCTACCATGACGCTGAGCTCACGCGCGAAATCAATCTGCTTTTCTGCGACTAAAGGATAGGGCAAATTCTGGCGATCATTCCAGAGCTTCTGAAAGGCAGTTTCGTCAGGAACGCGAAATTGACCTTTTCCATCATAGCCGAAGCGTGTTGTTTTGAGGATAAGGGGAAAGCCAAAATCCTCTAATGTGGCGAGATCATCTTCATTCTGTACAGAGCGCCATGGTGCGACAGGGAGCCCCATCGAGCTTAAGGCTGTTTTCTCGGCAATTCGATCTTGGCTAATTTCTAAAATACGCCCAGCCGGGTGAACGGGGCGCAATGCTTCGAGCTGCCGTAGTCCTTCTGCACTGATATTTTCAAACTCGAATGTGATGACATCACATTCACGCGCAAAGGCTTCCAACACAGCAGGATCATCGTAAGAACCGACGGTCAGTTTTGCTGCAGTTTCGGCCGCTGGTGCGGGGGTGGAAGCGCTCAGGATATGGACATGATAGCCGAGACGCGATGCCGCAACAGCGGACATACGCCCTAATTGGCCACCGCCGATAATCCCGATAGTAGAACCAGGAGGAAGAGCAGGTGTCACGATACGGGTTTCTCAGCAACAGAATGAGTTTGTTGGGCACGGAAGCTATCAAGACGCTCAGCTATAGCGTCATCCGACAGGGCTAGCACGGAAGCAGCCATGAGAGCGGCATTAATAGCGCCAGAACGTCCAATCGCAAGTGTCCCAACAGGAACACCAGCCGGCATTTGAACAATGGACAGGAGGCTATCTTGCCCCTTGAGAGCACGACTTTCAACAGGGACACCGAAAACCGGTAGAGCCGTCCAAGCCGCACACATGCCAGGAAGATGAGCAGCACCTCCTGCTCCTGCGATGATGGTGCGCAATCCGCGCTCCTTTGCTGTCTTTGCATATTGGGCAAGACGGTCAGGAGTGCGGTGAGCTGAGACTATACGCGCCTCGTAGGGAACGCCAAGTTTCTCAAGCGTTTCGCATCCATGACGCATGGTTTCCCAATCAGATTGGCTGCCCATAATCACACCGACAACTGGGGCAGGAGAGTTACTCATGATAGGCGGTATCCCTTGCTACTTATTCGTGTTCGTCTTCCTGATGGAGAACAGGGCCATCACCTTCTTGGGGGAGAGACTGACCATCACGGACGAGCCGTTCATTAGCTGCTTGAACAGCAGCATTGAGGTCTGTCTGTGTGCAAAGCCCTAAAATGACGGGATCACGCGGTTTAATGTTAGGGCTGTTCCAATGTTGGCGATTCCGAATTTTAGAAATCGTATCTTTCGTCGTGCCGAGCAAACGTACGATTTGCGTATCAGAAAGCTGAGGGAACTGCCGTAAAACAAAAGCAATCGCATCAGGACGATCATGGCGCTTAGCGACAGGCGTATAACGCGCCCCTTTTGCGCGACGTGATACGGGGTTTGCTGTCGCAATCAACTTCAGTCGTGCTGAAGAGTTTGCTTCGCAGCGTTTAATTTCGTTTTCAGTCAGCTGATTGTTCTTAATAGGATCATAACCATTGATCCCAGCGCCGACTTCCCCATCAGCAATGGCCTGAACTTCTAGCGGATGCATTCCACAAAATTCAGCAATTTGGGTAAAAGTCAGGGCAGTTTTATCAATCAGCCAGACAGCGGTGGCCTTGGGCATCAACGGCAGATTCATGTCAACTCATTCCTTCGCAGCGGTGCGGTCGGGCCGGCAGAGTGCAGGCACCAACAAGGCTACTCTGGAAGATTGACCTGCCCAACAGAAAACTGAGCACGGCACCTGCTAAACGCACGGCGGTGCTGCGTAAGATGCGTCAGAGAGAAGGGCGGGTCAAGATGCTAACCAGTCTTCTCTCAAAGCATTGAGAATTTTTATGGAAGTTTCTTATAGTTAAACATGCTAAAAGCAGCATTCTGCCCCAATAGCTGCTACAGTTTAATGTGGTGGATGGGTCGCTATTGAGATAGAACGAGGCTCATTCTTACGAGAGAACACATATTGAAGAAATATTTTTAGAAGGCCATTGTCAAAACATGCTTCTTTAATGGCTAAAGGGGCTGCTAGAACGAAAGAGCGTTCAAAGGCACGCGTGGCAATTCCGTGATGAAGCCATTTTCTCTGGTGATTATGTGTATCACGACGCGGAGAGCGACCGCGAATAATCAACATGTGGTCTTCGATAGTAATCGTAATATCTTCCGGTTGAAAGCCGGCGACAGCGATTGTCAGCGTATAGTCTGTATCTGTTGTTTTCTCAACATTATGAGATGGATAAGAATAGCGACAATTTTTGCTATCATGAAGCGCATGGTGTACGAGGTGTTCGAAACCGATCGTACTGCGCAATAAATTGGCAGTATCATATCCCATCTGATGTCCTCCTTAATATACGGCAGGACCTCATACACATCCTCATATTAAGCGATATGCACAAAGGTATTTAAAAGCAGCGAACCCATTATGTGGCATCGCACTACTCAATACCCTAGATATGGGAAACCCTCCCCATTCTTCAAGGAACGGGAAGGGTTGCACGCATCGTAGAAAAACCTACGAGAAACAATATTACTTTTTGATATTGCCGATGCCGGAGAAGCGTTTGTTAAATTTAGCAACCTGGCCTCCGGTATCGAGGATACGTTGCACACCTGTCCAAGCTGGATGCGTCTTAGGGTCAACGTCAAGGCGCAATGTTGCGCCAGGCTCGCCATAGCATGACTTGGTTTTATATTCCGTGCCATCAGCCATGATGACGTTGATTTCATGATAATCAGGATGGATGCCGGATTTCATAGTATTTCCTAAACCTTACAAGGGGCGCCCCGATACCGACCGGGGCAGACCGCTGCCATATAACGAACTTTTCCCTAAGATGGAAGAACGAATAAGTCTTTGCTGTTCAGATTATCTGATGGCTTTTGCTCCTCAGAGAAAAGCTGTTAATGAAGTTTTACGCAATGATGAGATAGCATTGGCATGATCACGGTATTACATCATTTTTAAAGACAAAGCCGACCGCCTGACGGCAGAGTATCATTGCAGTCTTGGGCTTGATCACTAGTTTTAACCTGTATGACGGAAGGATAAGCGATGAAAGCACCTAGAACTCCCGGCTGGATTATTGATTTCCAAAAATTTATCTCGCGTGGCAATGTTGCAGGGCTTGCTGTTGCTGTGGTGATCGGTGCTGCTTTTAGCGGGATTGTGAACAGTGCGGTGAAAGATATTCTCACCCCTATCATTGGTGCGCTCACAGGGGGTGTCGATTTCTCGAACATTTTTGTCACTCTAAAGGGGCCTGTTAAAGCAACATTAGCAGAGGCCCAGAAAGCAGGCGCTGTAACGGTTAACATCGGTCTGTTTTTAAATGCCGTATTCCAGTTCTTGGTTGTCTCTTTCTTTATTTTCTGGGTGTCGCGTATAGCTGCGAAGCTGTATCGTAAAGAAGAAAAAATTGAAGAAGCCAAGCCAGAACCAGCACCAACACGCGAAGAAGTGCTCTTGTCTGAAATTCGTGACTTGTTGGCTGCTCGAGGTGTGTCCCATGAGTGACTGGCGTCATTCTTCTCTTCATACCCTGTGTAAGAAAGGGTGTGTTTTCACATTGACGGCCATATTGGCTGGGTGCGCTTTTATGAGCGCACCTGTCCGAGCAGCCCCTGTTTCTCCGAATGCACCAGTGTACGTTTACTTTATTCTTAACGGTATTGTACGCGGCTCTATGATGACGGGGAAACTTCACCCTAAGGATGTCCATGCTCTCATGGCCGTTGATGAGCAAGCGCGGCATATCATTACCCAAGATGTGCAACATCAAACGATGAAAAATGATCATCAAGCGGATGTGATTCTTGAGCATTATCTCAGTTTGATCCCTCGCTAATAAAAAACCCGCCTTTGAGGCGGGTTTTTTTTTGAAGTCTCAGCTAAGAAGAGCACTAAGCTCCTTTGCGAAGTCGTTTTTGTCCCATGAGAAGCAATAAAGGGGCAGCGATGAAGATGGAGGACGACGTCCCCACAACAATCCCAAAGAGCATGACGGTTGCAAAGCCCGTCAGGGTGCTTCCGCCGAAAAGAGCGAGGGGAAGCGCTGCAAGGAAAACTGTCATCGAGGTACCCAGCGTACGGTTTAGGGTCTCATTAATGGAGAGATCCAGCAGCTCTTTAAGGGGCATAGTGCGATATTTGCGAAGGTTTTCGCGCACACGGTCATACACCACCACTTTATCATTGGTTGAATATCCAAGAATAGTGAGTAGCGCAGCCACCATCACAAGATCGAATTCAAAGCCCGTAACAACCAAGAAACCAATTGTTTTAGTCAGATCTAAGATCAGCGTAATGACAGCGCTGAGGGCAAACTCGCGCTCAAAACGGAACCAGATATAGATTAAAATCATCCCGAGACTGAACGCTAAGGCAAGCACACCATCACGGAAGAGTTCAGATGAAACAGATCCCCCGACAGCATCGGCACGCTGGATTTGTGTGCCGGGCAAGGCTTGCGCAATAGCTTGTTTAACATGGTCAACAAGCTGCTGCGTTTGGTGCTCCGCATTGTCACCTTGAGGAAGATTGATAGCAATACGCACATCATGAGGAGAGCCGAAAGCTTGTACAGAGGCTGCCTTAATCCGCGCTTGCTCCAAAATATGGCGCATGTGGGCGGGTTCTTCAGGGGCAGGAGAATGGGTCTCAACGATAATCCCACCGCGAAAATCCAACCCTAGATTAAGACCAGGCGTGCAAAACAAGATCACAGAAGCGATAGACAGAAGCGCCGAAACGAGCAAGCCGGCATAGCGACCACGCATAAAGCGGATCTGCCGGTCATCACGTACAAAGCGGAGTAAAGGACGGGAGAGCATAACGATCAGACCGGAAGTTTTTTGGGACGAGTATGGGCGTACCAGCGCACGATAAGCATACGCGAGAGGACAAGCGTGGTGAACAACGTTGTGACGATACCAATCGTAATCGTCAAAGCAAAGTTCCGCACAGCGCCTGTCCCGAAGACAAAGAGCATCACATGCGCAAGGAATGCCGTGGCGTTACTATCAACAATGGTGCTTGTTGCGCGTTCAAAGCCAGTTTGCAGAGCCTGTAGAGGTTTGCGTCCACGTTTAATTTCTTCGCGGATGCGCTCGTTAATCAAGATATTGGCATCCACGGCCATACCAAGCGTTAGCAGGATACCGGCCATCCCAGGAAGGGTAAGCGTTGCTCCAAATAAAGACAAGATCGCTAAGATCATGACTAAGTTTGCGAAGAGCGCAATGTCAGCATAAAGGCCAAAACGAGCGTAGAAAAGCAGCATAAAGGCGACAACGAAAATGAAACCCGCAGCCAAGCTCATAACGCCAGCATGAATGGAGGCTGCCCCAAGACTTGGCCCGATGCTACGTTGCTCCACGACACTCAACGGGGCCGGTAGGGCGCCAGCGCGAAGAAGGAGGGCGAGGTCAGAGGCTGAACGAGCCGAGAAGTTGCCTGAAATTTCGCCTTGTCCAGCGGTGATAGGAGTATTGATAACGGGTGCTGTTAGAATGCGGTTATCAAGGACAATAGCGAAGCGTTTGCCAACATGCTCTGTGGTGATGCGTGCGAAGTCTTCAGCCCCTCGGTTATCAAATTTCAATGAAACAGCCCAGCGGCCTTCGCTCATTGTGGCAGCGGCATCGGAAAGATCTGCTCCATCAACATCTACTTGATCCTGTACGGCCAAAGAGCCGCCCCCATCCTGCATAGCCATGAGGGTAGTGCCAGGAGTTGCTGTCTCAGGGTTGGGCCCAACGAGATGAAACGTCATGCGCGCTGTAGTGCCGAGTAGATTTTTAATCCGCTCAGGGTCACTAATGCCCGGAAGCTCTAGAACGATGCGATTATCGCCTTCACGTGCAATGCTTGGGTCGATTGCGCCTGTGCTATCAATACGGCGGCGCACAATTTCGATAGAACGATCAACGGCCTCCTTCGCACGAACACGCATGGCATCGCGCTGAAGAGTGACGGTCAATCGTCCATGTCGCTCCGACACGGAAAGCTCACCGGGTACAGCAGGGGATATACCTTCAAGAACTTTTCGTGCGGCAGAGCGCTCCGATTCAGCTCTGGGAAGGAAGCTAAGTGTCGCTTCTTTGTCATCACGCTGTATATCAATAAAACCAAGATGAGCAGCGAGAAGACCTTGTCTTACTTGCCCTTCAAGAGATTGAAGACGATCATGTTGCAAAGACTGCGTATCAAGTTGCAACAAGAGGTATGAGCCTCCTCGGAGATCAAGCCCCAGATGAACTTGATGCCAGGGAAGGGGAACGGAAGGTTTGGTGATAAAGTTGGGCAGACAGAGCAGAGCACTGACCAAACAGATGCCCACAACACCTAACATTCTGAGGCGGCTGTAATACATCATAGGGGGCTGAGGAACCTCAAAAGAGCATGAAAGAAAGAGGTCAGACCGAAGCGATCTTAAAGGAGGGTTGAGAACATGCCCTGTCCTGGCAGGATATGCAACCGTTACGATATCATTATACCGTCTCTTTTCCTGACTTTGCCTGGCGATGTAGGAATGCTAGTTTGCCCTTTATGAACGTTCAGTCAGTCTTTCGGGTTGGTATTGTAGGGGTGGGGCATTTTGGCCGCCTTCATGCAATCAAGGTAGCGCAGCACCCAAAGGAAACGCTTATTGGCGTGCATGACCCCGACATAAAACGGGCCCGTGCCGTAGCGCGTGATGTGAGCTGTCGTGTTTTTGAGAGTTATGAAGCGCTCCTTGAGCACGTAGATGCTGTTGTTATCGCGACACCGGCTGAAAGTCATTATGCCCTTGGCCTTACCGCCTTAGAAGCAGGGAGGCATGTTTTGGTTGAAAAACCGATTGCCGCTAGTGTGGAAGAGGGGCGTGCTCTTGCTGAGAAGGCGGCACAACGTGGTTGTGTCCTACAGGTCGGGCATTTGTTGCGTTATTCTGCTGAGCATCGTGCGATTACGAAGCGTATTACCCAACCTGTTTATATTGAGGCGACGCGTATCGCGCCGTTTAAGATACGTGGAACAGATGTTTCTGTTGTCTTAGACTTGATGATTCATGATCTTGATCTTGTGCTTGCTATTGTTGATAGCCCAATTGCGAGCATTGATGCTTTAGGCGTGGCTGTTTCGAGTCCTCATGATGATATTGCCAATGCGCGTGTAAGGTTTGAGAATGGTTGTGTAGCAACGATCACAGCCAGCCGTGTTTCGTTAAAAACAGAACGCCGTATGCGTCTTTTTGGGAAAGAGGGCTATTTATCAGCTGATTTTATGGCGCGTGAGTTGAGCTTTATTAACCGCTCTCATGGCTTGCCATTACCGGGAACGGGAGGGTTCTCGCGTGAAGCCGTTAAGTGGAAAGATCACGATAATCTCGTAGCGGAACATGATGCTTTCGTCGCTTCTTGCATGCATGGTGCACCTGTTCTGGTGGATGCAAAAGCGGGGTTGCGCGCTTTAGAAGCGGCTTTAAGGGTTGCCGAAGAGATTCGTTTATCACAAGCTCTTATGAAATCTTCTGGGCTAATGGACTGATGGTTATGGCCAGAGGAAGAGTAGTGTGCTTGTGCATTATGCCCAGCCTATAGGATAAAAAGGACACAGTTATGCCGGGGAGAGGTCATCACGAAAGAGGGTGTGGAGCGTTCCTAGTAGGTATTGTCGCTGCTTTTATGTTGTTCATGGGGCATAGTTCTATTGTGCAGGCAGCATTTCCTTCAGCTCGTGCTGTTGTACAGCATTCTGAGGTCAGCCTAACGAGCGGGGTGAATCACCCCTTGGATGCTATCGCGTATGAGGGAAATATCTTCCATGCCGATACATCCGATGATGACAGTGCGATAGCTGCGTTTGGAATTGGTATTATTTTACTGTGCGTGCTTGGTGGCGTAGGCCTACTTGCCCTGTATCTTCTTCCTTCGATTATTGCTTTATCGCGTGATCATGAAAATAAAGCCGCCATCATTCTCGTTAATGTTTTTGGTGCTTGGACAGGGCTCGCTTGGTTTATCGCACTAATTTGGGCACTTTGGCCGCGGACGCCGCGAGGTTATGCCCCTTTTACGTCGAACGGTTTTGATCATCAATGGCAAACACCGTCCTATGGGCCTAAACCTCCACCATTTCCTTCTTCACCATCCTCTGCTGCCTATTCCTCTGGAACACCATCACATGAAGGAGGTCTGACGAATGAGCAATTGGTCTGACGAATGAGCAATTGGAAGGCTTAGAGAAAATTGGTCGCCTTAGGAGTGAGGGCATTTTAAGTGAGGAAGAGTTTGAGAAGGCAAAAAAACGGATTTTAAATACGATCTAATAAAGAAGCCCCGTTCCAGATCAAGATTAGAAGCAGGGCTTTTAGCTTACTCTTCAAGTTCTAGGCGTTTTGTTTCAAGCTCTAACCAACGCTCTTCGCTGTCGGTGAGACGCTGCTCCACCTCTTGTAAGACAGCAGTTACCTTTTCAAAGCGTGCAGGGTCACGACTATAAAGCTCGGGGTCGCTAAGAGCTTTGCGGCAAACGGCGACATCTTTCCCGAGTTTTTCCATTGTCTCAGGGAGCTCCTTAAGCTCAAGCTGCTCTTTGTAGCTGAGTTTGGCAGCAGGCTTGCTGGAGACGCTGCGCGGTTTAGAACTCGGTGGCTCTGACGTATTGCTTTCGGAAAGACGACGTTCTTTAGGAGCATTGCCCTTTCTTTGAGCAAGCATGTCAGAATAACCGCCTGCATAGTCGATCCACTGACCATCCCCCTCGGCAACGAGAATGGAGGTGGTAAGACGATCAAGGAAGTCACGATCGTGGCTTACGAGCAGAACGGTGCCTGCGTAATCTGCCAACATATCTTGGAGGAGATCCAACGTCTCAAGGTCAAGGTCATTGGTGGGCTCATCCAAAACGAGCAGGTTTGAAGGGCGGGCTAACGCACAGGCTAGGGCAAGGCGACCACGTTCCCCACCGGAAAGATGGTTCACGGGTGTTCGTGCCTGCTCTGGGCGAAAGAGAAAGTCCTTCATATAGCCCATAACGTGACGACGTTCAGTTCCGACCTCGACGATTTCCCCTTGTCCATTCGTTAGGACATCAACAACAGTACGATTCCCCTCTAAAGCCGTGCGCTGTTGGTCAAGCGTGACCATTTTAAGCGATGGGCTAAGGCGCACCTCTCCCTGCTGAGGGGTAAGCTGTCCTGTCAGGAGGCGTAATAAGGTGGTTTTCCCCGTTCCATTAGCGCCACAGAGACCAAGGCGGTCGCCACGAGTGATTTTTAATGAGAGGTCGTTAATCAGCGTACGATCTGGGAAAGCCCATGAAATATGGTCTGCTGCGATAACAATCTTACTGGTATTGTCCGCTTCATTGGCGACCATATTGAGGGAGCCACGCTGCCGAGACGCAATGTCACGGCGTTTTGCCCGCAAATCCGCGAGCTCTGCAACGCGCCGCACATTACGTTTGCGTCGTGCTGTCACACCATAGCGCATCCAATCTTCTTCACGGGCAATCTGTCGATCCAATTTATGGGCTGCCCGTTCAGCGAGTTCAATTTGTTCGTCACGCCATGTCTCGAAATGGGAAAAATTTGCGTCTAGTCGTTGCGTTTTCCCTTGCTCAAGCCAGATCACGGCGCGACATAGGGTTTCCAAAAAGCGGCGATCATGGCTGATGACGACCATAGCCGCATGAGACGCTTGAAGTTCACGCTCCAGCCAAGCGATGCATGGCAGATCGAGATGGTTCGTCGGTTCGTCGAGAAGCAGTAAGTCTGGTTCTGCTGCTAGAGCTTGAGCCAAGGCGCACCGGCGGGCCTCCCCGCCAGAAAGGCTGCTGCACGTTTCATCCCCTGTTAAACCAAGTTCGGCAAGCATGGAGCGTGCACGATATTTTGATAAATCATCAAGAACGGACGCTACATAGTCATACGTCGTTGGCCATGCAGAGAGATCAGGCTCTTGCGGAAGGTAATGAACTTTCAACCCTGGCTGAACAAAGCGAAGGCCGTCATCAGGCTGTATCTCTCCAGCAGCAATACGCAAAAGCGTGGACTTGCCGCTTCCATTCCGCCCGACGAGGCAGAGGCGCTCACCGGGCAAAAGCGAAAAGGAGGCGCCATCAAGAAGAGGGCGTCCCCCTAGTGTGTACGTGATATCTTGGAGATTAAAAATTGGTGCTGCCATAACTGTTGCATGTGGCGCATTTATGAGGAGGAATGCAAGGGTGAAAAATAAATTCTCTTTTATAAGAGGCGCTTTAACAAGGTACTTCTGAGAAAAGCGAAACTTCTTACGAATTACCTCTGTCTATCTGTGTCACTTCCTTTTATATGAGGGGGTATGAAAGCTGACAAGAAGATCTTGAAACGGTGGATCAAGCAGCAAAACCGCGCTAACCGATCCTCGACTCTCAGTAGTGCCCTTCTAGGCCTCATCAATGTTGGGGCTGGTGTTGTGCAGGCATGGGCTTTGGCGCATATGCTCGCCGATTTTCTGCTGCACCAGCATTATGAGCTGGGACGCTTTTTCGCTGTCTTTGTTGCAGCCTGCCTTGTTCGTGTTCTACTCGGGGCTGGGCAAGATATGGTCGCCTTGGTAGCAGGGCAGAAGGCACGTCGAACCCTGCGGCGTATGACCTTAGATCGTGTTTTTGCGTATGGGCCAAGCCTCTTACGCCATCAGCACAGTGCGGCTATCGCTACATTGTTGGTGGAGCGTGTTGAAGCGTTGGATGGATATTTTTCTCGTTGGCTCCCTGCATCGACATTATGGCCGATTGCACAATGGGGTGTCGTCGCTGTGGTTCTTTGGGAGAATCTTCATGCTGGGCTAATATTAGCTGGTTGTTGTTTGATGCTTCCCGTCTTTCAGGCTGTTTTCGGAATCGCGACGGCGATTGCCTCACGTCGTCAGTTTTTGGCAATGGGGCGGCTACAAACACGCTTTCTTGACCGTATCCGTGGTATTGCGACCATTGTTCTTTCCGGTAATGCTGAGCGTGATGCGCAGGCTCTAGGAAATGCAGCAGAAGAACTTCGCAAACGCACGATGAAGGTACTGCGGGTTGCTTTCCTAACATCCGCGACGACCGATATTATGATGATCGTTGCGTTAGTGTGGATCGTGATTAGTCAGAGTCATTCTTTGCTTCACTCTCATTCTGTTGAGCAGGCAGGGGCGGCCCTTTTTGCCGTGCTGATGGTGCCAGAAGCATTTGCACCTTTTCGTGCATTTTCGGCAGTGTATCAAGATCGTGCTCAAGCAACAGCGACAGCAGAGGCAATGCAGGCCGTCCCTCAAGCCGATAAACGTGCCCCAGCTAAAAGTGGTGAGTTGTCCCCTTATCATGATGAGCGTGGTATTGCGTTAGTCGCTCAAGATGTGAGCTATTCATGGTCGTCGGATCGTGCACCCGCTTTGACAGATGTCAGCTTCTCTCTTCAATCGGGGGAGACATTGCTTGTTGAAGGGCCGTCAGGTGCAGGGAAATCAACTTTATTAGAGCTCCTTTTGGGCTTTATCACGCCTCAAGAAGGGAAGCTGCTCTTGGGCGGCTGTGATATGGCAGCGCTAGCTGCTTCTGATATTTCACGCCATGTCAGCTGGATTGGTCAGAAACCTGTTCTTTTTGCGGGTACGTTGCGAGAAAATATCCTTTTTGCACGGCCCGATGCGCAAGAAAATGAGCTTAAGCGTGCTTTGGAAGCTTCCCAGGTGGGGCGCTATCTCGCTCAGCTTCCAGACGGTTTGGATACCATGATTGGGGAAGGTGGGTTTGGCCTTTCAGGGGGGCAAGCGCAACGTATCGCTATTGCGCGTGCTTTCTTAAAAGACACACCTTTGTTGGTGATGGATGAACCAACAGCTCATCTGGATCCAGCCACAGAAGATGAGCTTTGCAAGGCTTTTGAAGACCTGCTCCATGGGCGAACCACGATCATCGCGACTCATTCAGAAAAGATTGCATCATTACGTCGTGCGCAGCGTATTCGGTTAGAGGGCGGACATATCGTCTCTCAGGAGAGCGTATCATGAAGGCAATGGCAGTAATTTTTGGTGTGTGGCGCTCCCGTCTCGGATATTTGCTGTTAGGGCTCATTATCGCAGAGCTTTCTATCTGCTCAGTCTTGTTATTGATGGGGCAGACGGGTAACCGGCTTGCCGCAGCAATTATTGGTACGGGGCTGGGGTATGGTGTGCTACAGGCTGTGGGAAGCAGTCGTATCGTCCTGCGTTATCTGGAGCGTTTAATCACTCATGATGCGATGTTCCGTGCGTTAACGGATCTTCGCGTCTGGTTTTATCGGCGCTTATCCAAAGGAGCGGCTGCTGGGTTGGGGTTTCGCCGTTCGGGAGATCTCTTGTCTCGTCTTGTCTCTGATGTGCAAAGCCTGGATAATCTTTACCTACGGATCATCATTCCATTAGCGACAGCCGTTATCACTCTTCCTATTGTATTTTGGGTCTGCTTGCAGGATAGCTTCGCGTTAGCCTGCTGTGTGTCGATTTTGTTTGCTGTCATTGCTTTTGGGTTGCCTGCTCTTATGGCGTTGGTATCGTACCGGCAGGGGCCAGCTCTTCAGAAGGCACAAGCTTCTCTACAGAATCAGGCGCTTGATCTTGCTTCAGGACTACGTGAGACACGTATCTTTGACGCAGACGGGCGTATGCAGGAACGCCTGATTTGTGAGCAGGATGCGCTATATGCGTTACAGGAGAAGCAAGGTCACGCCATGGTGTTTGCCCATGCGGTGGCTGCCTTTCTGGCACGCCTTGGTATTGCCGTGGTTCTGTGTGCCTGCATGGGGGCCTTCTTCACGCGGCCAGAAGCTCTTGTGGGGGTGACAATCCTTTTTGTCATAACAACGGCTCTAGAGAGCGTAACCGACCTCCCACGGGCAGGGTTCCTTGCTGGGCAAACCTTGCATGCTGCGGAGCGTGTTGTTGCTGTGTCGGATGAAAGCGGCCCTACGTCACATGGAACAGCAACATTGCCAGCTCAATTCGATGTTCAATGTGAGCAAGTGACTTTTGGCTGGCATGCAGAGGCCCCTGTTCTAACCGATGTTTCCCTGCATCTGCGGAAAGGGGAGCGCGCGGTTCTCCTTGGGCCATCAGGTTCTGGAAAGTCAACACTTGCGGCTTTATTGCTCAAGGTAGCAACCCCACAAAAAGGACGCATTCTCTTCGGTGGTGTCGATAGTGCCGATGTGAATGATGGTGCTTTGCGAGAGAAAGTCGCATGGCTCTCACAGTCGAGCCACCTTTTTGATGACACAGTGCGTCATAATTTGCTTTTGGGGAGAGAAAATTTCTCTGATAGTCAGCTATGGCAGGCATTGGAGCAAGCGCAAGTTGCTGACTTTGTCAGGTCTCTTCCTGAGGGATTGGATAGCTGGATTGGAGAAAACGGATCGCGCCTTTCCGGTGGGCAAGGCCGCCGTATTGCCCTTGCGCGAGTTCTTCTTTCTTCAGCACCGCTGCTTATTCTTGATGAACCAGCTGCGGGATTGGATATAGAGACAGAGCGCGCCTTCTTGGAGACATTGAATGGGCTTAACTCTCAGCAGACTATTCTCTTAATCACACACAGACTGACAGGCGTTGAACGGCTTGATCATATCTGGCGTTGCGAGAATGGACGTGTGTTCGCTCAGCCACTGTGATTGAGAGAAAGAAGAGCAGTGATTGACCCGCTCCGTAGAGTAGAGCAATCATATCTCTTGGTATTTGGATAACGATAAAGGTGTTGTGTCATGTTGAGGATTGCTGCTGCGTTGCGTTCTATTCTTCCAATCGGCTTGTGCGCGACGGTCGCAGCAGGAGCATTAGGGGGATGTGCAACACACACACCACGTAATAACTACGTCGTTTTTTTTGATCGTGATTCTGTGCAGCTTAATCCAACTGCGCAGGCCGTCGTGGCAGATGCCGCGTTGACTGTCCACGAACGTCATGCGTCACACATAACCGTTTCAGGATCTGCCGGACATTATGGTGATCCAGATATTTTAAAGCAGCTCGCTAATGCACGCGCCTCAGAAGTGACCAAGGTTCTAGAGCGTGACGGTGTAGATGCTAAAACAATCACTCAGGCCCCTTATGCGCTGAGTGATTTTGAAGATTCTCATGTTGCGCTGCGTCGCGTCTCTATCACGATTTCCTCTCATTGATAGAGAGTGTGAGGTAACCATTGGAAGGGCGATTAACAACGGCCGCTGAACCGCTTGATATTTTACAAAAAATATTTGGCTTTTCGTCCTTTCGAGGTTTGCAAGAAGAGGCTGTTTCCGCCGTTATGCGGGGCGAAGACGCGCTTGTCCTTATGCCAACGGGAGGTGGGAAAAGCCTGTGCTATCAGGTTCCTGCTTTATGCCGTTTTGGTATGGGGGTGGTCATTTCTCCTCTCATCGCCTTGATGGACGATCAAGTCGCAGGGTTAAAGCAGCTTGGCGTCAAAGCTGCTGCTCTTCACTCTGAGTTAGAAGCTGATGAGAGGGTTAGGTTGTGGGAGCAATTGCGTAGTAACCAGCTCGACCTCTTATACGTGTCTCCAGAACGACTTCTAACACCAAGCTTATTGGATGTATTAAAAAGCCGTCAGCTTTCCCTTATTGCCATTGACGAGGCCCATTGTGTCTCTGCTTGGGGGCATGAATTTCGCCCAGAATATCGAGAACTCGCAACAATAAAGAAGCATTTCCCTGAGGTGCCGCGTATCGCGCTAACGGCAACGGCTGATACGCGTACGCGTGATGATGTTCTCAGTGTTTTGCATATGGAAAAAGCACGGGTTTTCGTCGCTAGCTTCCATCGTACTAATCTATTTTTACAGGCACAACCAAAGCTTTCTGAAACCCGGCAGGTTATTGACGCACTAGAACGTCATATGGGGCAGGGAGCAGCGATCGTTTATTGCGGTAGCCGTCGTCGGACTGAGCGTGTTGCAGCTTTGTTGCGAGAGAAGGGATTCACAGCACTCGCCTTTCATGCAGGTTTGTCACCGATTGAAAAGAGAGCGTTGTTGCTACGCTTTCGGTCTGGAGAGCCGATCGTTGTTGTCGCAACGATTGCTTTTGGAATGGGAATTGATCGACCTGATGTACGCACGGTTATCCATCTTGATATGCCAGCATCGCCAGAAGGTTATTATCAGCAAATAGGTCGTGCCGGACGTGATGGTGAGCTTTCGCATACACTTTTGTTATATGGCGGCGAAGCTATGGCAAGAGCGCGTTATTGGCTTGAGCAATCGCAAGCTCCTGAAAGTGAGAAGCGCGTTATGCAGGGTCGTTTGGAGAGCATGATTGCTCTTACCGAAACAACAGGGTGTCGCACTCAAGCTATTTTAGCGTGTTTTGGTGAAATGCTGCCGTCTCCTTGTGGACATTGCGATAACTGCCTTCATCCTCCTGCAACATTTGACGGGAAAGAGGCGGCTCAGAAGGTGCTTTCTGCTGTTTATCGTACGGGAGAACGCTTCGGCGCCCCCGTATTAACAGCAGTATTGCGTGGACGGATGATTGAACCTGTCGAGCGTCATGCACTGCATAAACTCTCAGTGTTTGGTATTGGGCGTGACCGCGGAGAGAGCTGGTGGCGAATGGTGATACGTCAGCTTATCGCACGTGGCGCTATCCGCCTCTCCGGTGAACATGGAAGTTTAGGTTTGCACAGAGAGACAGCTCGTCCTCTGCTTAGAGGAGAAGTGCCTGTACCCCTTATGGAAGACGCTTCTTTCAAAACGCTATCAGCACTTAATCGCGCAGGAGAAGAGAAAGAGTCCCCATTATCAGAGGAGGAGCATGATCGTTTCCTTGCTCTGAAAGAATGGCGTCTGGGTGAGGCACGCGAGCAAGAAATCCCGCCTTACGTTATTTTCCATGACTCCGTTTTGCGTGATGTCGCACGCTACACTCCAAAAACAATTGATGCGCTCGGAGCTATTAAAGGTGTGGGACGGAGCAAGCTGGAGAGGTATGGTCAGATCGTTTTGGATGTTCTTAAAAATTCTTAACGAAGGAAGGGAGTAAAAACGCCCTCATTTGCCCGTTGTGCTCTGAACTGTAAAGTTCGTCGAGACATGTCCGACATCAAGAAAATGGAACGTAAAGGGAATTGACTCACCATTTTGAAGGCTTCGGTGCAGCCCACGGCAAGAGAGGTGATACCCAGCGGCGGGAAAGACCATCGTAGATTTGTGTGGGATGGCGAGATGCTGAAAAATGTCATCACTATCGCCCGTCGTTTCAATCATTTCTTGATTGCTGTGGTTTGATGTGACGCTCGTGCATAGTGGTGATGTAATGCCTTTTAGAAGAAGATCAGCCGCTCCAGCATTGTGAATCGTGAAATATCCGGCTGCGCGGTCTGGGAAATGTCGTGAAGGATGAAGGACACCCCCATGAACCGTAACCTCTGTGATCTCCGTATCGTTTGAAGAGGACGCTTCATGATTTTGTGGCTCTGCGGCTGCCTGATACCCCACTCCAAGCGTGCTTACAGCAAGAGCGACTAACGACATGCGACGAAAAAAGAAGATCATAACCCCTCCAAACTGATCGAAGAGAGCCTACAGCATATCTGAAAATGAAGGAAGCTCTTCACCACGAAAGGAATTGACGGTATAATACGCTCGGCAAAGGAGACAGGCTCCTCATGATAAAGCTTCTTGTTTCCATGGGCTCTATGTTTGGTCGTTTCCTTTTGTTGGGTCAGCACGCTGTCCAATCATTTGACGTTTTGTGGGATCAACCATGTACTGCCCCTTTTGCGGACATCAAGAAACTCAGGTTAAAGATAGCCGCCCTGGTGAAGAAGGGGCTGCTATTAGGCGACGGCGCGTGTGCTGTGCGTGTCATCAGCGTTTTACGACGGTTGAACGTGTCCAGCTTCGTGATTTGACCGTTATTAAAGCTGATGGTCGGCGTACACCCTTCGATCGAGATAAATTGGCACGCTCCATTCGTATTGCCTTAAGGAAGCGGCCTGTCGATGACGTTCGGCAAGAGAGGCTTCTTAACGGCCTTGTCCGTAAGCTTGAGGCTTCTGGAGACCATGAAATTGCTGCGCGTTACATTGGGGAACTTGCCATGGATGCACTGCGAGAGGTTGATGGGGTGGCCTATGTCCGCTTTGCCAGTGTATACCGTAATTTTCGTGAGATTGAGGCTTTTTCAAAAATCTTAGATGATATGAACCATCCTTCAGTCGCCCTTAATGATCCCTCTCAGGAGACCCCATGACCTCATCAGTGTCCAGCTCGGCTGTTCCCCAACGCAAACGAAGCCGTACGATCGCGCGCGTTGCTGCTGTTCAAGCTCTTTTCCAATGTGAGCAAAATGGGGACAGCGCTGAGACTGTCTTGAAAGAATTTGTGAATTTCCGTCGGATTGCTCCCCAAGAACATTTTGATGACGGTCATATTCCTGATGCAGATTTAAATTTACTCGCTACCATCGTGCGCGATACCGTCCGTCAACAAGATGAGATTGATAAATCGCTTCATGATTTATTGCCAGAAAGCTGGCCGATGAATCGCCTAGACCCTGTGCTACGAGCTTTGTTGCGTGCGGCTTTGAGTGAAATGATAGCCGACGTGCCTACTCAAATCGTGATTAATGAGTATCTTGACGTTGCACATGGTTTTTTCAGTGGTGATGAGCCGAAAATGGTTAACGGTATTTTAGACCGGTTTGCTCAGAAAAACCGCAACGCGGAGTAAGATTATGGGAGAGTTCGACTTCATCGCGCGTTATTTCCGTCCATTGGCTGGAAAGGGCTCTTTTGAGCTTCGTAATGATGGAGCCGTTCTTTCGCCTCCCATTGGGGAGGAACTCGTTATCTCCAGTGATACTATGGTGGAGAATCTTCATTTTCTTCCAGATGATCCTGCAGATACGGTGGCTAAAAAGCTTTTGCGCTGCAATCTGTCTGATCTTGCAGCGATGGGCGCACGTCCTGCCGCGTATATGTTGAATGTTAGCGTTCCCTCTGGTGCCCATTACGGAGAAGCGTGGTTTGCTCTGTTTTCAAAAGGATTGGCAGAAGACCAAGAGCAGTACCAGCTTTCCTTGCTAGGCGGCGATACGACAGGCAGTACTGGCCCTTTAGTATTGAGCTTAACAATTTTTGGTTATGCTCCTATTGGGAAAGCGTTGCGCCGCGATACAGCGCAGCCAGGCGACGAAATCTGGGTAACGGGCACTCTGGGTGATGCAGTCTTAGGGCTTTATGCTCGGAAAGGAAAATTAGAAGATCCAACAGGTGCTTTAGTGGAGGCTTACCGCCTTCCGACACCCCGCACGGGCCTTAAACTCCATGGTATCGTGCATGCTGCCTTAGATATTTCTGATGGGCTTTTGCAAGATTGTGGTCATATAGCGCGTGAGTCAGGTGTCGCTGTTGAGTTAGAAGCGGCTTCTATACCTTTTTCTCAACCTGTAAAAACGCATCTCCCGCAATGGCAGGAAGAATGTTTGATTGGTGGGGATGATTACGAACTTCTGATTGCCTGCTCACCCACCCAGAGCTTGGCGTTAAAGAAGCAATGTGACCAAGCCCATATCCCCCTGACACGGATTGGTCATGTCGTAGAGGGTGTTGGGGTCAATATGCGCGATGAAAATGGCCATCTGATGCAATTTCCTCGCACCGGATGGCAGCATTTTTAAGGCTTCTGGGTCGCATTCTCTGATGGAGTCGATGTAGTCGCGTCTTGCGTCACGTCTTTCTCATAAAGCCGGTGCTTTTTATGGGGTGCTGAAACGAGGGATTCCGCAAGGTTACGCATACCTGTGTTGCTTTCCAAAATCCAACCAAGCTCAACCCATTTATAGGGAAGAGTGTGCCGGCGCTTGAAGAGTTCTACAATAGCGAGTGAGGGAAGGAGAGCGCCCATCATTGTCCCACGGAGCTTGCGTGTTACTCCCAGCAAAATGACACGCGCAGAGTGGAAGCGGTGGAAAAGGAGGCGATAAGCAAACTTCACCCATCCCGTGATGGAAGGGGATCCTCCTAGATCGCTTGTAATATCATAAATATTGGGCAAAACCATTGCCATAGCAACAGGTTCGCCATTTTGGTCAATTTGTACGTAATGTTCAGGGCGCAAAAGAGGTTTAATCTGCGCAATCAGAGCCTGCATTTCGTAATCTTGCATAGGAACAAAGTTATACTGTTCCGACCATGCATCATTATAAAGTTGCCGCAGAATTTCACCTTGCGAGACAATTTCTTTTTTAGAAAGAGATCGTACAGTGATGGCTTGGAGGCGTCCTTTCCCTGGCTTCATATCGTTAGGAACTTTAAAACGCTTCTCTGTCTCATCGGTAAGATCTAGCCGATAGCTAAAGAGATCTTCCGTCTTATGGTATCCTGCCTGACGAATGAATGCATCAAGCTCGGGCGGGTGCCAAGGCATGGCGATCATCGGTTCAGATGTCTGCCCTTCGATCATTGTTCCTGTTTCAGCGTTACCGCTCAACGTTACAGGCCCTCTGATACGGGTAACATGCTGTTTTTTCAACCAATCTTCGGCTGCTGCGAGCAATGCATCAACAATGTCAGCCTCTGGAAGTGCGTCCAACGCTCCGAACTGCCCGATTCGTTCTTGCCATTGCTCAATAGCGCGATGATCCATGATGGCCGCAATCCTGCCAACTGGAGTATTGTTGCGCCAGGCAATAAAATATTGAACGTCCGCATGGCGGAACACGGCAGACTGACGAGGGTGCAGTAAACTTACCTGTTCCATATCAAATGGCGGAACAAACCCCGCCATTCCTTGGTAGAGTTGCCGAGGCAGTTTGATAAAACAGTTAAGTTCTCGCCGTGTATGAACAGGGCGAACATCGATATCAGCCATATGGGGTTTGGACACTTCGCATTGCATAAGGTTGGCTATACGCGTACAGGATCATTCAGACCAGAGGGTGAACAAGAAAGGATCTCCATGCCTAAACAGGATCATGGTGCACCTCGCAAGGGACGGCACATTCTTATCACTGGCGCTTCAAGTGGTATTGGAGCTGCTTTAGCGCAGTATTATGCGCGTCCAGGTGTCCATCTATCGCTATGGGCACGGAACCAGGAACGGCTGGAGAAAACGGCGGAAGATGCACGTTCAAAGGGTGCTTCTGTTGAGACGCGTTCTATTGATTTAAGTGACGCAGAGGCTTCTCTGAAGGCTTTCGGTGAAACGGATGATCAGCATCCTATTGATATCCTTATTTTATCTGCAGGAATGGCTGATATTCGTCCTGAGGGAGCGGTTGCCGAATCGGCCGATGTAGCTCTGAAAATGTCGATGGTGAACTTTGCGACGCCTGTTGCTCTCGCGACCGAGGCTGCGAATCGTATGGCCAAACGGCGTCGGGGGCGGATCGGATTAATGGGATCGGTTGCCTCCTTCCACGATCTTCCGCTTGCAACCGTTTATAGTGGTTCTAAAGCTGGCATTGGGCGTTTCAGCACAGCTTTGCATGCGGCCATGGTTCCTTATAACGTGAGAGTTACCTTAATCGCTCCCGGTTTTATTGACACACCGATGAGCCAGCGCCTGGAAGGGGATCAAGCTTTCCTTGTTCCTGTTGATAAGGCGGCTCGGAAAATTGCGCGTGCGATTAATGCGGGCAAAGCTGTTTTGGTATTCCCATGGGCATTCCAGCTAACGCGTGCTTTAGAAGCTGTTTTGCCACGTCCGATCGCTCATCGTATTCTGCGTGGATTAGAGATTATGCAGCACCCGTCGTCTTCCTGAGGAAAGAAAACTGTGGAATGATGGCGTGCATGTTGATGTCGAAACTGCAGGTGCCACGATATAAGAGAGGACTGAACGCACCATGAAAGAAATTGTTGCCGTTGATATTGGCGGAACTCATGCGCGCTTTGCGATTGCCAAAGTGGACGAGGGAAGAGTCGTTGAGCTTGGTGAAGCGACAACGTTAAAATGTGCTGAGCATGCCTCTCTTGCTTTAGCGTGGGAAGCGTTTGGTCGCGAGATTGGTAAACCAATCCCTCGTGAGGCGGGCATTGCAGTAGCTTGCCCTATCACAGGTGATATCCTCAAGATGACGAATAATCCGTGGATTATTCAACCATCTCAGCTGGGTAGTCGTTTGGGGTTGGATGATTTCACGCTTGTGAATGATTTCGGTGCAATTGGACATGCTGTGGCTCAGGTTGGGCCTGAGCATATGCAGCATCTCTGTGGGCCAGATACCCACCTGCCTACAGAAGGAACTGTCAGCATTGTCGGCCCGGGGACAGGGCTTGGTGTTGCAAATCTTTTACGACGTGATGGGCAGTATTTTGTCATCGAGACGGAAGGGGGGCATATGGATTTCTCCCCACTAGATGCTGTCGAAGATCGTATCTTAGCGGCATTGAGAGACCGTTTTCGTCGCGTGTCAGTAGAGCGGATCGTTTCTGGGCCAGGGCTTACGAACCTGTATGAAGTGATTGGTGAGCTTCAAGATCGTCCCGTAGCATTAAAAGATAACCGCACCTTGTGGACTATGGCGATGGAAGGCACAGATACCATCGCTTCTGCGGCGTTAGAGCGTTTTTGCTTAAGCCTTGGTGCTGTTGCTGGTGATATTGCACTCGCTCATGGTGCGCATGGCGTGGTGATTGCTGGTGGGCTTGGGCAGCGTTTAGCGCATATCATCCCTCATTCTGGCTTTGCAGAACGCTTTGTTGCGAAGGGGCGTTTTGAAAATATGATGAGTGAGATGCCGGTGAAAATTATTACCCATCCACAGCCTGGTCTCTACGGTGCAGCAGCTTCTTACGCGAGTAAGAATAGCTAATCGAAGAGGCGATCTCATAGGCAATAGGCGGGATTGCAGCCAGCGCACCCGCCTATTGTAGGCTGAAGCTATTGCCAGATAAAATTTCCAAAGACCTCAGCATATCTACGAGAGTGTACCTATCCCTTAATAGTCTCTGAACGACCCCGCTGCTTCCAACAGAATGGGAGGGTCATTTGTCTTTTAGAGCGTCTGCATAGGCTAGGGATTGGCACATCAGTGGCAATGTTTCTCTCTGCAATGCCGACGAATAGCTTTTGCTAACAGCAACTTGGCTCTTTATGGATACTCCGCTCGTTTCCTTCCTCACAACGGAACCACATTTCGTTGCAAGAGGAGCTACGAAGGGCCAGGCAGCTATTGTAAAGGCTATGTTTCTTTGATGAGGGCCATGTCATCTCGCAGCTGACGGATGGATAAATCTTCAGGAAGCCACGGAGAGCGATAGGCCACGTCATGTTTAATATCGTCAAAGATTTTTGAAGCTTTTTCAACTTCTTGTGGGTCGCTATGGCTAGGGGTTTCAATAGGTAAAAGGTTGCTTCTCAAGAGGTAAAAAGCGTCCCCAATTTGATTCTTTCGTGGACGACCTCCATATCCCATCCGGATAAAGCGTAATGTATGTTCAACATGTTCATGGCCATAACGTCCAAAACGCGGGTCTAAAAAGCCGACATAAGAGAGGGCTTCACGTGCAAATGCAGAACATTGACCCGATAAGCTGTAACTAATGACAGGATCGTGCCAAAAGCCAACACCGCCTTCATCAGCATGCTGGTGTGGGTGAGCAAGGTTAATATGACCAAGCCTCAACGCCGCGAAGATCCAGTCTATCTCCCACGCGAATGAATCAGGAAACATATCGTCTTCTAATATAATAATAACGTCACATTTCAGAATTTCTTTGAGGTAGAAAAGAATTCTATTTTTATTCCAAGCGATGCCTCTATTACGAAAATTTCCATACGATATATCTGAAAAATCTCTCAGAATGGAACATGTTGTATCATTTGACCCATCATTCGAAATAAAAAGTTTAAATGGAAGCGATGTATTCTTTTTTACCTGTTCAATAACGTGAGGAAGCGTTCCTGATCGATTATAAGTAGGGATTCCAATACCAATCTTGAGCTGATGGAGAGGTGTGGAGGCCACATGAGACCATGTCTCCCCGAAAGTAAGAATGGGAGCGTCATTTTCTTCTCTATCGTCAAATCTCAGTAAGATAAGGCCGATGTCTTTGGGGGCGATGTCTTTAGGAAAGGGCGTTATAATTTCAAAACGTACCGAGCTGTATTGAGCACCATAGATGTTCTCAATATCCGGGCTTGAGCGCCGCCAATGTTCTTCAGGGATAGATGATGTTTGGTGATTAGGAAAAACGATCGTTAGCTGTGTGGTGTCTCTACATTGTAAAGACCAACCATCAATGTGGATGTCGTTGCCCATAACGGTAACTCGGTCAATATGGCGCGCCGTTATGTTGCTTTGCACAATAGACTCCAAAGAGTGATCACCTATCCGTTAAGAGGGGAGAATAGGAGAAAAAGGTTTTGTCAGAAAGGAGAAGATTCATTTTTATCTTCCTCTTATAACTCCATTCCTTCCTTATTATGTAACGCGAGACAGTTAGATGAAAAGGTGAGATAAATGTTTAGTCATGTTGTGGTTGGCTCGAACGATCTTGAGGCATCGAGATCTTTTTATGATGCTCTCTTCGATATTCTTGGTGGATCATCCTTGCCGTCAGACACGGGAAAGCGTCTTATCTATCAGAAAGACCACATGCTCTTCCTTGTGACACGGCCTATTGATGGAGAGAAAGCCACATATGCCAATGGTGGCACTGTTGGGTTTGCTCTTTCATCACCCGAGCAGGTCGTTAAATGGCAAGAAGCCGGAATAGCTCACGGCGGCACTGCTATCGAGGATCCAGCAGGGGTACGCGTTGTTATGGGAATGCGGCTTTTCCTTGCTTACTTACGTGATCCAGATGGCAATAAGCTCTGTGGTTTTCATAAGATGGCAGACTGAAACACGAGCATAATGAGCAGCAGCGGTATTTTATGACCCTGCTGCATATCAGGCCTGAGAAAGAGCAAGAGAGGTTTTTTTGAGCAAATAGGACAGGGAAACCGTCATTTTCTTTAAGTTCACGATACCGTGATCTCCAAAAGCAACATTTAAAAACATTTCCTGTCTTGATATTCGGATTTAGTTATCAATAAAATAATTTTAATTTGATGCGGGGTTAGGAATTTCCTCAATGCCGCATCGCGCATGATTCTTCGTATGGTACGAAGAAACATTGAGTGAAAGGATGTCGTATCGTGAACGCTCGCTCACCTAAAGATGCTCCCAAAAATGCTACTCGCCGTGGGGTCGTAGGTGCCCTTGGTGCGTCTCTCCTAGCTGGGAGTGCTACTAAAGCTATGGCTCAACCGTCTATGGGCTTTGCTCCTCCTCCATCCGGTCTGGGTGGGCGTCCTTTCCCAAATCTCCTTCGTCCCCTCGCGAATGGCCCTCGCAAGTTTGGTTATGCCGTGGTTGGGCTTGGCAAATACGCTATCAACCAGATTTTGCCAGCATTTGCTGAGTGCCAACATGCTCGCTTGACCGCTCTCGTTAGTGGCGATGCTACGAAAGCTCGTCGTATTGGGAAGCAATATGGCATCAGCGAGTCCAACCTGTACTCCTACAGCGACTTCGATAAAATTGCACAGAACCCTGATGTGGATGCTGTGTATATTATTCTGCCTAATGCTCTGCACGCAGACTTTGCTGTACGCGCTTTCCGTGCTGGTAAGCATGTGATGTGTGAGAAGCCAATGGCAACCAGCGTTGAAGATTGTCAACGTATGATTGATGCTGGTAAGCGGGCCAATAAAGAGCTGATGATTGGCTATCGTTGTCACTTTGATCCAATCACCAATAAAGCTATTTCCTTGGCACGCAGTGGTGCTATTGGGAAGCCTCAGATCATCACCACGGACAATAATGACTTAGGAGCTGACACAACAGATCCAACAACGCATTGGCGTCTGACGCGCGCTCTGTCCGGCGGTGGTTCTTTGATGGATCTCGGTATTTATGGTGTTAACGGCTCCCGTTACATGATGAATGATGATCCGATTGAAGTTCGGGCTATGATTGCACCAAACTCAAGCCCTGTTTTCAGTCAGGTTGAAGACATTATCACATGGCAGTTCCGCTATCGTTCCGGTGCGATTGCTCATGGGAGCTCTTCCTTTACGACATACTCGACAACCCGCTTCTGCTTGCAGGGTGATAAGGGCACATTGTTGATGGATCCTGCTACCAGCTATTGGAGCAACCGTGTCAGCCTGTGCAAATCTGGGGATATTGAGACATGGTCAACTCCGATGTTCACCATTGATGCGCTGAACCAATTTTCAGCACAGCTTGACCACCTGCCAATCTCCATTGCCAAGGGCACACGCGTGCTGGCAACTGGGGAAGAAGGAATGCAGGATGTTCGTTTGCTGCAGGCCATCTATAAGGCTGCTCATACAGGCCGCCCCGTTGCGACAGATTGGTCTGACTGGCGCAAAAAAGTCTAAGTCATCACACGATGAATGCGCAGTGGATACCCGGCTTATAGCCGGGTATTTGCTTTTGTGGATCGTGCGTTATGGAGCCGTTGCATCCAACCAAGCTTGTAAGGTATATGAAGCAGCCATTTTATCAACGACTTCGCCCCTACGTTTGCGTGTCATGTCGGCTTCGTTGATGAGAAAGCGGTTCACAGCGCTGGAAGAAAGTCGCTCATCCCAAAGGGCAGCGGGGAGGCTGAGGCGTTCAGCGATGGCTTGCGTCCAGTCAGAAGCAGCACGTGCGGCAGGGCCAAAAGATCCATCCAAAGAAATAGGCAGGCCAACGACAAGCGCGCCTACATTGTGTGTTTGGCATAATGTGTTGATCTCCTTGGCATTATTCGCCATTTTCCCTCTTTTAATGGTGATGAGGGGTGAGGCGAGCATGAGGGAAATATCAGACAAGGCAATGCCAAGTTGACGACTTCCCGGGTCGATCCCCAGCACAGTTTGGGACGATTTAAGCTGAGCTCGAAGCTCATGTGGATTGAACAGCGGCATGTCTCGAGGTTATGATCCTATTTATGGCTGTAAGGCTACCCTGATCCTTTCATATTTTTTCAGGAAACAACATGTCGCTTGATGCGAAAAAAGTCGCGCGAATTGCCCGATTGGCTCGAATTGGTCTCTCCGATGATGAGGTACAAACCTATCAGAAGGATATGGAGGGCATTATTGGTTGGGTTGAACAACTCAACGAGGTGGACATCACTGATGTGCCCCCTATGGTCGGGACGGGACTGGCAACAGCTCGTCTAAGAGACGATATCGTCACAGACGGTGAACGTCGTGATGATGTTCTCTCCAACGCGCCAGAACGCGAAGGGCTTTTCTTTACCGTGCCGAAGGTGGTGGAATAATGGTTTTTGATTATACGCTCGCATCGGCGCGCGATGCTTTAAGAAAGCGTGAAATTTCAGCGGTTGAACTTGTAAATACTCACCTAGAGGCGATTGAACGCCTTGATGGGCGGCTCAACAGCTTCATTACACGGACACCTGACCAAGCACGTGAGGCCGCTAAGGCCGCTGATGATCTTCTTGCTAAAGGCGAGGGTGGTGCACTGTGTGGCATTCCATTGGGCATTAAAGACCTTTTTGCCACGGAAGGCGTTCGCACAACAGCAGCTAGTCATATTTTGGAGAACTTTGTTCCTCCTTACGAGAGCACTGTTACAGCCAACTTAAAGCGTGATGGAGCTATCTCTCTCGGGAAGCTTAATCTCGACGAGTTTGCTATGGGGTCTACGAACCTCACCTCTGCTTTTGGTGGGGTTGAGAATCCGTGGAAGCGTCAGGGTTCTGATGCACGCTTAGTGCCTGGTGGTTCTTCTGGTGGTTCTGCCGCCGCTGTAGCGGCTGGTCTGGTATTGGGGGCAACGGGAACCGATACAGGCGGCTCCATCCGTCAGCCAGCGTCTTTCTGCGGTATTGCAGGGGTTAAACCAACCTACGGTCGTTGTTCGCGCTTTGGGACGATTGCTTTTGCCAGCTCACTTGATCAAGCGGGCCCGATGGCTAAAAATCTTCGCGATTGCGCCATTATGCTCGAATCTATGGCTGGTTTTGATGCTAAGGATTCGACGAGTGTTGATAAAGCCGTGCCTAATTATGAGGCTGCGTTAGATCGTGGTGTGAAGGGCATGCGCGTGGGTATCCCTAAAGAATACCGCACCGACAATCTTCCAGAAGAAATTGCAGCTTTGTGGGATCAGGGAATTGCTTGGCTGAAAGATGCAGGCGCAGAGATTGTTGATGTCTCTCTTCCTCATACGAAATATGGTCTGCCAACATATTATATCGCTGCACTGGCAGAAGCATCGTCGAATTTGGCTCGTTATGACGGCGTGCGTTACGGCAAGCGCGTCACAGGCCCTTCGCTTGATGCACTGTATGAAGCCACACGTGCAGCAGGCTTTGGTGATGAGGTGAAGCGTCGTATTCTGTTGGGCACTCATGTGCTGTCTTCAGGCTATTACGATGCCTATTATCTTCGCGCTCAGAAGGTCCGTACGCTGTTACAACGTGACTTCTTACAGGCTTATGAGAAGGTAGATATGTTGCTCACACCAACAGCACCTTCTGGAGCCTTTGCGTGGGATGAAAAACCAACTGATCCTGTGCAAGTGTATCTCAACGATGTCTTTACCGTCCCAGCAAGCTTAGCAGGCGTTCCTGCGGTCTCTGTTCCTGCAGGGCTGGATAGCACAGGCGTCCCACTTGGCTTGCAGCTTATTGGTCGTTTCTTTGATGAAGAGACCTTGTTTGCTGCAGGGCACGTTCTTGAGAAATCCGCTTCCTTCTCCCATCGTCCCACCCTTCATGCAGGAGTTTCAGCATGAGCAGTTATCGCATTACCGGTGAAACAGGTGAGTGGGAAATCGTCGTTGGGATGGAAGTCCATGCTCAGGTTGTCAGCCAGTCGAAACTTTTTTCTGGTGCGGCAACTGAATATGGTGGAGAGCCCAACACACAGGTAAGCCTCGTTGATGCAGGCTTTCCCGGTATGTTGCCCGTTCTAAATAAAGAATGTGTTGCTCAGGCTATTCGAACCGGCCTCGGTCTTCGCGCTCAAGTCAATAAATATAGTCGCTTCGATCGGAAAAACTATTTTTATGCTGACTTGCCCACAGGCTATCAAATCAGTCAGTTTGAGCACCCGATTATCGGAGAGGGCAAAGTTGAGATTGAGCTTTCCGAAGGTGAAAAGCGCATTATTGGCGTAACGCGCTTACACTTAGAGCAAGATGCCGGGAAATCTATTCACGACCAAGACCCAACACGATCTTTTATCGACCTCAACCGTGCAGGCGTAGCGTTGATGGAAATCGTGAGCGAGCCGGATATTCGTTCTCCTGAGGAGGCGGGGGCTTACCTTCGTAAGCTGCGCCAGATTCTACGCTATTTGGGTACGTGTGACGGCAACATGGAGGAAGGTTCCATGCGTGCCGACGTCAACGTATCTGTTCGTCCTGTTGGGGAAGAGGGGTATCGTACGCGTTGCGAGATTAAGAATCTCAACTCTGTTCGGTACGTCATGCAGGCTATTGAGGTTGAAGCTGAACGCCAAATCACGATTTGGGAAGAAGGTGGCACCGTTGACCAAGAAACGCGCTTGTTTGACCATGTGAAAGGTGAGACACGCACGATGCGCAGCAAAGATGATGCGCATGACTATCGTTATTTCCCAGATCCAGATCTGTTACCTCTCGAGTTGGAGCAAAGCTGGATTGATGAGCTTAAAGCGGCACTGCCTGAACTTCCAGAAGACAAAAGAGCCCGTCTGGAAAAAGACTACGGCGTTTCTCAGTATGAATCCGGTGTTTTAACGGCTGAGCAGTCCGTTGCTGACTTCTATGAAGAAGTTGCGCGTGGTGCAGATGCGCGTTTGGCAACGAATTGGATGCTGGGCGATTTCTTCGCTGCGCTAAATCGCACAGGGCGCTCTATTGAAGATAGCCCTGTGAGTGCGCAGGGATTACGCGAGCTTCTTGGGCTCATTAGTGATTCGACGATTAACGGAAAGATCGCCAAAGAAGTTCTCGAAGATATGGTTGAAACAGGTGATTCTGCTTCCGCCATTGTCGATCGTAAGGGCTTGCGTCAGGTAACAGATAGCAGCGCAATTGAAGCGACTGTCCAAGGTATTTTAGATGCCAATGCGGACAAAGTTGCGGAGTATAAGAGCGGGAAAGACAAACTTTTCGGCTTCTTCGTTGGCCAAACGATGAAGGCCATGAAGGGGAAAGCGAACCCTGCCATGGTAAATGACGTCCTGAAAAAACTTCTTTCTGCATAAAAGCTGAAAAAATGTTTCTAGGGGGGTTTACCCCAGCGTTTATTCCTCCTAGAAACACTCCTGCAAACGCCGTGCAAAGAACCGCACAAACAGCGGAGGGGTGGCCGAGTGGCTGAAGGCGGCGGTTTGCTAAACCGTTATACGGGTAACTCCCGTATCGTGGGTTCGAATCCCATCCCCTCCGCCAGCGGATCGCATAATACTCCCAAAAATTGAACATAGATGTAACGGTTTTCATGCCGTTTTCTATCTCTTATTTTTCCGTACTGTGGGGGATTTTGTGGGGAATCTTCATTGTGTGGGGAAACAGTCCCCACGCATCTCCCTCCTTTCATTCCCATAATCCCGCATCATAGCGGGCAGTTCGTGCAACTCAGGGTGAGTACGTAGCTCTTCCGCCGCCTGCCGTTCTTCCTGCGCTGTGTAATGCACCAAGGGAGGGCAGAGGGGCTTGTAGCGAGTGGGCGTACAAGCTGTCAGAGCAAGTATGGCAGCGACCAGATAAAAGCGCTTCATCAGAATGTCCCCTTATCCAGATCACCGATAAGCATATTGTCAGAGCGTATGCCGTTCGTGCGGGCTTCGAGCATCCGTTGCGCGGCTTCTGCTGATTGGGTGGCGTCGCTTGCGTCTTGGCGTTCGGAGCCCACGCGGGCGCTGTTTCGTCCGGATCGGTTGCTATAGACGATCAGGCCCGTAAGGAAACCGAGCACCGTAAGGATGAAGGTTCCTGCGAAATAGGGGTTCATGGTTCTTCTCCGAACCAACCTTCTTTGTTGGGGGAATCAATCCAGCCTTCTTTGTTGGTCATTTAGCCTTCCTTTACGAGTGATTCACTTTGAGTGTTAAGAGGGTGTTTTTGGTAGTTTTCCAAGGGGAAAGGGTATGATTCCCTTTTCAGTATTTTTCGTTCGTTTTTGGCGGATAATTACCAGTTTTAACTGATTTTCTTATCAGGGCTGGGAGGGCCAGGCCCTCCCTTTGCACGTGCCTGTGACTTATACTGCTGATCCCACCTGAGCCGCGGTTGGCTTTTTCTCTTTGAGGGCGGCCATAACATCCTTGACGCCGTCTTCAACGTCGGTCAGGCCGTTTTCAACGCGTAGGATGCCAGCAAGTAGGGCGTTTGTGTCGAACTTATCGGAAAGAAGCGTCTCACCTTCTTCAGCGATACTTCCCAGAACGGTCGCAACGAGGTGCAGAAGCATTTTAGTTTTGCTGCTCTCAGAATTGCCCATGACGCTTTCAATAAGCGTGACAAGCTTGGTCATCACTGTTGTGGCGTTGTTCGTGTTGGGTTCCATGATCGTGTCCTTATAGAGTAAGTGAGGAGAAAGCGCGTTTAGTCACGTATGGGGTGGCTGAGTGTCTGCGCGTTTTTCAAGAGCTGCCACCGTAGGTGGAATAAGCGCGGAGGCCGTAGCGCGTGCCGTGCTATTATCCGGCAACAGCGAAGGCAGCGATGAAAGCAGAAGGGTGGTGGCCATATCGCCACTCAGTGCTCCAGTGGCCGCACCTGCGATCCCACCAATGACGAGAGAAAGGCCGATGAGTGTCGTGGGTTGCTGGATCCAATGACGAAGGCGCGAAAGACGAGACATCATGTGATGGTCTCTTTATTAGACAGGCCAGCCACCGTGTTAATTAACGTTCCGTAAGGGTTCTTGCCATTTTCCATCATAATAATCGCCTGCATAAGACCGGCGATAAGATGGGGTGAGAAGTTACCTAACGGCGCTTGGGGAGACACGCCGAGAGCATGGGAAACGCCGTCAATATAGTCGGTCGTATTGTTCTCAGTCGGGGGTGCCCATTTGCCAATAATGGCTGAAACCGTGTCTAGTCCATCCCGCTGATGGTAGCGTAGAAGCTGCCCACGTAGAGCGATCAGACCGGCTTCGGGTGTCGCAAAGACGGCAAAACGCCCATGATCGCCTAACTCTTTATGAGCCCCAGCTTGGCCGACATAGTTGAGGTTGCCGGGGTTGTTGTTGCGGATACCGCGCGGCTCCATGTCATACTCCAATATGATAGATTTTAAGAAGAACGGCGACGATGGCTTCGGCCCCAGCAATGCCCCCGGCAATAAACATGGAGCGCCATGAATTGCCTCGTTGTACTTGGGAGAGGATTTGCTCTAGCGTTTGTTGCTGGGCGGCTTGGTGGGACTTAACAACGGCCATATCGGCCTCAACGGCTTTAATGTCAGCCTTGATTTCAATGCCTTCAGCACGGGTCAGATACTGGTCATTCATGAGCGCGAACCTCCCTTCCATCATGAAAGGGAAGAGGGGTGCCGCAGCCTAAAGTAGACCCGACCAAAGACAGAGAAAAAGCACGCATAGATCCGTTCCGTTGTTGCCAGAACGGGTATGACAGACGTTTCTAAGTTCTACTTAGGAGTGGAGGCGACTAATTCCCCCCATAAGGACTCCATTGAGGGGAGAGCCAGAATTCTTGCCCTTGATTGCGTTTCATGAGTTTTTCATAGCGCTGCGTGTAGCCGGGGTTAATCATGTCTTGGAGGCGGTAGATCACGCAATATTTCAAGGCAATGTTGATAAAGGGAAGATTACCGCCTGGGATTTGCCCACTCACTACACGAACAAGATTAGCGAGATAAGCGCTGGTTTTTTGTGCATCAGGGCTATCGGTGGCTTCATCGCGCGTGGCGGTAAAGACCCCGGCAAGTTTGGCCATATCGGACAATGTAGGCCCCGCCGCTGTTTCGAGGAAGCTATTGCCCATGCGGCTTTGTTGTCCAAAGAGGAAGTCACCATAGATCCCAGCACCGCCCCCTTGTTGGAGGGCGGCCATCCATGTGCGCACATCGGAAGGGTCGTGGGGCTCTTTTCCAGCTAGAAGTGCTTTGGTGTTCATGGCGACATAGCCCAGCAGAGTGGTCCCAGCGATCATATGAACAATACCGGGCAAGTCTACCCCAAAGCGCTGCACCTCACGGGCATAAGCACGGCGGATATGGGTAATGGGGAAGCTCTTAAATTGCAGCATGAGACGGGCCGCTTGGCCAAGGATTGGGCTAACCTCATCGAGACGGCTACTAATCCCTCGGAATGTGGCTTGCGTGCGGACATCGGGTTCGGTCATGCCTTCGCGCGTTTGGTCGGTTATGTAGGTGTAGAGCTTATTGGTGAGGCTTTCCCTTACGTCGTCAGCGCTTTGTCCGGCCTCGATAAGCGGCGCTACGGCCTCATCGGATAGCTTGGCGATTTCGGTAGGGAGGAGATATGCATTCCCGCCCGCTTCTTTAGTGGCATGGCGGATAACCTGCCATTCTGGCTCTTCCACCCCAAAGCGCTTGAGGCTGCGTTGTAGCTTGCTGTCCAATGCGGTAAAGGGCGTCTCTGCATTGCGCCCAAGATTATGGGACAGCATAAGCCCCATGCCTTCAGAATGGCTATCGGTCCAATATTCCAACAGGTTGAGGCGGTAGAATTTATTGATGAGATCGCTAGCCCGACCCAAGGGGGCATCATTGGCCGCAAAACGGTTCATGACGGCCCCAAGATGGCCTTGGATACCCACACCGAGGAGCTGCGCAATCTCCTTACGTTCAGCCTCATTTCGGCTGCCTAAGCTTGGGCAAATGGCCTTACAACTGTTCCAATAGCTCTCAAAAAGCGGAATACCATTATGACGAAGGACAGAGGCATTCACGGCCAAGTCAGGCAGGGAAGAGATCATCACGCCGCCAAGTTTGGTGAACTGGTTCCATGTTCTGGCGTACGCCCCAATCTGCTCAATGGTTTTATTGGCCGGTAAACGCGCCCGACCTGTGATGGTATCTAGGAGCGCTCCCTTTTGAAGGCGTTCCAGCTTCCCATGCATCTTAAAGTCCCCACGGGCTCGTGCGGCTTGCTTGGCCTCATCAGTCAGGCGGTTAAACAGGGCTTCCGGGTTTGTGCCAAGATCGCTCATCACAGCGGCATTGCGTGCGCCTTTTTGTAGGCCTTTGATGACGCTATCAATGACACGGTCCTGACCGTAGGCTTTGTTATAGGTCAGCCAACTATCGGCATCTTTGAAGAGTAGTACACGGTTTTGACTCACACGCTTGGCAAGGTTCCCCGGCCCCTTAAAGCCAGAGAGCCAGTCTTTGCCATTGGCATTGTCATGATCGCCTGATGCGAGACTGAGCCATGTCTGGTGGAGGAATTCGTCACGTGATTGCCGGGCGTCCATGGTGTCAAAGGTGCGGTCATCCAGAAGAGGGGCCAAGGTGTCGCGCCATTTCTGGTAATCTGCTTCTGTTTCATTGCCACGAATTTTCCACATGTCATGGCTTTGCCGAGTGACATAATGGTCTGTCTTGCCAATCCACGCGCCTTGTTTGTTCTGCATGAGACGCACGGTCTCTTGAGCATCGGAGAGAATGCGGGCCGCTTTTTCGGCTTGCTTATTGCCGGTAGCGGGGAAATCCTCCGGCGCATCTAAGCGCCACATTTCCCGGCCTACATCGGCGTCGAACTGCTCATCACGGGCCAGAAGCGGCTTGAGTAAACCGGCTTGTTCCAGATCATGCATAAGGGGGCCAAGCACCTGCTGCTCTTGCCCATGAGCATTAGCGGCGATGGAGAGCGCCGCGCCACGTTCTCCATTTTCCCGCCCCGCAAGGATACCCTCTAGGGAGGCGGCTTCATCCCCTTCAATGATCCGTTTTTGCATGGCCGCGTGGGCAATGAGATTGCGTTTGTCTGAATTGGCTTTAATGATCCCAGCCAGCCGTTCATCATCGGCCATCTTCAGCCCCGCTTTTTGGAGGGCTTCTTGCGGGGAAAGTCCTTGGCGCATGTAACGGCCCGCTTCTTTGTCCAGCCGTCCAAACATCTCATCAAGTTCGGCCTTGGACATTTCCCGTCCAGCGGCTTTCTGAGCTTCATTATAGCAAGGGTTGTCATGTTGGGTCATCGTACGGTCCTTGTCAGGCAAGCGGCGGCGGAAGAAAGAGCATCGGCATTCCCGTCAGAGAGGGCCTGGGCTCGCTTCACCTCTTCAAGTTCTTCAGGGGAAATAGTTTTATCGCCATAGAGGGCGATTTGCTGGTCGAGTTGTGCCCCGTAGGCTTGGGCCTCGTGGAGTGAATTGTCTTGACTTTTGGGGGATTGTGAATCACTATTCTTGGAACTGCTTGTGGCTTCGACAGTCGCTCCGCGCCTCGGAACATCGGGCATATGTTCGCGAGGATCAAAGAGAGGATGGTCATGCCCGTTGAGACCTGAAGGGGTAGTGCGACGCCCTTCCCACAGCAGCTCTTTTTTAGTGAGAGAATTTGTTTTGAAGGTAGATGCTGTGGCTACACGATAATAGCCGTCTTCCCTTTTGACATGAAGAATAGCGGTGTCATGCTTCGCATTAGCGGTTTGTCGCTCTCCCATAATGACGGAGAAGAGGGAGCCGTTGTTATTATCTTTGCGAAGCTGGTTTATATTTTGGATGACATGGCGAATATAATCATCAGCCCCTTCAAAACCACGTTTCTTAATCTCATCGCCATGCCGCGCCATGATATGGGCGCGACCGTGCCCACCACCAATATCGCGACCTTTCGCATCTAGTTTTACTGTATGCTCTCCATCCCCCAGCACAACAGGCCAAGGAGGCACGCCTTCAATTCCCTCGGGCATATGGCCCATCAGAGCAGGGTGGCCACCAACTTCTGAGAGATTGAGATGGTCAATGCCTGTGGTAGGTAAGGGAGAAAAACGAGTGCTTCTTTCAGGTGTGGGGGCGCCTTCCTTTTTGGCGACCAGGCCCGCGCGGTTGTCGGCAACCTCACGACTTTCTGGGTTGGTCAGGGCACGGAGAATGTCAGAGCCGACGCCTTCTTGCAGGTCTGAGAGTTTTTGCAAAGCCTGTTGGTAGCTGTCATGGAGGGTGTCTTCCCATCGTGGGTCAAATCCTTTTCCTTGGTTGGATTCCAGATGGCTTAATGCGTGCTCTATGACCTCTTCGGGGTTCGTGCTATTGAGTAGCGCATCCGTCATAGAGGTGAGATCATCAGACGTGACACCCGCATCAAGGCGTTGGCCATATCGGCCTAAATGATGCTCTGTCAGGGCTTGTAACGCGTGTTTCTTCGCGTTGCGGCGCTCTTGTTGAACAGCACGGCTTTTGTCAAAGCTCTCCTGATACTGCTGCCAATCCGTATAAGAAGAATGTTTGAGAGCATCTTCTAACGCGTCATGCGGGTCGGCCCCACCAAGGGTCGCTTCTGCTGCTTGAGCGTGCAGATCGGGTGTGAGGGGAATGTCATGGTCGTAGGCAGCCAGCTCAACGTCATCATGAGCGGCAGAGCGTGCGTGCTCTTCACGGTCAGGGTCGTCAAGATGGGTGGACTGTTCTGGACCAAGGCCATCAGCATAGGCTTTGCGCCCATGCCCTTCTTCTGTCATGGCATTGAGCAGGTCGTTAATATCCGCGCCCGGTTTGAGATAGCCGGCTTCTTCAGCGAGTTCTCGCGCTCGGTCGAGGGGAAGCCCTCCATTGCGGCGCACCAGCCCTACACGCTGTTTATGCAGGTCATTCGCTTTCAGCTCGCCGCCTTCATCACGCACCCCGCCATGTTTGGTCAGGAAGGTAAAGAGGGATGGTGAAGCCGCTTGGTTACTTCGTGCAGGGCGCCTATTGTCTGTGGATGTATCGGGTGAAGCTTGCGGTTCTGGCGTATTTTCTTCTTGTAAGAGGGCGCTGTGCTTTTTGTGCAGATCGGCTAGGTCTTGTTCCAGCGTGCCGCGTCCTGGGGGCGCTGGTGTGTCGTTGTTCCCGCCATCGTTCCCACCATGGGTGTCCATCCAGCTTTGCAGGTCACGCCGCGTCTGGTCGAGTTCATGAAGATGAAGAAGACTGTCCGCATTGCTGGGGCGGTCATTACTGAGGGAAACGAGGCTTTCAGCGAGAACTTGCCCGCGTACATCAGGGTTAATCCCGTTTAAGCGTTCTTGTGTGGTATTGGGTGGGGCTTCTTCTGGCTGAAAGCGATCAGTGACGGCATGACTGATCCCATGCATGGCCCCGCCCATAAGTCCACCAAAGGCGATGTTGGTCAGCGCTTGGCCCATCGTCCAATCATTATGTTCGTCACGATCAAGATAGAGGTTCAGCGGCTCTAGGGCTGTTTGCCCCGCCATGCCTTGGCTCGCCCCTTGAACCACGCGCCCGATGGGGGACGCCTCAAGGGCGTTAACGACAGAACGATGAGCACCCTCAGCACTAAGGAGCCCATCAGCGGCCCCTTCCATGCCCCAGCCTTCAGCACGGGCAGCAGCCATGCCTAGCCCTGTGCTGACGCGGGTTTCCCCAAGGCCGGGAACGAGCATAGACGCCGCATTGACGGGGTCTAGAAAACTCGGCAATGCGCCCGCTGCCATGTTCGCGACCGCACTGACAACACCGCTGGGACCATTACGTATGGTTGTCTCACGCATCAGCTCGCTTTGTTTTTCGCGGTGCAGCGTGTCGGCATATTTGGAGGAAACAGGCTTATCAAAGCTCAACGCGCCCTTAATGCCATATTGGGCGTTCGCGTCTTCTGGGTTGAGCTGGTCGCCTTCTGTATTTTCGATCCCGTGATAAAGGGCTCGGTTGATCCTGACGATCGGTATCGCCTGAACGCCCGACATGAAGGAGGCCTTCAGTGAATCTCCTAAAGAGCTTTGTTGACCAGCGGCTCCTTCATTCTGAACCGAGCTTAGAACGTCCGGCCCTTTGGTATAAAATGGCATGTTCCCCCCCCTGTAAGTGGGGGGAGCATGGCTCTTGTTTATAAGTTCTACTGGGTGTGCTCTCTAAACACGTATGAGAACATGCTCACCAATCCCCGCCGATATGGCGGGGTTTTCCCTCATGGGCCAGGCGGGCGTCACGTTGGGCGGTCGTGTCGTACGGGCTGAACCATTTGCCAGAATGGATGTCCTTGATGGAGAGCGTGATAGGTTGCCCTTTTTTGTCTTGGAGCATTTGATATTCCCCCGGTGTCGTGCTGCTTGGGATGAGAAGATTATAGCCGTCTTCTTTGTCGTTCATGACCCATTGGCCATTGTCGCGGGCATTGGTCAGAGTTGTACCATTAGAATCCGCATTGTAGCGTTCTCTTTCTTGGGGTGGCATCTTGGCAATAGCATCGGGTAACACCTCACGTATATCGCCATTACGGAGCGAAGAAAGCATAGCGGCCCCTGTTTGTTTAGTAACAGACATCTCCCCTTTAGGGGTGCGCAGGAAGCCGGATGTATCATATTTCATATCGAACAGATCAGCACGGGCGTTCGTCATGGCTTGGGAGAGAGGAAGCCCTTTTGCCATATAGCCGAGTGTCTGGAGCTTCATGGTCTGCGCCAGGTTTTGATAGGGAATATCTCCACCCGCTTGGAGGAGGAAGGTTTTTCTGGCATCTCCCAGGCTGTTATAGAGCGGGTTATCCGCCGTTGTATTATCAAGTTTAGCTGCATCGGGGCCAGCCATCACTTTCAGTTTGTCTTCCCCAATTTTGATATCACGCTGGAGCATTTGGCGGCGCGTTTGTTGAGCCGGCGTATCCATATTGGCCATGGTGGCATAGTCGGCAGGGAGTTTATGGGCGACCATTTCCGAAAGGACTTGAGGCCAGTAATCATCGCCATAATGGTGACGAAGATTATCTAGGGCAGGGCCGACCTCTTGCTTTTGTGGATCTGCCTGCGTGAATTGCGTGACCAGATGATCGGCTTCATCACTGGTTAAAACATGAGGGGAAGAAACCCCCATCGTCTGTTGCAACGCTTGGGAAGCCTTGGCGTAGGTTTTGAACGTCTCAGGCGTTTCGTTCTGCTGATAGTCCTGCCATGCTTGTTGCACTTGTGGGTTATCCTGCACATAAGAAGCCGGGTCTTTTTTGAGAGCGTCTTGGCGCTTGTTCAGGCTTGCTAACAGTAGGTCCGCTGCTTTTTGTCGTGTCCTGAAATGGTCAATATCTTCGCCTTGAAGCGGTGTGGTTGCGCCTTTTAGCACGTTTGCGGCCTGTTGAGGAGACGCCCATTTGATCGCGTTAAAGCTTAAACCTGCCCGACGGCGATCATTGAGGTCATCAATTTTGTTCTGGGCCTCTTCGGGTGGGTAAAGTGTGCGGATGTCACGTTCTGGAATGTCAGTCTGGGTGTTCCCGGCCATATAGGACGCGCTGAGATCGTCCAGATGCTGGCCAAGCTGGTTTCGGCTGCCCTGTGTGCTCGCATTCCAGATGCTATAATTATGCTCCACGCGGCTATTCGCGTCCGCAATGGCTTCTGGTGAGGCACCGATGGCCCGCCCTCGTGCTGCAATGGAGGCAAGCTGCTTCTCCCGATCAGGAGCCTCATAGCTGGGTGCTGGTTGGGACTTTGTGAGGGCTGCTCCTGCGCGACTGACATAATCGCGCGTTTCCTTAAACGGAATATTCTGTGCAAACTGTTGATCGGTGATCGCACCGCTGCGTGGGTCTCCAATATCCTTCAGCCATTGGTTCACATGGCCGGGGCCTGCATTGTAAGCCGCACAGGCGAGGGTCAGGTTGCCGCCGTATTTTTGGCAAAGCTGGCTATAATAGGCAGCCCCTAAAGCGCGATTATACGCACTATCATGTTTAAACCGGTCTTCATCCCATCCGAGCCCTGATGATTGTGCGACGGAACGTGCTGTATCGGGCATAAGCTGAGCAATGCCGGTAGCGCCCTTGGGTGAGGTGAGGGGGTTTCCGTTCTTGTCCGTTTGTTGGCCGCCACTTTCCAGATGCGTCATGGTCGTAAAAACCGCGTCTTGCGTGCTCTGGGCAGGAATGGCCATACCGTCATCGCGGTGATTGATGGCCGCATCCGCCAGCATGCCACCGACTTGATGGTCTATATGCGGCTTGAGCATCGCCATCGACTGCTCAAAAACAGGCTCTGAAAGGTTCCGACGGTTGGACATAAGCAGGTTCTGTGCCTTAATGGCATCGCCACTATCCGTCGCTGCTTGTGCCGAGGTGGTGAAGTAATCGTCGTTAAATTTTTGCAGCTCTTGTTGGGCAATCGGGCTATCAGAGGGGACGCCCCGCAAAGCGAGATTTTGCGCAATCGCGTTTCTGCCTTGGAGAAGGGTTCCCGAAAAAACAGACGGGTTATCGTGATTGGCTGCACCCTGGTTGACCAGGTTTTCAAGTGTGGCTTTCTGTGTTTGCTGCTGATAGCTTTTGCGCTGCTGTGCCGTATGGCTCGACATGCTATCAAGGGCACTGTTGAGGAAAGGCTCGCTTTCTTGTTGAAAGAGCCGTTGCTGGTCGGAGGTGAGCCCGTCCATGAGAGAGCGGCGCGTCTGGTCCAGCCCCTGTGCCGTTGGCTTCCATGCATCCAGCGTTGCCTTATTTTGAAGACCGAAAAAGCCCGTATCGTTGGGATTATTGGGATCACCATATTGCACATTGCGCACATGGGTCCGGAAGTCGTTCATCGCCCCTTGCACAGCGGTGATGTCGTCTTGTCGTTGCAGTCGTTCAGCAACGTCATTGGCGGCTGCTATGCCAGAACCGAAACGGTCTAAACCACGACCGACCATCTCCCCATAATTGGGCACATTGAGAAGTTCCGTCCCACCAGCGCTGACGCGTTCAGGGAGTTTGTAGGTGTCATCGGTGTAGGGCACTTGGGGCATGATTAGACTTTCTGGAAATAGGATTCTGGCATCAGAGAGGCGTTGCTATTATTGACGGAGACTTGCGGTCCGCTTGATCCCCCTGATCCGCTCGAAAAGAGATCATTCCATTTGGACGAAAAAGACGAGTTCCCCGCTAAGGAGGAGACACCACCCGCAACAGCCCCGGTTGCGCCTAACGCTCCACCAGCCCAAGCTGACGCATTCCCTGCACGGGCAATCCGGGCCTGATTATTGTAAGAAATGGCCTGATTGCTGGAGCTGGTGGACTGAACGCCAGCCTCATATTGGTCGGTCCCGACCGAAAGCCCGGTATTACGCGCGGTTGATTGCTGCACATCCAGAGCTGAACCCGACGATGTATCGACACCATTCGCGGCCATAAAGGCCCGTTGTGCGGCAAGATGCTGATCGCCTGCCTGATAATCGCGTTGAGCGTTGAGATAGCCTTGGTCGATGGAGTTTTTAGACGCTTGGGAAGCAATTTGAGCTTGCTGCTGGCTTTGCTGCTCTTGTGCTTTGTTAGAAGCCGCCTGTCCTTGAGCGCTGATCAGAGCGGAGGAAGCGCTGGCAGCCGCCGCCACACCAGCGCCAATAGCGGCTAAGGTTCCGGTAATTACGCACATGATGGGCCTCGCTCCATCGTGAAGCGGCAAAAGAGCGCCCCGTTAAGCCCGGTAGGTTGGGGAGGCTCAATCTGAAAGCCAAGCCATGACAGCCAGCGAATGGCCTGACAGTAGGACGCATCTACATGGTTCATCAAAAGCGGGTAGCGCTGCTGCCAGTGTCGCACCCAAAAGCGCGTTTCCCGAAGGAAGGCTTTCTGGTGGCGCTCTAGGGCAGGCGTGCCCACAAGCCACGGAATGCCCACATCAAGGCGAGGGGCCACCCCAAAAAGCGCAACCGGGCCGCTCTCGTCATAAAAGAGCCCCGCCATCCCGTGGGCAGACTGCTCAACCGAGCGACGTAACGCCCCGGCTACATCCCCCTGACCCGAGCGCAGCACCTCCAGATGGTCCGACCGCCGCAGAAGTGGGGCGATCAGGGCCGCGTCTTGGGGGACGACAGAACGATATGACAGCATGAGGCCTCCTCCTTAAAGAAGGCATCACTCTAGCGGGGGTTTATAAGTTCTAGTGGGGGTTTAAGTGTTAGTGTAATGGAATATATACATCTCTGCAGCTTGCCCTTTGGAAATAATTTTGAGGTCTATAAGTTCCTTTAAAATAGGGGCTATTCCCTTTCCTTGTTTAGTTGCTGAGAGAAGCCAACTTGTACCTGAAAGCTTGGACACATCGGTGGTAGGATTGTCAGCGTATAAACGAGCACAAACATTGCGCAACTCAAATGGATAATCTCCTGCTTTCAGAGCTACTTTCTTACCGCCAGTGAAAAACGCGTAAAGTGCACTTATAACTTGTTCCTTAGTGAAGTTTTCTGTGTCTATCATGGCCTAATCCTTTCAAAAGATAGGCAACTAAGTAGTGATATCGAATTGGTTTTTGTCAAGGTCATTCTTCTAACTCCCCACCTCAACATCCACACTCACCGTTGAGAGCGTGACAGGAAGCGGGTTGGTTGTCTGGAACGTGATCTGCCCGCTTTGTGTCCAGTTAGGGGTCGGGATACGCATCGCAAGCCCCGTGGTGAGAGCGGGCTTTTGCGCCGTGTTTCGGTAAGGGTTGGGCGCAGCGTTTCCAGCGGCGGCTCCTTGATTGTTGAGGCTATGGGTGGTTTTGCCCCCGTTGGTGGAGACGCTGAGGCCCGCGCTGTTGTAGAGCGTTGCGTACACCTTGCTGACACGTTTGCGGCGGGCAAATTGCGGAGGCTGCCCGAGATCCAGCGGAAGGGTTTTGGCTGTGGCTGTGATGGGCAAGCCCACTGTGATGACGCGTCCTGATTGGGGCACGGTGAGCGATCCATCGGAGCGGACAGTCAAGGCAGTGTAAGCCGTGCCATCCACGCAAGCAGATACCGTTTCTCCCGCTAGATGGGTAAGGCCAGAAAGCGTGGCTACCGGTGCGCCTTCATAGCGGAGGCCGCAATCAACAAACCATGAACGCGTGATGTCGTTATTTTCAGCGCCAAGCTGGCGGGTTTCCAGACGTTCAATCATGTAGCGCTCTGTGCCGTTTAACAGGCGTTTGACCACAACATACGTCGTGTCTTCAATCGCGCCATAACCGTTTTCTTCTGGAACCACAGCGACGGATTGGAAGGAACCCTTATGGGTCGTGTGTTGGTGCCAGGCCGTGACATTTTGTTCTTTGAGATAGGTCATCCCCAGCAACGTTCCATCGGAGCGCACCGCCCAGATGAGATTGAAGGGGAATTGGGCAAAGGACCAATCAGCGATCGTATAACCATAGAAGAGATGGTCAGAGAGCACGGATAAATCATTGCCCTGATAAATCTGGGCATACCAGTCATATTGCAGGTCGCGGATATGGCTGCCTTTGTTTTCGATAAAGAGCACATCGGTATTAATGGCCAAAGGCTGCACGTCAGAGCAGCCCACAAACATTTGCGGAACAGCGGTGAAGTTAGAAGGAGTGATGGCCGTGCCCGTTTGGCCGCCACTGATTTTCCAGATTCCTGTGCCGGTAAAGGCGAGAAGGTCGGCCATCGGCACAAGATGCTTGATCGTGTTGACCTGCTGGCTGGCAATGGTGGCGGTGATAGCATCGTCAGAGACAACAGGGGTATGGATGTCAAAATTGGTATAATTGGCTGAACGGCTCATCCACACCGTTTGGGGATAGGTGAAAGCCCCTGCGAAGACACGGCGTTGCTGGAAATAGGTAACAGAAACCGGATTATTGCCACTCTCAAACGGATTACGGTGAGCGGGTGGCCCATTCTCTGTATCAGGGGCGTAATTGACATCATCAAAGCTTAGAGACGCTGTATTGCCAATGAGCCCCCATTGGCCGGCAAAGCGGCGATAGACGTTATAATAATCAGCTCCATCGACGCTCGGCCATGTGAGCGTATTGTAATTGCCGTAATTAGTATAATAGCCGATATTATAATTCTCAACAAAACGGCCAACCTCCACGGGCGTGTCCTTCTGAACAGTCGAGGTTTTCCCTGTCGTTGCGTCCGTTACCGTCTGGATCGTGGTGGTCATTTCGGTTTGAGAAGGAGCGAGCGTTGCGTTGCTTTCCGTGTTCTTCTCGTTAGATACAGACGTAACGGCATATTCGTATGTTGCCTTAGACACCCCAGGTGTCGTGCCGGTGTTTGCCGCTGTTCCTTCTACCGCTGAGGCAATGAGCGAGGAGGGTGCTGTAATACCAGCATCATACGAAATGACGTCTAGGGTCCAGTCGAGCTCTCCACGACGCGCGAGGTTCATGGCCGGGTAGCGGGCATGGGTGAGGGTGAGCACGTCGGCGGATTGGGCATGGCGCAGCCAGAAGGCGTCCTCAATCCGATAAGGCGTTGTCAGCTCGTAGAGGCTGCCATCATCATGCGTGAGATAAGCACCATTGCTGATAAAGCGGACATACTGGTCCCCAAATTCCAGCACATAGGACTGCGTATTGTTGTAGATAAACGCGATAAGCTTAGGCGGGGCGCTGGTGGCTTTTGTGCGAGAGGTGCCAATATAGCGCGTGCCAGGTCGGTTGCTGATCCCTCCTTGCACATGAACAAAGAAGTTGGTGAGATCAGCCGCGCCGGACTGCCATTTCTCCATATCGGCCCGGTAGCCAAGCAGGGGCGACATAATGCCGCCACCAAAGGAGCTGCGCCATGTGAGACCGACATGAGGGCCGAAGGGGGATTGAGACATTGCTTAATCCGTTACCTGAGTAGGCGGCGTTGGAAGCGCTGTGCTCGTCGTATCTGCCCCGCTGATGATAGCTCGGAGTTTTTGGACATAAAGGCGTGTTTGCGATCCAAAAGTTTCACGCATGGCTGTCAGCATGGGAGCTTGTCTTTGTATGTCTTGGAGGGCGACGTTTGCTTGCTCTTTGAGAGGAAGGGAGGGGCGGTTTATTTGGACAATAGAGCCGTTAGAAAGGGCTGGATTAGATGTAGGGCGGCTGTCCCATTGGTCTTGTGTAAGATGTAAACGAATGGCTTTGCCACCTGGGGGAACATTCGGAGCCACTCCTTGTAGGAGTTCAGTATCAGAGAGAGAATAAATAGAGGTTTCTCCTCCCATTTCTCCCTCTTCTCGCGTTATTGGCAAAGTTGACCATCCCCAGATTGGAGTAGGATTATTGTCGCTACGGTTGTCGATAATAGCAAAGTAAGCCATGTCATTTTTCATAATGACAGTTCTCCAATAGCAATAATGGTGATGGTATCTGCAATATCTGTATTGGCCCCGCCTACACCTAACCAGAACTTCCCAACGACAAAGCCACTACGGTTTGCGGGGGTGTTTGTGGATGGACCACCGATAATCATATTTGTTCCATTGAAAAATGGAGGAATGACGACCGATACAGTATCGCTTGTAAAAGATTGTGGGAAAGGAACCCAATCTCCGTGAGCGACGTTAGCTGTAAACGTTTGTAGAAGGAGCGGAGCCCCAGAGGGGCTTCTGGCATTTAAAAGAACGCCACCAGACGGTGTGGATATGGCTCCATTAAGAGCGAGAGAGAACTCCCGAAAGATCCCATTCTGGTTTAAAACAATATTGCCAGCGATCGCACCCGTTGATTGGTTTTGTGCTGTTTGTAGATAGATACTTGTGCCATCTGTGGTTGCTCCCACTTGTCGGCTTAGGTTGCGTCCATTGTAGTTATATTTTCCTGACGCAATGACATCACTATTGCGTGTGAGATTATCGAACATTCCTCCCAACCCGTCGGGCTGAGAGAGAAAAACAGTATCATTGGGCCAGGAAATAGAAAGGAGAGCCCCAGCTAATGCATTTGTTGCAATATTCCCACTAATAAGAGAGAGAGGTCCAACGGTTCCGCCTATTCCTGTATGGAAAGGACCATTCGTCCCTAGACTATTTGTAAATGTATTATGGCGCACCACGGTTCTTGTCGGGTGGTTAAGATAAATAGCCGTTCCCAAATTGGTTGGTGAACCAATATCACTAATCGTATTATTGCTTACGTCAATATCTTGGCAGCTATCTGATACATAGATTGCATAAACAGGCTGACCGGATGTTGTCGTTGAACCATCTTGACTTATGCTGTTTCCACGAACCTGTACGTTATATGCACCGACAATACCTATAGAACCACCGCCATTTCTTCCTCTTGTATTATTATTAGAGAGTATATTCCCAGATATGATTATATTTTTTTGTTTTAGTGAGCTTGTCTCTGCACCATTTTGGTTAAGAGTTGTTATCCCTATACCGCTATCTTTATTATTATAAACATGGTTATCACAGATTATAATGCTGTTATCTTCTGGATTGCTAGATAGGTCGCTGTAGACACCAATCCCATCATGGTTATCATGAACGATATTTCCAATGGCACCGCATTTTCTACTCCCCATGTAAAAAACGAACCCACCATCTGTATGGCCGCTTGATATATTGCCATTGAACCAACAATTATCAGATGACCAAATAAACTGAGGGCTGTTCCCACTGTTTAAGAGGGAGGTATCTTTTATTAAACTATTTTTGATATATCCAAGAGATATTGGCCAATTAAATACATTCGTTATGGTTATCCCGTTAATGCTTAGATTTCTTATTAAGGCAGGATAAGCGGGATTATCAGGGATATTATCAGTATGGCTGAGCGTATTGGCACATAAGCCGCCGCAGACGGCACGTTCTCCTCCTTCTTGCTGCAACATGTTTCCATTGAAAGTTCCTCTACCTGTGATTGAAATTCCACTAATCGTATTTCCAGGGCTCCCAATATCAACGATATTTTTATTTTCATGAGCAGCAAGTGTAATGACGCCATCAAGAACCCAATAGGTATCAGAGCGCGTTATGGTTAGATTATGTAAAACAACGGACAGGTTAGCTGGATGACATAGTCGATATTTGCCAGCAGAATTGTCTAATGCGCTTTGATAGGCTTCTGTGTTTTCATTAATATATTTTCCAGAAGGATCATCTATGACCCCTAAATTTGTGAGAGAGACGCTTGGAAGAGAAGCGACATAGTTCTCCATGTGCTGGAGAGAGTCTGATAATTCATTAACGACATCACCGTCGGCTTTGTTAGACCAGCAATTGTTCCACTCTATGGCAGTAGGAATATAGTCTTGATGCCAGTTTGGGGTGGTGCATGCACCACGAAATGAGCTGATATTAGAGATTTTTGAGACGGTCACAGATCATATTCCCCTGTGTGCTCTGGTGCATTGGCATTGATCGTTTCTGTATGGTAGGGGCGACGCCAACCAACAGGACTTCGACCTATGGTAAGAATGCCTGCTCTACTGTCTGGTGTATCAGCTGGAATATAAAGATCTTGCTTGTTGGCAATGTCGCGTGTCTCTAGCCCTGTTGGAATGACGCCATGAGGCCCGATAGGGGGTGTGCTGGGGATTGGAGCAGGCGCAGGGGGATGGGAGTTTCCTGCAATAAAACCGCTCTCAAAGGTAGTGTCCGTTTGGTGTATGGCGCGTTGCGTTTCCCCATATCCACAACGAACAGAGAGCCAATCAGGCACGATTTCAGTATCGACGACCTCAACGCGCTGATCGGCAAGACAAGCGCGGGCAACTTCACGTTCGGCTTCTTGAGCAACAGCAGCGGCTGTGCTTCCGTCAATGCCCAATGTTGTGGCGATAGCAGCGGCTAAAGAGAGCCAGAACGCCCGCCTGAACGCAGGCGGCCAATGGTCGATATCCACCGATTGTGTGATGTAGGTGACGCTGACCTGTTGATGATCAGTGAAGAGGACGGGCACGAGTGCCACACCGCCTGCTTTGCCCATCCCTTCGCCAAAGCTTTCACGTGGCTCAAAAAGCACCTTGCGGTGGTCTTGGGGCTTTTCGGTAAGGGCGTTATCAACGCGCAGCACGCGGACAGAGTCTGAGGGCAGAGCGATCTCGTAGCGCCAGCGTGGATTGCTGCTGGGTGCCGTTAGACCCGTTCCCACACAGCGCGGCCATTGCCACGTATAAACGGGGCCGCCCATACTGGCAGGATGGGCCAGCATGGATTGCAAGACATCGCCGTAGAAGGACGCACACACACTGGCCTCTACAGAGCCATCATCAAATGAGGTGATCGCGCTTTGTGTGCCAAGACGCATGAGTGCACGATTGCAGAGGTCAATGTCGGTCGTCATGCCTTAGCTCTTTTTCGCTGATTTAGATGGCGTGTTTGTTGACCGTGCAGAAGCATCTTCTTCCTTACCGGGTTCAGGCGGCGTTTCCGCCTCTTCTTTGGAAAGGAGCTCAGCTTGGGCAGGCTTAGGCTGCTCTTCTAAGGCGTCCTGATCCTTAACCGTTTCTGCGCTGTTCAGCGCAGAAGGCGTGCCATCGGAGCGGGTCAGGTCTTCCTGAAAGGCCCGGCCATTGACGTCTCTTTCCCCGGCTTGTCCTGCTGCTTTCTTTGCGCTGCGTGCCTCTTCATCAAGAGGGTCAAGGTTGAAGCCAGGAATGCCATCATAATCAATGACGGTGTCCTCCTCGACGTAGCGGCCATTGATAAAGCTTGCGGTTGTGACGCGATAACGTGCCATGATTGTTCCTTACGCCACGTAGTTTTTAGGGTAAGCCCGTTGAGCGGGCACATCGAGATTGATCCCAGCCATAACGATACCGGAACTAAGAGCCTGACTAGGGCTATAGGTCAGGCGCATATAGCGATAGGCTGTGTTGGAGAAGGCCGGTTTGGCGCGGACGGCAAAAGGATGTGCTTGCGTTAATGTTGTTACGTCAATGGACGGGAAATCTTCCAGCGTTGTCCAAGTCTGATTGTCCGTTGACACCTGCACAGCAATGGACAGTGTGGTGCCTGACGGCCCAACGGGGAGGGACGCGAACTCTACAAAGACTTTAAAGCCTTCTGTTGGCCCAAAATCCCGTGCTTGGGAAAAGTCCACTACGTTTGTGGAAGGAGTTGGAGAGCCCGCTTGGGCTTGGGTGAGGTCTTGCTTATTTGAGAAAAGAAGCAGTTTATCAACGATCATGGGGTGTTCCTTATCAAGGTGCGCGAGGATTACTGAACGGTGTCTTCAGTGTTCATGATCGCATCCACGACCCGGATCGGAATGCCACGGAAGCGCAGCACCGGCTTCCCGTCGAACTCATCTTGGGTAAGCAGAACGTTGGTCTTGTTCATCGCTTGAATAGATAGAGCTGAGGCAATGGTGCGGTTGACGTAGAAAACCGGACGACCAAAGGAGAGCGGCGTTCCCCCCGTTGCGCGTGTCGCTGACTGCACATTGGAAGCCGTGGATGGCATGGTTGGAGGTTTAAAGCAGGCTGCAGCCATCAGGGCGATCAGGTTAGCCGCGCCTTCTCCTGTCAAGGCGTTTACGTCAATATTGGCAATACGCACAAAATAGCGCCAATCACGGATCGTTAGGCCGCAATCCCATTTGTAATGCATCTGGTAGGCTTGGAAGGGATTCCCCTGGTCATCCATAACGGGAGCATCCGTTGTGACATCCTTTTGTTGCAATCCAGCAACAGAACCTTTAGGGAAAATCCCAAACCCTGCCGTTGGCCCCCAGCAGCACAGCCAGATAGAGGTATTCGTGCTGCCGCGCCCTTTGCCGTCCATCACATTTGCAGCCGAGGCGGCTTTGTTGGTATCCAGCGTGTTATAACGCGGGGAAAGCCCGGTAAACGCCCCCACATCGCTTTGCTCATTGCCATAGATAAGCGTGCGGGCCATCTGCTGGTTCATGCCTTCAAGAAACGCCATATCTTCTGACAGACGGAACGCCCCGACATCTCCTTCAAGGTTCGCAAGGTCTTTATCGACAAGCGAGTACGTCTCTAACATTCCGCACGTGTCTGTCACTTGGGCGGTGGTGGATTTTCCGCGTGGCACACCATAGTTGAGCAAGCGCCATGTTGCGGCAGGGAGACCCGTCCTTACCGTTGTTTTATTCCCGGTTGGGAGGTTGCCTTCTTTGAAAATGAGATCATTGAGAATCTCATTCGTTTGAGAAAGCAGGTTAACCGTGTCAGCAATGCCGCCATTGGGATCACGACGGGTTGCCCAGTCAGTAAGGGTGAGGAACGTGCTATTGTTAAGAGCCATGAGAGGGAACCTTAGCTGTTAGAGCCATAACGGCGGCGGGCGATGTCTTCAAAGCTGTTGCCTTTGAGTTCGCTTGCGGGTTTGCCTTTATCGGGTGTGTGGGCGGCACCTAACGCTTTGCCGATCGCGTTAAAGGCGCGGATAATCTGTGGATGGTTGCCAGCCCCGGTTTCGGTGAGAGCATGGCGGAGGTCATTGCCGCCAAATTGTTCGAACACATGACCGACATTGGCCATAACTTCAGGTTTGAGGGCTTGCCCATCGGAGAGCTCCGTGTCGCTGAGGGCGTCTTTACGCCAGCCTTGCTCTCGGGCGGCATGGGCTTCGGACAGTTTGCCAAGCTGTTGCTGGAAAAACTCAAGGCCATGCTGAGTAACGGCGTTAAATTGTTCCTGAGACAGACCATGTTCTCGTGCCATTTCCTCGTAGGAGGACAAGGCGTCTTTATCGACGTCCATGCCCTCTGGCGCTGTGAAGTCATATTTTTCTGGGGGACCGTCTTTTTTAGGCGCGTCTTCCTTGCCCTGATCGTCATCAGCTTTAGAGGGGGCATCGGTCTGCTCAGAAGGGGACGCGTGTTTGCTGTCCTCTTCTGAAGGGCTCGGGGCGTCGCCCGTTAGGCTGGCGTTGGTCTCGTTTGTTGCCTCTGTGCTGGCTTCATTACTTGGGGCGGCTGCATCTGTTTGTGTTTGGGCATCACTCATGCCTGAAAGCTCTCCTATCCATCAGATAAAGAAGAGCATGACGGGCATTTATAAGTTCTATGGGGTGTTCTCAGATTTTTTTAGCGCGTCATTGAGCCATGAGGTGAGTCTGATCCCAATACTGCGCTGCCCTTCACGATAGGCGGTCGCGAGGGCATCATTGGGCACAAAAGAGGCGGCATCTTGTCCTGTTAAGGTGATGATGCGCTGTAAGAGGCGGTTTCCTTCTGGCAAAGCCGCGATGATCTGTAGGTCGTGCTGTTCTTGTGTCGCGCGGGCTTTGCGGCGCTTGCGATGGTCGTTGATCTGTTGAGCATCATGAGGGTCTTGCATGATTACTGTCCTTGTTGCGTGTTGAGGCCGCTCATAATGGCTTGCAGGGCGTTGGAGCCCCCGCCGACATCGGCTTGCGAGAGGTTCTTGGCCCCGGCGGCCATTTGCTGAGCTTGTTCGGCCATCTGTTGCTGCTGTTGCTGGTAGGCCCGTTGCTGGCGGAGTTGTGCGACGGATTGTGGGTCTTTGAGCATGGATGGGTCCACACCCAGAAGATCGCCATAACGGTCAAGGGCGGCATCAAGGTCTAGATTGTCCATAATCGACGGATCAGCCCCCGCCATACTGCCCGCAAAGCGTACAAGCTGCTCAATCCCCGTGGTTTCAGTCGCGCGCTGTGCTTGAGCTAGAATAGAGCTGTAAGCAATCTTGAGAGAACGACCACCGAGCCCGGGAGGGCGCGGCTTGAGCAGGCCGCCACGCTCCATAATCTCCAGCGTGGTTGTAATGATCGGGTCAAGCGCTTCATTGTGGAAACGTTCTAAAACAGGCCCAAGGGTCAACATCTTTTCTTGCTGACGCACATTGATTTCTGCTGCTGTGACGGGCTGTGTCGTGCCCATATCCTGCGAGACCATCAAAATCAGGTCATTGCGAAGTGTTTTGCGCACTTGATCCTGAAACTCCGCAATACGCTCCTGCAAAGGTGAGATATTGGGATTGACCTGATAGACGGGACGAATACCTGCCCCATTCCCAGCAGCATTCAGCCCGGGAATGAAGTTCAGTCCGCCGGGGAGAAGGTTCACCATACTCTCTTGCAGCGATGAATCCGCCATTGTTGGTGGTCGTGCATATTTATCAACGGCCTCTGCAAGGCGGAGCTGTGCAACTTGGAGGGACTTAATGTCAGGCAGCGCGTCTTCACCGGGGCCATGACCGTAAGCATCATTGCTCACTGTGGCCCATCGTGGCGCAATAAAGGGCTTACGTGGGTAGGACTCAATCAGCAGGGCTGGCTCGGTATCGTTTCCATATTCGTAATAAATGCCAATATAGGGCGCACCCTTCCATCCAAACGCCCCAGCAATACGGGAACTGTTCGGCATGATGGCATGGACGATGGGAAGCTCTTGGGTGAGTTGGCGGCTTTCCCAAAGGGAGCGGACGGTGGGGGAGACGTTATCAAGGCCAAAACGCTGCACGATTTGGGCGACATTCTGCACATATTCCCGAAAGAGCGTATCGACCTCACCGCGTGCATTTTGGGCAAGGTAATATTCCCCAGCAGTCAGCGGGTAAAAGCGGACAACATCTTCATAATCTTGCAGGATGATACAAGCCGCCGTGCCAAAGCCTGCCAGCTCTTCGTACGTCTGGCTCATAGACGCATAGAAGTTCCCGGTCGCAAAAACACGCTGTAGACGGCTTTTCGTATCAGACAGCCAGAGCTTCACCTGTGGATCATCATTAAGCTGGTCATTGTTTGTTTCTAAACGAAACCAATCACGCGCCGGTGACGTAATACCCGCCATGAGAAACGCTGAGAGATTGCCTAGGGCGATAGAACCGGTTTTATCGACAATCTGCGGGCCTTTTACACGGCCCCGGCTGCCTTGGTTCGGCACATGAAAATAGCGCCCGCGCGTGGGGAGAATGAAATGGCTGATCTCACGCCACGTATCGCGCCATGACAAACGATCAGAGCGCATCATAACTAACCGACGGTCGGCTTCATCGCGTAATGATTGCTGACCGTCACGGTTATTGATGTCGAGCTTGGGAGAGGGCTTACGCTTTTGTGCCATAGCTCACCCGCCAAGAAGCGTCTTGGGGGCTGTATTGGCCGTCTGGTTCAGCCCTTGCGGTCCCGTCAGCAACGTAGAGCCAAAACCTCCTGCCAATTTAGCAGAGTTGGTGGCTGATTGCGCCTGTGTCTTCCCGGCATTCGTGACGGGAGTAGCAGGAGAGGGCGTAGGAAGCGGATTAGCGAGATGAGGAGTTGATGTGCACATAATGGCCGATGATGCGCGGCGTTTATAAGTTCTATACGGTAATGGGGTTTTGTATATTACATTGTGAGTTGTATTTTTTCAGTGAGGAGACGTTATGTCCATGGGATTGTTTTTATATGTTTCTTGGGTTCTTTTTAATATTGCTAATGCAGTGTTATTGTGTATTGTCTATTTTGTTGTCGTAACTTCTTGTAATTATCCAAAAATTAAAAAAAAGGTTATTTCTAAATATATCCCTTATAAAGAAGATATAGAATATGAATGTTTTAGTTTTTTCTGTTTTTTTCTGTTTTTTTCTGTTTTATTTTTTGGTTTAAGCTTAAGTAATTCGATTGGAAAAGAAATTAATGGTTTTTCTTCATTGCTAATTAATGGTTTCTCCCTAAAGGAATCTCTTCTTATATTCATACTTCCTCTATTTTCGGTCATGGGTAATTTGATCGTTTTTTTGTGTGGAAAAAAATATAAAAAATATGCTGAGAAGAAATTTCTTCAGCAGGTAGCGGTTATGTACTCATTCGCTGTTAAATCTTATCTAATGGCATCAGAAGTTATTATTATGCAAGAGATTATAGGGTTAAAAAAGGATCTGTCATATACTTATGGTTGGCTGTTTATGGCATCTCCAGTATTATTATTTACTGTGTTTTTTACCACTAACTCGTTAATGAGGTTGTATTTTCAAAAAGAATTGCATCAAAGCGAATCTACTCCCAAGGATCATACTCCTGCGCCTGCGGGCGAGCCGCTCCATAAGGACCGCCAGAAAAGCGAGAGTTCATCACAGGATACGCAAAAGTAAGGGCGAGAGCGTCGGCCATGTCAGGAGAGGCAAGGCCGCGCTTCTTCATATCTTCCTTGCGCTCTAAGAGAATTTCATTGCGGGGATTGAAGAAATACCACGGCCCAGCAAGGTCTGTCTGAAGGTCTTGGCTGTCGGGGATGCCGCCGGTCTTGAGCCATTCACGTAATGAGCCCCACATTTCAGCGCGTTTGTTTGCATAGCGTTCGGCATTAGTGGCGTAGTTGGCCCGGTCGGATTTGCCGCCAAACTGAACGCCACGCGCCCCACGAACGCGCATCTGCTGGCAGCGATCAACCACACCGCCGCCAACGCCTCCATCGTCGATAAAGACCGCATCCGCCCCGTAGCGTTGCGCTTCATCAGCAACACGCGCGGCAAGCTGCATGGTATCAACCTTACGAAGCAGAATAGGGGGGATCATGCGGGCGTCCCGGCCTTTACGAAAGAAGATCACGCTTTGATCATCGCCATAACGGGCCACATCAACGCCGATAATGAGCGCATCGGAGATGATGGCGGATACCTCGCGCGTTGAGGCCTCTGAGATGATATCTGAACCAATAAACTGCATAGAGCCAGAGCGTGGAAACTGCCCTTTCACACGGACACGCATAAAGTCGCTGTCTTCCCCGTAAGCCTCAGCCCATTGCTCAAACAGGGCTTTATTCGTGCCCTCAACGGTCCGGCTGTCAATCTGCTGACCACTCCACCGGTTGCGCTGACGGTTGAAGCACTCAAAGAAACGCCCTGAAGGTTGCGTCGGGTTCCCAAAGGCACACCAGACAATCTCAGTGCCTTCGTCAGTCAGCGCTCCTTCAGCAACTTCCCAGACCCGATCAATAATACCCGAGGCTTCATCAAAGATAAGCAGAATACGCCGCCCGACATTATGCAGCCCCGCGAAGGCTTCAAGGTTCGTCTCTGACCATGTGACGGCATCAGCGCGCCATGTCTTGGAGTGACCGGGAACGGTGCTGTGAATGCTCATACCGTGCACTTTGAACCAATGGGCGCAAATGAGAAGCCGGAACCATTTGGAAATCTCAGGAAAGGTTTTTGTGCGAAGCTGGGGCTCTGTATTGGCGGTAATGACAGCCTTTGTATCAGGGCAGGTGCACAACGCCCATGCAACCAGCATGGACACCAGGGCAGACTTCCCGACACCATGCCCAGAAGCGACCGCTTGCAGGGCAGGCATTAAGACAGCATCAGGCTCATACCCTGCACGGAGCTTATCACCGATTGAGCGCAGAATATCACGCTGCCACGCTCTCGGTCCGTTAGATTGGGCAAGGTCTGTTCCTTCTTGCCCCCACGGGAAGGCAAACAACACAAAACCAAGCGGATCAAGGCAATAACGGCTTATCTCGTCGGCAAGCTGGTCTTCAAGCGTTTTTGCCTGAGCGTTCACGTCTCTTCTTCCAACGTTTATAGTAGTCTAGGCCCTCTGCAATTATCCAGACGAAAAAAACGGGGCCAAAAACACTTGCAACGTAAAAGAGTATACCATCCATAAAGAATATAACAAACAGCAAGACCGCGATAGCTGATGCTATTTGAAGTATTTTTCTCCATAAATTAGTCATGGTCGTTCTCTTGGTTTTGTAAGCTATTCTCCGCTTCCAGTCCGCGCTGGAGCGATTATGCACGTCTTGGCGTGGAGCAAGATCATCACGAAAGTTGACGGCAAGACGTGCGTTTCTGGGTTAAATAAAGTACTTATTACGGGAGAGGGGGAACTATTCCCACTCTCCCTTTTTTATTCTTTCCCACTCTGGGTCTGCACGCGCTTCCGGGCCTCATCTAGACGCTCCGCTAGGCTCCCCGTAACATTCATCTCCACCGTGGAGCGTTCCCGATACCGCTCAGGCCTATGAGCCTTCAGAAGCGTTGTTAGCAAGCTATCAGAATAGCGGTTCTGCATGATGGGATTGCCTTCTTTATCCAGCACGAGCCCTTTCCCCGTCACGAGATATTCAGGCACACCATCACGCGCCCGCCGCCACGCTTCTTCTTCAAGGGTGTCAATGGCCGTGCTGATTGCCTCATCCCATTCTTGAGCGAATTCCGCATCTCTTTCGCGGCGGGCATACAGTCCAGGGCGTGAGAGACCGGCAGCCTTAGTGTAGCGCGACAAAATTTTTCGCACTTTGAGACAAAATAGATAGCACTGGAACGAGCCTAATTTGAACGCGTTTCAACCTGCTTTCACACGTTGATAAAACGCTTCTCAAACTCGAATGAAATCATAGGCACATTCTCTCCGGCAGAGCCCCCATGGCTATTGTGACATCCCCGTCGCAAGAAAACGCCACCCATGCCGACGAAAGGCTCTACGTAACAGCAATGGTCAATCTTCTTTTGCAGAGCGATGATCTTCTTGGCGAGAAGGCGCTTGCCGCCCACCCAAGGGGCTGCTGGATGTGCGGGGCGTGTGAGGGTCAGTGTTGTCATGATGGTCATCTCTGTTTTGAGGGGATGGCGGGCACTGGGCGGCCCATTGTGCGGGATCTTCAGGCGGGAACTCTGGGAGCTCTTCAAACATCGTCACAGAAGCGCCTAAACGTATTTCGAGTTCGTTAACCCTTCGCTGTGCAGATAAAGCGGCTGAGTGGTAGTCTTTAATGACACTTTCACGGTCATACAGCCGCTCCCACAGCATCGTATAACTAGCGCCCCAGAGGTTTAGCTTGTCGGTAAGGAAGCGCTCCCGTTCGAGAGCCAGCTTGAGCTGCTCGTTCTCTAGATTGTTGGCGTCAATCTCGTTGCGCTGGCGCTGAAGGCGGTTTTTGGCGATCTGCCCCCACCAGCCCAGCACGGCACCGCCAATGGTCATGAAGGCGCCTTCGTAGTCTTTGACGATGTTGAGGAGGTCGAGCAGGTTAAACATGGTTACGCTGTCACATCATCAGGTGCGGCTGGCAGTGTCGTGCTGGTCGTGTCCGAGCCATCGAGAATGGCGCGTAACGCCTTCACGTAATCGCGCATTTTAGGCCCAAAGACCTCTCCCATAGCCGAAACCATACTCGCTTGCTGCTGCACCTTCTGCATGGCCTCTTGAGCTTGCGGTTTCAGAGGGGGTGCTGGTGGTATGTATTCTTCCAGCGCCCCATCTGAACCAACACGGCAATGGCGGCCATACCAATAGTCATATTGCTCTTTGGTAAGCGCGACAAAATGCGTCATATCGTTAGGCTTGCCAAAGAACGACATGAGCGGCCCAACAATCTTCGTTGTGGGATTAACATAGCCATAATACCCAAACACAGCGTTTTGAGCTTGAGTTTGCGCCTGTTCGTTCTGCTTGTTTTCTGCGTCATTTGTCATGCTGGTGCTCCCATAGGCCCAGTGACCGCCACGTCAAAAGCGGCGTCTTGAAAGCCACTTGCGCTCCGATCAATCCAAAAGCCGCTATTGGTTGTTTTTTGTTTGTAGATGTAAAGAACAGAACTCTCACCCATCCCTCCGTTACTGTTATATCCGTATCCATAGGTGATGAATATTTCATTCACCGGGTCAGATGCTGCAAACGCCACAGGAAACGGAATGTAGTTCACATTGGCAAGGTTCGTGATACGGAAATATTGTGTGACAACGCGCCCCGGAACCCCGCGCACTTCAGGTAGGGTATTGCCAGAGGGTGTCACAATCGCGCCATTAGCTTGCAGCTTCCATTGCCGGTCGCCTGTTTCATCCGCAACGCCGAGAACGCCTTGAGTTAAGCCGCCCTTGGGACGATAGACTTGCTGATAGAAACGTTCGGGACCATCGCCCATCGCCAGCGATGACAGGCCGCCACCACGTCCAAAGCCCCAGTTATTGGCCTCCGTTATGGTGAGCCCCCCCGTGAGGTTCCCACCTGACAGCGGCAAATAAGCGGCCTGCGCTTCAGGTTTGGTGAGGAAGTCGCGCCCTTGCGCGTCCGTAACATGCCCATGATTGTCGATTTGAAGCGCGACGAAGTAATTGCCGCCATTGTCTTTTAAAACAAGACGCCCGGTGGTGGTGCCCGTTTTGGCATTATTGGCAAGCTGGAGGAAGAACTGCATGTCCCAAAAGCCAGCGCCAATAGGCATCGTCATTTGCAGATCGCCTTGCTGGAACGTGCCTTGGGACAAGACAGAGCTTTGAAACCCGGCCTGTCCTGTGACGTTCAACGTCCCATTGACGGTCGTATTGTCATGGTTATCGACTTGGATGGGCACATGGAAATTTCCACCACCATCACGCAGGACAAGCCGTCCCCAGGTTGTTCCGTTTTTCGTTTCATTGACGAGTTGAAGGAAGAACTGTTCGTCCGCTAAAGCCGCTCCGACCGGCTGGGTCAGCTCAAGGCTTCCCTGTTGGAATGTGCCTGTTGAATAAAGCGCCCCCGTGAGGTTCCCACCTGACAGCGGCAAATAAGCGGCCTGCGCTTCAGGTTTGGTGAGGAAGTCGCGCCCTTGCGCGTCCGTAACATGCCCATGATTGTCGATTTGAAGCGCGACGAAGTAATTGCCGCCATTGTCTTTTAAAACAAGACGCCCGGTGGTGGTGCCCGTTTTGGCATTATTGGCAAGCTGGAGGAAGAACTGCATGTCCCAAAAGCCAGCGCCAATAGGCATCGTCATTTGCAGATCGCCTTGCTGGAACGTGCCTTGGGACAAGACAGAGCTTTGAAACCCGGCCTGTCCTGTGACGTTCAACGTCCCATTGACGGTCGTATTGTCATGGTTATCGACTTGGATGGGCACATGGAAATTTCCACCACCATCACGCAGGACAAGCCGTCCCCAGGTTGTTCCGTTTTTCGTTTCATTGACGAGTTGAAGGAAGAACTGTTCGTCCGCTAAAGCCGCTCCGACCGGCTGGGTCAGCTCAAGGCTTCCCTGTTGGAATGTGCCTGTTGAATAAAGCGCCCCCGTGAGGTTCCCACCTGACAGCGGCAAATAAGCGGCCTGCGCTTCAGGTTTGGTGAGGAAGTCGCGCCCTTGCGCGTCCGTAACATGCCCATGATTGTCGATTTGAAGCGCGACGAAGTAATTGCCGCCATTGTCTTTTAAAACAAGACGCCCGGTGGTGGTGCCCGTTTTGGCATTATTGGCAAGCTGGAGGAAGAACTGCATGTCCCAAAAGCCAGCGCCAATAGGCATCGTCATTTGCAGATCGCCTTGCTGGAACGTGCCTTGGGACAAGACAGAGCTTTGAAACCCGGCCTGTCCTGTGACGTTCAACGTCCCATTGACGGTCGTATTGTCATGGTTATCGACTTGGATGGGCACATGGAAATTTCCACCACCATCACGCAGGACAAGCCGTCCCCAGGTTGTTCCGTTTTTC
>NZ_WVHP01000017.1 GCF_009834765.1 Saccharibacter sp. EH611 | reverse complement strand
ACCTGACAGCGGCAAATAAGCGGCCTGCGCTTCAGGTTTGGTGAGGAAGTCGCGCCCTTGCGCGTCCGTAACATGCCCATGATTGTCGATTTGAAGCGCGACGAAGTAATTGCCGCCATTGTCTTTTAAAACAAGACGCCCGGTGGTGGTGCCCGTTTTGGCATTATTGGCAAGCTGGAGGAAGAACTGCATGTCCCAAAAGCCAGCGCCAATAGGCATCGTCATTTGCAGATCGCCTTGCTGGAACGTGCCTTGGGACAAGACAGAGCTTTGAAACCCGGCCTGTCCTGTGACGTTCAACGTCCCATTGACGGTCGTATTGTCATGGTTATCGACTTGGATGGGCACATGGAAATTTCCACCACCATCACGCAGGACAAGCCGTCCCCAGGTTGTTCCGTTTTTCGTTTCATTGACGAGTTGAAGGAAGAACTGTTCGTCCGCTAAAGCCGCTCCGACCGGCTGGGTCAGCTCAAGGCTTCCCTGTTGGAATGTGCCTGTTGAATAAAGCGCCCCCGTGAGGTTCCCACCTGACAGCGGCAAATAAGCGGCCTGCGCTTCAGGTTTGGTGAGGAAGTCGCGCCCTTGCGCGTCCGTAACATGCCCATGATTGTCGATTTGAAGCGCGACGAAGTAATTGCCGCCATTGTCTTTTAAAACAAGACGCCCGGTGGTGGTGCCCGTTTTGGCATTATTGGCAAGCTGGAGGAAGAACTGCATGTCCCAAAAGCCAGCGCCAATAGGCATCGTCATTTGCAGATCGCCTTGCTGGAACGTGCCTTGGGACAAGACAGAGCTTTGAAACCCGGCCTGTCCTGTGACGTTCAACGTCCCATTGACGGTCGTATTGTCATGGTTATCGACTTGGATGGGCACATGGAAATTTCCACCACCATCACGCAGGACAAGCCGTCCCCAGGTTGTTCCGTTTTTCGTTTCATTGACGAGTTGAAGGAAGAACTGTTCGTCCGCTAAAGCCGCTCCGACCGGCTGGGTCAGCTCAAGGCTTCCCTGTTGGAATGTGCCTGTTGAATAAAGCGCCCCCGTGAGGTTCCCACCTGACAGCGGCAAATAAGCGGCCTGCGCTTCAGGTTTGGTGAGGAAGTCGCGCCCTTGCGCGTCCGTAACATGCCCATGATTGTCGATTTGAAGCGCGACGAAGTAATTGCCGCCATTGTCTTTTAAAACAAGACGCCCGGTGGTGGTGCCCGTTTTGGCATTATTGGCAAGCTGGAGGAAGAACTGCATGTCCCAAAAGCCAGCGCCAATAGGCATCGTCATTTGCAGATCGCCTTGCTGGAACGTGCCTTGGGACAAGACAGAGCTTTGAAACCCGGCCTGTCCTGTGACGTTCAACGTCCCATTGACGGTCGTATTGTCATGGTTATCGACTTGGATGGGCACATGGAAATTTCCACCACCATCACGCAGGACAAGCCGTCCCCAGGTTGTTCCGTTTTTCGTTTCATTGACGAGTTGAAGGAAGAACTGTTCGTCCGCTAAAGCCGCTCCGACCGGCTGGGTCAGCTCAAGGCTTCCCTGTTGGAATGTGCCTGTTGAATAAAGCGCCCCCGTGAGGTTCCCACCTGACAGCGGCAAATAAGCGGCCTGCGCTTCAGGTTTGGTGAGGAAGTCGCGCCCTTGCGCGTCCGTAACATGCCCATGATTGTCGATTTGAAGCGCGACGAAGTAATTGCCGCCATTGTCTTTCAAAACAAGCCGCCCGTAGGTCGTGCTTGTTTTGGCATTATTGGCAAGCTGGAGGAAGAACTGCATGTCCCAAAAGCCAGCGCCAATAGGCATCGTCATTTGAAGATCGCCCTGCTGGAACGTGCCTTGAGACAATACGGAGCTTTGAAACCCGGCCTGTCCTGTGACGTTCAATGTCCCATTGATAGTCGTCTTGTCATGGTTGTCGACTTGGATGGGCACATGGAAATTCCCACTACCATCGCGCAGGACAAGCCGTCCCCATGTTGTGCTGGATTTGGTATCGTTCACAAGCTGAAGAAAGAACTGTTCGTCCGCTAAAGCCGCTCCGATAGGCTGCGTCAGTTCCAGATCGCCTTGCTGGAACATTCCACCTGAATAAAGTGCCCCCGTTATCGTGCCGCCAGAGAGGGGCAACAATGCCGCCTCGGCATTCTCCGCACGTTGTGTCTCAGTGGCGATAGCGTCCGTAGTTGCGAGGATTTTTCCGCTTGGCGTCGTAGCTGTTCCATCAACGGCGTTAAAGCTCCAATTATGCCACGCCCCGTCATTGTCTTGCACCCCAATGACCGCAACGGTGTTGCCGTTGACGATCTGCGTTTGCAGGTAGCTGTTAGACTTTTGACCAGCGACAACACTGACGCATTTTCCGCCGAATAATGTGTTCGCCCACGATGCCGCGCCACTGATCGTCAAATCGCCCGACATCGTGTCGCCTGAGCGGTTCACTTTATTTCCCTCGTCGTCATCAATCGCGTCACGTAAGTCGCACAAAGCGCGAATAATACGCCCGATAAATGCGGCATCCAGCGGCGTGCCGAGCTGCTTACCGGGAATGAGGTCTTGTGGCTGCGGGCGTCCGTCCGCATCCGTTGTCATATTCGGCACGCCGGGGAAGCTCGGCCATTGCGGATTAGCCATCAATCCAGTCTCCTTTATGAATGAAATACACCTCGGTATCTGCGGGCTTGAGCTGCCGAAATACGGCTTGAAGATGGGCATAGACATTGCTGTCATTTTGCTTGCATTGCGCCCGCCCCGATTGAACCGCTCCACAGATCGCCTGCGTGATGCCGGAGGGGAGATGGACAATCCACATAAACCGCAACGCCTCATCCCCGCAGGCTTGCGTGCCGCAGGTCGTCACGCCACAAATGGGCGCATCGGGCTCTTCAATGGTAATATCGATGCCCCAGCTTTTGGCCAGCGCGATATAGAAAGCGGGCCGTTGATCGCCTCGCGCCGTCCAGCGTTGCTGTAGGATTGTGCGCCATTCAGTATCGCTTAAGGTGCCCGTGTCGCGTCCGAACGGGTCAGGCCCTAAGAGGTCGCGGTAATCAGCCAAGAGAGTGTGCGCGTCAGCGGGGCATATTTCACGACAGACAGAGGCAATGTCGCCTTCCAGCACGTCACGCGGGCCAGCCAGAGCGGCCATGAGGGCGCTCATATTCGGCCCGCCGAGTGCCGAGCCGTTTGGCATGAGTTCTTCGCGCCATTGGCGGGCAATTTCAGAAGCTGACCGTGGGGCGTTGAGCGCACTCATGGCGTTTTCTCCACCCATTGAACCGCGTCTATGACGGGCATCTCATTGGCGGCGAACGTGATGTCAGCACCGGGGTTCAGCAGCTGAGATTGCGCCCCCACCGTGTCAAAGAGGGCGGCTTGGAGCGCTTCGACATATAAGGTGCCGCCAATGCCCACCCCGTCGATGATGGCCGCCAAAGCGGCCTGCACCTTTTGCCGGTTGGGCTGATTATCCAAACCAAGCCGCACAATGGGGGTTTGTGGTATAAAAGTCGCGCCATAGACGGTGGCATTGCCACGAATGGGGCGGCGCTCGTCGATATAGGCTTGAACACGCGCGAGCTCTTCAGAGGTCGGCACACGCGGGCCGCTCATAGCCACAATCACACCCACAGTGCCAGCCCCCGTGTAGGAGGGCACGACATGAACCAACGCTACCCCAGCAGCCAACGCCCAAGTGCGATAATCCTGTGCGGTGCCGCCATTATAAGGGTTGCGGATTTTATCAATGATACGTGACCGCCAGCTTTCCACGGGTTCACTGTCAGCCCCTCCAGCCAGCCCGTCTTGATCGACACCAACGCTGCTGATGCCCGCGATGGGAGACACAAAACTGAGCGGCGTATTGGCTGTCAGATTGCCCGCTGTGCCTGTCGTGGTGCAGGTCACAGCAAGAGAGGCCGACCCATTGGCCGAGACCGTTGCAGCCTCATTGAGCGCCCATTGAACTGAGCCATCAACGGTCAGCAATGCCCCTTGCGGTATCGTGACGTCTTGCGTGGCACTAACCACCACACGTCCAACAGAAGCTTGCGGGCCAATGCGCGGCACGCCCCAGATATCGGCATGAACAGGGAGGAGCCCCCCATTGCCGACAGTCGCCGTTGAGGGCAGAAATTCCAGCGCGCGGCCTTGAAGGAAGAGATAAGTCTCATAATCTCCCAACGCTAAAACCACAGAAAGCACTTGTTCAAACGTGCCCGGTGCTGTGGCATCGAGCCGAACGATTGAACCATCGCTGGCGGTAAAGCTCTGTTGGGCAAGTGACGTGACAATTCGTTGCGCTAACTCTTGCGGTGTCGGAATGGACAGACTCATAGCGTCGGCACCTTTCTAAAAGCCGAACTTTCCCCAGCAGAAACCCGCACGGTCAGCGCTCGCACTATGCCAGCCGTGGCGGGCTGCCACGTTGCTTCAACGGACAGATCAATGTTGTGATAAGCGCCAATGGCAGCGACGGCCTCATGGGCGTAATCTTCAGCATCCAACCGTGTGGCCTCGGAGCGCTTGGCTCGCTCAAGCAGCCAAAGCTTGGAGCCGAGCCGTTGCCCATCGGTGAGTAGAACATCACCCACCCAGCCACGTTTCGCCCCAAAGGGTGTTGCGGTGCCTGTCGGGGCGGTCAGCAAAGGCGGCACCACATCATCAGGCGCCGCCCGCCGATCAGCAGAAAGAGCGATCAGCAAAGGGGAGGAAAGCGTTGTGTCAAATGACACGCGCCCCCCGCCACCGCCGGTGGGGGTAATGACCAAGTCAGCACGCCCATCAGCATTGGGCGCGACAGCAATGGTGGAAAAGAAGGAACGTCGTGTCATACAGACACATTACGGAAGGTCTGTATGAACTTTCAGGACTCCAACCTATACCCCGAAATGGGGGTGAAAACGGTGTTTGAAGGGTGTTTTATACTCTCTTCAATGCCGGAAATATTGACACGACTCCCTCTCATAATGGCTTTATTTTGCAGGAGGGCCTCATGAGTGACAGTAATAAAACGAAACCATCCAATGAAAAGCCAAGTGCTACTGATATTTTAAAGGCGGCTGAACATGATGAACGTAATAGTTATGCGTCGCAGGAGAGAGTGACCCTTCATAGTAAAGGGTTAGGAGAAGTCATTTTAGGCCCAACCCTCCCAATACACTATCCAGATGACAAGCCGTCCCATACAGACCAAAAGAAATGATACAAATGGCGTGCCAATAAGCACTTGCCATGCACGCTTTAAATAGCGGCGATCTTTGCTAAGGCTACGGGCATTTTCCAGAGAAGTTGTTTCAATAAAATATGTAAGACGCTTATAGGTATCTTCCTTACTCTCGACAGCAGGCTCCACATTTAACACAATATCTAGAGCATCAGTCTTTACGTTCTTTGTTCGGACCGGTGTTGGATAAAGTCCTAAACCGCATAGAAAAGCAGTGCCCGTAAAGCCTAGCGCCATAAGCAGACATAGCGGTGAATAAGTTCCACCTGTTGCGGCTCCTGTGTAACAGGCTGAACTGAGCGTAATTGAAAAGGTCAAGATACTCAAGAGCCGCGCTTTAAGCTGCTCATAAGAAGCCATGATTTCCTTATACCCTTCCTCTGCCAGTTTCTTTTTCTCATCCAAAAGCCAGAGATACGCTGATCGACTAACGGTCATGATGTTGGTCCTTTGCTTGTTCCGCCGCCCACTTGCACACCGCCATGCACATGATGCTGAAGCGAGATTGATCCTGCTGTGACATCGCCGCTGGCTTGTACAATCCCGTTAATCTGCACACCGGCCTCTGTCACGGTCATGACGGGTTTCCCGGCGATTTTCACATTGACGGCCTGTGTTGCGTCAATCTCGACCATCTGCCCAGATTTGAGAAGGACACGCTGCCCGACGCTATCATAAAGCACGCTTTCGCCTTCTTGCAGGCCGCCCAACCGGGCCGCTCCCGGATTGGAGGGCGGCATCGCCACGAGGTCCGATGGGTCGCTGCCATTTTGAAGCACATGCGTCACCGCGCCATCGAGTGGCACATGCGCTCCAAAACCGAACGGGTAATGCACGGGGATCGCGGTGCGTTCTTGGCCTGCATGGGTCTTCAGCGCCACGCGCTGCTCAGGTCCGCTATCATCTAGTGCTTTGACCACAGCACGCAGAATTTGCGAACGAATGGTGTGGTAGATGTCCAAGACAGTCATCGTTTATGCCTCCCAGCTAAACCCGCTTTACGCACAGAACGTCCATGGCGGGGCGTGCGGTCAGCTTGGCCTGTCAGGTCATACGCATCGGGCGGCACGACAGAGAGCTTGGTGCTCATCTCGCGCTCATTGATCGACCACGTCACCCCGGCAATCAGCATATCGCCATCAATCCCATTCACATGGTCGGTCACATGGACGAGCTGATTGGGCCGCCATAGAGCGCCTGTCGATGTCGTCAGGCTGGGCACGGTGTAAATAAAGGCGGTAGCGCCCGCGCGTGACGTGCGCATCCGCCATGCCGCTTGGTCGTCCAGCGAATAAGGCTGACCTGCTTTCCGGGGCTTGGTTTCAGCTTGTGTAGGAGCAGTCGCTTTGCGATAGCCCGGCTTCTTCTGGCGCTGGGACTGTGTGAGGAGCGTGTCTAGAGCATCTCCAGAGCGCGAAAGCTGAGGATGTTGGTCGCTACTCGTTCGTGCCAGATAGACCCGTGGGCGATAGCGGCCCACACCGCCATCATGGCAATAACCAAACTGGCAAGCTGCTCGCTCTTCATGAGCGCCCATGCCTTTAATGCGGGCCGGACTACCTGCCGCCAAACCGGGGAAAAGCGGCGCTTTGGTGCCGCGATGGCGCGAGCGGCCTTGTGCTTTAACGATATGGTCCGAAAAGCGCTGCGTGATCCGCGCTTCCATCGCCCGCACATTCCCACCGGGATAGACGATCTTTTCTTCCGCCCGTGTGGAACCGGGCTTGGTCAGTAGCAAACGACCCAACCCGTTGGATGTCACCAACACCCCGCGCTGGCGCGATTGTTGCTCAATGACATCAATGGCCTTCGCACTCGTGTCAAAGGCCACCACCTCAAAGGGAGCGCCCGTATCCACCACCGATTGCACCGATAGGCCAAAGGGTTGGGAGAGAGTGCCCACGATGGCTTCAAGCCTAACCTTATCCATCCGGCCCGGCCCTTGCGCTTGGGCCGCGCAATCGACGAGATCACCCGCCAGATCACGACCCGAGACGGTCACGCTCAGACTATGGTCGTCACCGCGCGTGTTAATCGCCTCCAGCCAGCCTTTTAAGATCGGTTGCCCCGCAATCTCAATACGCACAGACTGCCCAATCTTGGGCATGGCCCCTTTGGGAAGTGGCACGGGAAGCCGCAGCTCCGCCCGCCAGATGCTGGCGAGATTGCCGAGGTCCATCCCGACCTCAAGGGACTGCCAGAACAGACATTCTTTCCCACCAAGAAAGAGGTTCGCCACACGGTTCCGGTGGACAACAATATGCTCAGAACTCATTGTCATTCTCCAACATCGCCAATGTGGTGGGGCCGACATGGCCGGGATGGAGGATGGCGTTACGGCTCACCGCATCATCGAGCATGGGCTGAACCGTGCTCACATCATCGCCCTGCAACGCGTATGTCAGCGCCCATAGCGAACGCGGCACGGCGACAGGCACATCCACGACCGTCGGCAGGGAGCCAATTTGAGCAGAACCGTCATTGATGAACGCACAGCGCAGCTTTTGCAGGCGGGTAAAAAGCGGCTGCAAGGCAACGCGTGTCTGCCCACCACTGGCGGCCACGACATCATTGGTCAGCCCGTCAATGGCGTCTGTTATTTGAGTGAGCAGAGCTTGGGCGTCTTCATTGCTGACAAAGACACAATCGGCCCAGGCGGAGGCCAGCTGACTGACAAGCACCGCTCGCGCGGCAACGCCCAAGGCGAGGACGGCGGACGGGTCGGGGTTGCTTTGGCTGAGACGATCAGCAAGCTGTCCAAATTGTTCAGACCCAGCAAGGAGAAGAGACGCGATCTGCTGTCCGGTGATGGGCTCATTGTCGGCGGTTCCGTCACGGTCTGTTCCTTCAGACACAGGCGCGATCACGCTGCTCTCTTCCGTGCTGACACAGCCCGCTAAGGAGGCAGGCACGGCGATCAAAGCCGCTGACACAGCGTTGGCATAGCTTTGGTCGATATTGCGTTGGGGCGGCACAATGGCCGTGTTCATCGCCGCTTGCGGAGCGGTCATGGCCGCCTTGATCGGCTCGGGCGCGCGTTCAGTCAGGCTATCCCATATCCCAGACCCTTGAGAGATCAGCGATGACACAGAATTGACCAACGCTAAGGGCAGCGAGACGGCAGAAAGCACAGAAGCTACGGCCTCTTGAACGTCATCCATCAAGCCGTCCGCTTGTTCAAGCAGGTCATTAACCGTATCAATGAGCGACCCGAAGAACCCTTTTTTAGCGGGCGGGTCGGGGTCGCGCACCACAACCGCTTGGAAATGGGCCACACGGATTTGGCGCTCGCTAAAGCTAATCTGTGCGGGGTGGACGAGGCGCACTTTCAGTCGCCCCCACCAAGGGTGCAACAGCGTCATTCGCCCCGGTTTGGCGAGGGTTTTGCGCATTCGCGTGGCACGAATGACGTAATCATCACCCACAATGACGCCGGTAATGGTGATGGGCGTATCAATCGCGCCAAAATCTTGAAAGACCTGCTTGCTGGGCGGGAGGTCAGGGAACAGCACGCGGTTAATGCGTCGGCCAATCTCTTCTTTAGAGTCAATGACGGCAAAAGATACACCACCGAGAGAGGCATAATTGGCAAAGCGGCTGAGCAGCCCACCGGCCATGCCCCCACCCAAAGCGGAAAGTTCAGGCCCTGCAAGGCCACTCAAGCCAAAGCTAAGATCACCCATGATTATGGCCTCCCCATCATAGAGTTCGGGCTACCATGGACATGCACATTAAGCGGCATCCCTCGCTGGGAGTGTGCATGGGCCTTCAGCCCCTCATCAGCGGTGACATGGAGGTGGATATGGGAATCTTTAGCGCGCCCCTGCTGACCAAGAGCCGGAAGGGGTGGCGGCACAGGCCGAACCAGCGTAGGCGGCTGTGCCTTCCAATTGCGCTTCCATTGCTCGTCAGGGCTAACAAGCGGCTTATAGCGCCCATCGGGACCAAGCAAAGCCGGGTTGGGCGCAGGATGGTCAGGCCCGCTCATCAGCGCATGCAAGCCTTTGGAGAGCGTTCCGGGTAAGATGTCGATGATATGGTTGATGAACTGGACAATGGCGATCCCCGTCTGGTCGAGCACGCGCTTAACCGTGTCCCAATGTTTCCACATCTCATAAAGGGCCACACCAACCGCCCCAATCGGGCCGAGGATCAAGCCAAGAGGGGCGCCGATCTGGCTAATCGCATGGCCCACCGTATGACCGGCGGAGATCAGCCATGCTTTGACCGTGCCCCAATGCGCCCACATCTCATAGATCGCGACCGCGAGGCCTGCGATAAGGGCGACAACCCCAATAACCGGCCAGCCGACCGCACCAATCGCAGCCCCCAACACCCCAAAGACCGGGGCAATAGCGCCACCAATGGCCATCACAACCCCAAATCCCGCCGAGACAGCCGAGGCCACAGCCCCCACAGCGGACATCACCGTAATGACGCCGATAAAGGCTCCAACACCGCCAATGAGATATTTGGACACACCCGGCATCACAGCGTCCATCTTCTCAAGGCCGACATTGACCTCCGTAATGCCTGCTGTCACCAGCCTCAGCGTTGGTGTGAAATCATCGCCAATGCGGCGCATAAGCTGCGTGGTCGCATCCTCGAACTCCTGCACCGCAATAAGGCCGCTTTTGCGCCCGTCAGCGTAATCATGGTCAATGACGCCTTGCGTGGCACCTGAAACCTTTTGATGAATATCTTGATATTGTTTCCAGTGATCTAATACCCCATTAGCAAAGCCTTTATCCTCCAGATTATGGAAGATCATGGAAAACGCTTTGTTTCGATCGCCATGCAGGTGTTGAACTAAAGAGCGGATGCGTTCCATGACCACCATCATCGGGTCTTGGCCATGTTTTCGAGCAGTATCTTCGAGTTTGAATAGGTCTTCACCAAAAATTTCACGCCATTTTTTGGCACCGTGGGAAGACGTTATCGTCTGAAGGAATGCTCTCGCATCTGTAGCGGCTTCACCTTCTGTGCCGGTGCTTTTTCTCACGACAGCCAAGGCGGCAGCGAGGTCATTAACACCAGCCCGACCATGAATGCCCAACGCCCCAGCAGAAGCGGCTACCTGCGGCAACAAAGGCGCTAATTTCTCAAACGGCAAATCCGCCTGTTTCCCAGCAATCGCCACAGAGGCGAGTGCTCCTTGGAGGTGGGCATCATCAATGCCCAGATTTTCCTTCAGCGCAAAGGCCGATTTCGCCACCGCTTCGGGGTGCGCATTATAGGCGGTGGCAATCTTGGCGGTGGTGGCTAGTGAGTTCTCCAGTTCTTGCCCTCGGAACCCTTCGCGGGAGAAAAAGCCCAGAGCTTCGGCAAGGTCGCCGCTACGTTGCCCGGTTGAGCGGGCGAGTTGGTTAATCTTTACCTTCTCATCAGCGACATATTGATCTAACGCACCACCATGTATTTCTAGCCCAATGCCGACATGGCGGATCGTGTTGTCATATTCTGCCGCTTGCTTTACGGGCTCCACCAGCTCAAAGCCCGACATCAGCGCCCCAAAGCCGCGCATCTGGGCTTGGCCCCATTTGTCATGGAAGCCGTGCATCGCCCCCTTAAAGCCGCCCTGAACCTCGCCCATGCCGCTCATCGCGGAGCGCAACCGCCTCAACACCCCTAAAGAGCGTTCAGCGGATTGTTCCACCTGGTCCATTTCTTGGACAAACGGCGTCATACCCTCAGCGGCTTCTGCGCCGTGCTGGCCAGCCGTGTCCATTGCCTCAGCCACGCGCCCAACGGCCTCGCTCGCCGCGTTGGCGCCTGTGCCGACTTGGGTCAGCACATCGTTCAACGCAGCACTCGTGCGCGCTGCTTCAATGCTTGAGCCGCCCATCTCACCAAGGCTCAGGCCCGCTTTACCCATCGCCTCAGCGGCGCCATCTGCGCCGCCACTGGCTTCGCTGAGAGCACGATGGAGCGCATCGGTCGCCCCCGTTGCCTCGTTCCCTTGGCCTTCAAATCGGCTTAAAACGCTGTTCAAACCCTCCAAACGGTCGAGAACTTCCCGCAAGGGCGCGCTGATTTTATCGAGCAGCGAAAGCTCAAATTGTGCGTTTAAGTCGCCTGCCATAAGCGCCTCCTTGTGGGGTTAGTCCTCACTCTGGCTCACCACAGCAGCCCCGTAATCGGCTTGGGCTGCCGTCCAAAAGTAAAGCTCATTGAGGGTCAGGGCGCGCAGATCATCGCGCCCAAAGCCAAGCGTATTGGCCAGTGCGGCCAGCCTTACAGGCCAGTCGTCTGGCCATTGTTGAAAAAAGCCGCCACCACGCTCTGGCACGCCAAGTAATCACGGGGGGCCAATCGCCGCATCAGGCTCTTGCCAATGGCGTCCGTTTGCCCCGAGAGCGCACAGAGGAGGTTAAAGCTAAACAGGGCCTTATTATCGTCCGTCCCCGCATCAATGAGGTCACCAGATAAGGGCTTGCGAATGACCAGTTCAGTAAGAACGCGGTCCTCCCCACCATTGGTGGAAGGGAGCGTGGCTGGTTCGGAGAACGTATAGCGCACGGCCCCATCATCACGCCGTTCTGCACCTTGGGGGAGGGTATTGAGTGTCATGTCGTTCATCGCTTAAAACTCCTGAACGGTATTGAAATTCCATGTGACGCTGACCTTGCCGTCGTCACTCCATTCGGGCTGTTCCATGACGTAGGCGTCCGCCATGACCCATGTTTTCCCGGTATCGGCTTGCAGTTGCAGTTCGCCTTCACCAAGCGCTGGAGCAAAGTCCGAGGGGCTGGTGTCTTTCGTGGGGACAATCGTGGCTTTGACGTCACCCACCTGATATTGCGTGCTCCGCAAAGCGCGGAAATTGGCGTTCACACTCTCGTTTTTTAGTCCCGCTGTGCGAAACTTCACGCCCTTTTGCACGTCATACTGTTTGCCCCGCCAGAAAAGGCGGATCAGTCCTAATGTCTGCGCCATCAGCTTAGACCTCCAATGTCAGAATATTGGCCAAGACCATAAGCGAGCCCATCGGCAAGATGGGCAGCGAGCTGTTCACACGGTTCCGGTCTGTTGCGTCCCGCTCAAACACCGCCTGTGGCCCTGTGGTGGCCACATCATCAATCCAGCCTTGCTGCTCATAGAGCTTACATTGGCCGATCCATGAGGCTTTGAGCGTTTTGGGCGTGACCACACCGTCAACATTGGCCAGCGGGCTGCCATCATCGGCCAGTTTGGCGCGGGCATAGTTGGCTTCGGCAAAACTGTTCCACTCAAAGCGGACGCGTGCCCCAATAGCGGGGATCATCACATCCCACACACCCGATGCCGTGCCTGTCTCCGGCATCGTCACGCGGGTGGTGACCACACGCTCCAGTGCAATCGTGCCATCTTCGCTTACTGTTACGGTTGTGCAGCCTGTGCCGAGCATCAGGTTGCGCTGGTTAAAGGTGAAATCATCGCCATGCTCAGGCCCCAACCCCGTTAGGGTCGTCAGCGGTAAACCGCGCAGCTGTCGGGCGGGGTCTGTGTTGAGGCTTTGGGCCATCACTGCTCCCAACGAGGCCGCCATCTGCCAAGACGACGCACGCGGATTTTCCCAAGCAAAGAGCACAAGCTCTTCCGATGTTCCAAAGTTCTGCTGGAAGGCGAGCGCTTGGCCCATAGAGGCTCGCAGCCCCACACAGACCCGCATATCCTTAGCCACCATCGCATTGCCACGACGTTTAGCTTCTTGGACGAACGCACTGACAGCCGCTTGGTCATTCACTAGGAGGACAACGTCCGTGTACCAAATCTCACCCAACGCCATCACCGCAGGCGTAACGTCGGGTGTGCCTGTGCCTTCGCTCATCGGCGTAACAGTCACGACCATGCCCGGCACTTGGTCACTCAGGGCGGAAGAGAGGCGGAGGTCGATATCATTGGTGACCGCGCCGCCTTCACCAGCGGTAAAGACGACAGACGTGCCGTCCTTACCAAGGGCGGCGGTTACGCCTGTATTTTGTGTAAGCGTGCTGGCATTGATCGCTGTCAGCAACTGCGCTGCGATATTTTGCGGCGTGTCGTTAGTGGCCACAGGCCAGCTAACCCGCTGCCCACCCACAAGGATGGCTGCCGTTCCAGCCCGTTGTGGAGCACCTGAAAAAGCCAGCGTGCCGGTCGCAGGTTTCGCACCATCGGGGGTGGTGACTGTCACCACATCGACGCTCAACATGGGCTGCTCAGCACTAAAGGTCCGCACGGCCTGCGCGATGACGGACCCTGCACCAAACAGGCCCTCAACATGCCCTGGGGAGACGTTGCGGAACAGCTGGCCTGCCAGCTCTTTCTTCGCGGTTGGCCCCACAATGAGTGGCCGCACGGGCATGCCCGTCAGACGACCCGGTGCAGGCACGTCTTTTATCTCGGTATAAGAACCGGGCACATGCAGCTGACCGGGGATTTGTTCAAAATCCATTATTTCTTCTCCTCAGTCTTTGAGGGCAGGATGGGTGCCGCTTGAGTTGCATCAGAGGGCGGTTCGCTGTTGCTAATCGGCACAATGTCGCCGCTTCTCAGCGCCCGTGCCCACCAAGGGTCGCGCGGATTAATGGCAAAGCCCTTGGCGGGCACGTCAGCGCCGCGTGGGCTCATCACCCGACGGCCCGCAGCAGGGCGCACGTTGACACTATCGTCACTCATGGCCGTTCTCCTTTTGTGGTGTGATTTGTGTGCGTTGGCTGAGAAAATCCTCAAGCTCAGCAAGGGCTTCGGCATTGTCGAGCCGCACATTTTCAAAGACGAGTTCAACGGCCACGATGGCCGAGCGATCATCAAACCAGTCTTCTGTGTTGGGCAGTGTGATCGCGTGGACTTTGCACGACCCCACATCGCCTAGCTCCCAGCCATGCAAGCCCCCCGCAATGGCGGCCATCACTCCCGCAACGCCAATATCGCGCAGCTCCCCCGTGCCCAGATAAAGGTCATTGGGATCGCTATGCGTGAGCAGGATCGCCAGCGGAAAGCTCAGATCGCCCATAAAGCCGTAACCGGGCTTGTTGCTGGCTCGCCAACCGCCCAAGCCCAAGGCCACACAAGGAGCGCTTTGGATGATCTTGTCCCATGTCTGGCGCGTAGCATGAGGGGGTAGGATGGCGTGGGAAAAGATCGTGTCGGAGAACAAGGCTTTCAGCCGTGCTTGCACGCCCTCAAAAGCCTTCCCAACCACATCGCCTTTTAAGATCGCACGCGGATAGCCTGCTGGTGTGAGAGCCTCTGTCATAAGACCGACCCTCCTCGACCATGGAAGGACGTGCGCCCCTTAAAGCGCGACCAGCTTTCGCTATTATCCACGACCGCCACCGCATCCAACGTGGCCTTACCGGCACCGATATCACGTAACCACGCCATCGCCGCTTGCTGGCCTGAGCGGATTTGTTCACTCGGCACGTTGGCTGTGCCAAGGGCCAAGTCAAAGCGGGCAAGCTGGCAGCAGACCCGCACCAACACCGGCGGAATAGGTGATACCGGCACGACATAGCGACGCTGAAGGTAGCTATCCATCGTGGACGATACGTCTGTGAGGATGCGCGTCACACGCTCGCCGTCCAACGTGCCACGCGGCACGTTCCGATCGGGGTTGGTGCTGGCAATTTCCCCGCGCCCAAAGCGCTCAATCAGGTCATCCAGCGTCGCATAGGCCATGGTCAGCCCACCTCGATCAGCGTCAGCAGAGGCTCACGCCGCATCTGGTCGATCTGCTCAGCGGTGAACGCGCGTCTCTCCCACAGCTTGGAGCGCTCATGCTCAATGCCCGCCCGCCGAAAGCCCGGAGAAGCACAGATAATCAGAAGCTGCCCCGCCTTGAGCGGCACCCTCCTGTCGGCCAGCAAGAGATGCGCCGTGACCGTCTTTGCCTCCTCGGTAGAGGAAAGGTCATGTTCCGGGGCGGATGTCACAGCCTCATCGCGTGCCACGTCCACCGCTGTTGTCGCGTTTTTCTTGGTCGCCATTAGTCAGTCACCGCAAAAGCATTCAGGTAAGGGCTCACCACGAGTTCCAGCGTGCCACTCCACGGGTTGGAGCCAGTCACCCATGTGCCGTCTGGGGTTTTCATCGGCACGAAATCCTTCTCCAACAGCGCGCGCGCTTCCCCTTCCAAAGAGGTGGGGGCGAAGAGGATATTGGGCCGCGCATTATAAGGCTGGCCGTCTTTGCGATACTGGTTCTCCATCATCGCAATCGCCTTGCCGAGATTTTCAGGCGTCAGCGGCGCGGTGGAGCGGAGCGCAAAATTATGCAGCCCATAGCCCGCATTACACCGTCCATCTGTGCCCCATTCAAACTCATTGCGGTGAAACACCACCCCATCAGAAAGCTGCGTGCGTGCCGTAACCGTGAACGGCCTGCGTGTCTGGAAGACCATCGGCTTCATCGGGTTGTTATTGTTAAATAAATACCAAGCCGGGGTTGTGCGCTCCGTGGCAGCGGGACGGAGAAGATTGGAAAAGCCCGTAGGTTTTCCATCGCGCCCATACCCTTCATGGTCGGCATCGAAATAATACTGACCATCCATGCCTTTTGTGCGGTGTCCTGCTTCAAGCAGACCAAAAACCAGCTTATCGGGGAGCGTGCCTGCATCGGCGGCGAGCTGCTGTATAGCAGGGGTTAAAAAGCCAAACTGGTCGTCTTCTAAATCTTCCCGTCGGACAGAGAGTGTCTCTTCAAAGGTGCGGTTGACAATCGTAAAACGCTCCTGAGCGGAGATACGATGAACAACACGCTGCCCCAAAAACTCCCGCAACCCCGGCAGCTCCGCAATGCGTGGGTAAATATTCTCCCCCGCTGAGGAGGGAACTGTCATCGCAAAGCGCCCATACTGGGTAGGGACGGTGGGAATATATTTATTGAAGGCTAAGCTCAACCGCGCGGTCAACGCATTCATAGACCCTATGGAGATATCCATAATATTCTCTCTTTTTTAGGAAATCAGAACAAAGGGCGTGCCATCAGGCTCAAACCCAACGAGCGTGCCGACCGGCAGCCTTGAAGCAGCAGGCACACTGGGCGTGCTGGCCGTTTCATTATCGCCAGTAGAAGCAGAAGCTGCTTTTGGTGGAGGGGCGCTTTGGTTTAAAGACACCGTCTCATCATCAACGGCATAGACCGTCTGATTGAGGTTCGCCCACGTGGGTGCTGTGTCAAACGGCAAAGCGTAGCAGCCTTTTTTGACCCAGATCGGGTGGCTGCCCACCATGTCGCCATTGAGCATCGACCCCGCCGCAGAATTGTCTTTGAACTGCCGTGCCAGCCCAACAATCGCCACAGGGGCAGAGGGCGTGTTCGTCGCCCCAGCGGGCACAATCGTGCCGTCCGCACACACCGCAACAAGCGACCCACGATAGACGCGGAAGCCCTCAGCAACGGGATGGCCAAATTCAGGCCCATGAGGCACTAGCTTTTCAGAAAGCGCGCGATCTTGCGTAAGCGCCATTAGCGGAGCCCTCCTTGCTTGAGGTCATCCTCGGTTAAGCCAAGGGCGGCTTCTGCTTTGGCCATGCCGGTGTCCGCGCGGGCATGGGAAGCCCCCGCAGCGCCACCCATCGTCGGCTGCCCGCTTGGCGCGTCAGGCAAGCCCGCCACAATGCTTTGGGCCAGCTCCGCATTCTGTGAATGAAGCGTAATAAGCGTGCCGCGCAGATCGTCAGAGATGAGCTTGGTCCGGCCCGCCTCGCTGACAAAGCGTTCGGCTTTGATACGGCCATTTTCCTGCTCAAGCGCATCAAGGCGGCTTTGCAGACTCTGCGTGGCGGTTGAATGCAGCGTGATTTGTTCGCGTTGCGCTTGAAGGCTCGCCAGAATGGCGTCTTCTGAAGCATCCGGTTTCAGCCCCGCCAGCTCAGCGGTGCGGGAGTGCAATGACACACTCCCACGAGCTTGGTCGAGTGCCTGGGCAATCGTTGCGTCATCGGCCTCGGCTTTCAAGCCAAGGCGTGCGCAGAGGTCAGCGCGTGAGTAGGTCATCGCACATCCTTCATGGTTGGTTGTTTGGGAATGGAGCGTTGTGAGCGTGAGGTCAGGCGTATTGGTGAGCGACACGCGTAAAATCTGCGTTACCTCACCATTCAGGCTACTCAAGACGGGCGAGAGCGCGCGATACGCGTGGTCTTCCATGGCGGCCCGCCCGCGCTTAGTCCACACCACACGCCCCCAGAGGCCGTCACTCCGGGCCTCCATCGCCTCAATCCACCCCATCGCTGGTGAGGGCTTCCCACGCGGTGCCGCAAGGTCTGTGCTGTGGTTCTCATCCAGCACAATCTTCCCGCGCTGCAACGACGCCTCAATCACCGCCTTTAGGTCAGACGCACGCAGTGATGTGCGCCCACCCAAAACGGGAAAGGCGCCGTGGGGGAGGATATGAACCCAATCAGGGGGTGTGGAGCCGTCGTAAGAGAACGGCATGTCTGTCATCACGCTCATGAGGGCAACCATGACAGAGCGTGTCACGCGTTATCAGGACTCCACCCTATACCCCGAAACCTGTTTAAGAAGGCAAAAGGGGCGGTTCTCATAAAAGCCCGCACAGCGCTTTACAGGCGGCGTGCGGTATAATGACCCACACATCGTCCCAAAACGCACGTAACCCCGTTTGAAATCGTTTGAAGAGCGTTTGAAAATGAGACAGGGGGAACGCGAAAGCGTTAGCCCGCCAGACAACGTCGGAAAAATGTCTGAAGCGTCTCCACCGTCGCCTGCCGGTCGGCCTCATTAAAGCCAAGATAAGGCCGCGCTGGAATGGTCACAGATTGGCGCTTAAACACCCGTCCGCCAATACTAAACTCTAACGCCGACTGTGTCTTGGGTTTAATAATCGCCCCAAATTGATGCACAGCAGCGTAATTCATGTTTGAACCCCAGATCAGGCGGTTGCCCTCAATCTGCTTATAAATGGTCCTGCGGAGAGATCCGCTTTCACGAAGAATGCCTGGCCCTTTTTTTGTCGAAGCATAAAGCGGATTAAGCGGCGCAAAAGGACTGCCATCGGGAGAGACTTCCCTTTCTATGCGTTCTTTCGTTCGGTCAACCATCTTAAGCCCGATATCCGACAAAAGCGCATTCGGCTCTCTTCCGAGCTTCTCTAGTCGAGAAAGGGCAGCAGAAATGCGGTCTGTGTTTCCACTAATCTTAATGAGGGCCATGACGTTATCCTATCGCTGCTTCATGATTTGTCTTGATCGCTGCCGACGTTCATCCTATTTTAGAGGGAGCAACGCACGGTGATCTGGCGATATTCTGCTGACCAGGGCATGCCCGCATGGGTAGAGCACTATTGTGGGGTTAGATAGCAGGCCCCACCCGTGCGTTGCTTCATTCTCCTTCATTCTTCTGCTTTGCAAAGAGCACCGTCCGGTTTCTTACGAGCTGATCAGCAGGTCGCTGTCTCATGCGGGTCATGGACAGTATGAAGTTTTCTTTTCCATCTCGTGTCCTCTTCACAATGAAGCGATAAATACTGTCATGCTGAGCGACTAGGCTGACACGTCCCTCCTGCTTCTCTTCCAAAACATAATCAGGATCAGCCAACAGAGCCGCAAGCTGCGCATACTCGTCTGGCGTCAGCTCAGGATGGTGGGTCTGGTTTTTCATCAATGTTTCGGCAGACAACAAGACCTGCGCAGTCTGGCTCCCCAACAGCTCCTGCACCTTGGGTGGCAAGGTGCCCGCTTCAACCATACCCACAGGCTGCGGTTTCATGGACGCGAACTGGGCAATCTGCTCTTTTTGCACCTTCATCCGCGCAGGGGCTGGGAGCTGCTCAACCTGCAGGCCGCCTACATGGGTCAGCGGTGTCATGGACGAGGACGCACGCGCTTTCTCAGCTTTTGCCCATTCCAAGCCCTGATTGCTCTGGAAGCCCGGATCAATCCCTTTAGGCACCATCTCAATCTTGCCGGTAGCCGGGTTGCGCCACGGTTTCCTCTCTAGCGGCGGGGCTTCGTCCACGCTCCAACCGTTTCGCTCCATCCGCGCATCGGACACAACTTCAACCGAACAATGGCAATGCCAGCCATTGGGCGGGTAATGCGTGCCCCACCACGGGTCATCATTGCGCAACACCGTTCCGCTCCACGCCACATGGGTGGGGCGTGGATGGGCACAGCTGTGATGGACATACCGCCAGTATGGATACAGCTCCAACGCGGTCGGCGTGGTCATCTGCCGATAACGCCCCGCTGAATAGGCCGAGGCGATATTGGTCTCATAGATGATCTTCGCCCGCCATCCTGGCGTGCCCGTATGTTCCCAGCCATGTTTTTTAACAATGGAGTCAAAAGACTTTCGGAACTCTTGAAGGGTTGTGCCATCACTGAGCGCCCGCCCAATAGCGGTGCGGAAATCATTCAGCAACGCGTCACTTGTGGCCCCCGCTACGGCAAACCCACGCGCATGTGCTTCTGAGCTCAGCTCCCCCCAACGCTCAGTCGGCACATTGACCTTCTGGCGAAAATAGCTGATCGCCTCACTGGGTGAGAGCTTCACATGCGAGAGGATAGGGCCTTCCTCAGCCACGGCGCATCTCGTCAAGCATGGCCGCTTCCCCAGCAAGCTCGCTTAATTGCATGGCTTGGGCCATAGCCGTTGCAAATTGGTCATCGGGCAGATTGAGCTTTTCCAGACGGTCCTTCAAATCCTCAAGGGACGTGGCGTGCTCCATTTCAGCGCGCACCGCTTCTGTCATCGCCCCCAAGCCAGCACTGGCCTCACGGGCGAGGTTATCGGTCAAGGCTGCAATGATCTGCGGCGACTGAGAGGCGTAGCGATTGACCAACTGCCCGACTGCACTATGGAGGGTCGTCTTAGTTGGTGGGGCTTCCTGCGGCTCCTCATCATGGCTGGTCGGGGTTGGGAAATGCGACGGCGTGGCTTGGCCGTTTTGCTGCTGCGGTGGAGTCACTTTGGCAGGCAGCGCCGGTTGCGGCGGCACGGCAATACCGACTGTCTCATCACCCTCAGCGGGGGGCTCAAGGTTGAGGCGCGCATACAGGTCTGGGGCCGCCACCTTAAAGCCCTGTGGCCCGAGTTTCTGCGCCGCATCAATCAGCGTTTCAACAGGCACTTCATCAGGGCGGCCAATGGTGATGGTTGGGTAAAGTCCATCGGCAGGCGGGCCGAAACTGGCGTCAATCATCAGCCGCACCAGCTGCGTGTTGACCGTATGGGCCAACATCATCGCATCAGAGCGCTCAATATCTTCCTGCACCAGCCGATGGGTAGAGGCTGCGGCATGAGTGCCTTGGCGGGCATCCGTCGTGCCTGTTTGGCCGAGCACCGCTTTGGAGGTCTGTTCATCGAGCCATTTAATGCGCCGCTCATGGGTGTCATTAGACCCCGCGCCATTTTTGGGCTCGATGATCTCCAGCTGCATCTGAGCGGGGATCATGCAGGCTCCAGCTCCCGTTATATCGCGCACTGCCTGCCAAAGGGTCTGCCGGTCATTCTCGGTTGCGGAAGCGTCAAATTTCCCAATGCGAGTGGGAACCCCGTAAGCCTGCACAAACAGGCCCCAATCACGGTTTGAAAAGAGTTTGAACAGTGAATTAAACGCCACCGCCCGTGTCAGGCCAGAGCGTAGGGTCAGGCCCGACCATGACGGATGGCGATGAACCAACGCCCGCATCGGGTCAAGCGGGCGCATGGTTGCCTCAGCCACAGCGCCCTCAATATCGGGCGTGGACTGGCTTGCGTCGTCACGCAGCCAGATGGTTTCGCCGTCTTGGTAAGAGACTTCAAACCAGCGCTGCGGGCGATAGACTAAGCGTTCCGGCCAATAATTACCGGCCTCTGTGTGCCAGAAAATCTCATGAACCGAGAAGCCCTTAGCAATCGCGTCTAAGACATCAAAAGCCGAGCGCTGCAAAATGCCTTTATCTAACCATTGGCGCACAAAGTCGCCCTGCTTGCGCTGCGCGCGTGACGGCCCGGCGTCTTCCACCACCATGGGCAGCTGGCTCACCGCCCGCTTGCGGGTGCCCAACACGCCGAGATAATGAAGGTCGCGCTCCTCAATCATCTCACAAAAGACCTGCCAGTCCCGGCTATTGCCCTCTGCGGCGGAGCGCATAAGCATACCAAGTTGGGCCGGGTCGAGGCCAAGGGTGGCAATCGGGTCAGCAAGGGCGGGGCGACTGCCAATGACAGACGCACCCATATCGGGCTTTTGTGGGCGGGGCGGCAAAGGCTGCCCATGTTGATCGAGAAGCGCCATGATTAATTCCCCTTGCAGATCACCCGCAAAGCGGCGCGCTGCTTGCCATAATCGCGGAGAAAGCGATGCGTCATCGGCAAGCTCTGGCCCGTCACACCCGCAACGCGTAGCTCATTGCGCACAAACTGGTCATCATATTTCTGATAATGGACATAAGACGGGCACAGCCCTTTGACGTCAGGAGTGGCGCACGCCGCCAGCCCCGCCATGCTCGCAGAGACAAATGTCCATCGCATCATCCGGCGCGCAGCAGCGGCCAATCGGTTGGCGATAGCTCGCATAGTCCGCACAGCTTGGCGTAGGCGCTCTCTTAAAGACGGGCCGTGCCAGCTTTCCATGCTCTTAAAATGTGCCATTAGTGAGTTCCTCATCCAGCTGACTATCGGTGTTGCAAGCGTCCGTCGCCGCTTGGCTGGCCTCGGCCTGTAACGCAGTAACCGACCGCGCATCATTGCGCTGCTGCTGGGCGGTCTTTTCCTTAGAGGCTTTCCATGTCAGGCGCAGAATGGTCGCCGCCATGCCGACAAACAAAGCGGCCAAAATCACCGCACAAATCGCTTTGACGTTCATTAGAAAATCACCTTCCCAATCACACCAAAAACATCAGAAGCCGCGCCCATCCGGTCGCGCTCTTCCTGCTCTTGGGCTGTTTCAATGTGGCCCGCGCCTTCATGGCGCTTCCACGGCGAAGGCACGGGTGTATAGCCATAGTCAAAGGGCGTGGCACGGCTGGCTTTCCATGCGAGGGCTAGCGCAATCCCTGCGTCGCCATGGCGCTTGCCGGTGCTGCCTGTGGTGCGTCCTTCCGGCACACGCGCCACTCCACGCACGAGGGTAAGGGCACGCAGATCGTCCACAATCTCGCGGTCTTGGGGTAGGGTGATGATCCCATCCTCAAAGCCAGCTTTAAGCGGGGGCATATTTTCCCGATACCAGCCTTCAGAGAGCATCACGGCCTCAATCCGACTGCCGAATTTCTGCACGGTCACTTCAGCCAGATATTGCCCATTGCCCCGCCCATCCAGCGCACCGGCCCGCAGGAAAGGCGTGGCCTCGAGAATATGGTGCAAAATCTGCTTCTGCTGCTCAAAAGGCACATTGCGCAGCTCCACCACAAAAGCCGTTCGCCGTTGCAACCGCTCTTCTAGGGCAAGCATCCAGATCACGGTCAAATCGCCTGACCGTCCAAAATCCACCCCGAAAACATGCGGTGTCTTACGGTCCATCGCCGCAAGGAGGGGCGCTAACTGTTCGCTGATAAAGAAGTCTGTTTCTGCCATGCGCAGCTTTTCGGACAGCAGCACAAAACCACTGTCACAGCCCCAGCGCACAACAGGCACGTCCGCTTCCGTGCGGGCCTCAATCAAAGCCAGCGGCAGATAAGCGCCTGTGCCTGACGAGGGAATGCAGTCCAACTCTTCAGCAGCGGCCTCACCGTAATTGGCGAAAATCGCGTCACGCCATGCGCGTTCGCCCTCAAGCGACCAAGCCTCGCCCTTTTTGTCGCAGATTTTACGATACAGCCCATCATGAAGCGCATCATCAAGCGTCAGGCGCATCAGATGATACGGCTTGCGGCCAGACCGCACCTCATTCACCAACGTATTAAACGGGTTCATATCCCCATTATGGGTGGAGATAATCAGCACCTTGCCGCCCCACATCAGCAGAGCGAGTGCGGCTTTCAGCAGCTCGTCGAGATTGTCGTGGAAGGCCGCTTCATCAATAATGACCAACCCCTGCATCCCACGCAGCGCACGCGGGCGAGACGGCAAGGCCAGCACCTTGTTCCCGCTGCCAAAGTCAATGCGAAAGACCTTAATGTCCTTCTCTTCTTTATCGGGATCATTCCAGAAGGACTCACTGACCCTATGCGTTGCTTGCTGCATGATCTTGGCATGGTCGGCGCAATAGTCGATAAACTCGCGCGCCATTTCCAAGTTGTAGCCAATATAGAAAACGTCAGTGCCCCCATCCTTTTGGGCGAGGGCAGCGGTCAGGTCGGCAATAAAAGACGCAGCCCATGAAATCCCCGTGCGGCGGGACTTTTCAATGACGGTGACTTGGTGGGTACGCACAGCTTCCATCAAGGCGGCCTGATAGGGCAGGAAAACAGACTTGGTCATGACCTCACCCCAAACGCGCCGCCCATAATGGCGTTGACCGTTTCTTTAGAGAGCCCTTGCTGCTTGGCTGCTTTTGTCAGCGCATTTTTAGCGTCACGCTCGGCCTTTTGGCGGGCTTTGTCTTCAAGCTCAGTGCGCACGGTCACATCCAACTGGCGGGCTTGCGCGAGAGAGCGGATGGCTCCTGCCAACATGGACATAGACTTGGGGTTATTTTGTAAACTCGTTGCAGCGTCTTCCGCATTGTCTCCGCCAAACATATCGAAAATGATAGAGAACAAACTCTCGATCACGACCGCTTGCGTTTCCCCCGGACTTTTATCGCCCAAATTTTGGACGACACTATCTGCAACCGCGCGTGAGCGGCGTAAACGCTCGACCATTTTGTCGCGCTGTTGGATGTGTCGGCCCAAAGACGAACGGCTAACATCCACGCCGCGCAACGCTTCCATAACTTGGTCCAGCGTAGCCCCAGCATCCCACAGCTCCCCAATCCGACGTTTTAGCTCAGGCGGCAGACGGCTGATCTTAGAGCGCCGAGCCATTAAAGCGGCCTCCGCGCCACCACGCCCGGCACACGCCGCTCGCACTGCCATGTCTGCTGGCCCTCAATCGTTAGCTTAACCACGGTGAGGTAGCGCCCACGGTCCAGCACATAGCGGGTGAGCATCACACAATGATGGCGCTCCAAATGGCCCAGATCATCATCCAACGATGTCACATCAATCGGAAAGCCCGCTTCACGAAACATCGTGCGCAGTATCTCGTCATTGAGCGAATGCCCCGGTGCCATTTCTAAAAAATCCAGCACGCGCCAGCGGCGTTCCTCAGCAATTTTGCGGGGCAAACTCACAGCCCACCTCCCATAGTGGCAGCAATGCAATGATGAAAAGCGCCAATGGCTCCCACACGCACGCCGATAAACAGCCCAATACTCAGGGCAACAATCCCGACAATCAGACAAAGGCGCAGGCTTTTGAGGGACTCATTCATGGCCAGCCTCCATCATAATCCGCGTGATCGCGTCTAAGGTCTTGCGCAAATGTTCCATCTCGTGTGCCTGCGCTTTCATTTGTAATGAGAGCTGGTGGAGCCAGCACAGCGCAGGGACAACCAGCAGGCCAAATACAAGGCTTCCACCCGCAATCGCTGCACCAACAAGCTCCACCCACTCAAGCGTCATTAAGCCACCGGCTGCCCAAGTGCTGAGGGCACGGTCTGTGAGGACGTTTCAGAGGCCGCCTTGGTTCCATCAAGGGGCACAAAGGCCGAAGCCAGATCATGGATCGCCGCACGAATATGGGTCGCCAGCCCTTCAGCATCGGGGGCTTCAAGCCCTGCCAGCTGGATAAGCGACTGCGCTTCAGCGATAGCGGTCTGAACCAAAGGATGGGAGGCGTCATAGCGGCGATACACCGCGACAAGCTCTTCAAGCCCATTGTCGGTCTTGGTAATGGCCGAGCGCACCGCCGTCGTGGCAACCTGCCCGTATTTATGCAACGCACCACCCAATACAGGCTCTAAAACGCGGGAAAGGTAAGGAGCGGAACTTAAAAGAACGGTCTTGAGTGACATAACCTGTCTCCATTGCGCTGCGTCGGCGCCTCAAAGAATACAGCCCGCCGCGCCCGACAGACCGAAAAGCAGCAGAACCTGTCAGGAAGTCGGGGCAGACGATGCCGTCACAGGCGTGGCACCTACAAACGCCAAGGCCCGATCCCGTCGGGCGCGCGCCCGTTCCAACCAACCGTTCCCAAAAATGGCGAATTCTTTCTTCGACCGATAATCCCCTAGCTGAAGCGCACTCAACGCGTGGCACAGCAGCTCAAGGCGCTTCCCGTGCTTTTCCAGCATCGTGATGGTCGTCTGATCCACCATGCCAGTTTGGGGAATGCCCATCTCTTTTTGCAGGGCAGAAAGCGTGGCTTGGGAGGCAAAATGCGCCACAAAGCCAAGCTTGGCCGTCTCAATCGCGTCCAACGTCTGTGGACCAATCACACCGTCACGCTCCACGCCTACAATCGTTTGCAGCAGATGGATGGAGGTTTTGGCGCCCGCGTTAAAGCCGTGGTCAAACACCATCAGATCAAGCCCAGAGGGCAGACGGTCACAGCCCATCGGTTCCCAGAAATAGCGCACCGCTAGGGCGCGAAAATCGTCTTCGGACAGCAGCCGCATCTTCTGCGCATCCACAGAAAGCCCACCGGTGCGGGCCACCAAAGGGGCTGAGATGCCGTATTTCGTCCCAGCCAATCGCCCAGACCCCACGCGTCCACCCGTCCAATTGCCGGGGTCAGCGCGGTTGGCAGAATATCCCCCTTCATAAGAGAGGGTAAAAGCGAGGGTTGCAGGCAGGTTCTGTTTCATAGGCTCACCCTACGGAAGAACCGGCCGCACTATCAGGACTCAGCCCTACACCCCGAAATGCAAAAAGGGAGGCTAAAGCCTCCCTCATATGCACGCGTCAAATGGGATAAAAACAGCGTTTGAACCGCCTTAAAAAAGACTCAACTGCCGCTCATCCGGCACAATCCGTGCCGCCCGCACAGCATCTTGTAGCGTGAATAGAAAATTATGAAGCGTTGCGTGGCTGACACCCACCCGCACAACGATGTCGTTGTAAGAATACCCCATCAGGGCCAACCGGCGCACGCGCCAAGCTTTGAGCATTGGCACTTGATACTTTTCGCCCCCAAAATGCTCCGACAAACAGCGCGCCACATCCACCCCCCAAGACCGCGCAAGGTTAGACGTATCCACCCGCACACGCGGTACCCACAGCTTCTGCCCCGCATGGGCTTCCACAAAGGCAAACGTCACCGCTTCGCCCACAACATCTGCTAAAAACCGAATTTCAACTGGAACAGGCACTAATGATGTCATGCCCAAAGCCTCATCTATCCCGCCAAGAACAGCCATAATAGCGGGATTGGAGGCAAAAGTACAAAAGAAAAGCACACCCCCAAAAAAAGAGATGTGCTTTCCAAAAATAACGTCAGGGACAATGCCGGTTAAGAGCGACAGGCCGCCGCTGCTTGCTCATCATCAAGGCGCTGCAAGGTTCGATGCACCGCTTGCAGGGTCAGGTTCAAGCCAAAAACGGCGTCTTCGCCAAGCTCCAACTCATGCTGGCAGGTCAGCCCATCAATCATAAAGGCCACCAACCCACGCGCTTCACAAAGGGATAGATCATTCATGGCCACGCTCCCGCTCCAAACGGTCAAAAAGCCCATCACCGGCCAAAGGTTCAGCGGTCAGTCCCATAGCGTGCAGAGGGTTTACACCCCAATGCCGCTTCACCGCCTCAGCCGCGCGTTCCATCGCCACGCGTCGCGGCACCCCACAAAGAAGTGCCACCTTCATCATCTGCCGAAACGCACTATCCATACTGCGAAAACGAATAGGCGGTTGGGCCTGTGCTGGGGTGGGTGTGGCCTGTTGAGGGATAGACCGGGACGCGTTTTCCTGCTGCGACGCATCAAACGCGCGGATTACGGCGAGATGAAAAGCCGGGCTGATCCACATCGCATAGGCGTAAACTAACTCACGGACAGCATAGGTGCCTTGTAAAACACCCCCACGCTTGATCGAAATAGGCGATGCAGGAATTCCTGCATCGGTTACAGCAGCAATAAGCTCCTTTGTTTGAATATTCTCTCTCCAAACACCGGGACGTTTTGCAGGGTTTCCACCAGAAGCATGGTGCAGGTCGTTAAGGCAAAAACGCCCTCCTTCGTCCTGCTTAATGCCTATTCCTCTAAGTACAAGAATGCTATGATGACTATCGGTCATTTCTGAAACCTATCTTCAGTTATGGCAAGGGATGGGTTGCGGTGGCCGCCGCTTCTCATCCCGTTTGGACTGGTGCCGTTAATTTTGTCCGAGACCGTTGTAAGATGACTTCCTCCGACCTGTCAATAAAGGCTAATCCTAAAAAGAAAGGACGTGGTCGTCCCGCAACAGGAAAAGACCCAATGCTAGGAGGGCGTGTTCCCGCTGCCCTTATCCAAAGAATAGAAGGTTGGGCAGCGGCTCATAATATGACTCGCTCCGAAGCAGTCCGCCGCCTGCTCCAAAAAGCGCTGGATGATAGCGAAGCAGTCCAAGAGAAATAGATCAGCCTAAACATTCCCCATAAGAATCATCATTTAAAGATGGAAAAGAAACCATAATTCCCTAAAATCCCCCGTGAATAAGCCTGTAAAGGAAGGGGATCATCATGACAGGGTGGGGAAGACTTTTACGGGTTGGACTGGTTATCCTGGCCTTGCCGATGGGAAATGCCGCAGCCCGTAAGGCCTTACACAAATCCCCGTCACCAGAAGCACCGTCTGCCCAAGACAACACGTCAGATGCTCGCCCTGACACCATCCCCGAAAACGGGTGCAACCGCGTATGGTTGAACACGAAATCTATGATCTACCATCCGATTGGAAGTCACTGGTATCGTCATACCAAGAAAGGGGCGGAAATGTGCGAAAAAGACGCCCTGAAAGCCGGGGCTCGCGCTTCTCGCGCCCGCAACGAATAACGCTATTATGAGGAGAATGAGTTAATGAAAAAACAGATAGCTTTTGCGGTCTTGTGTTCTACGATTGCCGTATCCACTAACGCTTATGCTGGGGAGCCCTTTACTAACGAAGAGGCTATCGACGAAGCAGAGGTCAATGTTCTGCCATGTGATGATGACCTATCCAAACCACGGGACTGTACACCAGAAAGAAAACGATTCATTGAAGAATATCAAAATGCCTATGCTGGAGACCATTTAGCCCAACAAAATGTTGGTTATGATTTATGGCAGGGTGCAGGAGAAAACAACGAGTTACCCTACATATTCGACCCAGCCTCCGCATGTGCTTGGAGAATTATTGCGTCACGATCCCATGTGGCTGATTGGCATGATGACGCCGAACACATCAACATGATCTGCCGCAGCCCATCACATCGTAGATATGACACAGTTTACCCCATGCCAGATGAAGCATTGCAGGTGAATGCGGCTCTCAGAAAAATCCGTTCCCGCATTCGTGCTCATACAGTTCATCGCGTCAATGTTGAAGAAATCGAGTTTGATGTGAAACGCGATGGCGATGAAGATCACGCCGGAATAGGCCGTAATTCCCCTCTATAATACCTTTCTTCATTAGGCATTTATTAGCCTATATTCCGCCATCATTCCCCTTTTTGGTAGGGGAATATGTTTCAACAAAAGCTTATTGCCATAATGGGGCTGATCTACGCATCAGCTTCATTAGCGTGTGCATCAACGCAGTGCCCGCAGTTTTTCCTAAAAGCCGAGGTTCCACGCGTAGGGTACGTTCTATGTAACGATGCCTATGCCGTTGGTTACTCAACCACGTTGAAAGTGCCTCTTTGGGCTGCCGAACATCTGACCGATGAGAGCGTAACACGGGCTCAATCTCTTCATGGGCGGGGAAAGTTTTTTGTTGATAACAGGCTCTCGGTAGATAATGCTTCTAGTAAAATGGATTACCGAGCATCAGGCTATGTGCGCGGGCACATGGTCCCATCAGGGGATATGCAAGATTGGCAAACACGAAACCAGACGTATCTCTATTCTAATATTGTTCCCCAAGATGCCAGTATGAATTCTGGGCCATGGAACCAAGTTGAACAGGATACACGACAGGCGGCTCTAAATGATGGAGAGCTCTATGTGATTACGGGGCCAATTCTCCCCAGCTTATCTGAGACAATAGGACCAGATAAAATCACAGTGCCCACAGGTCTTTTCAAAGTCGTTTACGATGCGATGGATGACACATCAGCGGCGATTATGTGTAACAACGACACTCCCGCACAATGCCATCAAATCAGCTTAGAGTCTTTGCAAAACCTCATAGGTTTTGATCCAGTGCCAGGGTTGAGCGAATATGAAAAAATCATTCCTCTAGTGGTCGAGGGATGGCCGAAGGTTGTCAGGCGCTCTCATTACTAACAACCGACACAGGGGAAATATTCCAGTTCGACTAGGCGTTTTGATGCGCACTTAGGAGATAGAATAAACTCCTCTTCTTTTCGGGCTGTATAAAAATATGGATAAGGCCCGCTAACAATTGATGACATTTCTGGGAAAACCCTCAAAAGAACGCCTCCTTTGTGTGTATCCGCATTTAAGCCTGATGCAAACTCCCGCGCAATATTAACTGAACTTGACCAGTTTAAACCCAACAATCCTTTTTCAAGGCGTTCTACATTTTCTCCCCGGTATAAGGGGGTTCTAGGGTACGGCCCCCAATATCTTGGCAGTATCTTTTCGAGGATAACAATCAGCTGAATATCATCTCGCAACACATCCCGAATATGCCCGCCTTTCTCAACCCAATGTCTTCTAAACTCATTTTTCACCTCTAGGGATATGGGGTCTGTTAACTTGATGATCTCTTTTGCAAATTTGGGCCACCACAGATGCACATCGAACATCCTTAGCAACCCTCTTAGTTCACCTGCACAATCAGTCTGGATGGCGTCTATAATACGCGGTCCAAGCTCACGGAGTCTTCTTTGTTCCTCCCTCAAACAAACAGACGGCGTCTTCCTGTCATTGAGTATCAGTCGCCTCGTGAAGAACTTGCTATTGGTCATTTCGCCTCATCATCCAGCCGCATCAAAGCTGCTTTGTATGGCCCTTGGTTTTGGATCAGCCGCCTTCAGCTCAATCGTCCGCTCCATGATTCTCTTCCAGTGCCGTTTATTTTGTCAGAGCATATCACACCCAACAAAAAAGGCGGCCCGAAGACCGCCTTACGGCTATGTGTCGCTGATAGGACTAAATTCTTTTAACCCACACCATAACGCCGCTGCATCGCCTTAAGCGCCTCAATAACCTGCTGCGTTTGCTTGCCGTCTAAAAAGTTCGGGTCAGAAACACCCACCATGTTCTCAACAAAACGGCGTAACCCGGCCCGTGATCCTTTGCAGTCCAGATGGTCTTTCAAACTACCCCAAAGTGCGAACACCTTGCGCACATCTGGGTGGGCAGAGGCCGCGTATTTCTTAAACCGCCCCTTTTTCCAGCCAAGAGCAGAAAACTCTGCCAACACACGCCCAATCTGCGCATCAGACATCTCCCGTGCCGAGCTTTTGCCTGTCACACGGTGGAGGAGAGCGCGGTAGCTCTCATCAGCCAGCGCCATATCCTTCTTGGCAATATGAAGCTGAGCCAGCAGCTTCTGACGATTAGCAGTCATCGCTGTTCTCCATCATGTCACGGAGCTTCTCTTTCTGCCTCTTGAGAACTTGGCTTGTCTTGCAGTGGAGGGCGCGCGCTTCTTGCCGGGTTATATCGCCGTTTTCCAAGAAGGTTTCCGTGCGTTCTCTTGTGAGACCATACGCACAGCCCAATAAAAAACCGTCCGTAAAATTGGGAATAAACTCATACCTGGGAGCATGCTCTAACAAATCGCACAAGCTAGAAAAGGCACGTTTGACCACATCTTCAGCATGAGCGTTCATCTCTTCTTCAGTCATCATTTTTCTCCCCGATAGGTTGAGCGGTAAATCTCGGTCTTGCGTCTTCTAGCGGTCGTTTCGGACATAGCTGTCCTGTCTGCCTGTTGAGACATGTTAAAAATCCTCTGCTTTATTGGGGAGTGTTAGGAAGTGACGGCGGTGTTGGAGGGAATAGTCATGACTAACCTCCAATCAGTTTTTTAATGGCAGGGTTTTTACACAGATTATCTGTGGCGAATTGCGCAATCTTTATGATGTCTTCTTCCGACACTTCAGGATGATGCATGGGGATTGTGTGCCAAAGGCAGTTCAATGCTCCCCGAAGCATGCCGACTTTGAATTGCTTGCTTTTCTTTAGCTTTGTCGCAGCCCTCAACTGGGCGTGCGTTATCATGACGGAGAAATCCAGATAGTTCGCAGCTATTTCCTCAAGAGTGCTGGCCTTATTTTTAGCGTCAGTCATGGGATAGCTCCTTGCGCAACGCGACAATATCTGGGTTCTTCACCAGGATCTCTTGAATGTGATGCACAATTTCTTTGTGGTTGTCTTCAGAGCAAAGAGCCATCTCTATCGTGCCGAAATAGGATAGCGCTCCTGAGATGATACCCCGGCAGAACGCCGTGCCTCTTTTCTCCGCTTGAGCAACTTGTAGTTGGGCAGAGATGGATTGATTGACGGTGGCAAGCCGTTTTTCAAATCCAGCATCCAGCTTGGAATGTCCTCTAAATTCACCCATGACCTCACACCTCCAACGATGAATAGTTGAGGTCGATAAGCTGCCACGGGTCACGGGCCTCTGCGCGTTGGTAGAAGCGCATGTAACGGCGCTGCCCGCTATTGTCGATGGCCTCTCGAAGCGCTCTTTGGGCGGCGGGCCATTTGGGATGCTCAATCTCCATCGTCACAAGGCTAACAATCCGTGCGGTGGAGATTTGGCCCGTTTGGCGGTTGCGTGAAAAGGCCCGGTCAACAATCTGGCGAAGGTCAGCGCTCGCGCCATCCATGAGGTCATCCATCACTTCACGCACGAGCTCTTCAGCGGCGATAATAGCAGGCGTGACAGTCTTTTGATCCGTCGTGGTGATCTGCACCTTCAAAAGCCTGTCGATACTTTCCAGCTCAGCGCCACCACGGGTTCCGCCAATGCGCGCACCGTAATGCTCCATAAGCAGGTCGCACATCAGGTCGAACTCCTCAAAAGCGCGGCGTTTGGCGTCCATCATGATCTCTTGCAGGCAGCGAGCATGCTCAACGCCCTCATAGACCCAGTCATGGATCAACACATCACGTGGCCTGAAGTTTTCAACAGGGCTTTCTTGTCCACTCATGCGGCGGATCATCCGCCCTTCTGCAAAGGCTTTTGTCATCCGGCTTTGCTTGTTCATCATCGTCATATCCCGTTTCCCAAAAATCTCGGTCTGTCCAAAAACCGGCGCCCCCTTGGGCACGCGCCGGTCGGTCAAAAAGTCCCTCATTGTGCTGGGCTCAGGCGTGATCCGCGCACGCGCTCATGCAGCCGCGCTTTGCGGGCCTGTTCCTTCAGGCGGCGTCTGCGTCCCGGCACCCAACAGCGCCGTGCCTGCTGCTCAAGGCGGTCAGCATAGGTCGGTGTCGGTGCAGCCTCTTTCAGCGCCTTGATGATTGAGCCGAGCGATTGCGTGGAGGGGAGCTGGTCAAGGAAATGCAGCATCAGAACATGGAACCACGCGTCCTGCTGCCCTGCCGGGGTCACTCCTTCAAGCCGATAGAGAAGCGTGCCTGCATATTGGTAAGGCGACCGTTGCTTTTCCAAAAACGCCACCACCGCATTCCGCGTAATGTCCATATCGCCATACGGCCCAAGCGCGTTTGAAAGGCATTCCATCACGGTTTGATCCATGGTCTCAGCCCTCCGCGCGTTTGGGGAGTGGCTGGGGGCGGCGTTCATTCCATCCCATCTCAATATCGCTGATACGCAAGCTGTCACGCCCGTCATTACTGGCAATAAACCAAGCAAAACGAAGGGTTTTATTGAGTTCACGCAAGCCACCTTCTTGGCTTCCAATCCACCGTAGAAGCGTACTCACATCGCTTTCCATAGTGCCCCATTGAGAAAGCATATGGTCCAGATCTCCCTTCGTGGGTTTTCTGCGATTTTTCCACATGCCCACGCGGCTAAAAATCTGAGCATAGCTGGCTTCACGCCCCATACCTTCAATACGGCCACGCAAGGGTTCATTACCGATCCACGCAATGCCAATGCCAGCCCGATCATTGAGGGCTCGAAGCTGGTCGAGCGCTGCCGTTGTCAGATGCTGGGCTTCGTCAATAATCAGCAATCCCTGCGTACCGCGCAATCTTTTGATTAACCCACTCATCAGGCGAGAGCCATTTTTCACCGGGGCATCAACCGTCTCAGCAATATCACGTAGGATCGCATGGGGTGTCTTGAGGGAACTATCAGCCGTGATCAGCCATGCATTGCTATTGATGGAACAATAATACTCAGCCGTCATGGTTTTAGACGTGCCTGGGGCACCCGTAATCACGCCAATATCTTGGGCAATCTGTGCATATTCAAAGACATTCATCCAGCGCTCGCAGGAGGGCAACATGACAAAATCAGGTGCTTGACGCAGTTTCTGGCGAAGCTGATGCCGGTTCGTGTTCGTATCGACCCAACGTTGGGCTTTGAGGGCGACCTTGTCATTATCGCCGGTATATTTGCCTGCCAAAAATTGGTTCAAGGTGCCTTTGGGAATACCACTTTCCCGGCTGATCTGTGATTGAGAAAGGCCATTGCGTTCTTGAATGGCTTTGATGGTGTTAATCAAATCGGTATGGGATGTCATAAAAACACTCCGTTACGCACTACGGCGCATATAGTGTAGGATGGAGACGGTGGCTTCATCGCCATCATCATCGTCGTCATCATGGGCAGATGGCCGCGTATGGGTGACCGTCGGCTGTGGCCGGAATGGCGTCACAACTTTTTGGTCCAGCGGCCCATCCGTCTCGTCGGCTTGGTCTGGTAAGAGTGCGGCTAGTTCAGACGGCGCCAGTTGGTTCTCTGCCTCCAGGCGCATTTTGGCGGCCTTCGTGAGCTGCTTTTCAGCGCGCTTCTTCTCAGCGGCTGCGGCGGTGCTGTCGAAGCCAGTCTTTTCAATCACCGGCGCATCACCGAGAAACTCACCGCTCATACTGTAGACATGCATCGGGGCGTGTAGATGTTGCGGATCAAAGCGCACCACAATCGGCTGTCCCATATGATCGCGCAAAAACTCGGCCCAATAGCGGTTTCCAAGAAAGCGGAAGCTTCCATCGCGCTTGTTGGCCATGACGTTCTCAGCAGCCCGCAGCCATAGGTGGCGTTGCGTTTCTGTCGGTTTGCGGACAGGGCACTGAGCGAGACTTTCGTCAAAAACCTGCCGAAAACTCTTCACTCCCTTACACACGCCCGTTCTACGGCCCGTGCGGTTATTATGCTCGTCAATGCCCGCAGAAATGACAGCAAGGAAGTCCGCCAAAGGGATGGCTTTTTCTCCGTAATTATCAGGCTTATTCATCGGGCTATTGCCCGTATAGGCCCCAGAAAAAGCCGGATGTTTTGCTAGATCCCCCGCAAGATCACGGAAACAACGCTCAATCGGTTTTGACTGCCCAGAGTAAGGCGTCACAAACACCGTTTCGATGCCCAAAATGGTCATCACCCCAGCCGCATCACCCTCACGCACCTTAAAGCGAAAGCGTGTTTTCGTGCCGCCCGTCATCCGTTTGGAGGCAAAAGCACGGCCATTATCCAGATACGCTTTCGAGGGGATGCCGTAACGCTCAACCAAATCTCCAAGGGCCAGCTGGATCGCATCGGTATTTTCAGACCGATCCACCCGCCAGCTCAGGATCATATTGGAATACAAATCCTGCCACGCCACCATCATAGGCCGCCCAATGGTTCCATCGGGCCATTGAACGCGTACGTCCCACTTATGGCCGTCCGCATTCACGGCTTGCAGGGCATGGAGATGCGTTCGGTCACGTTCTTGAGCTGGCACAAGGTCTTTCAGCTTGTCCCGTCCTTCACGCGCTAACGTCACAACCTCAACAGGAATATCGGCAAGTCGTCGCGCGATGGTCTTTTCAGAAGGGATAGTCCAACCATGCTCATTCGCTGCACGTTGCAATCGCCGATAGCACGCCGAAATAGTAGGCTTTTCAGGCCGTAACCAATCCGAGCGCACAAAGTCCCACGCTTCTTCAGAAAAACGCGCTTGCACAGCCTTCGGGCCTGTCCGCGCTGGCAACAGATACGCCAGCCAATGCTGACGCGGCACGCCTTTTACCATACGCTTCCAGCGCATAATGGTCGTGCGACCAACCTGACAGGCATGCTGTTCGCGTATCTGGGTGATGGCGTCTTCAAGCACCCATCCTGCATCTGTTAGGTGGTGCAGCATCTCCAAAAGCTGCAAGGCCTCCATGGCACGATCTTTCTGGCGCTGCCTCGCTTCGTGATACGCATTCCAAGCCTGAGCATGGTCACTTGCGTCAACCTCGTGAGCCTGTGAGCAGTCCAAAAACCGCCGCACCCATTCCAACTGAGCCACTTTGGGAAGAAGCTTGTAGGAGTATTCAATACCCCCACCATGACCAGAATGGGGACGCCAAAGAGTGCCTTCCCACTCAGGACGGCTCCACTTCTCCTTGATTGCTCTCATGTGAAGAGCACGCATTCCTGGCAGTGATGGTAAATTAAGGCTGGCAATCTCTTGAAGAGTTGCAAATTCACACATCATGCTGCGGCACTCTTTTTACGCAGATGCAAAGGCACGACCTGAGAGGGATAATTGCGTATCGAACGCTTTACTGGTGTTCCGTCTTCATAAAAGCGAAACTCTCCCCAGACCTCATATGGATTTTTCCCTAAAAGTTCTGCAATGCGAATTTCGGTTTTAATCGAGTGACGAGGGTCCCCGAGCGTTGCACTTATCGCATTTCGGCTGAGGCCGAGCTGTTTTGAAATATAGACTAATGGCCCATACTTCTTCCGCAGTTCAGCTTTGATGTCTTCAATATCCATACCGGATCGTTTATGACTCATCGCTCATCTCACTTTTCAGGTCGGTTGCCGCCGACCTTTCTTTTCAACTTAGGAAACGTATCTTGTTTTCGTTTCCACCTCCCGGAGAATACACGGTAATTTAGTTTTGTGAATTATAAATGCACATTTCAAACTTAAAATGTTTGTAATGTTTGCTCTTAAATTCACTTTTCTGCTGTTTTCCGTGAAAAATGAGCGATCAAATGCGAAAGAAGGCAGTGAGTCAAAGCGTGCAAAGTTCAAAAAAAGACATTGAAGTTTCCAGCCCTGCAGGAAGGTTGCGACGTTCTGTGCAGAGAAGTGGTGGGAATCAGTTTGTCTCAGACAAAACTGGTATTCCATTAAGTACCCTGAATAGTTACATTTCAGGTCGCAGCAGTATGAAAGCTGAAGCTGCAGCTGCCTTGGCTGATGCATGCGGAGTGTCGCTTGAATGGCTCGTTCGTGGCGAAACCACAGATATCTCTCATAGAGAGGAACTAGAAATAGAGCGTTCAGACGAGGATGGAAGCACAGAAGACGCTGAAAATATTGATACTAATTCAGCCTACGGAAAATATACATCAGAAAAAAAGAAGACAGATGAAGAACGCTGTGAGCGTCTGCGAAAAGCAATTCGATTAGGAGGCGGAAACACTGCTGTTTCAATGGCGATTAGAGTATCGAAGACAACGCTCAGCACTTATGCAAACGGACGTGATATGAAGGCAGGCACAGCCGTAGCCATCGCTGAAGCCTGCGGTGTATCGCTTGAATGGCTGCTCGCAGGTCGAGGTGAAATGATGCAAACTACCGCTCAGCCAGCATCACCAACTGGAGAAAATGAGCTAGAAGCAATATCCGTGCCCTTTTTACGTTCGGAAGCTTCAGCAGGGAAAGGTTTAGTTCCCGTTGAGTGGGGGAATGAGAAGAATGTTCGCATTCCTGTTGATTTTTTGCGTAACTTATTAGGGACTATTCCTAAAGATATATTCTTTATGCGTGTGCGAGGGGATAGCATGCAGCCAACCATCAACACGGGTGACACTGTTATTGTTCATCATGTTCCTGGCGGGACACTGAGAGATGGAGTTTATGCTATCTCGGTCAACGGAATGGCAATGGTAAAGCGGCTAGGTCTAAAGAACCCTTCAACGTATTCCGTTATTAGCGACAACCCTTTTTATGAGCGATTTGACGTTCCTGCAGAGAGAGTATGTTGGGGGACGGCAATGCCAGATGCAGAGGTGCGCGTCATTGGGCGTGTTATAGGACAGTTTCATTTAGACCCTGACGCTCTTATGCCAGAATAAGAACAGCCTGTTTAATGCTATTTAAAACACCCTCAAACATCGTTTGAACGGTTGGGGGTGTAGTTCTTTCAATTTGTCCCAAAAGGCTCTTTGAAACTATTAGAGCGGTTCTTTTAATGTGTCTTAGGGTTTTGATGTATTTTGCAGACTTTCTCTATTGCATTTCCTAAACGTGGCAGAAAACTCCTCTTCCTATCCCACGTCATCCCGCATCATCCCGGTATATCCCGGTTCCCCCTAAGTTCTATCTATTCTGTCCCCTTACACTTAGATGCTAAGGAAATATTGCCGCATTTTGCCAGAGTGTCGAGGAACACGCGCGTGCCCTTGTTCATCCTGTCGTCTGTTGCGCTCATGTCTCGTGATCCTTCTTGTCTTCTCAGGTCGTTTGTCATCCAAATAATAGCCACAGCCGCGCTCGCTTTTGATGGTGTGGCGCCCCAGAGCCGAAAGCCCAATAAAGCCTCGGAGGTTTTTAATGCAGTCGCGTACGGCATCTTCGGCATAGTCTGGCTCTTCGCGTGGATGCGCCCAGACCTCGGAGATAAGAGAGTCCATTGTTGTAATTTTATTCCCGCGCCGCATGAGCGAGGACATCACACGGTAATCATTATGAGAGAGCCGAATAGACCCGCGCGGTGACGTTAATATCTGCGTGTCTGCATCAAGTTCTAAGTTTCCGAAGATCAGCCTCATGTCCATCCTCCACAAGCTGAACGTCAGAATAATGAGGTCAGAGTGGTGACAGTAGCCTCTATTCCACGTTTATATAGTTATGATAGTTTTACTATAGGGATTGTGACATATGCCGTTTTATACCAAAGGGCCGGACGTTCTAAGCTCGGTTCAGAATGAAGGTTTCTTAGGGCAGCAAACAAGCTTTCTGGATTCAGCGGGTTCTATACTGGTAAGAACAGTGCATAATATGCCGTTTTTACGAATATTAGGCTATATAAATCACAGCTTAAAGAGCAGTGAGGATCTAAAGAGTATATTATCGGAAGAGAAGGTGAAAACAACTATCCGATCCATTGTTATCAAAAATGGGGAGGGAGGATTTTTCTATGATATAATATATTTTTCTTTAGATGTAGTGCCATATTTTTTCGATCCATTGCTCCTGTTTATCGTAGCATCATTTTTTATTTTTAATGATAAAAAGATGAGTAGGGATGAAATTTTTGTAAGGGCTCTTTTGTCCTTCGTCGCTGCTTCTTTGGCTTTTTTGATAGTTCTTATAATTTTACCCCCTGCTTGGAGTGGGTATAGATAATTTTACATGTTGTCGTTCTACATCCCTTCTACGACCCCTCTACGTCCTCAGAGTAGAGAAAGAATGGCTATTTTTAGCCGTTTCTACGTCCTTCTACGTCCTCTACGTCCGTTTTACTCAACATATCTATAATATTTCATATAACGCACTCCTTATATAGAAATTTCATAGCTGATTTAGTGATTAAGGACGTAGAGGACGTAGAGCAGGCAGAAAACAGCCATTTAAGGACGTAGAACAGGACGTAGAGGGGACGTAGAATAGGACGTAGAAGATAAGAGAGTGACGGAATTTATCAGCTCTCCTTCACCCATAGTCTTACACTACGGCCCTGTTGCTTTTTGACCTTCACACTCCAACCAAGTTTTCGCAGGATAGCCCCAACTCTGTTCTGATCAGCACGTTTAATTTGAGTATTAGCCATGCCTAGACCACTGACCATGACCTCGTGGATATGCAGCCCATCTTGAATGAGAGTTCCGCGATTTTGGAGCCAGTCTTCAATAGGCTTTTCCCATGCATCGACCATCATATTATCCGCCTGCTTCTCCTCAGCGACCAACCTGACGTCATCCTCATCAAGATAAAGTGGCGTTTCGCCTGCCCGGAAGAGGGTGACAGCCTCCGCCCAAAGCTGCTCCCGGTTAGTGCGTAGCCACGGCAGATCAGCGGCGACGCATTCTACCGGCCAGAAGCGCCGGTTTCCTGTGCTATCGGTCAGATAGCCCTCTGAATTGGTTGTGCCAGCAAAGACGCATTGACGCTCTCGCACGACTTCAAGTCTGCCATAAGCGGGGCGGTATTTGTCGCATTGGCGCGAGAGGAAGGCTTTCGTGTCCTCAATGGAGGATTTCATCATGCTTTGCAGTTCGCCCAGTTCCACGCCCCAAGCCCCAACAAGACCAGAGGCCGCGTCCTTACTGCCAAGGTCTTTGTGTAGATCTTCTTTGAACCATTCGTCAGAGAAAAGCACACGGAGCGCCGTGGATTTCCCAATCCCTTGAGGCCCCTTAAATACCGGCACATAATCGAACTTGCATCCCGGCTGGAAGATACGCGCGACCGCTGCCACCATGAATTTGACCCCTACCGCTTCATGATAGCGGTCAAGCGGGCAACCAAACACGGTATAAAGCCAGTGTTTGAGGCGACAATCACCGTCCCATTTTAGGTCGGAAAGCCATTCACGCACCGGATGAACCCCTTGGCTGCTCGCCATCGTGTTGATGGCCTGTGAGATACCCGGGAAGGAAAAATTAATGCCCATGAGCCGTTGAATATAGGCCTGAATAGCCGTGTAATCGGCTTCGGTTGCCATGCGCGGATAAGGCCCCGGCAATGTCGGGCCATCGCGGAAGAGGGGTGGTGGCGAACGCGTCGTTAAGGTGGTGCAGGTAAACTCATTGAGGCGCATAAGCCCCTGTAAGTCTGGAAGATGTTCCAAATACACCATCGCATTATGCACATTAGCGTGAGGCGTCCCTTTGTCCGTCCGTGTGAGAGCAGACGCCCATTTCATTCCCTCTTTACCGGGCAGTTGGATCACATTATTCATGCGGTGCGCTCCTGATGAGGATTGCGCATTCCACCACGCAAGCCAGAGCGGATTGTGTCGCGTGCTTCACGGTGAGGGATGCCACGGGTTTTTGAGGCCACAAGCAAGCAATCAACGGCGTCATGCTCACTCAGAACACCCGCACCACACCAGCGACCTATGCGATAGGCTTGCTTATTGAGCGTATCGTTACTGCCTCCAGACGGTGCCGTCTCAACGGCGTGAACAGCCCGCATAAGCACCTGAAAAGCCCTCTCACTGGTGACATAGAAAGGGTTTTTCCGGTAATCACGCACTGGCTCAGGGGGCGGCCTTAGAAGGTCAGCGAGCCACGAGGGCAGAGGAGGAGGCGCAATCTCCCACGGTGCACAGCCTTTCCGCCATTGATAAGCACCCTTCGTCATAGGGTGGCGTGACGGCGGGATAACAATCGCTTGCCCGTTGCGGTGCGGATCAAGCCCCGGCGCAGGACAGCCAGAAGCCCCTCGCAGAATTTCCCCGTTATGGCGAAAGAACAGCACAGCTCCACCACTTCCGCCCGTTTTGGTCATGGGGCGCGGAGGCAAGGGACCATGTTGGGCCACGAGCTTTTGTAGCGCCGCGAACCCATCGGCTTTGTGTGTTTGTCCCGCACGGTCAACATCCAGCGCAAAAAGACGGGAAGGCCCCATCACCACACGCCAATTACAACCGGGATAGTCCCGACACCAGCGCTCTATCACGTCCAGATCACAGGTCGCAGCATTATGCGCGCCTTTAAAGCAACCCGCTTTGGAACGGGGGCTCATCGGGTACACATGCCAGCCCAGCAACGCCACATTTTCAATCTCAAGAGGAATGGTCGTCATTGAACATCCTCCAAAGCTGCAAGCACACTGGGGACATCACGGCCTACGATATAGATCCCACGAGCAGCCACAAAAGAGGCCCGCCAGCGCTCTTGGTCAGCACTCAGCTTTCTGCTCTTTGTTTTGACTTCAATGGCGATAGACCGCCCTTTATACGTGCCGCGAATATCAGGCGCTCCCTTTTGGCCAAAGCGCACGAGGCGTCCGGTCGGCGTCCGCATGGCCCCCGTATTGCAGCGCTCAAAAAACGCACAGGGCAGGGCGGTAATCGCCACAAGAATATCGTTTTGAATACGTGTTTCAGGGTTCTGTCTCATGCTGAGAGGCTCCCTTGTGCTTTTTTACGCTCCCACCGGTTCATCGGTATTTCCACCCCAGCGGCCCGCAGGCGATGGCGCACCCAGCCGGACTTATAGCCACGGGCTCGGGCGATCATTTCCAGCTTTTCCTTGTCTGCTCCAGCATGAGCAATCAGCGACGTAAGCTCAGGCCCTTGAGCTGCGTAAGGGTCAATACCAAGTGCCCAGGCCCACCGATCTTCCACGGCCTCCAAGGTTCCCGTCACGACTTCAGGGGACTTCTCCACGGCTTCTTTCGGTTCTGGCTTCAAGATCGCACAGGGTGAACGCGTGCATTCTGCCCCGGCGACCTGCTTTGCGGTGCCTTGGTGAAAGACCCGGTGACAAAGGCCGCACGTCACAACGCCAGCCGCCGGCTCACTGTGTTTTTCAGAGTCCAAAGACCAACGGCGCGGATCTGTCGGGATGCCGTGTCTCTGAGCATTGCCTACATGGTCCAAAATAATCGCACGCGATCCATCCGGCTTGACGCGCAATGCCCGTCCAACTTGCTGAAGATAAAGGCTCGTTGAAATCGTAGGACGCAGCAGGATGGCTCCAGCCACCGCCGGAATATCTACACCCTCACTAATAACATCCGCCGCCGTAACAATTTTCAGCTCACCCGAGGCAAGCCCAGCCAGACGTTCCCGACGGAGGCACATATCCATTTTACCATCAACACCCGCCGCTTTAATGCCCGCTTCGCAGAAAAGCTCTGCAACCTCATGGGTATGTTTAACCCCCATGCAAAAGACGATGGCTGGGCGACCGTTCAAATAGTGCCGGTAATGTTCTACGGCATCGCCAACAATGCGGGCTTTATTCATGGCCCGCATCGCAGCATCACGTTTATAATCGCCCATTCTTTTCCCAACAGAGGACAGGTCAAGCTGACGGGACGGCATGTAGTAATCAAACCCCGCCAGAAACCCACGATCAATCAGCTCTGCCGTAGTCGGGCCGCAAAACATCTGGTCGAAATAATCGCCAAGCCCCGCGCCATCTGTGCGGATGGGGGTTGCTGTCAGCCCCGTAAGGGCCGCATTCGGCCACGCGTCCAGCATGGCGGTATATTGTCCAGCCGGCATATGGTGCGCTTCATCCACCATAATATCATCAAAATCGCGAAGGGTTTTCAGCCGTCGCGACACCGTCTGCACCATGCCCACCTGAACAGGGAAGTCCATGCGTGGTTGCCCCGGCTGAATGCGCCCATACATCATGCCTTCATCATCCAGCGCCGCGCTGATTTGGTCGATCAGCTCGGCACGATGGGCCACCACCAATACACGCCGCCCTGCCTCTGCTCGCAGCCGTGCAAGCCGTGGCAAAATGCGGCCTTTCCCGCCACCGGTGGGGAGTTGGATCAACACCCGCTGAATTTTGGACGCAAGCGCCCCCTGCGCCTGTTGGATCAGGCGTTCCTGATAGTCTCGTAATTCAATCATTTTAGGTCGTTTTCAGTCGTGAGAAGGTAAATGCCCTAGAAAGAAGAGGTTAAACGCCCTTTCTGTTTCTCTCTGCCTGTCGTTTACTGTAAATACGCGCGTTGATTGCCATATCGATGCCATGTTTACGACCAAGAACAATAGCAAGGTCAATGCGCGATACAGGCACATGCAGCTTCTGTGCGATTTCTCGACGGTAAAAGCCAGCTTGGCGAAGCTCCGATACTCTGCGAATAAAGGAATCATCGACAAAGACAGGCCCCCGACGGCTAGGGGCATTCTCACGGTAGAGCTTCCATCCCCAATAGACCTGACACAAGGTCAGCCCAAGCCTGTCAGCCACATCTTGATGCGAAAACCCCGCTTGTTTGAGGGTAACAACCTTCCCGCGCAGCTCATCCGTCCAGATCAAGCGCCGCCTCATAAGCGCCCCCGTGTGATAAGCCCACGCCGCTTGCATTCATCACGGGCAAGGCTCCGAAAGTTGGTCGGCACTTTCCCCGCTGCAAAATACTGCACATCATCGCCGGTAAGCCCTTGGAAGAACCAGAAAATAACCTCAGTTTGAGAGATCCCAAGGGAAGGGCGCTTTTCTTGGTCAAGCCCCATCAGCGTTAAAGGGTTTTCCAGCCCCCGGCTTTCGCAATAACAGGCCGCCGCATGATGGGCTTGAGAGCCTGTCAGCCCCATCATACCCGCCATACGCAACCCCGTTTTAAACGTGGAAACAAGCGAAGGTAGCCGAGGCGTTACCGGGCGCGATGGCGCAGGGAGAGCCCCCCGAACCGCCGCGTCAAAAACACGGATCACCTGAAGATAAAAAGCCGGATTGATCCACATCGCATAGGCATAAACGAGTTCTTTAACCGCGTAAGTGCCTTGGTTATGGCCGCCTTTTTTAGTGTTTAAAGAACCGATGCTCATATATGAGCATCGGTCTATCTCCTCAATAAGAGCTTGTGTTGTATCAAGGCGTAAGAAATTAGATGGACGCTTATTAGGATCGCCTCCAGCCGCCCGATGGCAATCATTGAGGCAATAACGCCCCTGATCGTCCTGCTTAATGGACGTGGACGCAATGATGAGATCAGAGGATAGAGAGTGTGTGTTCTGTGTCATGAGAGCGCCTTAAAAGGGGATATCGTCGTCAAGGGTGGCTTGGCTTGCGTCCACGTCAGACATAGAGCGCTGCGAGCCGTAGGACTGGCTTTGAGCGGGCTGTTGAGAGCGGCTGTTCTGCGGCTGTGCATCGCCACTATCGCGGCTGTCGAGGGACTGAAGATCACCACCAAACCGGGGCACCACCACTTCTGTGGAGGTGCGTTCAACGCCTTGCTGATCGGTCCATTTGCGTGTTTGCAGGCGTCCCTCAATGTAAACCTTGCGGCCTTTACGCAGATATTTCTCCGCAAAACTGGCGTTCCCCTCATTGAAAACCACCACCCGATGCCACTCGGTCTTTTCGCGTTTCTCGCCAGTTTTCTTGTCGTTCCAGTTCTCACTGGTCGCCAGCGTTAAGTTAGCGATTTTTGCACCACCCTGTGCCTCACGGATTTGCGGATCACGGCCCAAATTCCCGACAAGGATGACCCGATTAACGGAGCCTGCCATTAGAATCCCCTCCGACTGTGAAACTTCTCATCTCTGATGAAAATATAATGAACACCCTCTTCCATTTTATCCTTAAAGAGAGGCATGTCTGAAAGAGGATGAATTTCAAAAGGATGGTAAAGCGGTGTTCCAATTTCAGATAGACAATGCGGACAGTAAGCGCGTTGGTTCAAAGTTTCTTGTGACGCTTGAGGTGAGCATTGTTGACACGACATATGACGGCACCGGTCTTGATAGCGCCGTGATGACGCACCTAGCGCAAAAAGCACACGGGCCAGACACCACCAAGATGACGTTGAAAGCCTTTTTTGACGATCTGCCAACCAAGACAGAAGACGAATGGCGCGACTGGATTGTTGAACATTTTCAACAGACACAACACGCCCATACAGCCACGTATTGCGATACTGAAAAAAACGAATAAGAGGATGAACCCCACCAAGCTCATGCTTATCAATGTCCTGACAGGTAAGCCGCGCGGCTCTCAGGGCGATCTGTAAACGCTTCATGATAGTTCCTCCACGCTCTCACCACAGCGGCGCTTGAGTTCGTAGATGGCACGTTCTTTTATGGCATCCACTGCGTAGCCTCCGATAATCTGCAAAAGATCATCGACGGACAGATCAAAAGCCGGGTGTGCTACGCTTTCATTGCCCGCTTCGGAGTGCGAGTCCGAAGGAGGCATTTTTGAAACTGAACGAGGAGATGAAGAATGACTACGTCGCGTGAAGACCTGATTTTGTCTTTGTTCAATGTCCTTAGAAAAGCGCGCATAGAGCGGCAGGACGCCCCATCCTCTCAAAAGTTTATTCTCGAGGATTTTCAGACTGCGGTTGAAGAAGTCAGAAGCGCTTTTGAAGTTAGGGAAATTAGGCACACCATCGTTGATCCCAAGAGCCACGATGAGATCGCCGAATAAATAAGCATCAAACAGAGCTGCATCTTGGATAATATCAAATGCAGCTCTTGTGCTGCCATTAATGCGTGTCAGCTCAACAGCCAGTTTCAAGCTTTCCATAGATGGTTCATAGCGCGGGGAATTACTCATACCCGTGTCTCCTTCTGGTGTTGTGTGGGGGTGGGGTGGTTGCGCCGCGTTGGACGGCGCGGCGGATACAGGTCAGGGCGCAGCTGCTCGCGGGGGATGCCAAATTTGCTCTCAATTGCGATAACGTGGTGGGGTGGTATTTCCTTCCACAAAATCACAGCGGTATGGCTCCTCTTTAATGCTCTTGCGAGCCGCGTAGGCCCCCCAACGGCCTGGATAAGTTCTCGTGGTTTCATAATTATGTTTGTATCATAAACATTTACGAAAACAAGTTTTGTTTGCGATGGAAACACATTTGTTTCCATAGTTTGCGAGACTAACAGAATGATTGATTCAAAAACGCTCCAACAGACGATTAGTGATCGGCTGCGCAAACAACGGCGCGAGAAAGCTGTTCATATGGGCTGTAAGCTAACTCAAGCCGATGTTTCTGCGGCTGTGGGTATATCTAGACCTCATTTAGCCGCAGCAGAAGCTGGTCATGCTAATGTTAGTCTAGAAACGATCGCGAAACTTGCCGATTTTTATGAGGTTTCCCTCGACTATCTTGTTGGCTTTTCGGTTTCGCCTTTCCAACCTTTGGGCGACTCTATCCAAGCTCAAGAGGAAGCAGCTCTTACACGTGCGTGGCGTGCAATGACTTCCGGCGAAAAAAGGGCACTCATGGAGTTTCTGAGTCATTTTGGGCGTGAGAATGCTGCATGAAGATTTTTTAGAACACATATAAGTCTCTCCTAGTTTAAAATGTTTACTAGAAGAACTTTTTTCTTGAACTCAAATTGTTTGTGTGACAAACACACCCTCATACCGAACGAAACGCCCCACGTCGGGGCGTAGGAGGAGGGGAATATGAGAGACACGAATGCTCTTACAATGCAGCAAGAAGAAGAGCTGCAAGAATATGGCAGTCTTCTCGCCAAGCAGGGGAAAGACCTGCTGCACAAAGGGCTATCCCTTGGCCATTTGACACCGGATCAACAAACTCTGCTCTCGGAGCACTGCATCGGCCTCGTTGAGCTTGGCACGATCCTGTTCCATCAGGAGGCGGCGCAATGATCCATCTTCACGCAGTAGCGCAGCCACAGCAGGGCGCAGTCCTCGTGCCCATCACACCAGATGAGAAGGCCCTAGAGCTAGGACGTATGCTCCTAGGACTACACCGCAAAAGCAACGATCTCTGGGCGCAGGAAAAACCGCTCACGGCTATCAAGAGCTATTTTGAGCGCCTTGAGCTTTTTACAGATGAGAACGCAGAACTATCCGAATTCTTTGGTCTCATGGCGGCGGACTTAGACGAAGACGGCATCCCCGGTCTTCAGTCCTTTCTGGAGGATCAACGAGAAGCAGGAAGCGCAGCAGACCGTTACTGGCAGAGCAAAGACACATCCCGCAATCTCAATCAAGACGATAGGGTGATGGGATGATGAGTGATCTAGCAGCCTTAAAGGAACGGATAGCTCATACACATCTTCTTCTTGATCTGATTGAACAGCGCGATGTCCTAACACCCGAAGAAGTAGAAGAGCGTTTGGTTCTCAAGGCTCGGTTAAGGCACCAACAACGGGCTTTGGAGGAGACACGATGAACTACAGACAGGAGCATGAAGGAAAGATTGTCTGCCCCCATTGCTTGTATGAGAACGAGGGGGATGGCGAGCTCAATGAGGCGTATGAGGGGGCTAAATGGCACTGCACGTCGTGCAATAAGAGCTTCATCATCGAAACAGTCGTTCGAACCATAACGGTCACAACGCTCAAGGAAAGCGATAGTATTCTTAATGAAATCTCTCTTGTAGACATGAAGATAAATAGAA
>NZ_WVHP01000016.1 GCF_009834765.1 Saccharibacter sp. EH611 | reverse complement strand
GCCCTTGGGCGCCCCTACGGGCCGCCCTGCGGGTCGCGCGATCTATTCATGCCTCCACGCAAGGGCGCGGCGTCTTGAACTCCTCGCGCTCAGCGAGCGCTTTCCTTCTTAATATTCCGTTAAGACCCCGGCACGAGGCAAAGTGTGAATGTGCGTTAGCGCTTCACGCTTGCCGCTTCGCAGCGCTCCGCGCTTCGCACTACGCACAAGCTACGCTCTTGCAGTACGCACTAAGGCGAGTGTGTATGTGCCGTAGGCGCTTCACGCCGCCGTTCCGCAAGCGCTTGCGCTTCGCACTGCGCACAAGCTCCACTCTTGCAGTACGCACTACGGCGAGTGTGTATGTGCCGCAGGCGCTTCACGCCGCCGTTCCGCAGCGCTCCGCGCTTCGCACTGCGCACAAGCTCCACTCTTGCAGTACGCACTAAGGCGAGTATGTATGTGCCGTAGGCGCTTCACGCCGCCGTTCCGCAGCGCTCCGCGCTTCGCACTACGCACAAGCTCCACTCTGTCTTAACGGAATATTAAGAAGGAAAGCGCTCGCTGAGCGCGAGGAGTTCAAGACGCCGCGCCCTTGCGTGGAGGCATGAATAGATCGCGCGACCCGCAGGGCGGCCCGTAGGGGCGCCCAAGGGCCGTTGAGTGGCACGGCAGGCGTCCCAAACGAGGCCCCGCGGCCTGCCAACCCAGAACTCCGAGGCGTGCCACGAGCGGAGAGCTCGAACACGCTACAACCCGCGGAATTGTGCGAAATATTTGCTCTTTCTGAGCGTCCAGAGCCCGGCGCTCACGCCACCGCCGCCCTAGCGATGTGCCCGAAGGGCGCTGAGCGGAACGATGAGCCGAAAACCGATCACGCGCGCGCGAAGGCGAGCCGGTTAGACCCCGGCGATGCCGCCTTCATGCCAAAGAACTTCAGAACGATGTGGCCCGTCAGGGCCGCTGAGTGGCACGGTGAGAGAGACAGGCCATGCCAGCCGCCAAGGCGAGCTGGTTAGACCCCAGCGATGCCGTAGAACACCCACAGAACTCCCTGAGCGACGTGCCCGCAGGGCGCCGAGCGATCAGTGTTGACGAGCAAAGCGCGAGAGGCGGATTATGTCAGCTTCA
>NZ_WVHP01000015.1 GCF_009834765.1 Saccharibacter sp. EH611 | reverse complement strand
AGCGGTCATCTCACCTTGGATGGGAATACGGTTGCCGGGACATTGTCTGCACAGAATGGTACCTTCACAGTCACGAATAATAATGTGGCTGTTGGATCCTTAGCGGGGAATGGCCAAGGCGTGCTTAACGGTCAGCTTTCTGTCACGAATGGCCATGATACGTTCGGCGGAGACCTGTCAGGCGCAGGGACTGTGCAGATTGACGGGGGAAAACAAACGTTCTCAGGTGGGAATGATTATACAGGCGCGACCACTGTAGCGCGCGGTACCCTAGCGCTTGCCCAGAATGGGTCAATCCAAAAGTCTGCTGGTGTGCATGTGGCCAGCGATGGGAGCTTTGACATTTCAGGGCTTGGCACAGGTACGACAGCGGTTCAGGCTCTTGATGGGACTGGAAGCGTTGCTCTGGGGTCGAAAACTCTGCAATTGTCCAATGCGAATGCGCCATTTGGAAATGTGTATTCCGGTGTGATGTCTGGTGCCGGTGGGTCACTGAGTATCACCGGCGGTCAGGAAGTTCTGACGGGTGCGAATACTTATACGGGAACCACGTCTATTGCGTCAGGTGCAGGGCTTCAGTTGACAGGCTCTTTACAGAGTGCGGTGTCCAATGCTGGCACATTTGATGTCAATGGGGGGCGTGTTGCTGGCCAGACTGTGAATGATGGCAGTCATGCTCTTATGACGGCAGAAAACAACGCGCATTTGAGCGATATTGTGAATAATCAGGGTGTTGTGAAGCTCGTTAATGCCTATGCTCAACATGTAACGAACGCGACAGGTGCACAGTTTAGTGCGACCTCTGGTCAGCTTGCGGGATTAACAAACGCTGGTGAAGCGCTTCTGACGGCGCGTAATACTGTTACGGGGGATGTGTCCAATAGCGGTCATCTCACCTTGGATGGGAATACGGTTGCCGGGACATTGTCTGCAC
>NZ_WVHP01000014.1 GCF_009834765.1 Saccharibacter sp. EH611 | reverse complement strand
CCCAATCGTAATATTATCACTATGACCAGAACCACTACTCCCGCTTTTCTGGTTAAACATGGAATGGCCATACCCAACCATGCCACCTACACGCCACTGGGCCACCACGGGAGCATCCGCCCCCATCACAAACCCGGCTGCAGAATGATGAAGAGAGGTGGCATTTCCGTCTCCAGAATTGCTTCCCAAACTCCCGTAGGACTCACCCCACAGCACAGGACGATCAGACAAGCATTGGTGCGTTTTTTGGCCTGTCCGTAAATCAGCCGTGCCAATGCCATTCCCACTGCTTCCATCACAATCAGCACTATCGAGACGGTCTAACGCAGCTTGACGGATATAATAACTATCTTGAATTAAGGCTGTGCGCGCAGAAGCATGAAGCTCACCAGATAGTGAATTCGTCGCCTGCCGTGCGTCACGCTCATTCAACGACAACATGGCCTGAACCACATTTTTCTCTACGGAAACATGATCCAGAGCCGTTCCGGTAGCACGCTCGTTCCGTGTCCCTCCAATATCACCAAAGGCGAGGCTATTGCGTTCTAGAAGCAGGGTAAGGTCTTTATTATCATCTGAATGAATAAATTCTGGCTTCACGAAGGCCGAAAGAGCATTCAACCCACTGATACCACTAAACGACCCATTAACCCCATTCGTTGACGTAACCAGAGTAAAGGCTTCACCTGGTTTAATCGTTCCACCTCTTGGCAGGCTCAGCTCAACATTATTGCCAATCTGCGCAGACCCCGTGACATGGATCTGGTCACTTGGCAGCACTTGATACAGTCTTTTCTGGAACGTGAGTGTCGACAGCCCATCATTCAATTCTGCTGCAGAAAGAGAAGAACTCCCTTTCACGTCAATTGAAAGAGTGGAACCATCATTCATGACCAGCGCATTATTCTGGCCATTTCCCATAGAGAATGTCCCGATCTGCCCATCACCAGCGGGCGCAAAGGTAGAACCACGTTCCATCGTAACGCTCTTGGCCATCCCAGTCCCAGACAAAGTGCCTGCATTAACCTGAACATCAGAACCAGACAGTGCGCCTTCGACATCCAATCCACCGCGCTGAACTATCGTCGGACCGCTATAGCTGCTCATGCCATTAAGCTGAGTGACGCCATCGCCATCTTGAATAAGCGACCCAGAGCCTGTGATCGTTTGATTGAAAACCGCACGATTGCTTCTATTGATCGTGAGATCACCATCCACATTAATCGTGTTACTCTGCAGAGAGCCCGTGGTCGTATTGTTCCCCAACACCAACTGCGCGCCTTTGGCGATCTGCGTTGCTCCGCGATAAGTACTATCACCTGTCAGAATTTCCCGACCACCCGTCAGGTTAAACGAGCCATCACCAGATATCACACCGGAATACACATTCCCAAATGGCGCATTCGCATTGGACAATTGCAGAGTTTTCGACCCCAGAGCAACGCTCCCATTTCCATCAAGAGCCTGAACCGCTGTCGTACCTGTGCCAAGCCCTGAAATGTCAAAGCTCCCATCGCTGGCCACATGCACACCAGCAGACTTTTGGATTGACCCATTCTGGGCAAGCGCTAGGGTACCGCGCGCTACAGTGGTCGCGCCTGTATAATCATTCCCACCTGAGAACGTTTGTTTTCCCCCGTCAATCTGCACAGTCCCTGCGCCTGACAGGTCTCCGCCGAACGTATCATGGCCATTCGTGACAGAAAGCTGACCGTTAAGCACGCCTTGGCCATTCCCCGCTAAGGATCCAACAGCCACATTATTATTCGTGACTGTGAAGGTACCATTCTGTGCAGACAATGTCCCGGCAACCGTATTCCCATCCAAGGTGAGATGACCGCTATTGGACACATCCCCCGTAACAGTATTACGCGCCGTCAGAAGCGCTTCACCAGCGTTTGTTAATCCCGCAAGCTGACCAGAGGTCGCACTAAACTGTGCACCTGTCGCGTTCGTTACATGTTGAGCATAGGCATTAACGAGCTTCACAACACCCTGATTATTCACAATATCGCTCAAATGCGCGTTGTTTTCTGCCGTCATAAGAGCATGACTGCCATCATTCACAGTCTGGCCAGCAACACGCCCCCCATTGACATCAAATGTGCCAGCATTGGACACCGCACT
>NZ_WVHP01000013.1 GCF_009834765.1 Saccharibacter sp. EH611 | reverse complement strand
TATGTTGACACATCATCAAGCGTATTGAGGAAATTCCTTTGGCACAAATTTCAAAAGCCTTGGCAATCTCACGGAAAAGCGCGCAAACAAACAATCTTCCTTCGTCTCTGATAATTTGCCTGATGACATTAGTCCTTTTCTGATATGTTGAGCTTTGTACACATCTCCTATTGTAAAACCCGCGACACTTAACGCCGCCATATACAGATCTAAACATCTTCTTACTAAATCAGGGTGATCGTCATAATAACGATTCCCTTCCGAAGGAGTAACCTCCCCAGCCAAAACCGAGGCAGCAAAATCTATATATGATTTTGCCTTCTCCTTAGAGCATGCAACGATGCTTAGTCGCGCCAATCTTTGCTTTTCAAGATACGGAACGCGATCATCTTTTAAAATAACATCCAGCGCATCATTAAATTCTTTCAAAGCATTCCCGTATAGCTTTACCCTATGAAGAAAGTACGAGCCCACAACATTAATCGAAAATAATGAGCCGGCCAAAAATATAATATATAAAAACATCTTATTTCCTCCTATTTTTCTTTTTTCCTTCAGAAGAAATCAATGATTTCAACATATCGTTGAGCCTCTTCTGTTCGTTTTTTATTAATCTTTTTTGTTTTTCCCATCCGCTTATAATTTCTAGGGCCTTTTTCATTTGATAGGGGATATACAATGCCAAAATTCCAGCAAGCAGTTGATACCAAACGAGCCCACATACCAACCCGATTATGTATAACACGAAAAACATCGTGAGGAGAAAAATTTCTTTCCCTGCAACTTTTGCCAAGTTAGTTAAAACTTCTAAAATCTCTTTAATTTTATCCATGAATTGAATCGGGGGAAGACCCACGTTAACACCCCATTATATTAAGCTTTTACATCACGAAAATTTATAAGAATCATACAATTAAAAAACCAACCTCTGGAGTCAATGAGGCGATTTTAAAAAAAGGACTTGTACGTATAGCATAAACGTGGCATGATATTGGCATAGTCGGAAGTCGTGCGCCCAATCGGGCCGCGGCTTTTTTTTGTTTTAAGCTTTCTCTCTCGAAAATATCATGCCGAACTTCGCCCCTACTCCAGACCCACGGATTAGGCGTGGTCGTATTGTATCTACACGGGGCGGCCTTTGTATCGTGCTAAAACGCCAGAAAGACCGCGTGGCACTCGTGCCGATCCGTAAAGGCCCAGAAAATACCCACCGGGCTGATGTCCACCCATCGTGGATGGATGCGGCGCTGCTCGGTCTGTCGGCTCGCGACGTGGTGCGCTGCGCCCCGTTCACGCTGCCTCACACGGCGGTATATTCTATCGGTTCAACAGTTCCCTCCACCCTCATGACCCGCGTTTGGAGCGCTGCGTGTAAAGAGCTGCGCGCTCAGGCATGGGAAAACGGGCAGTCTTTGGAGCGGTGGCGATGAGCAAAAAACCGACTACACGTAAAAAAACAGGCGCGCGCAAACCGCCTGTCTCGTTCTCTCAAACGTTATTCGATGCGATGGTAGTTGAGGTGATGGAGGGCAGCACATTACGAGAAATTTGCTCAGGCAATTCACGGCCGTCGCGTACTCAATTTTTACAGTGGGTTCACGAACGGCCCGGATTGTCTGACCAGTACAGGCGCGCGCGCGAAATATCGAGCTATATTCTGGCGGACGAAATACGTGAGCTAGAACAGGGCATTACGCCAGACAACGCAACGGCGAGCAAAACGCGTTTTGAGATTAAGCGGTGGGATATTGCCCGCCGTGCTCCGAAAGTATTCGGCGACAAACAGCAGCTTGAACATAGCGGGCCAGATGGCGGCCCGATTACTGAAATACGTCACACCATAGTTGACCCAAAAAATGACAGAAACAGCGCCCCTTGATATTCAGACACCGCGTGTTTTTGCGCCGTTGCTCCAGCCTGCGCGTTATAAGGGCGTATGGGGTGGTCGCGGCTCTGGGAAGTCTCACTTCTTTGCTGAATACCTCGTAGCGCAAGCGATGATGCGCCCCGGCCTGCGGGCTGTGTGCATTCGTGAAATCCAGAAGTCACTGAATATGTCGGTCAAGCAGCTCGTGACAGACAAGATCATGGCGCACGGTTTAGCTGACAAGTTCGAGTTGCTCGATAAGGAAATTCGCACACCGGGCGACGGCGTGATTATCTTCCAAGGGATGCAGAACCATACGGCGGACTCGATCAAGTCGCTGGAAGGCTTTGACGTTGCGTGGGTGGAAGAAGCTCAGTCCCTCTCGGCTCATTCGCTCAAGCTGTTGCGTCCGACCATCCGTAAACGCGGTTCTGAAATCTGGTTTAGCTGGAACCCCTCGCACGCTGAAGACCCAGT
>NZ_WVHP01000012.1 GCF_009834765.1 Saccharibacter sp. EH611 | reverse complement strand
TAATCGTTGCCGGGGTGACGGTTGGGAGCTGATTGATGGGCAGGCGCAGGCGCGTCTGGTTCGTCAGACTGTCCGTGTTGAGCGTCAAAGAGAGCACCTCGGCCCAGTCTCCCAAAGCATCGACAGCAGCTGAGAGGCGAGACGCATAGAGGGTGCCACCCATGCGAGCACGGTAGCGACCAGATTGCAGAACGCCCATAATGGCGTTCTGCACCTGCGTAACCACGTCAGATGGCACGCTGTCGGATTGTTCGAGCGTGACAGCGACGGTCACAGGCACGGGCTGCGGTCGGTCATACCGAAAGGTGTAAGAGGGGCTGTTCCCCGCGTAAACCGGGTTCGTGTCCTGCACGGTCACGAGACGGTCGCCCATCGTGGCAATACCGGGCGGCTTTTTGGCAAGGATCGCTTGGCCAATAGCGTTTTCCGTCCCGCCTTCGACAAGCACGTAGAGCGCGTGCGGCTCCATCGCCACTCCGCTAATGGCCGTGGCGTTGCCGCTGGGATTATCCATCACGTAAGCGTCGGTGACACCATCCAGCTCCAGTAAGGCCCCCATCAGAGACGCGTTCTGGCTGCGGCTATTGGCCGCCACAGAGTTCCGCCGTCGCGTCTCAAAGTCTGTTCGGTTCTCGGCGTCGCTGCCCATAGAGCCGGGGGCGGGGTTGGTGAGCGAGGCCAAGCCTAGACCGCCTTGATAGAGCTGGAGGCTTTTAGCAGGGCACGGGATGGCGCCGGGGGTTGTGCAGGCAAGATCAAGCGCGGCGGTTTGTACCCCTTGCGGAAGGGTAACGGCGGAGGGCGTGCTGTAGAGAAGGCCGTTGGAGCTTGACGCAACGACCGTGCCAGCTGCGATGGTCTGGCCGGGGTTGTTGAGCGTGGCCTGCACCGTCACGGTTGTAGGGGTCGCGGCGCGGCGTTCCATAAAATACAGCCGCCCAATGGCTTCCTGCATCCGACCCGAGGCAGAGGCGGGGTCAATCCCGTTGAAGAGGGACAGGAGGGCAGAAAGAAAATCTCCTAGAATTGCTGTCTCTGAGATGGCGATTTGTCCCTGTGGAGTAGATAAAGATGTATTAGCCCCACCGCCTAGAGCTGTGTTTAGGTCTTCAAGTCGTCCATTAAGGATGTCTTGCTCACTAGGGCCAACAAATCCAGCAGTTGTAAGAGCAGGCGCCGGGACGTTGGTCGTGATATTAGAATTGGGCATAGCTTGTTCCCCCATCGTCAAATGTGACGAGAATGATCCCGCTTAATTGGCGCTCGGGCGTGGGATTTGTGAGATGACAGGTGGCGGCAGCAACACCGGGAACAGACATGGCCGCTTCTTCTGCTTCAGACGCGTAGAAAGAGATGTCCACATCCGAACGGAGGATGTCCGCGTCATAGGGAAGACCTTGGCTCATATCGTAGATGACTTCGCCTAGCCACGTTTGCACCGCTGAGCAGACATCTTGCAGGAGGGCCGTATTGTCCGACAGCACGACGAGAGAGCCGGTGCTATCAAGCTCTAAATCCCAATCATTTGATAAGGATAGGGTTTTCATAGAGAGTATTTATCTTTTGAATTTTCTTCCTGCTGAGAGCATGAAAACTGTAGTATCTGGCTTGGTTCAACAGGGGCTCCAGCATTCGCCAGTCGTAATCCCTTGGCTTGAAGCAATGCTTTCCCATTAATGGCACCAACACATTCAAGTTCCAGATATCCAATAGTTTCTTGGACATTGGAGAGGGAAAGGAAGATCGGGGCTCGGACATCGGCTGGAAGATGTTCAACAGAGATAAGAAGCGATGTTCCTTTCCCAGTGGGCTCCATCCATATTTGGGAGACCTCTGAATAGAGGATGGCTTGTTCTGTTTGGGTCATGGGATGTTCCAGACATAAAAAAGCCGCCCCGGTGTGGAGCGGCTTGTTGGGGGTTAGTCTTTCCCGCCTTTGATGAGGCGGAGCCTATCTCTGGTGTTTCGGGTCTTTCGCACTGTGGACGACCCAAAGCGGCGGCCTAGCTCTATGAAATGCTCAACAAGAACACCTTCGCCACGGGCAGCCTCCATTGCGAGCTGAACGGCAGCGTTGAGACACTCATAGCTGTGTCTTTCCCGCAGCTTGTATATCCGCGCGATGAGGTCGTTATTTTCAGGAGCAGGCGGAAGAGGAGGTAGGTTCTTGCTCATGCTGCGATCTCCTTCCGTGGGGCGAACACGCCTATCTTTGCAGAAAGCTTTGTTAAGCCTTTTTGCGTAATCATGGGCTGGCCGTAGGTTTCCCGACCCGTGGTTTTATGGAAGACCGTGACCTGCTTTACATCCATATACCCGTCCTTAATTGGCTTTGCATAAGCGAGCTTGCGGCCAGAGGATGAATGCACATAAAGCCACTTGATCGGGCTTTGCACGAGCTTCTGGATGAAAAGCTTTTCAGGCCACCCGCACAGTTTGGCGCTATCACGGAGAGTGAAGAGACCGTCTGTGTTGGCGAGTTCATCGAAGGCGCTGGCTTTGGGGAGTACATCCTTTAGTTGTGCATCGCGATCCTTAATCGTCTTGTCTGCCAATTGAAGGGCACGAGCCATGAGCGTTTCGGGGGTGTCCTCTTGGTGCGTTGCCATATCCCCGCCATGCTTGCGGATGGAGGGAATGACTTCAGAGGTAAGCCATTTCTTGAAGCGCTTGGCTTCTGCTTTGCGACTGGTGAGGACGAGAGACCAAAGGCCGGACTCGTTTATGATGGTTCTTTCAGCGTTGAGATTCCCACTATCGGTAATAACGATAGTGGACTTTTCGTCCGTATCGAGCCGTTTTGCTGCATCGGGGGCATTGCGAATTTCTAAAACGCTGCACACATCAGACAGAACCCACCAAGGTTCATTGTTCTGTGTAACGACCCG
>NZ_WVHP01000011.1 GCF_009834765.1 Saccharibacter sp. EH611 | reverse complement strand
TTTACTTGGGGTGGTTAGTAACTATTTTCTTCTATCTGGCGCTCTTTAAGCAAAAGTTCGGCAAGCTTCATGCTCAGTTCTTCTCTTTTCTTTCTAAAACCACTCACACAAAGACCGCTTTTCTCTGTTCTATTTATCTTCATGTCTACAAGAGAGATTTCATTAAGAATACTATCGCTTTCCTTGAGCGTTGTGACCGTTATGGTTCGGACGACTGTTTCGATGATGAAGCTCTTATTGCACGACGTGCAGTGCCATTTAGCCCCCTCATACGCCTCATTGAGCTCGCCATCCCCCTCGTTCTCATACGAGCAATGGGGGCAGACGATCTTTCCTTCATGCTCCTGTCTGTAGTTCATCGTGTCTCCTCCAAAGCCCGTTGTTGGTGCCTTAACCGAGCCTTGAGAACTAAACGCTCTTCTACTTCTTCGGGTGTTAGGACATCGCGCTGTTCAATCAGATCAAGAAGAAGATGTGTATGAGCTATCCGTTCCTTTAAGGCTGCTAGATCACTCATCATCCCATCACCCTATCGTCTTGATTGAGATTGCGGGATGTGTCTTTGCTCTGCCAGTAACGGTCTGCTGCGCTTCCTGCTTCTCGTTGATCCTCCAGAAAGGACTGAAGACCGGGGATGCCGTCTTCGTCTAAGTCCGCCGCCATGAGGGCAAAGAATTCGGCCTTTGCGTCATCTTCTGTCGTGCGACTGCCCCGCTCGATCAGATGTGCCATACGCTCAAAATACGTCTTGATGACCATGAGCACCTTTTCCTGCGCCCAGAGATCGTTGCTTTTGCGGTGTAGTCCTAGGAGCATACGTCCTAGCTCTAGGGCCTTCTCATCTGGCGTGATGGGCACGAGGACTGCGCCCTGCTGTGGCTGCGCTACTGCGTGTAGGTGGATCATTGCGCCGCCTCCTGATGGAACAGGATCGTGCCAAGCTCAACGAGGCCGATGCAGTGCTCCGAGAGCAGAGTTTGTTGATCCGGTGTCAAATGGCCAAGGGATAGCCCTTTGTGCAGCAGGTCTTTCCCCTGCTTGGCGAGAAGACTGCCATATTCTTGCAGCTCTTCTTCTTGCTGCATTGTAAGAGCATTCGTGTCTCTCATCTTACCCTCCTCCTACGCCCCGACGTGGGGCGTTTCGTTCGGTATGAGGATATGTGACCATAAGTCACTAATGAGGTCAAGAAAAAAGTGACCTTTGGTCACATTGCTTTTTAAAGAACTATGCTGCCTCCTTAAGAGTCGCCGCCTAAGGAGATTTCATATGTGTTTTGACGATACGAACGACTCAAGAGGCCTTTCTGAGGCCAAAACGCGAAGCAAAAGCGGCAAAAAGGCTACGCTCCTCCTCGTCCATAGCTCGCCACGCTCTGAGCAGTCCCACTTCGGCATCATCTTCAACGATCTCGCAAGAAGCCTTGAGAGGCGCAACAGACTTTCCAAAGCGAAGGTAATCAAGCCCGATGTCATAAAAATCGGCTAATGCGCACATAATGTGCCACGAAGGGACTTTCTCGTCCTTTTCGATCTTAGCGATATAACTGCGGTTTATATCACCAGGAAGCGCGGCGGCTACGTCCGCTTGCGTTAAGCGGGCGCTCTTCCTCAATCTTTTAAGTCTTTGGCCAACTGTTTCCATACCCACAGTTTGCCGGAATGTAGAATTTAATGCGGCCATATCAGTCACCTTTTCTATTGCAAAAAAAGTGACTGTAGGTCACTATGAGGCATGGCTAAATCATTCATCTCATCTTTTGGTGTGAAGCCCAAAGACTTGGCCACGTTCTTAGGCCTCAAATCAGCTTCTGCCATTTATCGCTGGAAACGAGTTCCTGCGCAGCGGGTCATTGCAGTGGAAGCCCTCACCGGCATCCCCCGCGAGCAGCTGCGCCCCGACCTGTATCCGCCGCGCCGTCCAACGCGGCGCAACCACCCCACCCCCACACAACAGCAGAAGGAGACACGGGTATGAGGCTGCATATACTAGGGCTATCATGGTTCGATGAAGACGCTCGCCACGCCACTAATAGTGACGTAACGAGTGAGGACGGCGTCATGATTAGTCACCGTCAATGGCTATTTCTGCTCAATGCTGCTCAACGCACTGCGAAAGCCATGCAAGAACCCAACGCTGCCAGTCATCAAGGCTGTGCGTATTTTCTGGCAGGTTTCGCACAGGGATTGTCAGAGAAACAGGAGAATTCTGCACGCCGCCCTGTGGCAGCTTCTGTTGGAAGTAACCTTCAACATGGATCTCAAACCCATTCCCAGCCATCTGAATGTTCAGTTTCTGCAAAGAAAACATCGTCATCTCCTCGTTCAGTTTCAGGAAACGCCTCCTCGGACTCGACCTCCGGGGCAGGCAACGAAAACGTAGCACAAGACACCCAAGCGAAGCGTCCTGACCACGATACGCTCTCTGAGCAAGAGCGTCGCGATCGGGTTAATCTTTCTGTTCAAACGGCCTTTCGTGAATACCGTGAGGAAAGGCTTACCAACCCAACCGATGAGGAATTGCAGAAATGGGGATGCCCTAAGCTGCTTGATCCGCGCGCTCGGATGTTTATTTGTCAGCTACCCGATGCAGACCTTCGGACGATCAGACACCATGCAATGCCAGGATGGCTTGCTGGTCTTCTCTCTCAGATTGCCGATGAAGAGATTGAACGCCGCTCCGGTGAAGATGAGGTGTCGGCATGACTGTCATCAATCTCATCGATCTCATCGCAAGTGTTATTCCGAAAGCCATATTCATTGCCCTAAGCACGGTAGGGACGGCCTGCGCTATCTTTCTTATGATTTCACTGTGCTTTCTTCTTTTCACAGCTATGCGCTCTGGCTGGAGTAGCTTCTAATGGCAGGCTCTGTGAACAAGGTCGTTCTGGTCGGCAACCTTGGCCGCGATCCAGAGATCCGTCACACGCAATCTGGTGTGAAGATCGCCAATCTAACGGTGGCGACGAGCGAAAACTGGACGGACAAGAAAACCGGCGAAAAGCACGAAAAGACTGAATGGCACCGTGTCGTGATCTTCAACGAGCGCACGGCGGATGTGGCCGAACGCTTCTTACGAAAAGGAAGCAAGGTCTATCTCGAAGGCGAACTTCAGACACGCAAATGGACAGATCAACAGGGCATGGAACGCTACACGACAGAGGTCGTTCTAAAGGCGTTCCGTGGTGATCTTGTGATGCTCGACAGCAAGTCTGACCGCGAGCCTTCCCAGCAGAAACAGACCGCTCAAAGCCAGTCCTACAGCTCGCAGCGTTCCATGTCTGACGTGGACGCAAGCCAAGACCCACTCGACGATGAGATTCCGTTCTGAAAGCACACATCATGACCGATACACACACAACAGGCGGCATTGCTGCTGATCGTCTGCGCTCCATTGTTGAACGCGTGGAGCGTTTGGAAGAAGAACGTAAAGCCCTTGGCTCTGACATTCGCGACATCTTCACAGAAGCAAAGTCAGCAGGCTTTGACGTGAAAGTCATTAAGGAAATCATCAAAATTCGCAAGCAAGAGCCCGCTGAGGTGGAAGAGCAAGAACAGCTTCTCGACATCTACCGCCGTGCGTTGGGGGTGTGACATGCTGCGTCTTTTCTTCCCATACGTCCGTAAACTGCACCGTGAGCTTGCTCAAGAGCGCCGACACAACAAGGCGCTGCAAGAAACCTGCGCCGACCTGCGCAACCATCAGGAGCGCTTATGCTCTGATCTGCGCCATTTACGGAAACAGATTTGGCACCTTGAGGGCAAGAACAACCGTGCCTTCGCTCTCGTTACGAACCTCAGAAAGCAGCTCGCCTCAATGGGCGCCGCATCACCACAACGCAAACGCGATGAGCATGGGAGGTTTATGCAATGAATGACGCCCATAACCCATATGCCATTATCCAATGGGCAACCGAGCTCCCAATCAAGCATGGTGCGAAAAGCGTGCTCGTGGCTCTCATTACGTTTGCGGACAATCAAACAGGTCGTTGCTATCCAACGGTTCAGCAGCTCTCTGCACGCTCATCTCTTAAAGAGCGAGCCGTCCAGAATGCACTAAAAGAACTCGTAGCCGCTGGCATTATTACAAGAACGATTGAAAGTGGGAAAAGCGCTCAATACGCGGTTCAATTCAATGCCAATGTAAAGCCAGAAACCCCCGCATATAATGCACCCCGCACTAAATGCACCCCCGCATATAATGCACCTAACCACCGCACTAAATGCGGGGGAACCCCCGCAGATAATGCACCCAAACTAACCAATATAACTAACCAAAAAACTATACCCCCCTATAGTCCCCCCAAGGCTTCAAAGCCTCGTTCAAAGCCGAAACAGGAATTTGCTTTGCCCGA
>NZ_WVHP01000010.1 GCF_009834765.1 Saccharibacter sp. EH611 | reverse complement strand
CTCATGGCGGCGGACTTAGACGAAGACGGCATCCCCGGTCTTCAGTCCTTTCTGGAGGATCAACGAGAAGCAGGAAGCGCAGCAGACCGTTACTGGCAGAGCAAAGACACATCCCGCAATCTCAATCAAGACGATAGGGTGATGGGATGATGAGTGATCTAGCAGCCTTAAAGGAACGGATAGCTCATACACATCTTCTTCTTGATCTGATTGAACAGCGCGATGTCCTAACACCCGAAGAAGTAGAAGAGCGTTTGGTTCTCAAGGCTCGGTTAAGGCACCAACAACGGGCTTTGGAGGAGACACGATGAACTACAGACAGGAGCATGAAGGAAAGATTGTCTGCCCCCATTGCTTGTATGAGAACGAGGGGGATGGCGAGCTCAATGAGGCGTATGAGGGGGCTAAATGGCACTGCACGTCGTGCAATAAGAGCTTCATCATCGAAACAGTCGTTCGAACCATAACGGTCACAACGCTCAAGGAAAGCGATAGTATTCTTAATGAAATCTCTCTTGTAGACATGAAGATAAATAGAACAGAGAAAATAGGTCTTTGTGTGAGTGGTTTTAGAAAGAAAAGAGAAGAACTGAGCATGAAGCTTGCCGAACTTTTGCTTAAAGAGCGCCAGATAGAAGAAAATAGTTACTAACCGCCCCCAAGTAAAACCGAGGATTTTTGAGATGCTGAAACACGCAAACAGGAAAGCTGTGTCTAAAGCACGCCCAGAGACGCCGCAAATGAGGCGGACAGAATACCTAAAGGCAGCGATGGACTGCCTCAAGAAAGAGCAGAAAACAGCAGCCGAAGCACTCTTTTCCTGCGCAGTTTTTGAAAATGTGAAAGCATGGGGCTTCTAATGAGTAAGAAATACGAACTACTAACCGACGATACGGTTACAGACTTTGGTGAAACACTTTTTCGGATCAAAGCACTTAGGGATATTCCAGAGTTCGACGTTTCTAAGGGTGAACTAGGCGGATACATCGCATGTGAAGACAACCTAAGCCACCAAGGGAACGCTTGGGTGTCCGGAGATGCGTGGGTGTTCGACGATGCGGCGGTATCCGACGATGCGAAGGTATCCGGCAATGCGCAAGTCTTCGGCGATGCGAAGGTGTTCGGAAATGCGCGTGTGTCCGGGAATGCGTGGATACCCAGTCAACGCCACATTCTGACGATCGGCCCAATCGGATCAGAAGATGGGGCACTGATACTGTTCCACACGAAAGACGTACCATACGTAACGCGTGGCTGCTTTAGCGGAACCCTTGATGAGTTTGAGAAAGCCGTAAACGACACACATGGCGACAACAAGCACGGCCAAGAATACCGCGCTGTCATAGCGCTTGCCCGCCTGCGTGCCCGGGAATGGGAGGCCGCGTGATGAGTAACGTAGTAGCAAAGGAAAACAACGTATCTCCTTCTGTTGAAACGAGGGTCAATACGGATGTTTCTATCATGGGGATCATCTCACAAGCGGCAACAAACCCGCAATGTGATGTTGATAAGATGCAAGCGCTCTTACAAATGCACAATCAAGTCATGGATAGAGAGGCAACAGCAGAATTTAGCCGTGCCATGAGCGCCGCTTCTGGGGAAATCCCACAGGTGGCAAAGAATGGCCGGGTTAGTCTCGGGGGAAAGGTAGGATACAACTTTACCCGATGGGAAGATATGGATGCCGTTATTCGTCCTATTCTGACAAAGCACGGGTTACGGCTCTCTTTTACGACGCGCTCTTCTGAAGGCGGTATGAAGACTATTATCGGGACGATTACTCATGAGAATGGGAAGTCTCAAAGTTCCGAAATGGATTTGCCTATAGATGTTGGTAATGGACGGAATGCTTTGCAGGCGTTTGGCTCGTCTATTTCCTACGGGAAGCGTTATTGCGCTGAAATGCTGCTGAATATCGTTCGGACAAATGAGGACACAGATGGGCTCCCCCCCAAGCCGCGTCAGGGGGATGTCATTACGGCGGCTCAGAAAAATGAAATCGTTGACTTACTGAGGCAGAGCGGGGTTGCAACGCAAAAAATACTCGCGTGGGCGGCCTGTAGCTCTTTAGACGAAATGCCTAGTCATCTTTATCAACGAGCGGTGAAGAGACTGAAATGTTCCCTGCCTGCTCATGAGAGGCAGTCATGAAGATATATAACGTAGAACAAGGCTCTGATGAGTGGATGGCCTTACGTGCTGGTCTCCCAACAGCCTCTGAATTTAGCAAGATTATCACACCGAAGACGCACGCTTTTTCTTCTTCGGCAAAGCCATACGCGGTGAAGCTCGCTGTTGAGATGATTCTTGGATGTCCTTTAGAGACGGATTTAAGCCACAATCAAGATGTGCAACGAGGGATTGCCTTAGAAGAGACAGCGGCTCAAGCCTATGAGTTTGAAACAGCCGAAATAGCACAGCGTGTGGGTTTCATCACCGATGATGACGGCACATATGGCGCAAGTCCCGACCGGCTTATTGGCGAGAATGGGTTGCTGGAAATTAAGTGCCCACGCCCAGAGAAACATGCTCATTACATGCTGAATGGCTTCGGGATGGATTATTTTGTGCAGGTTCAGGGGCAGTTGCTCGTCACAGGGCGGCAATGGTGCGACCGCTATTCGTATTGCCCCGGATTACGCCCTTACACAGAGCGTGTTGAGCGTGATGAGGATTTTATCGCAGCGTTAAAGGGCGCTTTGGCTCAGTTTCATGAGATGAAACTGGATAACCTCCGCAAGCTACAAAGCAAAGAAAATGACATGCAGGAGATGCCAGCATGAGCCTCTTTCTCATCTTGTGCCTAGCCGCAGCGCTCTACGGCCTCATCGGCGCGACGCTATGGGCCGTGTTCGAGCTAACACAGCCACAGCACAGCTACGTACCAACCGAAACCCGCGTTGTCGCTTCGTTCATGTGGCCGGTGCTCTTATGCAGCATCGTCGCTCATCTCGTGCGTAAAATCAGGAGGGGTCTGTGATGATTTTAGTTCAAGCCGAGATAGACGCAGACGACGCCATTAGTCAGGTCGATGATAAATATCTGCTGGAAGAAGTCGTGAGTCGCAAACTCAATCTACCTCCAGCAAAACCATGTGATGTAACGGGCAATGAACTGGTCGCTGATTTGATGCGTGCTTTTGAAACGCAAGACCGAAGCGAGTTTAGTTACTTGCTTGACAAGGTATACAACCTTGCGGAGGGCATGTGATGAATATCTTTCATGCCATACTTCTATCAATGAATATTTATTGCGGAATGGGCCTCTACGTCAGACATCGAGAGCGCCGTTTCCGCCCTAACTGCCCGCGAGGGGGCATCCCAACACTGACAACAATGCTGTTCTGGCCGTGGAAGATCGCGGTCGTGTTCTGGAAGAAATGGAGGCGGGGATGAGAGTAGATATTGATAGCTGTGAGGTAATGGGATGCGATGGGACAAGATATTTCCTAGTGTCTGAGCATTGTTCCTGTCATGTTTGTGCCCCTTGTTCT
>NZ_WVHP01000009.1 GCF_009834765.1 Saccharibacter sp. EH611 | reverse complement strand
ACTGACCAAAACAATAAGATCAGTCAGTTTGTCGAACGCCAGCGCGCCTCTGAGCTGGGCCTTAAAGAAGCCTATTGGCGGCATGTTTGCGGTGGGCGTTTCTCCCGTGAAGACCATCGCCGCGCTGATGGCATGCGGTACGACATCGCTAAAGGCTGCTTTATTTCGGGCCAATACATCCAACCCGGGCAGCTCGTGAATTGCCGATGCCGTGCCGAATATATCATTCCCGGTTATAATGATTGGAAATCCCATGGAACGACTAGCCATTGACCGCATGGGCTCCGTGCGCACCTTTGACAAGGATGGGCGGCTGCATGTGGAAACCACGCCCATTAGCAAGGCCAATATTTGCGGCTATTTTGGCCGTGAAATCCCTCGCTCTGAAGAGCTTGGACTCAAACCCGAACAGACCTACCGTCTGCTCCGTGACCCTATCGAACTCGAACGTGGCGCTGCGACCTTTAACGGCCTCCCCGTTTTAGATGATCACCCCACGAACACTTCACGCGTCACCGCTGCCGACCCGCAAAAGCATATCGTTGTGGGCTCGACGATGCGAAACGCCATCTTTGAAGACCCCTACCTTAAAAACGGGCTGACCATCTGGGACGGCCCACTGATTGAGAAGATCAAATCTGGCCAGCAGCGCGAGTTGTCCTGTGGCTACGATTACGATGCCGATATGACACCGGGCACCTACAAGGGCGAGCCCTATGACGGACGCATGACCAACATTCGCGGCAACCACGTGGCTCTTGTGCCCAATGGCCGCGCTGGGAGTGACGTCATCGTTCACGATACTGCACAAGGAGCGCCAATTATGGCCGAAACAAAAGACAAAGCAGGCTGCGACAGCCAAGACAATGCGTTGCGCGACATCTTAGGCGAAGACGCCGAGGACGATACAATCAACGCGATTAAGAAGCTCTTCGCCTCCAGCGCCAATGACGGCGATGATGACGACGATAAAAAGAAGAAACCCGCCGAAGACGATGATGATGCGGACGACGGCAAGCCAACTGCCGAGGATGAAGGCGACGACACAGAGAAGTCCGCTGAAGATGACGATGAAGACGGCCCCAAGAAGAAGCCAGCAGAAGATGATGACGATGAAGACAAAGAACGCGAGCGCAAGGCCGCAACCGACAGCGCCATCAACCGCGAAGTAGAGCGTCAGATTAAACTAGAACGGCAACGTCAACGGGCCGCCAATGATGCCCGCCAGCTTGTCCGTCCTCTTGTTGGCGAGGTGCATGATCTTGATAGCGCCCGACAGATTTACCGCTACGCGCTTAGTCAGCAGGGCATGGCCAATGACAGCCTCACCGGCGTCAATACGCCCGGTTTGAAAGCGCTGGTGGAGGCCAAAATCAACGCCCTTCACCCGACACCGTCTGCCCCGATTGCCAACGACAGCGCGTCACTGCCCTTCACACCGCCCCGCCAGTTAGGATAACCCTATGCCCACCGAATTTCAGAGAACCGTTAATTACACATGGCCGCAAGGCTACGCCGGGGCCATAGCGTCGGCCAATCCACGCCGTTCCGTCATTTCTCCTGAAGCGGGCTTTCGCGTTGGCTCTTCCGGGCTGGTGATTGCCGCTTTCGCTTGGGTCAATCAGGACGGCATGACCGTTTCCAACACAGGCAGTGGAAAACCTACGGGCTTCGTTCATCGTGACCAACAAGGCTTAACCACCCAATATTTGCAAGGCGCAACGATGAGCATCCCGGCAGGCTTTGCCGTCACGCTCTCATCTGGTGGCGATTACTGGGCGCTTTCCCAGACGGACGCCACTGTTGGGCAGTCTGTTTATGCCTCGACCAAAGATGGCACACTCCAAACGGCAGCCCCCGGCTCTGCTCCACAAAATACCGTTGATACGGGCTGGATCGTCACACAAGGCGCGCCCGCTGGAACAGAAATCATCATCACCGGCCCCATCACCGCTTAATCTTCTTACAGGACACTCATGGCACAGATTACGCCTGCTCAACTCAAGCAGTATTATGGCGTGCATGGCGTGCAGGACTATAACCCATCCCGCATGGCTCATGACGCCGCCGTTACCGCTCCCAATAGCGGCATTCCCAATATCTTCAGCACCTTTACAGACCCTCGCGTCACCAAGGTGCTCATCACCCCTACCAAAGCAGAAGAAATCTACGGTTCTGCCAAAAAAGGCGATTGGACTGTCAACACCGCGCAGTTTCCCCTCGTGGAAATGTCTGGGCAGACCGCCTCTTACGATGATTACAGCCAAAATGGGGATAGCGACGCGAACGCCAACTGGATTGTGCGTCAGTCCTTCCATTACCAGACATGGACAAAATGGGGCGAGCGTGAAGCTGAAATGATGGGCGCGGCCAAGATTGGCTGGGCGGCTCAGAAAAACGAAGCCTCTATCTCTATCCTCAACAAAACACAGAACCGCATTAGCCTGTTCGGTGTAGAAGGATTACAGCTCCGTGGCGCACTTAATGACCCAGCCCTTCCCGCTGCTCTTCAGCCTACCCCCAAAGTGACCGCATCAGGAACGGCCACAGGGGGAACAGATTGGCTGAGCACCACTGACCCTAATCAGGTCTACAACGACATCCTCAAAGCAGTTCAGAAAATCCTCGCACAAATGGGCGGGAATGCTGACCTTGAAAGCAAGATGACGTTAGTCATCCCCACAACACGTCAGCAATGCCTGCTCTACGCGAACCAGTTCCGCACCACCGTGCGCGACCTGCTGAAAGAAAACCTACCTAATCTGACGATCAAAACACTTCCTGAAGCAGGCTCTGACCTCGCAGGGGGCCTTAGCAAGACCACTCAATTCCAGCTCTTCTTAGAAGAAGTGGATGGTCAGAAGACCGTTGAGACCGCCTTCACCGAGAAACTCCGCGCCCACACGGTCGAGCGCTACAGCTCAAACATTCGACAGAAGAAATCACAGGGAAGCTGGGGCACACTTTGGTATTACCCTGTCGCCTGCGTCACGATGGTAGGGATTTAAGACATGGCCAACTTTGTAACCGTTTTATGCCGCCTTCCTTCTGGTATTGAGCTAGAACTGCACGACCTCGGCATTCTTAAAGAGCGAGCGAGTTCCGACGCGCCGATTGGTCTCGCTTCTGTCCCACGCCAGTCTGTTCTACTTAATGGCGCCAAACATGACCCAACCTATCATCCCGCTGAAGGGCGTCTCTTAGGTCGTGCTGGACGTACGCAAGTAGATGCGGACTTTTGGAACGCATGGCTCAAGCAAAATGAGCGCAATGAGCTCGTCACACGTAAGCTTGTCTTCGCAGAGGCCAATCCCACAAAAGCGGATGCTGCTGTAGCAGAACTCGCCAAAGAACGCACAGGATTAGAGGGGGTCGATCCAGAAAACCTCCCTAAAGACGTGAAAAGAATGGAGAAAGAATAATGACCGCCGGTGTTGTTGAGTTCTCCTACACGGACTGGGCGGCGGCCTTCCCCGACCTTGCGCAGAGCGTGAATGAGACGCAGGCACGGATGCTGTTCCGGCAAGCATGTCGGTTCCTCAACAACACCGCCTTCTCCATTGTGCAAGACGTTGAGGAGCGGCAGGACTTGCTCTGGCTTCTCATGGCTCATCTCGCCCAGCTTGGCCTCAACGCCAGCGGGGCGGGCTCTACAGGCACGCAAGGCGGCGTGGGGCGCATCGCCTCCGCCTCCCGTGGCTCCGTTTCCGTCTCATTCGATGGGGCGGGCCTGCCTTCCCATGCGGGCTGGTTTACCCAAACGCAATACGGCCTCACCTACTGGCAGGCTACCGCTCAATATCGCCAGATGAGGATGACCCCCGGACGCCCTCATCCGGCGAGGATTTGGCCGTGAGGTGCGATAGAACATCAGAGAGAGCCGTTTGCCGCTCATTGATAAGAGCAACAAGGCGCTCATGAAGCCAAGGCGGCGTCTCATTCTGTCCCGAAGCCCACCGTCGCATCGTGCGGCTATTAACGCCAAGAAGAACGGACAAATCTGTCTGCCAACGCTCGCCAAAAAGAGACTGACCAACGCGACACAAAAGGTCTGCATCAACCATTACAAAGAAAGCCCAATCGCGGCGCCGCACAGTAAGCCCACGCCCACAGCAGCGTAGAGAACGTATTTACTATCAAGAAAACGGTCGATCATTTTCATCATTTTTCTCCCTCGGGGAAGGCGCTTAAAGCGCCTTGATGAGAGTAATAAGAGCGCTCATAGCGGCCGCCACTGCAACAACGACTGCCGTTGCAACTTTGAGCCTTTCCGTTCTGATTTGAGCGAGCTTCAAAGCCGTATCGGCATTTAAGTTTCGGATACGGGCTTTTTCTTCAATGGTCATCATTTGGTCTCTCCAAAATTGGATGGGCTTCGTTGCCGCGTCCATGTCCTATATTTAGGACATACCCCTTATGTCGTCAAGTGAAAACCTATGTCTTCTTCCATAAAAGGCGGTGCAAAAATGGCCGCCCATCTTAAAACATTCCAAGAAAACCTTGGGAAGAAGAAGACCGTCAAGGTCGGCTTCTTTGAAAACGCCACCTACCCAGACGGCACGTCTGTGCCCATGGTGGCCGCCACGCAAGAGTTCGGCTCGCCCGTTCAGAATATCCCAGCACGCCCCTTCATGCGCCCCGCTTTTGAGGAAAACCATGAGCAGTGGGGCAAAGCCATTTCAGGTGTTCTGAAGACCAGCAATGGAAGTATGGAGGGAGCCTTAAAAGCCGCAGGCGGTGCCGCTGCTGAGGATATTAGAAAAGCCATTCAAGCCGTTCATGAGCCCGGTTTGGCCGTCAGCACCATCAAGGCACGCTTGCGGGACTGGGAAGAAACCGGCGCTTTTGAGAAAGACGCTGACCTTCAAAAGCCGCTCATCCGCACGGGACATATGCTTAACTCTGTGTCCTATCAGGTGGAGGATGACGATGGTTCTTGACCTCTACGATATGGCGCTTGGCTTAACGACGGCAGTCAATCCTCTGATAGAGGGCGTGCTTAGGCGCTCTACAGGCCCCATCAGGAACACCGATTATAGCGTCAGCGATGGCTATGAGGACATTCCCGTTCAGATGGAGGTTCAGGCCCTGTCAACGTCTGACCTTCAACTGCTGGACAACCTCCAGCAACAATCCGATGCCCGTGCGGTTTACCTTCGCGGCGCTGCAAATGCCCTTAACCGCCCCCTTCAAAGCGGCGGCGATGTGCTGGTCTTTGACGGATCTGAATGGCTCATAACCCAAGTTCTCGAAGAGTGGGGAGAAGACGAATGGCGCAAGGTGATCGTTACGCGGCAAATCGCACAACCACAAACATCCAACTAACTCCAACCGAACCACAGATTATGAAGGCACTTGGGGACTGGCTGGAGACGGTGCTCCCGTCAGGTTGGGTCGTGCTACAAGCCCAGCAAAACCGCGCGACACCACCACTCCCTCCCTTCGCGCTTATGCAGATCATTTCTCGTAAGCGCAAAGCCACCAATAGCCGCGAGTATCACGACCAGAGCGTGACCATCATTCAATCGCTTATCATGAGCATTCAGGTCACACTCTATGGCACGGGCGCGGGCGATGGGGCGGTGCAGCTTAATACCGCATGGCGTGATCATGACGCGGTCGCCTTTTTCCGTGATGTTCTACCTGAAGCCGCCCCTCTCTACGGATCAGAGCCCAGACAGCACCCCTTCACCACCGCTGAAAAGCAGTATGAGGACACATGGTCACTTGACCTCGCCCTTCACGTCAACAGCCGCATTACGCGACCCGTTGAGAGCGCGAAGGAGCTCACGATGACGGCGGAAAGTGCTGACAAGCTTCTTACAAAAACGGAAACTTTATCATGAACACTCTCTCTTCTTTTGTTGGCTATCCCGCTTACGTGACACGTTGGACGATAGGCCGCGTCTCATTACGCGCTGTATTGGCGGGTATGTTCCTGCGTTTGTCCGTCTCCCTTTTGCGCCCTCATTTTACTAAGAAGACGCGCAACGATGTCAGTGACGCAGGAACGTACGCCCTTAATCAGATTCTCCTCGAGCTTTATCATCAGCGTAAGTCTTAATGTCATGCTCCCAGCCATCAAGAATATCACGTAATATCACTGGGAAATCTTTTTTATGCCCCGGCCCGTCCAATAACGGTTCAATAGTATTCTGTAGAATGGTCGCCGTTTTATCTGTCTCACATAACAGGGCACAGATGATGCGACGCAAAATCTTCGCCTCGTATTCTTGCCTTACATCATGCTTTTCGCCGTCTGACATACGTTGTTGTTCTATTGGCGTCGGCCCACTTGGGAACCCAACACCAACATTGAGACTCCCAAAACGGCGTATATGTTCTGCGTCGTTATGCTCAATGCGAGAAGCTACTTCTCTAAGATACGCACAGCTCGAATTCATGTGAGTGTCCCTTTCTAAAAAACGTTCCCTACCCCCTCGTTAAAGGAGCGTCGTTCATTGAGCAATTACACGCTCATACATGCTCTCCCACCACAACAGGAACC
>NZ_WVHP01000008.1 GCF_009834765.1 Saccharibacter sp. EH611 | reverse complement strand
ACAAGCTTCTTACAAAAACGGAAACTTTATCATGAACACTCTCTCTTCTTTTGTTGGCTATCCCGCTTACGTGACACGTTGGACGATAGGCCGCGTCTCATTACGCGCTGTATTGGCGGGTATGTTCCTGCGTTTGTCCGTCTCCCTTTTGCGCCCTCATTTTACTAAGAAGACGCGCAACGATGTCAGTGACGCAGGAACGTACGCCCTTAATCAGATTCTCCTCGAGCTTTATCATCAGCGTAAGTCTTAATGTCATGCTCCCAGCCATCAAGAATATCACGTAATATCACTGGGAAATCTTTTTTATGCCCCGGCCCGTCCAATAACGGTTCAATAGTATTCTGTAGAATGGTCGCCGTTTTATCTGTCTCACATAACAGGGCACAGATGATGCGACGCAAAATCTTCGCCTCGTATTCTTGCCTTACATCATGCTTTTCGCCGTCTGACATACGTTGTTGTTCTATTGGCGTCGGCCCACTTGGGAACCCAACACCAACATTGAGACTCCCAAAACGGCGTATATGTTCTGCGTCGTTATGCTCAATGCGAGAAGCTACTTCTCTAAGATACGCACAGCTCGAATTCATGTGAGTGTCCCTTTCTAAAAAACGTTCCCTACCCCCTCGTTAAAGGAGCGTCGTTCATTGAGCAATTACACGCTCATACATGCTCTCCCACCACAACAGGAACCTACCCTATGAGCAGTCTTATGGGGGCTATCCCCATTTCCAAAACCGTTAAAGTCACCCCGTCCGCGATTACCTCCGCAGGCGGGGTGTCGTTTATCAACGGAATGATCCTCACCAACAACACGCAAGCATTGCCGGATGGGAAAATCCGGGCCTATGGCTCCAGCGCGGCTGTAGCGGCGGACTTCACACCCGCAAGCATCGAAGCTCAGATGGCAAACGTGTATTTCTCAGGCTTTCGTGGCACCACACAAACGCCAAACACGCTCTACTTCTACGGCGTTGATCCCGCTTCGGACACAGACCCTGCGTCTTTGATGAACGCGCTAACAGCCGCCACGCAGAGCTTTACCGGCTTCACGACAAGCTGGGAGCCAAGCCTTGCCCAAAAGCAAGCCTTCGCCACATGGACAAGCGCCCAGTCTGATCGCTACTGGTATGTCCCGTGGGATACCGATGAGCAGGCCCTTGACCCACAAAGTGGCGCAAGCTTTGGCGCGTGGCTGAAAAAGCAGTCACCAGAAGGCACAACCGCCATTTATAAAGACCCGCTCGTCTCCGCCCTTTGCCTCGGCTGGATGGCGTCTCTGGACTTCAGCGCGACCAATGGCCGCACAAATCTGTGCTTCCGCCGCAATGGGGCCATCACGCCCGCCGCGATTGACGGACAACAGGCAGATGCCCTTATCGCCAACGGCTATTCCTTCTACGGCGCAAACGCGAACGGCCTTGGCGACTGGCAATGGGTCAGCAATGGCGCGGTGTCAGGCCAGTTCCTCTGGGCTGATAGCTATATCAATCAAGTCTGGCTCAACGCATCCTTCCAATCTGACCTCATCAATCTCCTGCTTAATGTGGGGCAAATTCCTTACAACACGCAAGGTGACGGGCTCATTAGCGCGGCGGTGCAGAACACCATCAATCAAGCCGTCAGCTTTGGCGCCATTCGCCCCGGTGTGGCGCTGACAGACCTTCAAAAACAGCAGATTGACGGTGCAGCAGGCACGTCTATCAGCGATACGGTGCAAACGCGCGGCTGGTATTTCCAACCCAATGCCTCCTCAACCCCGGCCTCTGTCCGCATCGCACGAGGCAGCCCGCCTTGCCGCTTCTGGTACACCGACGGACAATCTGTCCAATCCATCAACCTAGCCAGCCTTGAGGCGCAATAATGTCAGAACGCCAGATTACCTCCGCCGATGCCACGTTCACATTAACCGTTCAAACCCTATTCAACGCGCCGATTATATTAGAGAACTGGTCAGCAAACCGAGCGTGGGAAGCCCAAGCGCTCAAGCTCTCTGACACGCGCTTATCAATTGACGGGAAACTCAACAAAGGGTTTGTGCCGTCAGCCTATGATATGACGCTGACCTTCCAACCCAATAGCAACACATGGGATGTATTCGACGCCATTCAGGTTGCATCACGTCAAGCCCGAACGGTTTATACGCTCAATGGTGAGCTTACACTCCCTAGTCTGGAAAGGAAATATACGTTCGTTTCTGGCTGTGTGCTTGACGTGGCTGCTACTCCCAATGGTGGCGAGCTGATCGAGGAACGAGCTGTGCATATCCGGTGGGAAAACGTCCTGCCAGCAGGGATTTAAGCCATGAAGAGTATTACATGGAGCCCACAAGAAGGTAATGATGCAGGCAAAGTCTTCATTATTACCCGTATGCCCGCTTTCACAGCAGATCGTTGGGCACGTAATGTTGTGCGTGCACTTGCCCGCTCTGGAGCGAGAACGCCGCGTGAGGCCCTAGAAAGCGGTATTGCAGGGCTATCTGGCCAGAGCATGGCTCTCTTCGGCCACCTTACTGATGACGAATGTGACGCCGCCTTTCAAGGTCTTATGAACTGCGTGAAAATCCAACGCGACCCTAAGACTGAGCCCGCCCCCCTTATTGAAGCCGATATTCAAGACGCCAACACTTTATCGGAACTGCGGACGGAGGCCTTTAAGCTAAATATGGATTTTTTCAAGGCCGCGATTTACCAGATTTATCCTCTGATCGCGGCTTTGAGAATTCCAACGATGGGCGAAAACCCACCCGCTGCATAAACGTCTCCGCTCCGCTGGCTCTCGTTATCGGCTCAAAATTGGCGACGTTGCACGAATTACAAACACTCTATGACAGTGAAGACATGTGGCTTCTTTGGGAAGTAGCCGCAGTGGAGCGTGTAAATGGCTATTCTTGATACCCTCACCATACAACTTAGTATGGACGGCACCGGCTTAACAAAAGGCGTTAAAGAAGCCGAAGGAAACCTTAAAAAAGTCCATGAAAGTGCCGAAAAAAGTACAGATACCCTTGTAGAGTCCGGCAAGAAAGGGGCGGATACGTTCGCTGCTTTTCGACAGGAAGCTATGGGGGCTCTTGCTCTCTTCACCGGAGGTGCTGGAATTGCCGCTTTTACTAAGGATATTTCCCGAGCCAATACAGCTCTAGGCAGCCTTTCCCGGCAGCTCGATATTGCTCCACAAAAACTCACGCAGCTTCATGAAACGATGAAAGCAACTGGAGCGAATGAGGGAAGTGTCGATAACTTTCTCACGAACATCCAAAACAAAGCCAGCACCAATGAGGGGGTGAACCAGCTGAAATCCCTCGGATTGCTCTTGAACACAGATTTTATCGACAAGAACAATAACGTAAGAGCGGATATTTTCGACCAGCTCGCTCACTCAAAAACAGCCCAGTCACTCAATCGTGGGGTGCTGAGTAACTATATTCGGCAAGCGGGTGGCGATGAAGCCGTTACGAACCTCGTAACGCGTAAAGATTATGACGGGCTCAAAAACAGTTTTGCCAACATTGGCCCCACCCCCGATCAAGTGCGACAGGGTGAACAGCTCCTTGCCGACTGGACAGAACTCAAGGCAAACACCAATCAAGTGATGCAGCAGGTCTTTAGCGATCTTGAGCCTTCTATCCATCAATTTATGCAAGCCCTCATTACCCTTGAAAAAGCTCATCCTGACGTCATCGCTGAGGGGATAGAACATATTGCCGTTACCTTAACCGCTCTTTCAGCAATCCTGACAGCTCGCAGCTTTCTCACTGCTCTTAAAGCAATAACAGGGGCCGCAGGAGGCGGATCAGGCGGTTTAGGCTTTATGCCTGCCGCCATGATTGCAGAAACGGTTGGCGAAGCCGTAAAGCAAGATGTGAAAGAAACCGGGCATGCTCCAGACGATCCTTATGCGGGCGCTGAGAAAACTTTCTTTGGCGTCAATACGGAGGGAGTAACCGCCCAAGAAAGCCATATCTCTGATAATGACGCTAGAAAACATTGGGAAGACCGCACGGGGCTCCCACACTTTCTCGCCCCTGCCGATCAGGCTGATTTAGATAGTGAGCGTGCGCGCATCGTAAAGGAGCGTCGTTCGGAAGAAACAGAAACACAAAGCCCTTCTTCCTCCCCAACGCAAATCTACTCTCCAGAGCCCACGCCCTCCACTGAGGCCGGGAAACAGCAAGAACCAGTCACGACCGCCTATCATGACCGAGGTATCCGCAACAATAATCCCGGCAATCTTCGTTTTGTTCATCAGAACGGAGCAACGCCTGAAAATTTCAACGACCCCAAACACAGCTTTGCGGTTTTTAAGACCGCGACAGAGGGGCTCATGGCCCTCAAGACCCAGATTAGCCTCTATAACGGGCGTGACCATCTGGACACGGTAAGGGCTATCATCAGCAAATATGCCCCGCCAAATGACAACAACAAAACCAAGGACTACATCCATACCGTTTCTCACGACCTCAAAGTGGGGGAAGATCAGCATCTCGGGAAAATATCGCCACGCGTGATGGCTGCTCTCATGCACGGGATTATTCGTGTCGAAAACAGTAATCACGATCCTTACGGGCAGAACGTAGAGCGTATCGCAGGACTTATGAGCGTCGTCCCAGTGACGTCCTCACAGGTAACGCACCATAATACGCACACCACGCATACTCACACCCATTCACCTACCATCAACATCGCTGTGAATGGCACGAACAACCATCCAGAAGAGGTAGGGAAAATGGCTTACCAAGGCACATCTGATGCCCTGCAGCGCTATCAAGGCGGGAGGGTTGGATGACAAAAGCCCTAACAGACATCTCTGGCACGCTCTCATCCTTTGCAGGTGGTGCGATAGATAACTGGGCCATCCAGCGCGCCGCCCGACAATGGGGGATTTTCTCCCACCCCGCACAAGAAACAACCGGCTTTCTCAAAAAGGTCGGCAATGTCCTCGGGGATGATGTCTCCAACATATTCACCAAAGGCCCCAAGAAAGTTCTTTCTGCAGCCCATGTGGAGGCACTGGAATTTGCCGAACGCTCCGACATCTCCACAGCCCCGCAGGAAGAGGGAAATTTTGTTAGCTACAACAAGGTTTTTGAACCCTACACGGCAACAATCCGCTTTATCTGCGACGGCTCAGAGACGGGGAATATTGGTGAAAACCTTCTGCCCGGCTTCGTGAAAGGAATCCTCGGGGATGGCCCCGACAAAGTGCGGCGCGACTTTATGACAACTCTCGCAGCCCTCGTGAAAGACACCACCCTCTACTATATCGCCACCCCTGAACGGATCTACAAACACGCCAATATCATCAGCTACCGCGTCGGTCGTAAAGCAGAGGGCGGGGTCGATATGATCGTCGTGGACGTTCAAGTGCAGGAAGTCCGGCAGAGCAAAAAAACGGGATGGGTAAAGACGAAACACCCACAGGGCGCACAAACGCAAGATGCCGGGAATGTTCAGCCCAAAATTGAAGTAGGAGAGATCTATTGATCATCACAATCCCTCTCAAGCCCATCCCCGCACAACGCTTCACCTGCCCCCTTGCAGGCCAGAGCTACACGTTCTGGCTCAGGCAGCTTCAATCAGGCCTCTATCTCGATCTGACCATACAGACCCGCCCACTCATCCTCGGCGCTCTCTGCCTTCATGGCACCGACATCATCCGCAACCCCGCAAGCCCCCTGCAAGGCACACTCACCTTTACCGACACACAGGGAAGCCAAGACCCGGACTATACCGGCCTAGTCTCCCGCTTTGTGCTCCAGTTTGAGGACACCGCGTCATGACGACTGAAAGTATGACCGTCCAAGGCCATCGCCGCTCCCCGCCCGATCCATCTTTTACCCGAAAACAAATCGCCGTCACCTTTAACATCGTCCGAACTGACGGCGCGACCGATAGCCTCACCCTAGAAAGCGACTACCGCATTCGGGGCACCGTTACCCACGCAGGCATGAGCATCGGCAGCGAACTTGCGATGGACATCTGGGGCATGTCGATGAACGACATGAACCGCCTCTCCTTCGTCGCTAACCAACCTAACGTGGAAAACCCCCGTACGATTAACCAAAGCAACTCCACCGTCATTGTCCGCGTTGGGGATTATGGCCAACCGCTGACCACGCTTTTTATGGGCCAAATCACAGAAGGCTTTGCATCCTATTCCAACGCTGACCCGGTCTTCCACCTCCACGCGATGACCAGCACGCTTCTCTACGGGATCATCCCAGACCCCATCAGCTATCGCGGCCCACACTCTGTCGTCTCTATCCTATCCGACATCTGCACAGCCGCAGGGTTACAATTTATTGATCATGGTGGGTGGGATAGACACGCGATCATCCACAATACCTATCTCGAAGGTAGCACCCTTCAAATGATACGGAAAGTGGTGGAGCATACATGTCGTGGAACATTCAATTACAGCCCTCTCAATGCGCCTAGCAACCAAACAGGAACTCCTTTTATTGCTCTAGTAGAAGTCTGGGGGCCTGCCTATGGCGGCGTTACGGACGGACTTTTAAAGAACGAAATTCCCTTCGTTTCATCAAAAACAGGGCTAATTGACTATCCGCAATATAGCCGTGCGGGCGTCAATTTCTCTTGCCTGTTACGGCCCGACCTTGCTTATTACCAACCCCTGAAATTAAAAAGCAGCTATACCCCCGCCGGTTGGGTGCCAGACTCCCATCATGGCTCTGGGATCAACGCTCAAGGGCAGCTCATTGCCGACCCAAATGCTCCGTGGAATGGCTATTGGCTCCCCGTCTCCATCACCCACGAAATTTCTTCAGAGATACAGGGTGGCCCGTGGTTCACCCATGTTGAATGCCAACGCACAATTTTAGGAGAGAAACTTGCCATCCCCGTCTAATTCCCCTTATCTCAACCAATCCGTCGCAGGTGGGAACCTTAAATCAGCTATAGACAATCTGGTTCACAGCCATCTGACAGACATAGGCCCGTCTATTTTAGTGCGCGTTGAAAGCGTCGATGCTGGTGGAGCCTCTATTACAGGCAAAGTAGATGTTCAGCCTATGGTGCATCAGCAAGACGCTGTGGGCCGCCCTTTCCCACGCGGTCTCATTCACAACGTGCCTTATCTTCGCATCCAAGGCGGAACTTCAGCCCTGATTATTGACCCACAGCCGGGAGACATCGGCTTTATCATCGTAGCAGGGCGCGACATGACGCACGCCATCACGACCCGCGCCCCGGCTCCTCCCGCATCGTTCCGGCAACATTCCTTGGAAGATTGCATCTATGTAGGTGGATTCCTCAATAACGGGCCGGATCAATTCATCCAAGCTACTTCAGACGGATGGCGTATCGTCACACCCGGCACCGTGGACATTCAAGCCTCTAAAATTACTGCCAACTGCGATATTGAAACGTCAGGCGATATGAAGGCCGGCGGAATTTCTCTTAAAAATCACACGCACGGCGGCGTGCAGTCTGGAGGTAGCAATACCGAGCCACCAAGCTAATTACTTCAAATTGCGCCGCTCACAAACTCCGGAGCGCTCAATGTGAATTATGAGGTCTTGATCGCTATCATAAGCCTCCCGGAAACCGCCATCATAATCTCCTGTAAGCTGAAGAATATAGCGAGTGCACGCACTGTTAGGTTTATGAGAAGTTGCCCAAATACCTTTGCGCGCTGTTTCCGGTGTCATGCCCATACGGCGCAAATGAAGTTCACCCTCAGCCTGAAGACGAGCGGTAGCTGATCGCCTCATAGCCTGCACCTCGGGAGAATTGTCTGGATTATTGGCGACTTCGCTAGGGGTAAACTGACGGCATCCATTAGGGCCACACGTAAATCCTGTTTTTCCCCAGCTTTCTGGCACACCCATGGATTTAGCTAAACTTTTCCGCGCCTGTTCCGGCGTTAATTGAGCATGGGCTACAAGGGGGACATTAACCAACCCTGCTGTTAGTATAGAAACGGCCCAAAGTAATTTTTTCATTTCTCTGATACTTTCAATCAGTCACGCTCATCAAATACAATGTTATCAATTTTATCATCTGTAACATCATAAAAACAGGAGGCTTTCATAGGGCGCATATTTCCGTTTCTATCTGGAACATGTGCCATATTGTCCATAAGTATTACCTCCACACTTTCTTTATTAAGACTTCCATTGAAAAAGCTTGAGTAAGAACCACCTAGAAAAATGCTCGTTAGCGATACACTACCATATTTGGAATAGCTATCTGTATGAGCATCACATTCAGATCGAATTCGGTTATAGCCTGACCAATTATTCGCCATATCAGATATATCCTTACAAGCCCTCCAATCATCATGACAACTACCAGAATGTTTGTTTAACGCAGGGGATTTATCTTTCATGGGAAGAGCAGAACCAATGTTATTTTGCCCATGCTTCTCCTCCCCCGATACCGCAGCCTGCGCCGTATGGAAGGATACAGCGCCATCGTCGGCCGCCTCTGCCGTCTTTGCTTGATAGAATGGGAACGGCAAAGAAACACGGTGTTCCGCTGCCCAAAAGGCCATGCTATCTACAGCACGCGATGTCCCGGATAAGGGCAATGTCCATCTTTGCATATCGCCATTAAAGGTGAGGTTCACATTTTTCGATGATGTTAGGGCATGGATAAAAGCGCGGATATCGTCGCCCTCTCGGTCAAAATTCCAAGTATGTCTAATATAAACGGTATCTCCATTAGAAAAGTTCAGTGAAATGTCATTAATGTTTTCGGCATCTTTTAGAGCAGAAGTCGGGGGCGTGAGAGAGACATCAAATTCACCCTTTTTTGAGACGGAGAACGACATAGAGGGGAAAACTGTTATGGTACGGCAGGAGAACTTTTCATTGTCCTCACCACAATACCAGTTCCCGCTCTTCTCCAGCACATTTGAAGAGATAAGATAATGTCCCTCAGAACTTTGTTGAGGGAATGTTTTTTGAAGCCATGCACGGGCTTCTGGAGAAGAGACTTCTTGCGCGTGGGAAGACATGCCGAACGACACCAATAATGCCGCCATTGAGGCCATCCAAATAGGTTTTATCTGCACACGCCGCCCCTTTCTCTACTTTTAAAATGTCTTCCCTATCCATAGCGGAGATGGGAGTTTTCGCAAGTGCAGAGGAATTAGCGCGGCCTACTAAAAAGCGTATTCTTCACTCTTTCGCCTTTTGCGCTTCTCTTTCGTTAATTTCTTCTTGCTTAATTCGCTTCAAAGCCTCTGCCCAAATATCAAGCAGCGCCTCCAATTCAGTACTATTTAAATTGGGCATTGATGACAGCAGAGGCCAAGAAAAATGAACGCACTATGAACGCCCAAGTGGTTTTTATGGTGAGAAATGAAATGAAAAAAGAAGAGGCGCTGGGACAAATCGCCAAACCGTCCACCAACGCCTCTACACAACCAGCTACAGGAGCTGACCAATGACGGACATTAACCTAATTCCCTTCACATTTGAAGGAAAAGATGTGCGGGTCGTTACACAGAACAATGAACCTTGGTGGGTTCTGTCTGATGTGTGCAGCGTTTTAGAAATTCGCAATGCCCCCGATGCAGCAAAACGGCTCGATACGGACGAAAAGTCCACTATCGTTATTACCGATAGTGGGAATCTCAACGCTGAAAGAACCATCATAAACGAGTCCGGCCTTTGGTCTCTCGTCCTCACCAGTCGCAAAGCAGAAGCCAAGCGCTTCAAGAAATGGCTTACCTCTGAAGTCATTCCCTCCATCCGCAAGCATGGCGGGTATATGGCAACGCACCAAGAGGACACCCCCGAAACGCTCATGGCTCGTGCCCTTCAATTGGCAGACAAGACGATTAAGGATCGCGATGCACAACTAAAGGATGTACTCCCCAAAGCCAGCGCCTTCGATGAACTCGCCAACACAGACGGTCTCTTCACTCTCCGTGATAGCGCCAAACTGTGCGGGTGGCCTGAAAAGCTTTTCATCCAGAAGCTCGTGCAAAGCCCGATCAAGTGGCTTTATGTGCATTCATCCTCTGGCCGCAAGCTCGCTTATGCAAAGCCAATTAAGGACGGGTATATGGATGTAAAGCAGGTCACGGTCTTCCATAAAACCACGGGTCGGGAAACCTACGGCCAGCCCATGATTAC
>NZ_WVHP01000007.1 GCF_009834765.1 Saccharibacter sp. EH611 | reverse complement strand
ACGATAGGGTGATGGGATGATGAGTGATCTAGCAGCCTTAAAGGAACGGATAGCTCATACACATCTTCTTCTTGATCTGATTGAACAGCGCGATGTCCTAACACCCGAAGAAGTAGAAGAGCGTTTAGTTCTCAAGGCTCGGTTAAGGCACCAACAACGGGCTTTGGAGGAGACACGATGAACTACAGACAGGAGCATGAAGGAAAGATCGTCTGCCCCCATTGCTCGTATGAGAACGAGGGGGATGGCGAGCTCAATGAGGCGTATGAGGGGGCTAAATGGCACTGCACGTCGTGCAATAAGAGCTTCATCATCGAAACAGTCGTCCGAACCATAACGGTCACAACGCTCAAGGAAAGCGATAGTATTCTTAATGAAATCTCTCTTGTAGACATGAAGATAAATAGAACAGAGAAAAGCGGTCTTTGTGTGAGTGGTTTTAGAAAGAAAAGAGAAGAACTGAGCATGAAGCTTGCCGAACTTTTGCTTAAAGAGCGCCAGATAGAAGAAAATAGTTACTAACCACCCCAAGTAAAATCGAGGATTTTTGAGATGCTGCAACACGCAAACAGGAAAGCTGTGTCTAAAGCACGCCCAGAGACGCCGCAAATGAGGCGGACAGAATACCTAAAGGCAGCGATGGACTGCCTCAAGAAAGGGCAGAAAACAGCAGCCGAAGCGCTCTTTTCCTGCGCTGTTTTTGAAAATGTGAAAGCATGGGGCTTCTAATGAGTAAGAAATACGAACTACTAACCGACGATACGGTTGCAAGTTGTGATGGCACTCTGTATCGCATCCGCTCCCTAAGAGACATTCCTGAATTAGGTGTATCTATCGGCGATATGGGCGGATACATCGAAAGCGAAAAAAACCTAACTCATAGCGGCAATGCGTGGGTATCTGGCAATGCGTGGGTGTTCGGCAATGCGTGGGTATCTGGCAATGCGAAGGTTTTTGGCAATGCGTTGATAGCTAACTTGCGTCACATTCTAGCGCTCGGCCCAATCGGATCAGAAGATGGGACATTTACACTATTCCGAACGGACAGTGACCCATGCGTAACGCGTGGCTGCTTTAGCGGAACCCTTGATGAGTTTGAGAAAGCCGTAAACGACACACACGGCGACAATCAGCACGGCCAAGAATACCGCGCTGTCATAGCGCTTGCCCGCGTGCGTGTCAGGGAATGGGAGGCCGCGTGATGAGTAACGTAGTAGCAAAGGAAAACAACGTATCTCCTTCTGTTGAAACGAGGGTCAATACGGATGTTTCTATCATGGGGATCATCTCACAAGCGGCAACAAACCCGCAATGTGATGTTGATAAGATGCAAGCACTCTTACAAATGCACAATCAAGTCATGGATAGAGAGGCAACAGCAGAATTTAGCCGTGCCATGAGCGCTGCTTCTGGGGAAATCCCACAGGTGGCAAAGAATGGACGGGTTAGTCTCGGGGGAAAGGTAGGATACAACTTTACCCGATGGGAAGATATGGATGCCGTTATTCGTCCTATTCTGACAAAGCACGGGTTACGGCTCTCTTTTACGACGCGCTCTTCTGAAGGCGGTATGAAGACTATTGTCGGGACGATTACTCATGAGAATGGGAAGTCTCAAAGTTCCGAAATGGATTTGCCTATCGATGTTGGTAATGGACGGAATGCTTTGCAGGCGTTTGGCTCGTCTATTTCCTACGGGAAGCGTTATTGCGCTGAAATGCTGCTGAATATCGTTCGGACAAACGAAGATAAAGATGGGGTTTCTTCTGCCCCGGCTCGGCAGTCTGCGCAAACGATCAGTCCTCATCAGAAAAATGAGATTATTCATCTCTTGAGAAAACTGGGGATGGGGCCTGAGAAAATGTTGGCTCATCTCAGCGTCCAAACCGTGGATGACATCCCGGCCTCTCAATTTAAAAGAGTGATGGATTATCTACGCAAACATCTGGAAAAACGGGGGGCTTCTCATGAAAGTCTATAACGTAGAGCAGGGTTCTGACGAGTGGATGGCCTTACGTGCTGGTCTCCCAACGGCTTCTGAATTTAGCAAGATTATCACACCGAAGACGCACGCTTTTTCTTCTTCGGCAAAGCCATACGCGGTGAAACTCGCTGTCGAGATCATTTTGGGTTGCCCTTTAGACAATGACCTTAGACATAATCAGGACGTACAACGCGGGATAGCGCTAGAAGAAACAGCAGCCCAAGCTTACGAGTTTGAGACAGCGGAGACGGCACAGCATGTCGGTTTCATCACTGATGATGAGGGACAGTATGGCGCAAGCCCCGACCGTCTGATCGGAGAAAACGGATTGCTTGAGATTAAGTGCCCACGCCCAGAAAAGCACGCTCACTACATGCTGAATGGCTTCGGGATGGATTATTTTGTGCAGGTTCAGGGGCAGTTGCTCGTCACAGGGCGGCAATGGTGCGACCGCTATTCGTATTGCCCCGGATTACGCCCTTACACAGAGCGTGTTGAGCGTGATGAGGATTTTATCGCAGCGTTAAAGGGCGCTCTGGCTCAGTTTCATGAGATGAAACTGGATAATCTTCGCAAGCTACAAAGCAAAGAAAATGACATGCAGGAGATGCCAGCATGAGCGGTCTTCTGATCCTATTCCTCGCGATAGCATCCTATTGCGTGATCGGTGCGTTCACAGGCTTGGCCCTCACGATCCAGCGGAGAGACATACGATACCTGCCTGATAGTGTTTTGATCGTCACTATGGTGGTTTGGCCCGTTCTATGGATTGCGTTTGTGATAGCCTATTTTCGGCGTTTCTTTGGGGAGCTGTGATGATGGACAGTTTCCATGCCGTTTGGGTCGCAATCCTCCTGTATCTCGCCCTCGGTCTCTACGTCAGACATCGAGAGCGCCGTTTCCGCCCTAACTGTCCACGAGGGGACATCCCAACACTGACAACAATGCTGTTCTGGCCGTGGAAGATCGCGGTCGTGTTCTGGAAAAAATGGAGGCGGGGATGAGAGTAGATATTGATGACTGTGAGGTAATGGGATGCGATGGGACAAGATATTTCCTAGTGTCTGAGCATTGTTCCTGTCATGTTTATGCCCCTTGTTCTCATTGCGAAGAGAAACCGTTGATTTGCGATACATGCGGTGCACGCTCTGATGATTTGCAAGAACAGGAGACCGGCCATGACTGACAAGCTAAAGCCGTGCCCGTTCTGTGGGTCGGAAGGAGCAACCTACACCTTCCGTTTCAAAATGCTTTGCAGCGAATGTGGTTCTGAGGGCCCGCGTGGTCGTGATGCCCGAGAGTGTGAGGCGCGCTGGAACCAACGACGCGAATGGGTTCCGTTCCGTGAAGCGGTGGATATGCCGGAATTCAGATACGGCATTCGCTACCCCGCCAAGTTCCCAACTGCTTCGGAACCACATCGTTATGGGCATGTGAAGGCTCGAAAGCATGCTGATGGACGTATGTATTACTACGTCAACGGCCACCACCAGCCGTCGTTAGATACTCGGGCTGAAGATCTTTGGGGCGAACCAATAGTCGGCGACGTGCTCGTTCTTGTCTCGGCTTTGGAGGAATACGCAGATCAGGAGGGTGGGGAAACCCTTTAATACTTGCATTTTCTATGCTGATTTTTCTAGCCTGTGATAATGACGGTTATCACAGGTTAAACAATGCATTCTCTATCACAGACAGATACAAACACATCTCAATTACCCGCAGCTCTTGCTGACGACGTTTCTGATCTTTCTAGCGCGTCACTTTCCGAAGCAACCCGCCGAGCCTATCGTGGGCATTGCCGCTCTTTTGCGCGTTGGTGTTCGCAGCTTGGTTTACCCTCTTATCCAACAACCCCTGAGATTGTGGCCGGTTGGATTACGCATCTCGTGCAGCAAGGGAAACGTCCAAGCACAATATCCCAGAGCGTATCAGCAATCAGTGCAGTTCATACTTTGAGAGGAGGCCCAAATCTTAGGCATACGTCTCAGGTGAAACGTGCTCTTAGTGGCGCAGCCCGCACGTTAGGCGTTGCACCTCAAAAAAAAGAAGCAGCAACAGCGTCTATCCTTATGCAGATGATCGCGTCCATTGCAGATGACACTCTGAAAGCAAAACGTGATCGGGCACTACTAGCACTAGGGTTTTCGGGAGCATTGCGTCGTTCGGAATTAGTCGCTCTACAGGTTGAGGATATCCAATCAGTGCCTGGTGGGGCTCTCGTAACCATTCGACGCTCTAAAACAGATCAGACAGGAGAAGGTCAGACAATTGGCATTCCTGCCGGAGTGTCTATCCGTCCTCTTGAGCATTTAAATGCTTGGCTTGAAGCTTCGGAAGTCACAGAAGGTCTAATATTCCGTCGGCTTAATCGGCACGGTCATATTCTAGGCCCTTTATCAGCTTCTGCTGTAGCCGAGATCGTTAAATCGGTTGCCCAGAACATAGGACTCGACCCACGCGAATTCGCAGGTCACTCACTGAGGGCAGGGTTTATCACCTCAGGAGCAGAGGCCGGCAAAGACGTTCTTCGCATTGCAGAAGTCTCGCGTCATAAAAACCTTGAGGTTTTGCGGGGTTACGTTAGGCGCGCCAATCTCTTGCGTGACCATGCAGGAGCATCATTTCTGTAGTTATCCACAAGTGATCTCAGAAAATATCTTGTGTTATATATGTGTTAGTACAGTGTTACGGTTTTTTTGGTATATAAAAACCCATTGGAAAACTGCGCTTTTAGGCACATTACCCTGTGGATTAGGTATTTAAAAACACGAATAATGGTATTTAAAAACACGAATAATGGTATTTAAAAACACGAATCCCCCTTCTTAAGGGTATTTTGGTATCTAAAACCACGAATCTCTTGACGCTGGTATTTAAAAACACGAATATAACTCTATGGTATCTGAAACCACGAACCAAGACTCTCTTAGTGCTCTTTTGCCGGAACGGTATCCTGAGCACGATCTGTTCATCTGCGATGTCCAAGACGCTGTGCTCAAGGACGTTATGCCGCAGATGGAGCACCCTTTCTATGCGCTTTCAAAAAAGCCAGAGAGAACTGTGCGTCGTTATGAGCACAATGGAAATTGGGTTGAGATTACGCCAAGCGTAAAAGGTCTGGCGACCATATACGATAAGGATATTCTTATCTATTGCATCTCCCAGCTCATGGCGAAGCTCAAAGCAGGTGAGAAGGTCACGGCCCGCGTGAAGATTAATAGCCGCGATTTGTTGCGCTTTATTAACCGCGGCACGTCTGGTTATGAATATAAAGCACTCATTCAGGCTCTCGACCGCTTAGAAGGTACGCGCATACGAACCAATGTCAGAACGGGGAATGAAGAGCAGATAGACGGTTTCGGCTTGATTGATGCGTCTTCGATACGCCGCCAGCATGGATTGGATGGCCGCCTTATCTCGTGCGAAATACGTCTATCTGATTGGGTGTTTAATGCCATCAAAAGCAATGAGGTTTTAACGCTTCACCGAAACTATTTCCGTCTCCGCAAACCGCTGGAAAGACGCGTTTACGAACTAGCACGCAAGCATTGTGGCCATCAGAAAAAATGGCGTGTTTCTCTAGGGGTATTGTTGAAAAAGTCGGGCTCTCAGAGCAGTTCAAAACTGTTCCGAAAAATGATTAAAGCGCTTGCTGAGAGTAACCACCTGCCAGACTATTTTGTCTCGTATGAACACGAAAGTGATATGGTGCTGTTTGCCAACCGTATGGCCCAGAAGGAAGATACCGTTTCTACAGAGTTATCTTTCTTCGCTTTGAAAGGCGAAACTTACGAGGGGGCCAAAGAGGAAGCGCCGGGATGGGATGTCTATTACCTTGAGAGAGAATGGGTAAGTTGGCTCGATGAGAATGAAATCATACCGAAGAACCCGGATCGCCACTTTTTGAAGTTTTGCGGGACATGGTTTCAAAATCACGGTTCTCCGTAAAGGGAATTGTTTACATCCTCAGTTTTTGTATATACAATGTTTACACTATAGGAGTTCATATTATGCAGGGTATAATTCGCAAATGGGGCAATAGCGCTGCTATCCGTCTTCCATCGAGTCTCCTAGAGGCTATCAATTTGAGGATTGATCAACCTGTTGAGCTTAGTGAGCAAGACGGGAAGCTTGTGATTGTTCCCTGCCGTTCAGCGGATATTACGTTGAATGATTTGGTCAATAATATTTCTGATGACAACAAACACGACGAATTCTTTACTGAGGGCCCGACAGGTAAGGAGAGCTGGTAAATGCCTTCTTGGGTTCCTAACAGTGGTGATGTCGTCTGGTTAGAATTTGACCCTCAAGCAGGGAGAGAACAGGCGGGACTTCGCCCGGCTATTGTTCTTTCGCCAAGAAATTACAACAGCAAAGCGGGTCTTATGATTTGTTGTCCCGTCACAACGAAGATAAAAGGGTATCCTTTTGAAGTTGCTTTAGATGGCACTCCCAAAAGTGTTGTTTTGTCCGATCAGGTCAGAAGCTTAGACTGGCGTCGGAGACGAGCAAAGCTAAAAGGGAAAGTGTCAGAAATAGAGCTGGAAACTATTCGGCAACGTGTACGTTTGCTGGTCGGCTAAATAGAGGCGGAGAATAGGTCATGCAGAAAATTATCACGATTTGTTCTCCCAAAGGTGGGACTGGCAAAACGACGGTAGCTCAGAACTTACTCGTCCAATTTGCAGACGCGGGGTTCCGTGTTTTAGGGGTAGATTTTGACCCTCAACAGACACTCTCTAAGTGGGCCAAACGGCGTGAGGCAACAAAAAACCGAGCTGTTTTCAATGTTTCTGCTCTTGATATTAGTGATTGGAACCGGATTAGCGATCTAACAGAAGAATACGATATTATCATTGCAGACCTGCTGCCGGGGGTTGAGGGCGATATATCATCTGTTCACGACCTGTGCCGTTCCTCTTCTCTTGTCGTTGTTCCCACTGGCCTGACGATGAGCGACCTTGATAGCACAGAACCATGGGTGAAACAGCTTCAGGAGCTGGATGTAAAAGCCGTAATGGCAATGAATAGAGCTAATCCGAGAGAAAGCTTTTTTGCAGCAGCACGAAACCACTTGAACGGCATAGGGACTGTCTGCCCAGTTGAGATCAGACAGCTTGCAGATGCTCATCAATTTTCTATCGACGGCTTAGCCGCTGCTGACAAACCACGCTGCAAAGCATATCCTGACTTCGCAGCTCTCTTTAATTTTGTGAAACGCGAAAGCGGGGTAGATAGTGTCTAAAGCGATTGACTTAACGGCAAAACTGGGTGGCGCACTCCAGCAGCCAGACCGTCAAACGAATGCACTAAAGTCTGTTGAGCAGACAGATGCTGCCTTTCTTGAGCGACTAAGAGAATGTTTTGAAGGACATGATTTAGCTCAAAACGAAAATAAAATACGGGAGGCTGCCCGCCTGTCTAATGCGCTTCAGCGCGGGAAAGCTAAATTTTTAGACAACGCTATTGAGATGGGGCGAGCCATCTTAAGAGCAGAAAAGGCATTTTCACGCGATGAATGGCGTCAGTTTGTCGAAAACAGCCCTTATCTGGTCGGCTTAAAGAAATCCATGCTGTCCAAGCTGCGCGCCGTCGCTCAGGCCGTAGATAGCGGAAAGATAGACCGCAAAACCTGCCCTAACTCATTTACGACAGCCTATACAATCGCGCGTCTTCCTGACGAGAAGTTGGCAGAGGTTAAACGGCGCGGGCTTCTGAATCCCCAAATGACGCGTCAGGAATTGCAGAGCGTTATCAAAGAAAACAAGCAGCATCCTGAAACGGACGCTGATATTTTGGATCGCTTAACAAGAAAACGTGAACGGCTCTACAATGAGCTTGAACGAGTTGAAGATGAGATTTCTAAGATTACGAAACGGTAGCGGAATGAGTTTCACCGGTGAAACTTTACTTCTCAACCGCTTTTAGTGCTACCATGAAGCTCTGGCTGACATACTCTCCCGTCGCTCATTCCCATAATCCCGCAACATAGCGGGCAGCTCGTGCAGGTCGGGGTGAGCGCGCAGCTCGTCAGCCGCCTGCTTCTCTTCCTGTGCTGTGTAATGCACCAGCGGGGGGAAAAGCGGTTTGTAGCGGGCAGGAGCGCAGCTTGCTAACGTGCATAAAGCCATCGCACAAAAGACGTGCTTCATCAGAACGCCCCCTTATCTAACGTGTCCCGAAGCTCATTGCCGGAGCGTATGCCGTTCGTGCGAGCCTCCAGCATCCGTTGTGCGGCTTCTGCTGATTGTGTGGCGTCGCTTGCGTCTTGGCGTTCGGAGCTTACGCGGGCGCTGTTTCGTCCGGCCCGGTTGCTATAGACGATCAGGGCTGTCAGGAAGCCGAGCACGGTCAGGATGAAGCCTCCTGCGAAATATGGGTTCATGGTTCTTCTCCGAACCAACCTTCTTTAAGAGGGGCGTCAATCCAGCCTTCTTTGTTGGTCATGGGTAATGTCCTTTGCTGTTTTTTTTGTCTGTTGGTACGGGGAGAGCCGAAGCCCTCCCATATGGGTTAGCCCATGCCGTTGATGACAGGTGTGGCCGTTGGGGCCTCTTCGCTTGCGCTAGAAGCCTCGGCTTTTTTCTTTTTCAAGCCGGCTAGCACCAGAGCAATGCCGGACAGAATGCCCGTAGCGCCTGCTAATACGGAGGCCAGATCAAAGGAGACCTTGCTTTCCACGGTAGGCAGAACGCCATCAAGCAAGCGGGCGGCACCGTCGGCGATCTTCTCTTGCGTTTCGCCTTTCTTCCCTGTGACGGCGGAGAAGATGTTTTCGCCGGCTTCGACAAGGGCGGTGATGGGGGTGGCTGTTGGTGTGGTTGTTTCTTCGGTCATGGTGTTTCTCAGTTTTCTTTTTGAGGAGATAGTAGGAGTGTTGGATGCATCAGACAGGCCGGCCCATCGCGGCAACGAAGCTCTGGCATGGTCATGGCTGGGGGCGTGTGTCAGTAGGCCGGCCTGCTTGGAAGCGGTTGGTGGCCCATCCGATATTGAGCGCAACGGTGCTGATGGC
>NZ_WVHP01000006.1 GCF_009834765.1 Saccharibacter sp. EH611 | reverse complement strand
CTTTGAACCCAAGGCGCCAGTCTTGGTGGAGTCATCCTTGAAATACCACCCCCAACTCTTCTGATATCTAACCGAGACCAGTAAGCCTGGTCCGGGACCCTGCATGGTAGGCAGTTTGACTGGGGCGGTCGCCTCCCAAAGGATAACGGAGGCGCGCGATGGTAGGCTCAAGTCGGTCGGAAACCGACTGTTGAGTGCAATGGCATAAGCCTGCCTGACTGCGAGAGTGACAGCTCGAGCAGAGACGAAAGTCGGCCATAGTGATCCGGTGGTCCCTCGTGGAAGGGCCATCGCTCAACGGATAAAAGGTACTCTAGGGATAACAGGCTGATCTCCCCCAAGAGTTCACATCGACGGGGAGGTTTGGCACCTCGATGTCGGCTCATCACATCCTGGGGCTGGAGCAGGTCCCAAGGGTTCGGCTGTTCGCCGATTAAAGTGGTACGTGAGCTGGGTTTAGAACGTCGTGAGACAGTTCGGTCCCTATCTGCCGTGGGTGTAAGAGACTTGAGAGGATTTGTCCCTAGTACGAGAGGACCGGGATGAACGAACCTCTGGTGCACCGGTTGTCACGCCAGTGGCACAGCCGGGTAGCTAAGTTCGGAATGGATAACCGCTGAAAGCATCTAAGCGGGAAACCAGCCTTAAAACAAGGTCTCACAGGGCCGTCCAAGACCAGGACGTTGATAGGTCAGGTGTGGAAGTGCGGCAACGTATGAAGCTAACTGATCCTAATCGCCCATATCTCTCACACATCAAAAACACATGCACAGTAGTCAGTCACACTCTCTTCAAAAAACACCAACCAACACTCCCATCACCTTACAGGGTGAGCGGGAAGACCTGGTGGCTATGGCGGGGGCTCCAAACCCGATCCCATCCCGAACTCGGCCGTCAAAACCCCCAGCGCCTATGATACTGCTCCTCGATGAGTGGAAAAGTCGGTCGCCGCCAGGTCCCCTCGCTTACCCTTACAATACCACCCACTAACGCGGGGTGGAGCAGCCCGGTAGCTCGTCAGGCTCATAACCTGAAGGTCGTAGGTTCAAATCCTACCCCCGCATCCAATACCCTAAAAATAGCTGTATTCCAATAGTTCCAGAGACGATTCTCGCTTCCTGTGTCGCGCGTCTTTGTTATACAAAGACCTATGGAACAGCCCATGCCTCCCTATGTGATCCGACGCCGCAATAGCCTCTATTTCCGTGTCCGTATCTCACGCGAACACCAGGAATGTTTAGTCAAAGAATTCGTCATCTGGTCGTGCCGTTGCTTGATCCTGTGAGCTGGAGTTGGGGTTTTCTAAGTTGCGCGACGAAAAATACGCGCGGCTTTTAGAACTTTCGTTTGATCATAGGTTCACATCCATGAAGCTGGGCTATCGCCAGTCTGTGGTACGATTTTTGTCCTAACAAGGATTATCCCGGGAAGCCGATCAGATTGTACAGATACCCGTTTCTGGAATTGACACGTTACGGATCGTGCATCAAAAAGCTAGGAGGAGGGCTCGCTTATGGGCTCAGCTAACTGACGGGTGGGGCTACGCGTTAAAATATTTCAAAAATATGTGGAGATCACTTATGGGATTCTTTTCACAGAAAACATCAAGCAAAAGCAGCAAGTCCTCGAGCCTCCCAAGGTAACGGCGAACAAGAAGCCGTCTGTCCAACAAAGGAGCCGATCAGCAAAGGATATCATCTCAGTTCCAAACGTCGCAGACCAAAAGGCCAACGGAAAGAGGCCAAACCGATACCAACCTGATCCAGCTGCCACAGGATATGCTCAGTCAGCTCATCGAACTTGAGCTGAGCAATGCCAATGCCTGACCGCCATAGAAACCGTCTTGCAAAGCTTAAGACTCCCGTAACAGCACAAGCATTTTTGAAAGCACGCTTAAGGTTTCGTACGTCTTTAGACCCATCCTACTTTGAAAATTTCTTCCCACAGAACAAGGTGCGTGAACCTGTTTCTGGGAACACAGCCTATAAAGCGAAACTAATACTCACTTATTATCATGGTTGTTATGAAGGGGTTGAATGATCGACTGGCGCGCGTCACGCCATGGGTAGACGTAGAGAACGAGCATATCACGGTCATACTGAAAACGACGACCAATTCAGAGATTATGGAGACTGGATGATCTGCTCGCCAGGGCAAATTGTTTTATCAGCCAAAGCAAAAGCCTAGTCTTCCCTCGAGATCATGGGGGGCCAGACTTTCTAAAGAGGACATCGCCTGTCAGGTTGTCTTTAACGATATACCCTGTGATCATAGCTTTCAGGGGAGGTTGAAAAATTTTTAGAGGATATTTCTGGAGAAAGGGGAGAAACTTTAAGAGACTTATTTCAGCCATTGTTTTGAGCGTGTCTTCAAGTGTAGTAAGGAAAGCACGGTAAAAAATGGCCGCTACGTTTCTAAGAGAGAGATTTTTACATGATGGGTCCCCAGCAACGCCAAGCCTTACAAAACCAGATTTGGCAGATTGCGAATGATGTGCGTGGTGCTGTGGATGGTTGGGATTTTAAGCAATATGTTTTAGGGACGCTCTTTTACCGTTTTATCAGCGAAAATTTTGCAGCCCATATGGAGGGAGGAGACGATAGCGTTACGTATGCGACGTTCTCCGATGACGCAATTCCACTTGAAACGAAGACAGACGCGATTAAAACAAAGGGATATTTCATTTATCCCAGCCAACTTTTTGAAAATGTTGCTCGGGATGCTGGGAGAAACGACAATCTTAACACCATGCTTGCCGAGATATTTACCTCCATTGAAAGTTCGGCAAACGGCTTCCCTTCAGAAAAAGAGATTAAAGGGCTTTTTGCTGATTTTGATACAACGAGCAATCGCTTAGGTAATACGGTAAAAGATAAGAATGCACGCCTCGCTTCTGTTTTGAAAGGCGTAGAGAAGATCGATTTTGGCGAGTTCTCAGGGCATCATATTGACGTGTTTGGTGATGCTTACGAGTACCTCATTGGTAATTATGCCGCCAATGCAGGGAAGTCAGGCGGGGAATTTTTCACGCCACAAAACGTCTCCAAGCTTATTGCGCAGCTTGTTGTGCATAATCAGAAGAAAGTGAATAAAATCTATGACCCTGCCTGTGGGTCGGGATCGCTTTTATTACAGGCAAAAAAACAGTTTGATGCGCATTTGATTGAAGAAGGGTTTTTTGGCCAAGAAATTAATCATACGACGTATAACCTCGCGCGTATGAATATGTTTCTGCACAATATTAATTATGACAAATTCAACATTCAACTTGGCAATACACTTACTGACCCGCATTTTGGAGATGATAAGCCCTTTGATGCAGTCGTCTCTAATCCGCCTTATTCCGTAAAATGGGTTGGCTCTGATGATCCAACATTGATTAATGATGAGCGCTTCGCCCCGGCGGGTGTGCTGGCGCCTAAATCGAAGGCTGATTTTGCGTTTGTGCTGCATGCGTTGAGCTATCTTTCCAGCCAAGGGCGTGCGGCGATTGTGTGCTTCCCCGGAATTTTCTACCGAGGTGGGGCAGAGAAGAAAATTCGGCAATATTTAGTTGATAACAACTATGTAGAAACCGTGATTTCCCTTGCACCGAATTTATTTTACGGAACAACGATCGCCGTTAATATTCTTGTTCTTGCTAAGAATAAGAAAGATATGGAAACGCAGTTTATCGACGCTAGTAAGTTTTTCAAAAAAGAGACGAATAATAACGTTCTTACAGATAAGCATATTGCTGAAATTTTAGAGATATTTGCTCGGAAAGAAGATAAAGAATATATCGCGAAATCAGTGCGCTTTGAGGATATTCAGGCCAATGATTATAACCTGTCTGTTAGTAGTTACGTTGAAGCAGAAGATACGCGAGAAGTGATTGATATTGCCAAGGTAAATGCGGAACTACGCACCACTGTCGCAAAAATTGATCAGTTACGGGCTGATATTGGTGTGATTGTCACAGAGATTGAAGGCGATGAGGTGACGGCATGAACACCTGTATGCGCTATATGGAAAAGCTTCTTGAAGGTGTTGAGGTTGAGTGGAAGCCGCTGGGGGAAGTGTTGATAGCGAATATAGGAGGTGGAACACCTTCTAAGGCGGAACAGACTTATTGGAGTGGTAAAATTCCGTGGGCATCTGTTGGAGATCTGAGTATTGAAAATGCATTTGTAGAACAAACACGAAATCACATTACTGATGAGGGGCTTAAGAAAAGTTCATCTAATTTAATTCCAAAAGGCTCTCTTATAGTAGCGATTAAAATATCGCCAGGAAAAGTTAAGATTGCTGGCAGTGATATTGCGATAAATCAAGACTTGAGAGGTTTAATAGTAAAAGACTGCATATTGAACAAGTATTTATATTATTATTTAAATATTATTTCTTTTGTGGGGAATGGAACTATTGTAAAATCTGTAACATCAAAATATCTTGAAAAAATAGAAATTCCCATCCCCCCGCTTCGCATCCAAGATAAAATCGTCCAAATTCTAGACACATTCACAGCCCTTACAGCCGAGCTTACAGCCGAGCTTACAGCCGAGCTTACAGCACGCAAAAAACAATACAACTATTATCGTGAAAAATTATTGCAGTTCGGCCCCGAGGTTGAGTGGAAAACGTTGGGAGAGGTAGCAGAATACTCCAAGGGACGTACTAAATTAGTAGAAGTCGATAACACAAACTACGTAGGCGTCGATAATTTAATTCAAAATAAGCTTGGGAAAACAAATTCTGATAAGTTGCCTAAAAGTGTTACTTTAGCAAAGTATGATAAAGAGGATATACTTATAGGTAATATCAGGCCGTATTTAAAGAAAATATGGTATTCTGATCGTTTCGGAGGTGCTAATGGAGATGTATTAGTTATTCACAAGGTGGATAAGTTAGTAATCTCAAGGTACTTATATTACATTTTATCAGATGATCGTTTTTTTTCATATAATATGAATTATAGTAAAGGGGCGAAAATGCCTCGTGGGAATAAAGATAAGATTATGGAGTACTCTTTCCCCATTCCCTCACTTTCAGAACAAGAACGCATCGTGTCGATCCTCGATAAATTTGACGCGCTGACGCATTCTATTAGCGAAGGGTTGCCACGCGAAATTGAGTTGCGTCAGAAACAGTATGAGTATTACCGGGATATGTTACTTAACTTTCCGAAGCCCCCAAAAGCGTAAGGAGGGGGGCTAATGGTAGATGAATCTAAGGATAAAGCTGTTGACCATAAAGAACTCTCTGAGGTGGCTTCTTATTTAGAAAATAGTCATCAAAAAATACAATTGATCTATGCGTTTAATGGAACAGGGAAAACCCGTCTATCACGAGAGTTTATAGAAAATTTTTCATTAGAAGAGGATGATAAACAGTCCAAACGTGATTCTGTCGATGGTTATAGAATTATATATTATAACTCCTTCACAGAAGATCTTTTTTATTGGGACAATGATGTAGAGAATGCTCCAAAGCTTAAGATACATCCTAATAAATTTACAGATTGGATATTAAAAGATCAGGGGAAAGAAGGGGATATTATTAATATATTTCAAGAATATACAAATAGTAAAATAATGCCGAAATTCCATGATGATTATCGAGAAGTTACATTTTCATTTGAAAGTGGTGATAATCAATCTTCTGATACTATGAAAATTTCCAAAGGAGAAGAGAGTAATTTTATATGGAGTATTTTTTATAGTTTAATTGAAGGAATTATTGAGAACCTGAATATTATTGATCCTGATGATCGGGATACATCTGATTTTAATCAATTAAAGTATATTTTTATTGATGATCCTGTTAGCTCCTTGGATGAGAACCATCTCATTCAACTCGCTGTAGATTTATCTAGTTTAATAAAGAAAAGTATTTATATAAAGAAAGATGATCTCAGGTTTATAGTAACAACTCATAACACGTTATTTTATAATGTTATGTATAATGAGTTAAAAGGGAAAGGTAAAAGTTTTTTCTTGGAGCGTGATGGCGATGGTCATTTTTCTCTTATGAAAAAAGATGGCGATTCAAATAAAATTTTTTCCTATCATTTATATATTAAATCTACCTTAGAAGAGGCGGTTAGATGTGAGTGTATAGAAAAATATCATGTTATGTTGTTAAGAAATTTGTATGAAAAAACAGCTAATTTTTTGGGATATAAGAACTGGTCTGAGTTGCTCCCAAAAGATGGCCGAAAAGGCTATGTTAGTAGAGTGATGAATTATTATTCTCATAGTTCTGTTGTGGGGGAGACAACATCAAGCTTATCGGAACCTGAGAAGAAAATGGTGCAGTATTTACTGAAACATTTAGATAAGCAGACCTATTATCAAAAGGGAGAAGAAAAATGATTCAAAAGACAACGCCAATTGCCGAAACAAATAATTTTATTGTCCTAGATCGCTATATTTCAGAAAAAAAGACAGACGGAAGCTATCAAAGCGAGGCTGATTTAGAGCGTGAATTGCTTCATGATTTGGAGCAACAAGGCTATGAGCGGATTAATCTTAAAAGCCAAGAAGATATGTTGGCTAATGTTCGGATACAAATTCAACGCTTAAATAATACCACTTTTACGGACGAAGAGTGGATGCGCTTTGTGAATGAATATCTCGACAAGCCGAGTGATAATAGTGTTGATAAAACGCGTAAGCTTCATGATGATTATATTCATGATTTCATATTCGATGATGGTCATATTCAGAACATTCATCTTGTGGATAAAAAAGTCATATCGCGCAATAAGATGCAGGTTGTTCATCAGTTTGAGCAGAAGGGGAAGCATCTTAATCGGTATGATGTCACCATTTTGGTCAATGGTTTGCCTCTTGTGCAAGTGGAGCTCAAAAAGCGCGGTGTAGCGATACGCGAAGCCTTTAATCAGGTGCATCGCTACAGTAAAGAGAGCTTTAATAGCGATAATTCTTTGTACAAATATCTACAAATTTTTGTTATTTCAAACGGTACCGATACACGATATTTTGCGAATACCACAAAGCGCGATAAAAACAGCTTTGACTTTACCATGAATTGGGCAAAGTCTAACAATGAACTGATCAAAGACTTAAAAGATTTTACCGTAACATTTTTTCAAAAGAATACTCTTCTTAAAGTTATGCTGCATTACTCTGTTTTTGATAGCAGCGATACATTATTGGTGATGCGTCCTTACCAGATTGCGGCGAGTGAGCGTATCTTATGGAAGGTCACAAGCTCATACGAAGCCAAGAGTTGGAGCAAGCCTGAAAGTGGCGGGTATATTTGGCATACGACCGGATCAGGAAAGACGCTGACCAGCTTTAAAGCAGCGCGCTTGGTCACGGACTTAGAGTTTATTGATAAAGTCTTTTTTGTTGTGGACAGAAAAGACCTCGATTATCAAACGATGAAAGAGTATCAACGTTTCTCTCCCGATAGTGTCAATGGCTCGGAGAGCACGGCGGGTCTTAGGCGAAATCTGGATCTAAACGACAATAAAATCGTTGTGACCACCATTCAGAAGCTGAATAATCTAATTAAAGGTGAGAGCGACTTACCAATATATGACAAGCAGGTCGTTTTTATTTTTGATGAATGCCATCGGAGCCAGTTTGGTGAGGCGCAGAAGAACTTAAAGAAGAGGTTTAAAAAGTTTTATCAGTTTGGTTTTACGGGGACTCCGATCTTTCCTGAAAATTCTTTAAAGGCAGTTACGACGCGGGATGTTTTTGGAAAAGAGTTGCATTCTTATGTGATTACCGATGCTATTCGGGATGAAAAGGTTCTTAAATTTAAAGTTGATTATAATAATGTCCGTCCGCACTTTCAAAAATTTGAGACGGAGCAGGATGAGAAAAAGCTCATCGCTGCGGAAGATAAAACAGCTTTGCAACACCCCAAGCGGATTGAAGAAATATCGGGATATATACTAAAAAACTTCCGTCAAAAGACGCATCGCCTTCAAGTGGGGGCGCGTGGTTTTAATGCGATGCTTGCAGTGAGCAACGTTAGTGCTGCGAAACTCTATTATGAAACGCTCAATCGATTACAGGAGACGAGTAAGCATAAGTTAAAAATCGCGACAATTTTTTCATTTACTGCGAATGAAGAACAAGATGCCGTAGGGGACATTCAAGACGAGAGTTTTGATGTGTCGGCAATGAATAGCAGCGCGAAGGAATTTTTAGAGCACGCTATTGAAGACTATAATAACTTTTTTAGGACAAATTTTAGCGTAGATAGCAAAAGTTTTCAGAATTATTATCGCGATTTAGCTCAACGTGTGCGTTCTGGAGATGTTGATCTCTTAATTGTGGTAGGGATGTTCCTCACAGGGTTTGATGCGCCTAATCTTAATACACTATTTGTCGATAAAAACCTGCGTTATCACGGTTTGATACAGGCTTATTCACGAACAAACCGTATTCATGGGGCAACAAAAAGCTTTGGTAATATCGTAACCTTCCGTGATTTGGAGCAGGCTACCATTGATGCGATTACGGTGTTTGGAGATAAGAACACAAGAAATGTTGTTTTAGAAAAAAGCTATAAAGAATATATGGAAGGCTATGTTGATGAGGAAACCGGTAAAAAGAAGCGCGGTTTTTCTGATATTGTTGCAGACTTAAAAGAGAAATTCCCAGATCCTGAGAAAATTGTATTAGAGAAAGAAAAAAAGGCTTTTGCAAAGCTTTTTGGTGAATATCTAAGAACAGAGAATATTCTGCAAAATTATGATGAGTTTACCAGCTTAAAAGAATGGCAAGAGATTGATCCGCATGATGCTGAAGCGGTTGAAACATTTAAAAGTGAGCATAACCTAACAGATACGGAGTTAGATGATCTCAGATCTATAAAGATGCCGACGGAAAGAGAGGTGCAGGATTATCGCTCTTCTTACAATGATATTCGAGAATCGGCGCGACGTGAGAAGCAGTCTGACGAGAAAGAAACGTCGGACACGGATTGGAATGATGTTGTTTTTGAGGTTGATCTCTTAAAAACACAGGAGATTAATTTAGATTATATTCTGGAGCTGATCTTTGAGCGTAAAGAAAAGAATGAGAGCACAGAAGAATTAATTACAGAAGTTCGTAGGCTTATTCGGTCAAGTCTTGATAGCCGAGCAAAAGAAAGTTTGTTTGTTGATTTTATCAATCAGACCAACTTGGACGATGTGGCGGACAAAGCTGGCATCGTGGAAGCCTTCTATGAGTTCGCGCAGGCTGAACAGCGGCACGAAGCGCAAGAGCTTATCCGTGATGAACATTTGAATGAAGAAGCTGCCAAACGCTACCTAATGGCATCCCTAAAGCGTGGCTTTGTCAGTGAGAATGGCACAGGCCTTAATGAGACCCTTCCCAAAATGAGCCCTTTAAACCCTCAATATCTGACAAAGAAACAGACGGTTTTTCAGAAAGTAGCTACTTTTGTGGAGAGGTTTAAAGGTATTGGCGGTGAAGTGTGAGGGCTTTTCCCCTATGGTGCGGTTGGAGAAAATAGAGGGTTTATCTTCTCGTAAATTATTATGTGTGTTTTCTCCTACTTAACTAATATTTGATGAATAATGAATAACGCATCAACGTTGCAGAGGCTGTGATACACACCGCTGGAAGATAAGAAATGCATCGCTTTTAAAGAAGTGACTATGGACTGCTTTGACCATATGGAGGAGAGAAGATGTGCATGAGATGCTCTTTCGTTTTTCTGCTTAGTTGTCATGGATACTGATCTTAGATGAATTGCAAGAATCATCACCTAGGGGTTTTGTGGGGAATGCGGCACCATATCTAGTTTTTTGTGCGAGAAAAAAAGATTTTTCGTGCCTTAAAGCTTAGTTTCCTGCCCCTTTTTAGAGCTGCTTATATTTGCTGTTGTTAGATGGGGTATCTTCTATTTGAAAATGAGAAGAATTCTCATCTAATCTTTCCTTAGTCGCAATGCACAGTAGGGAAAGCAGCTATGACTATGGGTTTTTCAGGGCGTGGTCGTCCTCTCGATACGTTAAAGCATGAAGAGAAAATTGCTTTATGGTCGCTTAGAAAGCTCCTAGGGCCTCAGCACCAAAGAGGGGAGATGTCTCTTACGGGATTGCTCGGGAAAGAAGCTTATTCACTTCATCAGCGTTTTCACGCATTCTTTCTCCATACGGTTCATACAACGTGCTCTTTGCATGTTTCGTCAACTGAACAACATTTGTTGCAGGTGATGGCAGAGATGCAGATACTTTCTCACGAAGACGGCATCGCTTCAGAGCTCAGGAAAGCGTTGCTGCAGTTGAGTATGACATTAGCAGCTTATGGGTATTGGTTGCCTCAACCTGTTCGTCAGGTGTCTTCGGTGCAAGGTGTCCCACATATGGGGATAGCACAAGATAATTATCCGCCCATGATGCAGGCTGCAGAATGATTCCTCTTGCGCTCTTCGCTCTCCACCTTAGGATACCTGTTCTAATCTATCTCAGGCCGTGAGAGCGAGGAGACGCGTTGGTTCATCAAAAAATTTCCCTTCAAGAGGGGTTAGACCTTCAATGTGGAGAGCGTGTAGCGCCACTCGATATTGCATATCAAACCTATGGTACACTTTCTCCGGCACGTGATAATGCCATCTTGATTTGTCATGCTTTGACCGGGGATCAATATGTAGCCGATCCACATCCTTTTACGGGAAAGCCGGGCTGGTGGGCACGTATGGTTGGGTCGGGCTTGCCGATTGATACGGATCGTTTCTTTGTTATCTGCCCAAATGTACTGGGTGGGTGTATGGGTTCCACAGGCCCACTTTCACATAAACCCGATAGCGATGAGCTATGGGGACGGGATTTTCCGATTATTACGATGCATGACATCGTGGCAGCTCAGGTAAAGTTGATGGATCATCTAGGGATCGGTCGGCTCTTTGCTGTGATTGGAGCGTCAATGGGTGGCATGCAAGTGTTGACCTGGGCATCAGATTATCCAGATCGTGTGTTTGCTGCGATGCCTATTGCGACATCGGCCTTCCAGTCAGCACAGAATATTGCGTTTAATGAAGTGAGCCGTCAGGCTATTTTTGCTGATCCTGACTGGCATGATGGGAATTACCGTCAATTTGATACGATCCCAGCTCGTGGGCTCGGTGTGGCGCGGATGATGGCGCATATTACGTATTTGTCTGAAGAAGCTTTAACGCGGAAATTCGGGCGGCGTGTGCGTAATGCGTCCCAACCTTCAGCGATAGGCAATATGCCGTCGGTTTTCTTTGGCGATATGTTCGAAGTGGAAAGTTATTTGCGTCATCAAGGCTCGACTTTTGTAAAACGCTTTGATGCAAATGCTTATCTCAGCATAACGCGTGCGATGGATTATTTTGACCTTGCGGCAGAGTATGACGGAGATCTTACTATTCCGTTTAAGGGATCTCCGACACGTTTCTGTGTGATCTCTTTCAGTTCTGATTGGCTCTTTCCAACGTCTCAATCACGCCATCTTGTAAGGGCTCTCAACCGTTCTGGAGCCAATGTGTCTTTTGTGGAGATTGAAAGTGACCGCGGACATGATGCGTTCCTTCTTGAGGAACCAGACTTTGACCGCACGATGCGTGGTTTTCTGAATGGGGCTGCTGAGCACGCGGGGTTAACGCAAGGGGGGATTGCACATGCGCGTTGATCAACAGGTTATCGCTGACATGATCGCACCTTGCAGTCGCGTGCTGGATGTTGGCAGTGGGGATGGCAGTCTTATTGGCCACCTTTTTCGCACACGAGCCTGTGATGCACAGGGGATTGAGCTTAGTATGGAAGCCGTGACGCATTCTGTAGCCCATGGCTTGCCTGTTATACAGGGGGATGCGGATCACGATCTCATTCATTATCCCAATGATAGTTTTGATTACGTTGTGTTACAGCGCACGTTGCAGGCTGTGGAGCGCCCACGTGAAGTGTTGAGGCAGATGCTTCGTATTGGTGAACATGCGATTGTCTCTTTTCCCAATTTTGGTCATTGGCGTTTGCGCCTGCAACTTCTTTACACAGGGCGGATGCCGATGACGTCCGTCTGGGCGACACCGTGGCATGAGACCCCCAACATTCATCCTTGTACGATCAAAGACTTTTTCGCTTTATGTGAAGAAGATGGCTATGTCGTTGAACATTGGACAACCGTCAATGAGCGAGGCCGGCGGGCTCCGTGGTATTACTCTCCGCGGTTAGCCAATTTATGTGGGGAGCAAGCGCTTTTTCTGTTGCGACGAAAAACATAAAAGGGAGTGTCATAGTTCTTTTTTTCCAAAAGGGATGACATACGCAGATAGCGTCCCCATCTTCATTGAAAAGCATTCTGATAGAGCATGCTTCCTTTTATGAATACGTTACCCGGAGCGTGGACTATGACGGATATTCTTACGGCCATTAAAAACCGCCGTTCGTTTAAAAATTTTGATCCTAATTATGTGTTGAGTCAGGAGGACTTAACGGCGATTTTGGATACAACGCGCTATGCACCAACGGCGTTTAATATCCAAAATTACCGTTTTCTCGTGGTGCGCGATGCTGAGCAGCGGGAAAAAATAACACAGGCAGCTTGGAACCAACCTCAGATCAATAGCTGTTCGGCATTAATTGTAATGTGTGCAGATCTAAAGGCGTGGGAAAAAGAGCCAAGACGTTACTGGGCGAACGCTCCGGAAGAGGTGCAAGCACTTTACGCTGAGAAGATGATCCCGAACTATTATGAAGGTAAGGAGCAGGTTCAGCGTGATGAAGGGTTCCGTTCTGCGAGTATGGCGGCATATGCGCTTATGATGACCGCACAGGCTTACGGGCTTGATAGCTGTGCGATGGACGGTTTTGACTTTGAGCAAGTCAAGCAGATCATTAATCTACCAGAAGATCACGAGCTGATTATGTTTGTGGCGATTGGTAAGGCGGTGAGTGAGCCTAAACCGCGTTCTGGTATGCTTCCTTTGGAAGAGATTGTGCGTTTTGATCGCTTTTAGAGTGTAGGGGCTTTTCGGATATCCTGTGAGATATCTGGGGGAATTTACGCAAATTTTAGAGAGCTAGGGAGAAAATAACCCCTTGCTCTCACCATACGGCCAGCCTACTATATAGGACTAACAAGCTCCCATTTCTATAATGTCATTGGGCTGTGCTTGGGGAACGCCGTTTCTTAGGAGAAATCATGAGCAGTTTTACGGCTCTCGGTCTGGCGGAACCGATCTTAAAGGCCTTGAATGATGAGGGGTATGAAAACCCAACGCCTATTCAGGCTGGCGCTATTCCGCACCTGTTGCAAGGGCGCGATTTATTAGGGCTGGCACAGACCGGAACTGGTAAAACAGCGGCATTTGCTTTGCCGATTTTGCAGCATATTCTTGAGAACCCTCGCCGTACTCCTACACGTGGTATGCGGGCGTTAATCTTGGCACCAACGCGTGAGCTTGCTGCACAAATTGGTGCGAATTTTGCCGCTTATGCACGTCATATGAAGTTTTCATATGCAGTCGTGTTCGGTGGTGTCGGGCAGGGGCGCCAAGTTGACGCTATGAAACGTGGTGTCGATGTGCTGGTTGCAGCGCCGGGACGTCTCTTAGACCTTGTTGGGCAAGGGCATATTGACCTTTCAACACCAGAAATTGTTGTGTTGGATGAAGCTGACCGTATGTTGGATATGGGCTTTGTGCATGATATCCGTCGTATTGTCGCGAAACTGCCCAGTAAGCGTCAGACGCTTTTATTTTCAGCAACGATGCCTTCTTCGATCCGTGACTTGGCTCATTCGTTGTTAAATAATCCTGCCATTGAGCAAGTGACGCCAGAATCCAGTACGGTTGATCGTATCCGTCAGGCTGTGTTGTTTGTCGATTCAGCAAAGAAGAAAGACGCTTTGCTGATGCTTGTAGATAATGAGCGCGTTGTGCGAGCCGTTGTCTTTACGTTGATGAAGCACGAAGCCAATAAAGTGGCGGAATATCTCAATCGTCATGGCATTACAGCAGCGGCGATCCATGGCAATAAGTCACAAGGGGCGCGAGAGCGTGCAATGAGTGGTTTCCGTGATGGGAGCATTCGCGTGCTTGTTGCGACGGATATTGCAGCTCGTGGTATCGACGTTGATGACGTATCACATGTTTTCAATTACGATCTTCCAAATGTGCCGGAGGCTTACGTCCATCGTATCGGTCGTACGGCGCGTGCTGGCCGTGAAGGCTGGGCAATTTCGCTGTGTGATGCAGAGCAACGTGCTTGGCTGCGTGATATTGAGAAGCGCATCGACAAGGATATCTCGGTTATAACGGATCATCCGTATCATTCTAATGATGCGCAGAATTCAACGCAGCGCCCGCCTGTTTTGGGTGGAGGTCGCGGTGGTGGACGTTCTTCCCGTCGTTCGTCTTCGGGGCGTAGTGGTGGAGCTCGTCGTCATAATGGCGGTGGTAGTGCGCCTCGCCGTGGTGGCATGCGGCGCTCTTCATAATCATGATGTGATCATGCATCGCAAATGAAAAGGCGGGGTGAATGGAAAACATTTCTCCGCCTTTTTTTGCGAATGTTTGGATCGTGTGCGAGATTAATGGACGACTTTTTGGGGGGAGAATAAAATGGTGGATCAGAGAACACAAAGAACGCCACTGACATGGGGGCATGGTTCAGTAGAGGTTGAGTTCTTTCTTGATCCAACATGTCCATTTTCCAATAAAGCCTTCAAAAAAATAAAGCCTTTTGTAGCGTTAATGGGGGAAGAGGCTGTTACGGTTCGGGTGTATCTCCACGTGCAGCCTTGGCATCTCTTTTCGGGTCTTATTGCACGGACGGCACTGGCAGCAGCTTTGAGCTCTGAGGGGAGAGAGGATGCGTGGCGCGTATTAGAGGTCGTGGCTGAGCACCGTGATGAATTTGACGCGATCGACCATTGCCGAGGAGCTTTGATGGCCGTCACGCCTACTGAAATCCGTCAGCGAATTGAGGGTTATGCGGGATTAAAGCTGTCGGATTTCTTCGAAAAAGAGCGTGTCACGGCGATGTTGAAACGTCAGACACGATATGCGCGCCAGAACGGCATTCATACAACTCCAACTGTCATGCTTAACGGTCTTATTGACGAGCGTTTTGGTAGTGGTGACGATGTTGAGACATGGGTAGAATACTGCACCTCATAAAGAGGTTGGTAGATGTGAGCCTCTTCTCTCTGGGAGCATTATGCTGTTAAGGTGATAGTGTCGCTTGTTGTCGTGCGACCTAATGCTGGGAAGATGCTTTCATAAGCAAAGCGATGCATCTCAGGGGAGAGACTTGTGGTCGCATCTTCAACCAAAACGACATTATAACCGTGCTCGTGGGCTGCTCGAGCCGTTGACTCAACGCCAAAGTTGGTTGCAATACCGCCGATGACGAGTGTTGTAATGCCGCGACGGCGAAGTTGGAGATCGAGCTCTGTTCCAAAGAAAGCGCCCCATTGATGTTTGGTAATGCGAAGATCTGTGGGTTTTGCTAGCCCATCAACGAGCTCTGACCAATTCGAGGGGAGTGCTTCATCAGAAGAGGTGAGGGGGCGATCAACAGGTGCTTGCAGTGCGTCGGCACCATCGGATGAGAAAGCCACATTGACCAAAAAGACGGATGATCCATATTCCCGAAAATGATGCGCTAGTTTTTTGCTGCGTTCAACGACGGCCTGCCCTGAATAGGGAGCGGTTGGCAGTGAAACGATGCCATTTTGAAGGTCAATAAGAACAAGGGCGGTTTGGGCGCTAGGTAAGGAAAGCATGGATGTATCCTTGTCGTGATCATTAAGGTAGGGACGGGGTAGCGCCTTGAAAACGGGCCGTCACATGAAAAGCTGAGAACACATAAAGAGAACGTTTCGTAAAGCAATTCTGTGGTTTCTACAGAACGAATGCGTCCCGCTAAGTATGACGCAACACACGATCACTTATAAAATAACATATTATTTTGTGAAGAAATTTTATGGCGGATGGGGTGGAAGCCATAATAAAGCCATTCAATCCTTATTTTAAAACATTTTATGGCATTGTATGTATTTATGAAGCCCCCTTTCATGCCCCCATCTTCCGATTCTGTTGTATGTATGGTGCCTATGGTTATCTTAGTGCATCCCGGCCCACATCTCCCTTCTCTCATTCCCATAGTCCCGCATCATCGCGGGCAGTTCGTGCAAGTCGGGATGAGCACGTAGCTCATCAGCGGCCTGCCGTTCTTCCTGCGCTGTGTAATGCACAGTTGGAGGGCAGAGCGGCTTGTAGCGTGTTGGGGCGCAGCCAACGAGTGGCAACAACGTCATACACAGCATAAAGAACTTCATCAGAATGTCCCCTTGTCCAGATCACCGATAAGCATATTGTCAGAGCGTATGCCGTTCGTGCGGGCTTCGAGCATCCGTTGCGCGGCTTCTGCTGCTTGCGTAGCGTCGCTTGCGTCTTGGCGTTCGGAGCTTACGCGGGCGCTGTTTCGTCCGGCCCGGTTGCTATAGACGATCAGAGCCGTAAGGAAGCCGAGCACGGTCAGGATGAAGCCTCCTGCGAAATATGGGTTCATGGTTCTTCTCCGAACCAACCTTCTTTAAGAGGGGCGTCAATCCAGCCTTCTTTGTTGGTCATGGGTAATGTCCTTTGCTGCTTTTTTTGTCTGTTGGTACGGGGAGAGCCGAAGCCCTCCCATATGGGTTAGCCCATGCCGTTGATGACAGGTGTGGCCGTTGGGGCCTCTTCGCTTGCGCTAGAAGCCTCGGCTTTTTTCTTTTTCAAGCCGGCTAGCACCAGAGCAATGCCGGACAGAATGCCCGTAGCGCCTGCTAATACGGAGGCCAGATCAAAGGAGACCTTGCTTTCCACGGTAGGCAGAACGCCATCAAGCAAGCGGGCGGCACCGTCAGCGATCTTCTCTTGCGTTTCGCCTTTCTTCCCTGTGACGGCGGAGAAGATGTTTTCGCCGGCTTCGACAAGGGCGGTGATGGGGGTGGCTGTTGGTGTGGTTGTTTCTTCGGTCATGGTGTTTCTCAGTTTTCTTTTTGAGGAGATAGTAGGAGTGTTGGATGCATCAGACAGGCCGGCCCATCGCGGCAACGAAGCTCTGGCATGGTCATGGCTGGGG
>NZ_WVHP01000005.1 GCF_009834765.1 Saccharibacter sp. EH611 | reverse complement strand
TATGTTGACACATCATCAAGCGTATTGAGGAAATTCCTTTGGCACAAATTTCAAAAGCCTTGGCAATCTCACGGAAAAGCGCGCAAACAAACAATCTTCCTTCGTCTCTGATAATTTGCCTGATGACATTAGTCCTTTTCTGATATGTTGAGCTTTGTACACATCTCCTATTGTAAAACCCGCGACACTTAACGCCGCCATATACAGATCTAAACATCTTCTTACTAAATCAGGGTGATCGTCATAATAACGATTCCCTTCCGAAGGAGTAACCTCCCCAGCCAAAACCGAGGCAGCAAAATCTATATATGATTTTGCCTTCTCCTTAGAGCATGCAACGATGCTTAGTCGCGCCAATCTTTGCTTTTCAAGATACGGAACGCGATCATCTTTTAAAATAACATCCAGCGCATCATTAAATTCTTTCAAAGCATTCCCGTATAGCTTTACCCTATGAAGAAAGTACGAGCCCACAACATTAATCGAAAATAATGAGCCGGCCAAAAATATAATATATAAAAACATCTTATTTCCTCCTATTTTTCTTTTTTCCTTCAGAAGAAATCAATGATTTCAACATATCGTTGAGCCTCTTCTGTTCGTTTTTTATTAATCTTTTTTGTTTTTCCCATCCGCTTATAATTTCTAGGGCCTTTTTCATTTGATAGGGGATATACAATGCCAAAATTCCAGCAAGCAGTTGATACCAAACGAGCCCACATACCAACCCGATTATGTATAACACGAAAAACATCGTGAGGAGAAAAATTTCTTTCCCTGCAACTTTTGCCAAGTTAGTTAAAACTTCTAAAATCTCTTTAATTTTATCCATGAATTGAATCGGGGGAAGACCCACGTTAACACCCCATTATATTAAGCTTTTACATCACGAAAATTTATAAGAATCATACAATTAAAAAACCAACCTCTGGAGTCAATGAGGCGATTTTAAAAAAAGGACTTGTACGTATAGCATAAACGTGGCATGATATTGGCATAGTCGGAAGTCGTGCGCCCAATCGGGCCGCGGCTTTTTTTGTTTTAAGCTTTCTCTCTCGAAAATATCATGCCGAACTTCGCCCCTACTCCAGACCCACGGATTAGGCGTGGTCGTATTGTATCTACACGGGGCGGCCTTTGTATCGTGCTAAAACGCCAGAAAGACCGCGTGGCACTCGTGCCGATCCGTAAAGGCCCAGAAAATACCCACCGTGCCGATGTCCACCCGTCTTGGATGGATGCGGCGATGCTCGGTCTCAAAACGTGTGACGTGATCCGATGCGCTCCGTTTACGCTGCCTCACACAGCGGTGTATTCTATCGGTTCAACAGTTCCCTCCACCCTCATGACCCGCGTTTGGGCCGCTGCCTGCAAGGAAGTGCGGACGCAGGCGCGGGAAGATGCCTATACCCAACGGAGAACATTATGAGCCAGCAGACGTTACACAACGCCCTCTCTGACGATGTTCTGCGTGCCATGCTGAACGAGATCGCAGATGGTTACACGCTTAACACCGTCTGCTCTGGACGCGATGGACGTCCAACAACCGGGGACTTTCTGCGCCTTATGAGTGACGGCGGGGAAAAGACTCGCTTCTTTGTTGAGGCTTTAGACATCTCATGCTGGGTGCTTGCTGATGAAATTCGCGCCCTTGAGGCAGAGACAGACCCTCTTCATGCGGCGGCCAATAAAGCACGGTTCGAAATGCTGCGCTTTGAGATCGAACGCCGTGAGAGTGTCAGTCACGCCATTATGACGGCGCTAGAGAATAAAAAATAAGTTTAAGTAAGTTGAGGAAATATCATGGCTTGGCCAAAGGGAAAACCGCGTCCTGTTGGTGCTGGTCGGAAAAAAGGTGTGCCCAATAAGGCGACCGCCGATATTCGTGCGCTCGCACAAGAACATGGCACAGACGCACTTGAGACGCTGTGTAGCATTGCCAGACATGGAGAGAGTGAAGCAGCACGCGTAGCAGCCGCCCGAGATATTTTAGACCGTGCTTACGGCAAACCAAAGCAAACCATTGACGCAAGCATGAACCGTAGCGTCACATCTATGACAGAAGAGGACTTAGCTGTATTAGCTGGGATAGATCATGGCGAGGACAAAGCGGAGTGAACTTGAGCGACTTGTAAGAGATAAAGCGCGAGCAGAACTCAAGGGTCGCCAACAAGCTCGTATTGATCCTCTCGCTTTTACGCAATACACAATGCCTGCTTATGAAGCAGGGTCTCATTTACAGCTTCTTTCTCACAAGCTTATGCAAGTTGAGCGTGGTGAGATCGACCGTCTCATGGTTTTCATGCCACCACGGCACGGGAAATCAGAGCTTTCCAGCACGCGCTTCCCTGCTTGGTATTTAGGGCGTCATCCGACACGCCAAATTATTACGGCTTCTTACTCGGCTGATCTGGCAGAGAACACATTCGGACGTAATGTTCGTAATCTCTTCCGCTCTCCTGAATTTTCAAATGTCTTTCCTAATATTTTGCTTTCCAATGACAGCAGCGCAAAGGGCCAATGGGCGACTAATAAAGGCGGGGTCTATGTCGCCGCTGGTGTTGACGGCGGCCTGACGGGCAAAGGTGCCCATCTTGCGATCATCGATGACCCCTTTAAGGATCGCAAAGAAGCTGAGTCCCAAGTCATTCGGGACAATGTGTGGGATTGGTATCGGTCTGTCCTTTACACCCGTCTGATGCCTAGCGGTGCTATCGTGCTCATTATGACGCGCTGGCACCCAGACGATTTGGCAGGTCGGCTTCTTAAAGCCCAAGACACCGGAGGCGACCATTGGGATGTTGTTGAGCTCCCAGCATTAGCTGATAGCCCTGATGATGCCCTAGGACGCTCAGAAGGCGAGGCGTTGTGGCCTGACCGCTATCCGTTGCCAGCGCTTAAACGTATTCGTGACACGGTTGGCCCGCGCGAATGGGCCGCTCTTTACCAGCAAAAACCGACAGAAGCTGAAGGAAATCTCTTTAAGCTGACGGCCTTGTCCTATCTGGATGCTGAACCCTCTGGCGTAATTGATCTTGTCAGACGTTGGGATTTGGCCGCTACGCGTGATACGGGTGGCAATGACCCTGACTGGACGGTTGGGGTTAAAATGGGGCGCTTGGACAGTCAGCATTATGTCATTCTTGACATTGTTCGTTTTCGTGGCGGCCCGCAAGATGTGCAACAAGCCATACTCAATACTGCCAGAGCGGATGGTTATGAGACGCGTATCGTCTTGCCAGAAGACCCCGGCCAAGCTGGGAAAGCGCAATCGGCTTACCTCACCGGTCTTCTCGTAGGGTATCACGTGCAATGCATTCGGGAAACGGGCGATAAAGCGACACGCGCGACCCCATTCGCCTCACAAGTAAATGTGGGCAATGTGTGTCTCGTAAAGTCCGCATGGAATGCCCCCTTTATTGAGGAGCTCCGCGCCTTCCCTGCTGCTACCCACGACGATCAAGTCGATGCCGCAGCCGGGGCTTTTACCGCCATTTGGACGCCCAATATGGGGCCATTAGCTCCTGATGATGCGGACAGTTTTTGGGCCGATGATGAGGGCGGGTATGAGGCGTTTTAAGAAGCGCCCTATAGGGGGCTTCTGTTTGTCATACCTCTGATCATCCGTGATGAACCGGTTTTCTTTCCATAGGTTTCTTTTATGCCTCCTTACGTCAATGGCCTTCCTATTCCGCCTATGCCGGATTTTGAACATTTAGCGCCTGACTTTCAAAAGAAGGTTTTTAGCTTTGCCCAGTCTCTTGCCGATGAGATGGTTCAAGAAGACCAAAGCACCGCCCCTTCAAGTGAGGAGCTTTTAAAGCCTTACCGCCCTGAAAAAGGGGTTATTGGCACCTACAGACGCGGCCCGCGTGCTGGGAAAATTGGCGATGAAGCGCCCCGCATAACGGTTTCCAACATGCCTCAAACGCCGATCGGAATGGGCGGTTTTGCACAAGGTGGAGAGTTTTTACATCAAGGCGTTGGTTTCCCCGGCTTCCCTGCCCTGTCAGCACTCGCGATGCGAGGGGATTATCAGAATATTCTCACCGCTAAAGTGGACGGTGTTCTGCGGTCATTTGGGGAATGGCAGCCTCATGACACACTTGATAGTAAGATTGATAAAAAACAGATTGATGAACTGAATGCCGCTCTAAAAGAGTTTAACGTTCTGTCTTTCCTGCGTGAACTCGTCAGTCACGAGACCATTTATGGGATGGGGTTCGGTCTTGTCACGATGCGTGGTGATGATGGCCCCGACGGGGAAACGGAAACCCCGCTCACTCTCACCCCCCACAAAATGGGCAAAGGAAACGTCAAGGGCTTCCGTGCCATTGACCCTACATGGATCAGTCCTGATGCGTATAACACACAGAGTGCGGCATCGCCTTGGTATTACAAACCACAGGCGTGGTGGGTTCAAGGAACCTCCTACCATGCCAGCCGGTGCATGACGCTGATCACACGCCCTGTGCCTGACATTTACAAGCCAGCTTACAATTTCTCTGGTGCTTCATTGCTGTTCATGGCCAAGCCCTATGTCGATAACTGGCTCAAGACGCGTGACAATGTGACCGCACTGCTTTCGACTATGCGGACAATGGCGCTTACAACCAATTTTGACCAAGTGCTGAGCGCAGAGGGGCGAATGCGTCTGAAGCAGCGTGCACGAGAGTTTAATGCAGCCCGGAATAATATGGGCCTGATGATGATTGGGAAGGATGAAACTCTTACTAACATCACCACGCCCCTTTCTGGGCTCGACCGTCTGCAAGCTCAAGCGTTAGAGCAGATTTGTAACATCACGCAAATGACGGTGATGGAGTTTACAGGCAATCAACCGACAGGGCTTAACGCCTCCAGCGACGGGGCTTTGCGGCTTTCTGATGACCGTAAAAAGTCCTATCGAACCCTCCATCTTGAGCCGATCATCCAGCGCATAAGCGATATTTTACAGTTCCATCTCTGGGGCAAGAGGCTGATTGAGCTGGGTGCCGTTAAATGGGAGTGGCATCCAATCAGCGAGCCTCCACCCCGTGAGAAAGCCGATATGGACTGGAAAGATGCTCGCGGGCTCGCTGACCTAGTCGATCTGGGCATTATGTCTGCCGAAGATGCGCGTCGCGCTCTTCTCCGTTCGGGGAACCGGCTTTCTTTAGGGATTGAAGAGGAAGACAGCCATGACCTTGGCGGTGAGGAAGAAAACCCCTAAAGGCACGCCCTTCCCGCGCCCTAATGTCGGCATTGCGGAGGCTTACAGGCGGTCTATGCACCGTGCCATTGCGCTCATGGGCCGTAATTATGTGCGTGAGATCAGGCAGCTCTATCAGCAGAACGGCCTTGGCCTCGTTGGCGATGAAGCCCCCCATCAACCCCGTGATGAACATGGGCGTTGGGTTTCACAAGGTGGCGCGTCTTTTGTGGAATTGCAAAAGACATATGCCGCCCTTCTAGATCGCTTGGAAGCAGAAGATAAACAACGTGGGCCTTATGGGGTTGCGGCATGGAATATGGGGCCAGGTGGGCACGACACCCGCCAAGAAGCCGAACTAAATCGCCCTGTTGTGCTGGGAGAAATCCCTCATCCTGACATTCCTCATGTGCGCATTCCTATTATCTTTAGCGAAGGGCGGCAAAAAACGACGCATCCTAGTGGGAAAGGCTGGGGCCGTCGGCATATTGAGTTTAGACATGGGCGTCAGATCAGAGAGCTGGGGTTTAAGCATGCGCTAGAATTCGCTCATTATATCGTGACACATCATACGCAAGATATAGAGAGCCCACGCCATCGCAGCCGCAATCTTGTTATCACGAAAGAATCAGTTGAGCATATGATAGAGGCGCTCCATCTAACGCCTGTAGGCGACCACTATCGCGTCACCACAGCCTATCCAACGGACGCGAAAATGGAAACTATACGGTAGCGGGCAGAGGTTTCCAAACTCCTCTTATGGGCAATACACGGCCTTATCCCAAAGGTTGAGTCAGCATACACCTAACAAACGGGCCGAGGTGAGAGATTACAGGATAATTCACCCGCTACGTCTTTAATCCTATCCCCCGATCTTCCCAATCGTCAAGCTTATTAAGCCCCCCCCTTGAGGGAACGAACGATGACACATTCACCGGATGATGATCGTGCGTATGAAGCGCCTTTCATGCCGCTTTATCCTGCGCATTATTTCCTTGATCAAGAGAAGGAACGCGCAACATCCCTTGCTGATAGCTCTGACAATCCTACCGTAACAGCGGCACGCCAAGTGCTGGAACGGCTGGCTGGGGAATGGCAACATATCTTTGACACGCAAAGCCAGGGGCTAGCGTCTGATTTTGTTGACGCTGTCGTTGGTCGTCAGTCGCATGATGTACGGCGTGTCTTGAGGCGCTATGCCCGCGTGGCTCGTTTGTCGCGGTATCATGAAGAGCTCGACGTACCGTCTTACCAGCCACCTTCAAGTCCTCTCCCTTCTCTTGGCCCATCGCCAACAGAGCAAGAGGAACAAGAAGCTCTCGACGCGTTGCAAGAACATACGGCCACGCAAGCGTTGCGCAATGTTGGGCGACGGCATGAGGAAGGATGGGTCGGATGGCGCAATAACCGGCCCGGCCCCTTACCCTCATTGCCCTCTGATCGCACCAGCGAGGGAAAAGAGCGTCTCAAAACGATCCAAGAAGCGGCTGTTGAGCAGAATGTCGCCCTTATTCGCTCTATCCCGCAGCAGTTTCACAATCGCGTGGTTCAGGACGTTTACAAGGCTCTCACCAATGGATGGCCCCTTGATGAGCTGGAACAGTCATTGCGCCATCATTATGGGGTCACACGTAAACGCGCAGCTTTTATTGCCCGCGATCAAAACCGCGCCATCACGGCCCGCCTTAATGTTGCTCAAGCTCTCGAAGCATGGGGGACAGATGTTGAAGCCTATTGGGGTCATGTCGCAGGGGGTGAAACCCACCCGCGCATGAGCCATGTGGCAGCCCATGGAACACGTTTCCGGTTGTCAGAAGGGTGTTGCATTGATGGCGAACACATTCGACCGGGTGAGAAAATGGGCTGTAAATGCTGGTTTTCCATACATATACCAGGATTTGATTAGATGCTTAGTAACATAGCCGACGCGGCTCCGAGTTCGCGCTGGAAAGATGCCATTAATGCCCTGCATGCTGGGAAATCTGTCATAACGAAAGCTGGGGTCGATGAGTATCTCGGCAAAGATTTGTCCGTTCCAGGGTTAGACCCCCACAAAATATATCGCATCTATCGGCCGCCTGACGTGATTAAAACGGCTCTGCCCGCGATGAGGGGCCTGCGTATTCTGGACGGTCATCATTTTGAAACGGCCGACAACCTCGCTCAGGATAAGCTGGTCGGCGCCACAGGCGACCAGCCTGAGATGCAAGGGGATGCTGCTCTTATCAACGTTACCATTTGGAACGGCCCAGCCATCCGCGACATTGAAACAAAAAAGAAAGAACAGCTTTCCCTTGGGTATGGGTCAAAGATCACAATGACCCCTGGAACAGCCCCCGACGGACGTCCCTATGACGGGAAAATGACTAAAATCATCCCTGAGCATGTCGCACTCGTAACCGTTGGGCGCGTCAATCATGAGGGGAATTCAGGCCCCCTTGCGAAAATTGCTGATACTGGAGACATGATGGACTTTCAAACTGCCATACACGTTCTCTGCCAGACCTGCCCTGATACACCCGCTGATGAAGTGCGTGCGAAGATTACAGAAGCCCTTGCAGAGTTGAACACTAAAGAGGCCAAGAACGGCCCCAATCCAACATCCAAAGAGAACAACACGACAAAGGATGAGGCCTCCGTCTCGTCCAAGTCCTCACCGAACGCTGTGAACGAGAAAACGCTCAATACCCTAGAGCGCTTATCAAACGTTCTCACCCAAATTTTCACGAAAAAGGACACCGCTATGGCGGATGAAGACGCTAAAAAGAAACATGCAGAAGAAGAGCGTATAGCACGGGATGTGTTGCGCCGTATGGGCGATAAAGACCCGACTAACGTTCGTGAATGCCTTGAGCATATGGGCCTAACGGACGCGGCTAAACGCGCTATGACGCAGGATGAAGCTCATGGCAAAACGGGGGATGCGCCCGGATATAAACATACGCAAAATGACCTATTTGGTGGGACATCCACGAATACCATTTCTGGTGGCGGTCATGGGCGCAGCGGTTGGCATCATGATGAAGGCACCAGTAAAGAGCAGGAGGAGAAGGAAGATGACAAAGAAAAGCGCATGAAAGCGGCGCGTCTCGAAGCAAAAGACCTGCTCGATAAAGACATGCACCCAGAGGCTGTGGCGCTTCACTTAGAGAAAAGCCGGAACCTCTCAAAAGAAGACGCGCAAGAGCTTGTGAAGCGAGCCCGCAGCATTCCCGCTTCTGAGAATAAGAAAACGGACAAAGACACATCCAAAACAAAAGATGAAGAAGAGCGGAAGCGTAAAGAAGAAATCCGCCGTGAAGCCGAGGAACAACGCAAAAAAGAGCGAGAAGAAGAGGGGAAAAGGCGCAAACAAGCGGACGAAGCGCGCGACGATGTGGAAAAAGAAACCGGACGACTGCACGGCTGTAAAACAGGCGATAGCGCGGCTGATCTCTACCGTGTTGGCCTTGCTAACCTTGGCTATCAAGGGGCGGATACTCTCCCAGAAGAGGCCTTACAAAGCACATTTCGATCCTTCGCCGCGCAACGCCAGCAGGGCTCCGCACATTTAGGAGACAGCGCTGAAAGCTCCCAAAGAACGGCAACTGTTCAGACCCTCGCTCGTGAGCTTCTCAGCTAAAGAAAGACACTTATCATGGCACAAAAAACAGTTTCACTGCTCCAGCCTATCGGCACGCCGGGGCAACGCGTGAACCTCAATCCGCTCAATGTCGTCACAGCCCCCAATGGCGGCTTTTGCGCAGGGAAAGCTGGCCTCGCTATAGGGGCTTTTGCATGGCAAAACCCCGCTGATCCAAGCGGTCGCTCTTTGCTCAATTCTGGCACGGGCAGCCCTCTCGGTTTCCTTCATAAGACACGGACGGGTGTGATCACGACATGGCTCGCCCGCTCAGTGGACGGGCTGCTCCCTGGGCAAGAAGCTACGCTTTATAATGGCGGGGATTTTTACGCTGTCGTTGGGGGAACGGCCCCCGTTACGGCCCAAAGCCGCGTTTATGTTGATCCGACCAATGGGGCTGTCTGTGCGAGCACAACAACCAATGCCGTGCCGACAAACTTCACCTTTACCGCCTCAGCTCAAGTGGGAGCCCTTGTCAGTATTTCCGGCTACGGCACAGTTGCTGTGCAACCCAATAACGCGGCCTTTCCTCCGCAGCCCAATGGAGCGCCGCAAAACACAGCCTCACAGCCCGCCATGACAGAAGCAGCCTCTTCTACCACGGCGCAGAATGATGCTTCAGATACCAAAGCCTCCTCCTCCACGTCTAAAAAGTCTTAAACCATGTCTCTTAATCCTAATCTTCAGAAAGTCTTTGAGAGCGGGCACGCGCTGGATGTGTTCGCTAAAACGGGCGTTCATTTTAACGCAACGCCTGTTGGGGCTCCTCAGAACGCGCCTATCCATCTTATCGGAGCACGCGCCAAAATTGGGGATGCAGCAACAACGGCGCCCCAACATTGCCTCCTGATGGCAGCCTCTCAACGGCTAACAACAATGGCTGGCTGCTCTCTGTCCTTCAATATGTCTCGCCCGAAACTGTCGATGTTATTTACGGCGCGATGAATGCTGGGCGTGCTTTTGGGGAACGCATTATTGGGTCGTCCACTGACCGTGTCATTACATGGGCCAATGCTGAACAGGTCAGCAGACGCGGTGCTTATGATGATTTTGCACCGCCCCCTCTTTCAGACGTCAACTATGATTACGATCAGAGAGAGACACGCCGTGAAATGACCGGTATTGTTTATGGCGATTTTGAGACGGACATGGCAGGACGTTCTCGCCTCAATCTCATCCAAGACAAGCGCAAGTCAGCCGCTCTCTCCATGGCTAAGTTCCTCAATGAGGCTGCTCTCTATGGCCTCTCAGGGCAATCAACCTATGGGTTCCTCACCGATCCAAATCTGCCCCCCGCCATCACGCCCGCTGTCTGGAAAGATGCCACCACGCCAGGAAGCGGTGGGAATATCGTGTTGTGGACAGACAAGAACGGCTATCAAAAATTCGAGGACGTGCGTCGTACTTACAATCAACTTCTCCAGCAATCGGGGAGCATGATTGATATTTCACAGTCGCGCAATCTGAAGAAGAAAATCTTGATCGGCACAAGCCTTCAGAACGATATTATTGGCACGACCAATGAATATCAATTTGACATGGCCAAGCAATATGACGCGCTCTTCGGTCAAGGCATGTGGGAGATTGTCGCCCTTCCAGAGCTTGATGACCCCGTGCGCGGCGCTACTCTTGCGATCATTATTGAAGAATATCAGGGCGTGAAGACCTGCTATTGCGGCCATCAGCTCAAATATCAAGAAGGCCGGATTGAAACCCACTCCACCCATTACAGTCAAAAGGTGTATGCCCAAACGGCGGGCTTCTTCGGGGTGCGTCCCTTCCTCATTGCTAAAATGACGGGCCTTACAGCGCCTACACAACCGTAAAGGAAACACTCATGGCCTTCGTTGTCAGCAAAGCCTTTCATGATGTCATCTTTGACATCTCTCCTCCCCTTGTTTTTGACCCACATTCCACACAGCCCCCACGAACTGATCATGGTCGCACACGCAAGATTATCATTCGTGGGACAAACATGACCGTTAAGCATGTCGTGAAAAATACGGACGGGAAGCGTCGCATTGGCATACGTGATCATGGGGAAGCCGCCCCTGATGCTGTCATGCTCACAGAGATCGCTGATCAAGACTGGGAGGCCCTTAAAACCCTCCATGCGGGCCATCCTCTATTGGTGAACGGTGTGATCCGCAGGGTGCAGAAAAAACGTGACGGTAAAAGCATTGGACGGGAATTGGAGGGGATGCGCACGCATGATCGCCGCCTGCCCAATGATCGCGAAAGCGCCTCTGAAGAAGCCCAAAAACGAGCGGAAGAGAACCGCGCCCCCAACACGAGCGACGCTGACACGATGGATATCTTAGAAGCGATGAGCAGGTTGCGGTGAATTTTCGCCGTGCTGAGCGCTTTGTGGATAATACACCCGCGTCCATCATCTCGGATATGGATGACCGTCAAGAGGTGCTCTATGACCTGACGGCCTTTTATCTCGTGCTGGTGCAAAATGCTGTGACAGCGACGCCAAGCGCGGAGGAAGGTCAGACAGGCGGCACCTTAGAGCCGGGAATGGTGGGCTCCCTTACCTCGGCTCATGAAGGGTCTGTCGGGGTGGGGATTCAGTCGCTCCAATCTGGGAACGCTAGCGGAACCGAAAAGTTCCTGATGCAGAACCAATTTGGCGCGATGGCATGGCAGATCATCCAGCGTTACCTTCACGGCCCGCTCTACGAAACCGTTGGGCTTGCTTGGGATGCGTACTTATGGCCGTAAAATCAGGCTTTGGGATGGATGTGAGTGGCCTTGAAAAGCTCAAGAAGCAACTCCAGCAGCTCAGAGAGCAATTCCCCAAAGAAGCGACCTTAACAGTGGGGTGGGATCAGAATTGCCGCTATCCAGATGGCAAATATGTGGCCCCTATCGCGCTCTTGCAGGAATATGGCGGCATTGTTCCAGCCCCACCTGATATGAAAGGCAAAAGCACGGTGCTCATTCCCGCACGTCCGTTCTTGCGCCCCTGCATGGCCCAGCATGAAGCGAAATGGGATTATATCTTGGCTCAAGGTGTGAAAGAAGCCATCACGGATAAAAGCCTGACGGGCGAGAAAATCCTCCTTCGCGTCGGCCTTACGATGAAAGCTGATCTGAAAGCCTCCATCAACGCTGTTAACTCTCCCGAGCTATCAACCTACACAATCCGCAAACGGCTCGAAAAGCGCTCTTATTCTGCCGATGCATTAAAGATGGGCATGCCTGCAAAACCGCTCCAAGATAGTGGCTATATGCTCTCCAGCATTGCGTATTTCTTACGCCCAGGCATACCGGGGAAGGATGGCTAAAGGACGCTGCTATGCGGCCCCCATTCAGGGAATGAAAGCCCACTTGCAGAAAGTTTGTCACGCGCTTTTTCGAGGTCATGACTGTTCTGTAAGTTAAGCCAAAACTCAGGGCTCGTCTCAAAACGCTTTGCCAGCAATAACGCCGTTTCCGCCGTCACAGAGCGTTCTCCCTTGAGAAGCTGAGAAATTCGGTTTGGCGCGACGCCAATGTCACGAGCAAGCTGGCGGCCGCTTATGGCCAGCGGTTCCAAGAATTCTTCCCGCAATACATCGCCTGGAGTGACATATCCTAGTGTTCTCATCGCGTGCCTCTTATTATTGAACGATATACCCAAATTGCGTATAAAAGACCTGTTGAGGCAATGAAGCCCAACATAAAAGGAGGTTGCTTATGAGCAAATCCCCTAAGCGTGATGAAATCATCTTTTGGCTTGTCGTCATTCAAACGCTCTGCACTGTTTCTGAAACAGCAAAGGACGTTGGGGTGTGGCTTGCCTCATGGATAAAATCTCATCACTAAGCGGTATGGGGGGAAGAAATTCCCCTCATATCCTTAACTCTTTTGCGGCAAAGGATGCAGCATGAACTGGTTTCTTGAACGGCCCAGCCGCCTGTGGTGGATGATTGGCCTTGTCGCCCTCCTCAGTTTTTTATACGGCCTGATAAAAGTTCTATCTACATAAGGAGACTCTCATGACACCGACACGTTTCCGTGAATGTCTTGATGTGTTCCATTGGTCACAGCGAGGCTTTGCCCGCATTATTGGGCGTGGTGAAGGCACTGTGAGGCAATGGGCACGTGGCGCTGTCAGTATTCCCTTTGACGTCGCTCAATGGCTTGAGTCATGTGCGTCTTTTATGGAGGCTCACAGACCACCAGAACGCCACCAACATGCCGATAAACAATAGCGTCTTTTCACACTAAGAATCTCAGCGAACCCTCCCCTCAACCGGGAGGGTTTTTTTATGTTCCATAGGCTCACTCATGAACCTCCGCTCTCTCGCAAATGCCGCGACGTCTCGCATTAGTCCTAATACCCCTGTGATATGGCGTCATAATATGGGCACGATCCAGAACATGGAGACGGGGGAACGCTCGTCGAATTGGCAAGAGACCCGCATTATTGGGCAAGTGCAAGCCCTCACCTCACATGACTTACGCCATATTGAAGGCCTCAATCAGCAAGCCTATAGCCGCGCCGTTTATCTCAACGGACAAGCAATGGGCGCACGACGGCTCGCTATGAAAGGCGGTGATCTCTTCATCATCGCGGGCCAAACATGGAAGATCATTTCCGTTCCCGAGAACTGGCCTCTCAATGGCTGGGGGAAGGTCATCGTGACCTTGCGACAGGCAGGAGAACAACATGCAGACTAGCACCAGTGGCACGCAGCAAGACGTGCAACGCGCTGTCTTCCGCTATCTCCGCTCCCTCATACCCGCAGATATTCCGGTGATTTTCGCTCAAGAAAACGATGTTGAGATACCCAAGCCGCCCTTTGTCGTGATTAATCCCGGCTTGTCTCATCGCATCGCCACCAATAGCCGCATTCGCTCTGTCGATGGGCATGTTACCGTAGAGCAAGCCACCCAAAGCACCGTGCAGGTTGATAGCTACGGTCAAGGTGGGGCCGACCGTATGGCTATTATCACCGCTCTTTGGCGCGACGAACACGCCTGCGACTGGTTCTGCCACAACTTCCCTGCCTTAACCCCGCTTTATGCGCAGCAACGCCAGCAAGTGCAATTCATCAATGAAGCACAGGATTACGAAGAGCGCTGGACGGTTGATCTTACTTTGCAAGCCAACCAGCGCGTTACCTACGCTGAAGACACCGCCCTTTATCCCGGCCCTATTTCCACGAAAGACCCTTTATGAGTATTCCACTCTCCGCCCTCGTCTCTGTGCACCCCTCTGTCGTCCAGACGGGAGCTGGGCAAAACAACCTCTACGGCCTCATGCTTTCACAGAGCCCTAACCTTCCCTTTGGCCGCACACTCTCTTTTAGCAATGCTGATGATGTCGGTACGTTATTGGGTAAGAATACGCTCGAATATCAGCAAGCCGCGCTCTATTTTGGCGCATATACAGGGGCCACAAACCGCCCTGCTGTGCTGACGATGGCTCATTTCCCATCAGACCTTACAACGCCCATCCAAGCCTCTCTTTGGGGAGGATCATTGGCAGGAATGACGCTCCATGCTCTTCAGCAGGTCAAGGGCACGCTGTCCTTGTCTGTCAACGGCGCGGTTCTGAACGTCCCGGTGGACTTGTCAGGCTGCCAGTCTTTCTCTGATGCCGCGCATACTCTGAGCACAGACCTTTTCCCTTCTGGCGGTGGAGCTGTTGCGTGGAATGTTGGGCTGTCGAATTTTGTTATCACCGCACCTTCTCAACCTTTGGAAGAAGGGGCGTCTTCACCACCGCTGAGCAGCATCACCCCAGCAGCCGGAACGGTTGCCGATGCGTTAGGGCTTTCCCCAGCCAAGGGCGGTGTGGTGACGCCTGCTTTGCCTCTTCCCTCTGTCGGCGCTGTCATGGATCTCATCCGGGCTTATAACCCGACATGGGCGAGCTTCTTCTGTGCGTTTGACCCTAAAGAACGCTACAAAGACTTCGCGGCTTGGGTCAACAGCCAGAACGACAGTTGCATGGGCATTCTCCATGACAGTGCACTCGACGGCATGACGGCCTCGGCGCTGAACCAAGCCATAACTGCCTATGACGCGGTCACCGCAGCCCATTATAGCGGCATTTTTGGCCTCAATAACGACCCGCTGACCCCGGCTTTTGTCTCTTCTATTTATGCGTCCGTCGATTTTACGCAAAAGAACGGCATGCTTCCCTTTGCGGGCCGCACCTCGTCTGGCCTCATCGCCACCGTAACCGACCGCGCTATTGCTGAAGCGTTAGAGGCTAAAGGCATCAATTATGTCGGGGATTATACCGGCCCTGATGATACCGATCTCACGCAGCTTCAAGCCGGTTTTGTCTCGGGTGACTTCGCTTGGGCTGATGCCTATATGGGACAGATTTGGTTTAACCGCCGCATGCAGCATCTGTTGTCTGTTCGTCTAAGGGCGCCGCAATCCATCCCTTACACACGCGCTGGCGATACCATGATTGAAGCGGTGCTGTTACCGGCCATTCAAGACGCCCTCAATTTCGGATTGATCACCCAAGGCGTTGTGCTCTCCGAAGATGAGCAGCTCACCCTAAGTTCTGAGTTTGGCGCTAATACGCTGCAAGCCTTGCAAACGGCGGGCTATGTCACGCTTGTGGCGATGGAAAAGGCAGACCCTGCCATACGTGGCAAACGCCAGACCGTCCCTGTCACCGTCCTTTACACGCAAGGCGGCTCTGTCCAGCGTCTTTCTCTTAATTCGATTGAGGTTCAGTAATGTCTCACTCCGTCACCTCAGCAAACAGCACACTCGTGCTAAATATTGGCGATTGGCGCGCCTCGTCTGGTCTTGCCAGCCTCAACACGGCCCTGGCTCCCATTGCGAGCGCTATCGCCGCTCCCATCGAAGTGGAACGCTTCTCTGCGGACATGATGTTCAACGTCAATGAGCAAGAAATGGTTGAAACCTTCAAGCCCATTGATGGCGGCCCGCTAGCCGTCGGCTGGATTGCCAGCGGTGAAACAGCCACGCTGGACTTGCAGCTTATGGCTGACTCTCCAACGGCCAAGATACTGACCGCTCTTGCCGCCGCTCAAAATCGCGGCCGAGAAACGCTGTTGATTAGCGCTACCCTGACCAATTTTGCGCAAGGCATGAAATACGTGCTCTCAGATGGCGCGTTTGTTCGCACAAAGCCCATGCCCGACCATGGCAAGACGCAGGCCCCGGTTAAATATGGCTTTGTCTTCTCGTCCTGCACGCCAATGCCGATTCTTTAAAAGAAAATCCCCTATCATGACACGACGCTCTCTTTTCTGGTCTCCCCGCTCTGGGCGGGATAAAGGCCGTATGTTCAAAATTACCGAGATGGATGCCTTCAGCTGCGAAGAATGGGCGCGCGAAGCCCTTGGCTTGGTCGCTCGCTCTATCTCTGGCCCTGACTCTCCCCTGCTTTCAATGATGGCCTCTGCCTTACGAGAGAGCTTCTTGGACGAGGAGCCGGAGCCTGTGCAGGTTCCCAAAGAAAGCACTTCCAAGCGCACCGCTGAGGTCGTAGAGAACGTCAAGCGTGAACGGGCGGAAGAAGCCAAGCTCAAGACCATCGACAAACGCGAAGACTCTCCTATGAACCTCGCGGCCTTGTTGGGCTTGCGTATCTTTCTTCAGCTCTCCCCCAGCGAGCAGAATGCCGCTCTAGCGCCCTTGATGGCCTGTTGTGAGCTAAAGGATGAGGACGGCCAATGGCATCCTGTCTATGAAGATGGCCGTGTCTCTGACTATGCCCGCGCCACGTTAATGGATGCTCGCACCATTACCCAGCTCCGTGCTAAAGCCTTTGGACTGCATGCGGATTTTTTTACACCCGCCGCCCGGTCGATTGCCGAGCGGATGGTACTAGCCGCCCACATGACTGGGCAGGAACCCGCAACGTCCCCCGCACCATCAGCGCGTGCATAACCGCCAAGCTCGCCACACTTGCCGAACTCCAGACGGTTTATGGCGTAAAAGACCTCTATGACATGCTGGAAATCGCCAGCGTGCAAGCTGAAAATGAGCGCCGCGCTTACAAAGCAGCACAAAAGCAAACACGGTAATGAAGGTAGCCTTAAGAACCTTTGCGTTCCATCAAATAGAGGACATAAGACGTGACGACCTCCGAAAATAATAAGCCCAGTGAGCTTCAGCTTTGGCTCATTGAAACACAATATGCCTCTGCTGAAGAGGCCTATAAGGAAGTGATGTCTGCCCATGAACGGCTTAAAGGACGCTTAAGCTCGGTTCTTACCCTCACCATCACTTTATGCACAGCTTTTTATACGGCTGCATTTTCTGGCACGCATCATGCGCGCGCTTGCCTCTTGATTGGCATCGGCTATACGGTTGTCGCGTGTTTTTGTATTGCCGGTCTCTATCCCACTTCCCTTAGAACAAAGGCTGTTAATGCGGAGGCTTTCAACGCGGTTATGAAGGTCAACCCAATGCCATTAACCAAACAAGACCATATCAGACGTTTCACGCAATTTATTGAAGCAACCGTATCTTTCAATGCGAGAAAGCTTTGTAAAGACAGGCTATTGCTTCAAACCACATGGGTCTTACTCGTTCTTATTCCCCCCATTGCGAGTATCATAGCTTGGGGTTCTTAATTCTTCGGGCATACTATCCATCGCCATAGCTTTAATAATACGAGGCTTTGGATTGTTGCGTGGATCAACTGTCCCCGCTTCCAAGAGGGAATCTGCTAAAGCTTGCACGTTTTCTGAAGGCGCGTTCTTTTCATCGCTCATCGAATAATCCTTTCACAGAAAAGCAGAGCGTACCCCTCATTCAGAGTCAACAACCCCACAAAACCGCCATTATGCCGCCCTCAACCGGGCGGCTTTTTATACTCCTCCCCCCCTTCACTGTGAGAATATTATGCCGGAAGAGACAAGCATTGCCGGCCTGAGCATTGGCCTTGACCCCTCGCTATTTCTAGGCGGATCGGCTGAAGTTCAGGATGAGATCGAGAAGCTCCTTGCGTCGTTTATTCATGCCTCGCGTGAAGGGGACAAGACGGTAGAAGCGCTCGCTAAGTCCCTCTCGGCCTCGCCTAAAGAGGTCGCGAAAGCCTTGCGTGAGATGGACAAGCAAGATGCCCAAGCCAATAGAGCGGCACAAAGGCAGCAAGCCCTGGCCCAGAAGCAAGCTCAAGCGCGGCATCGTGAAGAGATGCGGATGATTAAAGAGCGTGGGGTCGCCCTTAGCAATTTGCGTGATAGCCTCCTGTCGATTGCTTCCATTACTATTGGCGGGGCAGGCCTTGCAGGAGCTTATAATGCCGTTAAGAGCACGGCTCAGGAAGGGGTGGATGAAAGCACCTTTGCAACAAGAACGGGCACAAACTACCGTCAAAATGTCGCTGAAGAAGAAGGCGCTTCAATCTCTGGCATGGCCACGAAAGAGGAAGCCCGTAGCTCTATTTCTGTTTGGGCTAATGCGCGGGAAAAGATGCGTAATGATGGTGAGTTGCACGACCTTTATAAAAACTTACTTCGCGGCGTTAATCTTAACACCTTTACAACTATCAAAAATCACGCAGATGCTGTGCAATATGCTATCAGCTCAATGCGTCACTACGGTTTAACAAATGCTGATATTGCCTACCGCCTTGAAAAATCTGGCCTGACCTCTGGCGGCTATACAGCCTTCGCTCTGGACACAAAAAAGTTCCGTGAGTCCAACGCAAAGGGCTACGAAAACACGCAGGACATGAACGAGGCAGAAGACCTCAAAACAGCCGCTGAAATCGGCAATCTTGAATCCCAAACACGCCATCTCCGCCGCACAATTTCACGAGACCTGAACCCTTTCGTGCATGAACTCTCTGGCTTGGTTGTGAGCCTTGATGAGCTAGCCCAGAAAAACCCTGACATGGTGAAAGATGCAGCCCTTCTTGCCGCTGGAGTGACAGGACTTTCCGCTGCTTTCATGGCGCTGACGCCTGTTCTGAAGGTGCTTAACACCCTTCGGTCATTGGGTCTTATCGTCATAAGGTCTGCTGTCGGGTCAAGCGCCGCCATTGCAGGCGGTGTCGGTTGGGTGGCTGAACAGGCTCGAGAGGAAACGGGACATAGCCCCTGGGATGATCGTTATGGCGGCTACACCCCTTTCAGCCCTCATGTAGAGGAGATTAAAGGCACAACAGAAAAAGAGAGCCATATCTCCGACGAAGACGCTAAAAAGCACTATGAAACACGCTCTGGCGATCCGAAATGGGCAAGCCTCGTCTTAGAAACGCTTTCCCCCTTAACGCGGGAAGACTTAGATCGCGAACGCACGCTCATGGAGCGCGAACGGCAGCAAGGAAAAACGAATAGCCACTCGTCTATCTCCAGCGACAAGGCAGCCCCTCCTCAGTCGCTACCCACGGCTAAACAGCCAGATGCGCAAAGCGCTCCTAAGACGCCTTCACCTCAGCCTCTGCCTGATCAGAACGCTCAACCCGCAAACACGCCTAGGCAACCGCAAGAAAGTATCCCCCCTCCCTCACCGACCATGCAGGATCCCTCTCAGGCCCCTCCTAACGCCCAACCTATTTCTTTTGACCCTAAGGACATAGATCGCCTCACGGGTGCGGTTGCGATGACGGAAAGTGGTGGCGACCCTCTCGCTCGCAGCGGTAAAGGCGCTGAAGGCCTCCTGCAATTCATGCCAGCAACGGCAAAACAGTATGGCGTAAAAGACCCTTACAACCCACAGCAAGCATGGCAAGGCGGGCAGCATATGCTGCTCGACCTCCTCAAATATTATCATAATGACCTTGAGAAAGCGCTTGCCGCCTATAATTGGGGGCTAGGGAACGTTAACCACGTTGTGAAGAAGTATGGGGTCTCTTGGAAAGACCATCTTAGGAAAGAAACCAAAGACTATATCCCGCGTGCTGAGAACAATCTTCGCACTAACCACCTCGTGCAAAGGCCGATGATGGGCGCGGAAATGGCCACCTCTAGGCCACATATCGCTCATCATCACAACCGGTCAGAGGTCGCGATGACGATTCAAAACCTGACCGTCAGGGCCAATAATCCGCAACAATTCCAACAACAGATGCAACGCGTCGCATCAACTTCTATGAGGCATCCCACCTCATGGAACAGCAATCAACTGTGAGGTTTTTATGGGGCTTTTAGGCAATTTAGAAGGCGGCGCATTGGCGACCGGCCTTAATGTTGGACGTGGCTTTCTGGATAAAGCTCTCGGTTATGAATGGGGGCTGTATTTTAAGGATAAGGATACAGGTGCATTAAAACCACTTTTCCCTCAGGCTCGAATCACAGGAATGGGCATGACAGCTTCTGCTAATGCGGCCCAAACGCCGCTCGAAGACGGAGGGTTCCAGAGTTACAATAAGATTCGAAAACCCGAAAGCTGGACGCTTAATCTCGTTTTCATGCGCGATCCTCTTCGTACGGCGGGCAATCAAGGGAAAGTGCTTGGGAAACTTGAGAAACAGCTCGAGAACGCTTCAATTCTTTTTCTAAAACAGCCTGGTCACACATCTTCAACCGTCACATTAGTGGGGTATGATTATAAAAGAGAGGCCCGCTCTGGCTGCGACCTATTGATCGTCAATCTAACGCTTCAAGAAGTACGCTCAACCGGGAAAAAAGTCATCCAACACAAAGACGGAACCTTTGCGGAGAAACAAAATATGGGCCATGTAGAGCCAATTCCTAGGAAGTAGGAATTGGAAGCTAGCGAAAATCAGAACTTTCTAGGCTATAATCAAGGTGAAAGACGCCATCCCCGGCTCCTTTCTGTACATCAACAAAGGATGGGCGATTTTCATCGGCCCAGCAAACGCGCCGCATGTAGTCTTTCGCCGATGCCTTGAAGTTTTTGTTCTTCGAAGAAAAAGAACAGTTCTCAGCGTGCCACATATGATCTTCTTTTTTCACAAAGTGACACTTAGCATCGACTTCACCCTCCAGCGAGGCCGCTTCCTCTTCCTCTGGATATTCCATTTTCACTATCAAGCAAGGCGAATTGGGATATCTCATAGTATATAAGACAGAGGGAGGCGGCGGCAGAAGAGCAACAGGCCCCTTTTTCTTATCTTCTTCTGCTTGCTTTTCGTCCTTAATCGCTTTCTGTGATTTGTCCCACGTCACACCCCATTGCTGGCGGATAAATGCTTTCTCGTAATCATTGGCCGGTCTATGAGCTTGTGCTGATCTTTTTAGGGCTGCCGGGGTACATAGCCTGTCTTGAACAATCATCACACGGTTATCTGTTGCGCCGGGAAGCCCTTTCCCCTCCACATTCATTTTCACAAAACCATCTAAGATAGCGCATTGTGAAGAGGGCTGATGAAAGAAAGCCCACGCTCCCCAATGGGCAGAGACAGGGTCAAACCCCGCAGCCTGAAACTCCATTTCCGTTCTGACTTGGCTTCTTTGCGTCCAGACATCATCAACGAGAGCGCCCGATGCATGAGCAGCACCCGAAAGGCCCGAAGCTAGAAGCGAAACGGCTAATAGTGATTTTCTCATTCTTCTGCTCCTTCTCTGCTCTCTCCATCCATAGCGGAGATGGGAGTTTTCGCAAGTGGGAGGGAAGTTAGAAGCTAGTGCAACATCTTTGTCGCATTTAAATAGTCATTATCATTTGAGTTTACTGTTAATATGCTAGCAGACTGGGAAACGACATTAATCATATCGCCATATTTCTTGTTATTATCTAATACGGCAACATTATAAAATTCATGATCACTTGATGCTAAATCAGTGAATTTAGTTGACGCAAATGCCATAGAAACAGCTGCGTTTGAAACAGTATCAAAAATTATACGTGATCCTTCGTGTTGAACCAAAGCCGACACCTTCCACTTATGAGTCGAAGCGCCCATTACTTTTTCATGTTTTTTCACCTTGTCTGGGCCAAAAATATTCCCAAGACGACCCAAAAGGATATTCTCTATGAGCTTCCCTCTTTTTTCCTCAAAGAGTGCATAAGTATGTTGAACCACCCTAAGAACATTGCTTCCTAAAGCGCAAACTGCACCTTTGAGCTTCTTTTCACCCTTTACCTCAAGAAACAATTCAGCACCATTCGTAGATAGTCCAGAAACATGTGCAAAATTTCTCAGATGCGACAGGTAGGAAGAGGCCATTTCCTCTTTCCCAATCTCTTCATACCCTTGTAGATTATCAGATATCCTGAACCTGTTGCCGGGAAAGGGCTCAATAGAAATAACCAAGTATGAACCCGATGGGAACAAAAAGGGAGTTTCGATAAAAATACGACCTTTTTGAAGAAAGGAGCGGCTCATTTTTGAGGCAATTTCTTCACCTAATGTGCTAAGATCTAAATTGTTTGTAGGAAAATTCACTTTCATTCCTCCCCACCGAAAAGTGGAAGGTGTTTAATGTCATCAGGATGACGCAGCTTGCCTAGACCAGAAATATTCCAAATTTTTAGAATCTGCAAGCATGCTTTATCCCAATCATCCGCCCCTTCGCAGAAAGGAAGTGCTATGGGCAGATTATATTGCAGGGCATACTCTAGCCCATTGGGGTGTTTCTTATTTAATTCCAACGTATGGCGGTGTGTCCCCGAAATATCCTCCAAACGATAATCTACCGGGCCTATATTCTGGTTGTTATGGGAAGTATTAGGCCGCCAATCAAAGCGTTCAAATGTTTTTGCTCTGGGAAAGGGTCTCACTCTACCGTTCAATCCGAGCGTGATGTCGCCTTCTGTATACTTAGACCTTGCTCGTCCGAACAAATAAATGCCTTCTAACGCAACATTATTATGATACAACAGGGAGGAGAAACGCCAAAAACCATGATCTATTTTCCATTCAGGTTGGGACGTAATATGTTTTTCGCACTTCAATATTTTGTTCAAGAAGTCAGCGATATCATCTGAATAAGAATTGTCATTGGCTGGCATGGATGATTTCCCGCTCAAATGGATGCACGCAATTAATCGTATTCTTAGCTGTTATTTCTCATATAGGTCTTGTTTATGATTCGCTAGCCTGCGCTAAAACTCTCACTCTCGTTGAGAATACGCTATCTCGTGAAATAACAAACACGAAAAACTGCCATCACAAGCCGCTCCACACCGGGGCGGCTTTTTTTATAACCGTAGGAATCCCTACTATGCCTCACGATTTCGCACAGTTTATACCCATAGATCGCGTCTGGGTTGGTGTATGGGGATGAGCCTTTATACGATCCCACTTTCTGCCACGGCACCGCAGACAGTAACCGCTACATTGAGCGGCCAATCCTGCACCATTGATCTCGATTGGCGGCCTCAATACGGCCTCTTCATGAGCGTTACGCTCAATGGGAACACGCTGTGCTCTGGTCGGCTTTGCCTAAACGATACGCCGATTATCCGGCGCGTTGGAACAGCCTTACCGGGCGATCTTTACTTTCACGACACACAAGGAAACGCAGACCCTGAACTTTCAGGCTTAGGAACGCGTTGGGAACTTATTTTTAACACAGAGATTTCTTGAGACGCTAAAATACTCATCAGTTGTTTAGATTGCCTAATTGATAATTAATATTTACAATCCCATCGCTCGTTCCTTTGTTTAGATCAACAAAGGATGGGCGATTTTCATCAGCCCAACATACACGCTGCATATAGTCTTTTGCTGATTCCTTAAACGCCGCTACAACTTCTGCGCTCGTCTCCCTGCCCTGTTCTGCAGAAGAAACAAAAGAGCAATTTTCAGCATGCCACATGTGGTCTGATTTCTTTAGAATATGGCACTCAGCTTTAATGGCATCTTCATCACTCTCTTGCTCTGCGATTTCTGGATAATGTATCTTCTCCGCTAGACAAGGAGAGCTAGGGTATTTCATGGGATAAAGATAAGGGACAACTACTCCGTTCTTCTTATCTTCCTCGGCCTGCTTTTCGTCTTTAATCGCTTTCTGTGATTTGTCCCACGTCACACCCCATTGCTGACGGATAAAGGCTTTCTCGTAATCATTGGCCGGTCTATGGGCTTGTGCTGATCTTTTTAGGGCTGCCGGGGTACATAGCCTGTCTTGAACAATCATCACACGGTTATCTGTTGCGCCGGGAAGCCCTTTCCCCTCCACATTCATCTTCACAAAGCCATCTAAGATAGCGCATTGTGAAGAGGGCTGATGAAAGAAAGCCCACGCTCCCCAATGGGCAGAGACAGGGTCAAACCCCGCAGCCTGAAACTCCATTTCCGTTCTGACTTGGCTTCTTTGCGTCCAGACATCATCAACGAGAGCGCCCGATGCATGAGCAACACCCGAAAGGCCCGAAGCTAGAAGCGAAACGGCTAATAGTGATTTTCTCATTCTTCTGCTCCTTCTCTGCTCTCTCCATCCATAGCGGAGATGGGAGTTTTCGCAAGTGGGAAGACTAACCCCAAACAAGCCGCGCACACCGGGGCAGAGTAACTCTGCTAGGCATTGCGCGACCTTCAACACACATACGAAACGCACCCCTAAGCTTTCGAGCTTGGGAGTGCATTAGGAGAACACTTATGTCAGACGAATTTCTTAAATCCAGAGGGCTATCAACCACGATCTTCCAAAAGCGCCGCCTTGCCGTGGAACTTTATATTCCACCCGGCACTAAGAAGGTGGACTACCACCAATGGAACAGCGCCCCTTCAGAGCTTGAGGGTGATACGATCCTCATGGAGGGTTTTCGCACAGAAGCGCAGATCGTCTGTTCAGGACAGCAAGGCGGTGTAGAAAGTCAAATCTGTGTCTATAATCCGCCGCAGGACATTCTCCGTGCTGTCGCGGGTTATGGCAATAACGGGATGATCTTTCAGGTTGGCGATAACAACTACCCTGTAGAAATCCGCCTTTACAGTATCATCACTGGAAACAACGTATTTAAATACACACATGGAATTAATCAGCGCCTAAAGCAAGTTTACGGTAAAGAAGCAGAAAACGACATCGCCACCCTGATTTACCGAGGGGGGCTCGTCAATTCTGTTGCGAATATGTCTTCTCTACCCGACCCGTTTCTCGCCATCCAATCGAACACGATGGATCCAATTAGGGTGATCCCGGCTCCCGTTATGTCATACAAGGGAGCCGTTAAGGTCGCCGATATTTTTCAAAAGATCGCTAAAGACCTCGGCTTGAGGTTTGTTAATCATGGCGTTGAGACCATGCTGGTCAATCCATACTTTACAGGGAACTATACCGACCAGCTCGACAAATGCTCCCTAGAAGGTTTTGCGAGCTATATTATTGACGGACGCACCCTCAGCATCCGGCCTAATGTCGAACGCCGTCTTGCTAGTGAAGGCGATAAGCAGGTTATTAACAAACATACTGGATTGCTTGGCGTTCCGTCCTTCAATAATTGCGGAATCGTCTTCAAGCTACGTTATCGCCCGTCTTTGTCCTTTGGAGATGTCATACGGGTTGAAAGCGAAACGCTTCCCAATGGCACGGGGTATTATGTCGTCCGCGCCGTAACACATCACCTTTCTTCAGAGATGCCAGATGGGCCGTGGGAGTCTGAGATAGAGGCGTATTTCGCCAATTTGGGTAATCTCGACCAAGCGCGTGCAAGGATTGGCTGACCATGTCTTCTCTCTTTGGTATCTTCACTCAAAACACGACCCATTCCGACGTTGAGCGATTGAATTACATTCTCCGCACTGTAGGGCAGAAAGGTACGATCATTGTTCCCGTTCAGATTGTGTCTGTTGACCTCCAAAAGCATCGTCTTATCGTCGCGCCTATGATTCAGCAAGTCACCACTGACGGACGCGGCATCCCCCACGCGCCCCTTCACGACATCCCCTATGGTTACGAACAAGCGGGGGAGTGTGTTTTACAAATTGATCCGCAGCCGGGGGATATTGGCATCGCTGTGTGTGCGTATCGGGACATATCGCGCCTCAAGGCCACGCAACAGTCGAGCACTCCACCCACAGCCCGCTGCTATGCGTGGGAAGATGCCGTGTATATCCGCACGCTTTGGACAGCCAAAGCCCCCAAGCACGTTATCACGATTGCCCCCGATAACGGCATTACGCTCACCAGTCCTCAGCCCGTCACCGTCAATGCCGACCTCCACGTTAACGGTTCTGTGACCGCAAAAGGCGATGTGACAGGCAGCGGTATCTCTCTGGATCACCACACACACGGTGGCGTTCAGTCTGGGGGATCAAAAACCTCACCACCGCAATAAGGGAAAAGCTCATGGCCGACCTTCTTCTGACAGATGACTGGGACTTATCCATTACCGAAACGGGGGATTTAGCCCTCACAAATGAGAACCTCTCTGTCGCCCAAACTATCGGGAACAGCATAAAGCTCATTCTGGGCGAAAGCTGGTATGACCCGACCAGTGGACTTTCTCTCAATACGCTTCTTAACGAGCAAAGCGGCCCTAATCTCTCATTCATCCAAACCACTCTCAACGATGCGGCTATGAAGGTTACGGGCGTTGTCGATGCCGATACGCTCCTGTCCTATGACCACAACACACGCCGTCTCACGGGCACGATTTACGCCACAACCCAGACAGGGAAGACCTTACATGTCACCCTATAGCACCCAGGTTCCAGCCCCGGCCTTGACCGATACAGGCTATCAAGCGCCATCGTCTGCTGACATTCTCCAAGGCGTTATCGCCGATTTACAAGCCGCCACACATGGGCGGCTTTCTTTTTATGATGACGACGGGAACCTTCTTGTCGCCAAACCGCAAAGCCAGCTTGCTGTATCGCAAACGGCCATTCTCTCCGACGTCCACACTGCCTTTATGGCGCTCATGGCTGGGATTGATCCACAAACGGCTTCCGGTGTCCTGCAAGAGGCCATCGGGCGCATTTACTTTATGGAACGCCGTGCTGGATCAGCAACCATCGTCAATGGTCTATGTCGGGGCTATCCGGGCACGGTGATCCCCGCTGGCACAGTGGTGCAGGACACGAACGGCAACAGCTACACCGCCCAAGAGACTGGAACGATTGGGCACGACAACACGGTCACGATCCAATTTGAAAACACCGTCACAGGCCCGATTGATTGCCCTGCTGGCACCTTAACAGGGCTCTATCAGCAGATTGCCGGATGGGATTCGATCACCAACCCCCAAGCGGGTATCATCGGCAACAATCAAGAGAACCGCACGGACTTTGAGACGCGGCGGCGGAACTCTGTGGCAGCCAACAGCCGCAGCCAGAACGCGTCTCTGATGGGGGCCTTACTGGAGCTGGATGGTGTCACCGACGCTTACGTGATGGATAATCCCAGCGGCAACGCCACGGCCATTAGCGGAGTGGCGATGGAGCCGCACGCGCTCTACGTGCTTGTCGAAGGCGGGACGGAAAACGCTATTGGCCAAGCGATCCTTGCCAAAAAGCCGCCCGGTATTGCCACGATGGGCGACCGTCTCGTGACCGTGCAGGACACGAACCCGGTTTACGCGGGGAACAGCCCCTCTTACACCTTTCGGTATGACCGACCGCAGCCCGTGCCTGTGACCGTCGCTGTCACGCTCGAACAATCCGACAGCGTGCCATCTGACGTGGTTACGCAGGTGCAGAACGCCATTATGGGCGTTCTGCAATCTGGTCGCTACCGTGCTCGCATGGGTGGCACCCTCTATGCGTCTCGCCTCTCCGCTTCTGTCGATGCTTTGGGAGACTGGGCCGAGGTGCTCTCTTTGACGCTCAACACGGACAGTCTGACGAACCAGACGCGCCTGCGCCTGCCCATCAATCAGCTCCCAACCGTCACCCCGGCAACGATTACGGTGGGGCTTGTGTAATGGACGATCTCCGCAGTACCATCTTGGCGCAATATGCCAATTCTCCGCGCCTTCTCTCGCTGATCGACAGCTTCAACCAAGCCGCTGATCCGCACGCCCTTATCGAGCGCTTCTATCATGACGTCTGGAATATCGACACCGCCAAGGGCTGGGGGTTGGATGTCTGGGGCCGCATCGTGGGTGTGGGGCGTGTGCAGAAAGTCCCTCAACCGCGCTATCTCGGCTTTGACGAGGCCAATGACAGCACCGGAACGGCGCGGCCTTTCAATGAGGGGGTTTTCTACAATGGCCCCACCAGCACGCAGAACTTCGCTCTCGCCGATGACGCGTATCGCAGGCTGATTATGGCCAAAGCGGCGGCCAATATCTCCAGCGGCTCTATTGCCGACATCAACCGTATCCTCATGCTGATCTTTGGCGACCGAGGGATGATCTACCTCTCCGAAGGCACACCAGCTAACGACTATCTGGGTTTCTCAGAAGCCAAAAGAGGCGCTGACACGCCCCATACCTTCAATAACGGCATCTTCTTTGACGCGACATCGCTCGCAGAAGCGAACGGCACGATGACGATCTGCCATAGCTGGCCGCTCTCCCCGCTTGATGCGACAATCATTCAGCAAAGCGGCGCTCTGCCTCGTCCGTCTGGCGTCACGATCCTTTACCAGCAGGTTCACCTGACATGAAACAAACCGACAGCTCCCCACTCTTCCCCACCCCTTTCGGAGCGCAGGCCGATAGCGGCACGCTCACACAAATTCCTCCCAGCAAAACAGCCATTGGCCGCGCCTCACTGGCTCTCGGCTTCCCCAAAGAAACCTTCACACCCATTGCAGCAGGC
>NZ_WVHP01000004.1 GCF_009834765.1 Saccharibacter sp. EH611 | reverse complement strand
ACAATCTTCGTTGTGGGATTAACGTAGCCATAATACCCAAACACAGCATTTTGAGCCTGCGTCTGATCCTGTTCATGCTGGCTGTTTTCTATGTTGTCTGTCATGACGATGCTCCCATAGGCCCAGTGACCGCCACGTCAAAAGCGGCGTCTTGAAAGCCACTTTCGCTCCGATCAATCCAGAAGCCGTTATTGGTTGTTTTTTGTTTGTAGATATACATAACGGACTGCTCAGTGCTTCCGCCGTTACTGTTATAGCCGTATCCGTAGGTGATGAATATTTCATTCACCGGGTCAGATGCTGCAAACGCCACAGGAAACGGAATGTAGTTCACATTGGCAAGGTTCGTGATACGGAAATATTGTGTGACAACGCGCCCCGGAACCCCGCGCACTTCAGGTAGGGTATTGCCAGAGGGTGTCACAATCGCGCCATTAGCTTGCAGCTTCCATTGCCGGTCGCCTGTTTCATCCGCAACGCCGAGAACGCCTTGAGTTAAGCCGCCCTTGGGACGATAGACTTGCTGATAGAAACGTTCGGGACCATCGCCCATCGCCAGCGACGACAGGCCGCCACCACGTCCAAAGCCCCAGTTATTGGCCTCCGTCATGGTGATGCCCCCCGTGAGGTTCCCGCCTGAAAGCGGCAAATAAGCGGCCTGCGCTTCAGGTTTGGTGAGGAAGTCGCGCCCTTGCGCGTCCGTAACATGCCCATGATTGTCGATTTGAAGCGCGACGAAGTAGTTCCCGCCATTGTCTTTTAAAACAAGACGCCCGGTGGTGGTGCCCGTTTTGGCATTGTTGGCAAGCTGGAGGAAGAACTGCATGTTCCAAAAGCCCGCCCCGATGGGGAAGGTCATTTGCAGATCACCTTGTTGAAAGGTGCCTTGCGAGAGCACAGAGCTTTGGAAGCTCGCCGCTCCTGTCGCGTTTAGCGTGCCGCTGAGAGTGGTGTTATCATGCGTGTCAACTTGGATCGGAATATGAAAATTCCCGCCGCCATCACGAAGTACGAGGCGACCATAGGTTGTGCCTTCCTTGGCATCATTGACGAGCTGAACGTAGAACTGGCTACCCTCCAACGTCGCTCCAATAGGCTGGGTTAACGCCAGATCGCCCTGTTGGAAAATATTGGCGGAATAGAGTGCCCCTGTCAGGTTTCCACCGCTCAGCGGCAGGTAAGCCGCTTGTGCCTCTGGCTTGGACAGGAAGGAGCGTCCTTGTCCGTCTGTGACGTTGCCGTGATTGTCGATCTGTAGCCCGACATAGTAATTCCCGCCACCATCACGAAGCACGAGGCGACCATAGGTTGTGCCTTCCTTGGCATCATTGACGAGCTGAACGTAGAACTGGCTACCCTCCAACGTCGCTCCAATAGGCTGGGTTAACGCCAGATCACCTTGCTGAAAAGTGCCTTGCGAAAGCACAGAGCCTTGGAAGCTTGCTGCCCCTGTTGCGTTGAGGCTGCCGTTAAGGTGAAGACTGCCATCAATCGTTAGATCGCCACTCATCGTGTCGCCTGAGCGGTTCACCTTGGCGTTAGAAAGCCCTGTCTCAGCGTTCTGAGCGCGTTGGATTTCGGAGTTAAGAGCTGTTTCAAGGGAGGACAGTAAATTTGAACCTTGTTGCTGAATTAATGTGAGAATAGCAGTAACAACTTGTGTATTATTGGTCTTATCTGGCTGGATGTTAGCTTTCTGACAGATTGCAACCAATTCACCTTGCACCATATTAAGCCACCAGGCGGGGACAAAGGTTGCTCCTAACCCTTTGTCGCTTGGGTCGCCGTCTGTGAAATAGCCGGGTTGACTGACAGCATTTTCTGGCAGCGGGTCTGGCGTTTGGACGGCTGTAATATCGTCAATTTGATATGCCATGTTTCATCTCTCTTCTGTTGTATAATAGCGAAAGAAAAGCGCTGTATGGGCAGGGGAATGTTTGCGGATGACACATTCAATGTACCCACGCTGCCATGTTCTCAGCCGGTTACCTGCGGTGTTGCGGCCAGAGCGAAAACGCGACACCACAAGGCGTGGGATTTGTACACGCCATGCAAACGCCCAATGACGGCCGTAACAGCGTTGACCTGCTCGCATAACGCCCGCCCGTGCAGGGGCGAACTCTTCAATCGTAATGGGAACACCTAGATTTTGAGCGAGGGTGATATAGTAACGAACCGACGAACCGCCCTCATCGGTGAGCTTTGCAATGATCGCGTTCCGCCGCTGCTCGGGTGTTCCATCATCCCCCATGCAGCTATCGGGGAGATCAAGTGTTTTTTCCCATTCATTGATAAAATGATAGGTTGAGCCTGGGAATAGATCATTCAGCAAGGATAGGGCTCTATTTGTGCTGTCGTGATAGACGTGGCCCAGAACGTGAAAGAGCTTTCCTAATCCATTCTCTTTTGAGCGGTTCCACAGTAAGCCCGAGGGCAGAAGCCTAAGGAGCGCATCACGAAAGTCTTCTGCGCTATAGTTGTGAGAAGACATGGCTAAGTCCTAAAACTAATATTCCCAAGAATGGGCATTCTTCCCACGGTTTCAGCAATGACAGGGCCACTGGGAGACTGCACGCTATATTGAGGAAGGTTGAGCGCATCTAAAGCGCCATTCCACGTTGAGGGATAGACCGTGGCACCGGGGCCGCTTGCACGTCGGAAAGCATCGTTCAGTGCATTTGAAATAGCTGCCTGTGTGGTAGCTGTATTATCAGCCCCTAGGCCTGAAATAATGAAATCAATGGGCTGTGCAATTGGAGCGCAGACAATAACCAGAGCCGTAACGGGGCGAAGGTCATTGATGGCATTGGCAACAGTCAGCTGGTCTCCACTTGCCGTATGGTAGCGCTTTTCAGCTGTGGCGCTGCCATCTTTGCCAATGGGGAAACCGCCTTGAGCCGCATTGGCATTGTCGAGCATGACATAAACCACCACACTGCCAATCCCGAACCCATCGGGGTTGACCCAAGCGCGCGTCACACCGGGAACCGCTAAGGCCCAATCGACATAATCTTGAGCGCGTCCATTTTTCCCGGCCGTTTGGTAGGCTGTGAGAATGCGCGCCCTAAAGGCTTCTTCGTCTTCAAGGTCTGCCCCGCCTGTAAAAGCTGTGGACACAAGCCCAGATGATTGCACGCCAATAATGGGGTTGGCGAGGGTTGCGACCGTTCCAAGTGGAACATTGCCGCTTGCCCCTGGCGTAGAAAAGCGGACAGGGAGTGTTACCTGACCCGTTTCATCCGCCGTTGCAGCTTCTGTGGTGGTGGCTGTGCCTACATTGCCTAAAGAAATCTCAGAACCTACGGGGAGAGTGGTATTGGCAACGGCCTGAAACGTCACAGTTCCTGATGCTGGCGATGCGGCTTTGCGCGTGATGCCTTTAAGGTTTCCCCAGCCTTCAAGATTTTCACCTGTTGCTGTCCAGGGAACGCCCTGTTTGGCAATCCAATCAAGATAAGCGTCATGAAGGTGAGCCATTCCCGCCCATACTTTGGCAAAAACACCGAGCACTGAAAAACGCGTAATGTTGGTTGCACCGGGCAGATTGGCCGATTGCATATTTTGCAAAATACTATTGCGATGCTCGGTTAAAGTCGGACGATTGAATGGCATAGCGAAACTCAGAATTGCAGACAGGAACGTAAAGAAATGCGCTTAGGCCATGTCTTGCCATGCGAGAGAAAATTGAAAATTCTCAGGAGACGGCCCGGTGGGCTGATAAGCGGCAATAGAAAAGTTAATTGTTTGAGAGCGAGCGTGAGACCATGTCGCTTTGACGTCGATTTTTGCGACCACATTATCGGTTATGAGCCATTCAAGCGCCTCATAAATGATGGCCTCGACTTCTAAGAGAACGGCATTGCTTTGCGCCACAATGACACGCTGCAATTGCCACAAACGCGAGCCAATAAGGCCCTCACCAAACATATCGCCCCACCATCCCTTGCGTGGGTTTTCAGTGGCATGAAGCGCATTACCGGGGATATGCAAACCAACCGCTTTATCTTGTGATGAAAGCTGATCGGGTGCTAGGCGATCAGAAAAAAGAGAAATGAGAAGGGCTTCTCTTAACGGGTTTTCTAAAGAAAGATCACCATCAGAAAAAAGCAGATCGCCTGCCTGTGTTGCGTTGTGATAATGGAGTGCAATATCGGCCATGCTGTGCCTCCACAAAAAAGAGTTTAATGAGGCGCTCCCGTTGAGCTGCCACCAGGTTGCACACCTGTATGAGTATGGTGAGCGCCAGAAATCCCCTGAGCTATGACGTCCGTCTGTCCGGTGATCGTCCCTGCGGCCGTGATGTTGTCACTCACATTCAGAGATCCTGTGAGATGTACGATGCCGTTTTGAGGGATGATGGAAATGCTTCCATCATTCATAAACCGCATAATAGAGCCCGTTGGAGGGTGGGTGATGCAGACTTCGCCGGGGTTAAGAGCCGTAGGGTAGTTGCGTTGGTCATTAGTAGCGATCGCTATGGGGCGTGAACGGTCGCCGCCTAAAAAAACAACCAAGGCATCACAGCCCGCGCGCGGTCGTGAAACGAAGCCATAATGCTGTAGAAGAGGGATGTTATCGCGCAGCTCGCGTGAGGTGAGGAGAAGTTGGAGCGTTTGGCCGCCCTTTTTCATCACCGTATCGGCCGTCTGACGGCCTAGTGAGAATAAAAAGGCGAGCCGTCCAGCAAGTCGGGCAAAAGATGACATTTAATGCCTCGCAGAATCATTTTGGGCAGCAGCCCCTGCCTTTTGATTGACCTTATTGACAATAGGCTGCGGGGTGAGGCTGGCAGAGGTAAGCAATGTAAGCTGCGTACGTCGCCCGTTGGCTGACCCTTCATAGGTGACATTGGCAATTACAAGATCGGCGCGACTACCGTTTGGTTTTGTCAGTGTCACACGTGTGTTGGGCGTATAGAGCGCTCCATGCTCGTCACGATGGCCTGACACGGTAATGGTGATAGGCTGAGACCGGCCTGAACGACGCGCGACTTCCCACAAGACACGCTTTCCAGCGACATCAAAATTTGCATCGCCAAGATCAACAGGAATCAGAAGGGGGCGGTAGCGCGTAATGCCGGGGTCGGTTGCCTGCTTCCCACTTTCCGAGGCTTTAATCTGGGAGACATAATCTGCACTATTCGGCTCAGAGCTCAGCAAGTTTGATGTTTGTAAAACAGCTTTGATGACACTGTAACGGTTTGTGGTTGAATGCTGCTCTTCATATTCTTCAATAGTGTCACCATACCGAAAGCTTGGCGTTTTCTCAGCTGCCTTCTGCACGGTTGTGATATGGATGTTCCCTTCTGCGCTGTCTGTAAACAGAAGGCCTACTTGCCGACAGAGCCGATCAATGATCGCGTAAGGTGTTTCAGTCAGATTGATAGCAAAAAGCGGAATAACGGGATTATCGATCTGAGGATCGACGGTCACGGAAACGCCAAAAGGTGCGCAAAGCTGTGTGACCATGTTCGATAGCGTTCGGCCGTTATTTTCATTACCGCCAAGCGTGAGGTCAGATGTCACGAGAGACGCTGAACAATCGGTGAGGTCTTGTGTCTTGGAGCCAATAATCAACGACATCGTATGGCCATGAGCGTTGATGGATTCACTGGTTGAGACGAGATACCCGGTGAGAATAAGCGTCTCACCCATCATAACAGTGGCGCTTGCCCCTACTGTGAATTCAAGATCATGATTATCGAGCTGGTGAAGGGTGGCGCTTAACGATATTTGCCATGGGATCAGGTCAATTCCGGCATGATAGCTATAGTGTTGCCAACCGGTAAGCTCGTGGTTGTCGATCGTGACTTTTAGCGCGTTGGGGTCTGTCTTGCTCATGACGATTCTGCCTCAAAATGGCTTGGCATGAAGGCGGGGTGAATAGCCTCTGACCGTGACATAAGCTCACTTGACCGACTGCCATCCCCATAGAGCTGTTGGGCAAGAGTGAGCGAAGGAAGCGGCCTGTTTCGGGTGATGGGCACGAGGTCGGGAAGCGCTGTGGATTTTTGTGATAAATCTTGCAGGCTTTTAGCAGCAAGGTCGCTGATGGATTGGTAAAGATCATCGAGGTTATTGTTGCCCGCTGCCATCTGAAAGTCGTCATAGAGGGTAGCCATGGTCGCGATCATGGCGCGGGCTTCTGTGGCCGTAGCGGGCTGCCAGTCTGATAGCGCTACAGCCAGCGGGCCTAGAGCTGCGCAGGAAAGATAAAAACGTGTCCAAAGAGCGGCTAAAGAAGACGCATGGGTGATGGTTTGGGCTTTTGTCTCTATCGGGTTAAGCGCCTCTTGTGGGAGCACGCACAAAGGTTTGAGCAATGTGAGTTGAGCAGACGGGTCTGAGCTGTTTTGTGGCACAAGAGACAGAATATTTTGCACGCTCTGAGTGAGACTTTCAGGTGTTGGTGGTGTCGTCGCCAGTGCGTAAGCGGATGTTTTGAGGGATTGCCGCCATTGAGAAAGAGCGCTAAGCGCATCATCGACAGACAATGAGCCTGCTGACCCGCTGTAGCGGCCATTATTACCCATTATTTGAGAGGCCGGCTGTGCGGTTGACGTTGGGCTATTGGCTTGTGTGACGATGGTTCCCGCCCAGTCGCTCATAACAGCGCGCGCGCTTTGGGCCACAACGGCCCCGTGAGCAAAGAGGCTCGAGGAGATATTGATATAGCCAGCCGCTGAAAGAACCCCCGTTGCCATCGAGGCAACCCCTAGGGCCGCATGAAGACCGGCTGTGATGAGGTTTGAGAGAAGTTCTTTGTGCTCAACAAAGCTGAGATTAAGATCAATGACATTGGTATATCCATCACGTTCTGCGAACTCATAGGAGGTGCAGACTGCCTTGAGGATACCAAGGCTGGGATGGATAAGCAGGCCAGGGCCTTTATGTTCCACCGCCATGGTTAGAAGGTCACGCTGGGAATAGCACAGAGGCCCGACAAGAAGGCCGCGTATTTTCCAGCGCCTGCCTTCCCGCCCTAAATCTTCTGACCAAACGCCGTTATGAGTCGGATAGTCATGGGTGGCAACGCGCCGCCCCGTGGTGCCACTTGAGCCATAGACTGCAAAGGGCACACCGCGAAAGGTGCATTGTAGGAATTCACCGGCAATGGCTGATAATGGCGAGAGGGAAAAAGGCATAAGAGGCTCTCTTTACAATCGAACATAAATATTCGATTAGAAACGTATGAAATATGCTTATCCTGTGACGCTTGTGCGCAATGACGATGATTCCTGGACAGCGTTTTTTGATGGCCTATCAGGCGCAACAGACGGGAAAACACGGGAGGAATGCTTACAAGAAGCCGTTGACCTTTTGGTTTCTGCTCTGACGTTTTATGTGGATGAGAATAAACCTCTCCCCAAACCAGAACCCAGAAGAGGACGACCGCTCATTGCTGTTCCCGTGCTCGAGGCTATGAAGTTCATATTGCATGACGAAATGATCGCGCAAAAGCTTACGAACAAAGCCCTTGGAGAGCGCCTTGGCGTGACAGAAACGGTTGTAAGACGTCTGCGCAATCCTTTGCACAAAAGCAAGGTTGAGATCGTTGAGCGTGCGCTGAATGTTCTAGGGATTTATCCTATTCTCGAAACCCCCTCATAAAGAGGGGGCATCAGGCGACATTGAACGGTGCGTGCGAAGAGAGCCTAGTGAGATGTTGGGATTATTGTTGTCACTCAGCTTGATGCGTGTGCCAGGCGGCGGGTTGAGGTGATTGATGTCAATGACAACCTTGCTGCTTGGCTCTGCCCCTGTATTGCCTGAACGTGCTTGAGAAGTGCGGCCCTCATCCTTTGTGAGGTCTTCCTGATGATCAGGCGGCCGAGCTACTGACAGTGGCGGCCCTTTAGGTTGAGGCGGCTCAATTGACATGGCCGGCGCTGATGGCTTGGGGGATGTAGCGCTCATCGCTGGAGCATCTGATTGCGGAAAAGAGCTGCTCACGCTTTTAAGCGCTTGCGCCCATTCATCTGCTACATGGGCACGTGCGTTCACATCGGGGCGCAAGGTTGCATCGGTAATACCCGGAATTTCATAATGCCGGCCCATAGCAAAGCCTGCCTCTTCTGGGGTTTTTGCACCCATAATATCCTTTTGTATTTTAGGATATTTCGCGAGATCGCGCGCGAAGAAATCTACTTGCTCATCAACAGAGCCTGAGGTCATAGGGTGGCCATAGCGCCTTTGGAACTCTGCTTGGCGCCCTTTGTCCCATTGAGCAATGCCGGCATGACTTCGATTATGAGCAGAAGGGTCAAGATTGCTCTCTTGAGAGAAATTCGCAAAAATTCCGGCAATGGCTGTATTGGCGAAACCATGCCGCTGCAAAGAGCGCTGGATGGCTAGAGCATTTTTGTTGGTTCCGTCCACCTTGCGATGTAGGGAGGCGTAGATATGGCTATCGTAACTTTCCTGCGTGTCATAAGGACGATTGGTGAGAGCTTTTGCGTCATTGATGGAAGGGGACTGATAAGCTTTCCCAGCATCCCCTGAAGATGGATGAGCGGCTTTAGAGGCGTCTTCTTGTTGAATGATGGCGCGTTCTTTTGCTTCATCAAATTGCCAAAACCGCCATAGGCTTGTTCGATTTAAATAATGCCTTTTAATGGCATCTTCTTCGTTTAACTTTTTTTCTTGTTCAATATATTTTGGATCAGACTTATTTGGCTTGTAGCTAAAAACCTTTACGGCGGCGATCCCTTCAAGGGCTGCCAATATTCCAACAAGAACACCAGAGCCCGCTATTAGACTAGCAATAACTGGTGCAGAGAAGAGCCCGGCAATCGCGCCAGCCGCTATGGTTGCAGTGCTTTTCCATCCCCCGAGCGACTGGGCGATATCGTCCGTTTTTGTGACAAAATCGCCCGCCCATTTGGTGATGCGGTCCCATCCACCGTCTTTGAACCAATCTATGAGGTCTTTGACATAGCCGGTAATTTTGGTGGAAATCCATTGACGGTTAGCAGCGATCCAGTCTGCCATCTGTGTGATAATAGGTGACAGAATGGGTTCTACGGTTTGGGCTAGGGTATTCCCAAAGCCCTGTACGGCCAGCTCTAGTCGGTCTTGACTGCTTGCCAGACGGTTTGAAGCCTCTACCCCGTCTTCATTTATGACGCCGTAACGGCGCGCGAGGTTGATGTTCTTTTGCCATGCCTGCCCTGATTGGAGCAGAACTGGGATAACGCCGCTTGCTCCAGAGCCAAATAAGGCTTGAGCGGCTCGAGCCCGTTCGAGGGGCGTTTTAAGCTTGCGCAGCTGGGATGCTACGCGTTCAAAGAGTTGATCGGGGGCATCATGTTCTAGCTCTTTGGCAGAGATATGGAACATCTGGAACTGCGCGAGAGCAGCGGGGTCTAGCCCAGTTCTGGCGTTAAAGCTGGTATTCGTCAGTTGCTGAAGGGTTGATTGCATTCCTTCAGCAGAGCCGCCGGCTAATTTTGCCGCATTCCCCATGGCTTGAAGGCGCCCAGGAGCAACACTCATGAGCTGGGAGGAAATGCCAAGCTGACGCCCCATTCCCGCCCAAGCTGATGAGAGCCGATAGACCCCCGCTAAGGAGGCCGCCCCAGTCAGTGTCCCTAAAATAGGAATGATAGAGGCGAGACTTTTAGCCGCACCACCAGTGGACGAGATAAGCCCTAAAAAACCCTTGCGGAGCTGGCGTGGCCCAAAATTATCCAACCGAGCGGCATTAGTCTGGAAGCGCTTAACAGGCGCGTTAAGCCGTGCAATGCGGTTCTCCAACTTATCCATCGTTTTAGAGAAACGATCTTCTGCCCCGATGGACATTTTGATGGAGGAGTTTTTAGCCATCATCTTACCCCATCTTCTGGGTTGTTAAACCGGTTTAACACCGTCATTTATCCGCTATTTTCTGCGGCTCTTTGACGTATTTTTGCAATGCGGTTGGACTGTTTGACCCAGAAGATCATCTCGTCACCCGTCAAGCTTTCTAGGTCTGAACGCGTCCAGCCTGGGAAAGTGAGAGAAAGCTCTGCGGGGATGTCACGCCAATTCACTGGAAAACGGGAAAAAAACCGTTGAGATACCCAGATGCTTCGACAAAATTGGAAATAGGAAGCCGTAAAACAGCGGCTTTTGGCCAGCCGCTCACCGCTGTAATAAGCATCTCATTGGATCGATGAATTTTCTCCAACGAGGCTTTTTTTAAGATCATACGCGCTGATTTAATTTCTCCAATGGTTGGAGCGCGCAATGTCATCACATCCCATTCTTTCCCACCGCCATGAATGGCCGGAGAGAATGTTAATGTTTTTTCGCATGGAAGATCATGCTCTTCCTGCGATAGATTGTCGCGTGCTCGTTCTTCAAAGCCCACAACAAAATCACGCGCTTTTTTGATAATGCCAGAAGGGATTTGAGAGAAAAAGGCATCAGAGAGACCTGTAACCTGACGGACAATCTCTATTTCAGCTTCCATAACCTCAACACGTACGATGTTGGGGAAGCTTACAACCTTTCGTGACGCTATGATGGTTTCATAGAGCGTTGGCTCTCGGAGTTTGAGCTCTGTGATTGTTTTTTCCCCAACGCTGATAGGGGCTGGAAGGGAAAGTGTCAGCGTTTCAGCTTGCGTATTAGGTTCTGCTTCCTGATCCTGAGATAGGCTTTCAAGCATGTCGTTATCTGAGAGTGTCATGCGGTGCCTCCGACGGTTTCTTCAATCACGCTGGTGCCGTGAAAGGTGAGCTTAAAGGTGCTTTCTTGTGTGGAAACGGTGAGATTTTCGACTTGCCACATATCGCTTCCTGTCACGACTTTTCCGTTGGCAAGTTCTGCAATGATGGTGAAACCAGAAGCACCCTGAAGATCAGCAATGCGTTTATCGTCACGGTCTCGAATATTAGCGCTTATTTCACCTTCCACGGGCATTTGCCCAAAACCCTCAACGGCACTTTGGCCCTTGAGGGTTTCGTTGGTCATGCCGCTTGGTCGGTATTCGAGGTCTCCGACGACATTCCAGACCTCGCCGTTGATGGTAAAGCTGGCCCAACCAGCAAGGGGGCCTCTGCGAATGGCAGCCATGGGGTTTCTCCTTAGGATGAGGCGAGGAATTGTGCATTGCCAGCAATCGTCCAGAGCTGATCGGCAAAAATGTAGGGCATAAGCGTTTTGAGAACCCCTTCCCCTGCATATTCAACAGAAAGACCGGCATTGAATTGTGCAGGGTTTTGACACCAGAGATTGTCACATTGGGTTCGGTAGCGTGCCTTAATGGTGTTGGCGACAATGTCAGGTGTGACAGCACGGACGCCTGCTGGGATGCGTGAGCCGTTTTGCAACAAGATGGAGTTCCCACATTGCTCGTAAACGAAGGTGCCCATGTCTTGGAGGCAGACTTGAGCGGTTAAGAGACGCTCAATATCCAAATAGGAATTGTCAGGCAGGCCGTTGGCGTTCTCAGTATAGGTTGTGATGACGCGCTCAATGATGACGCTGCCATCATCGCTGACACGGAATGTGCTGAGGCCGTCATGGAGCAATGAGTTGCGTTGGTCACGGTCGAACTCACCCATACCACTAGGAGGGAGAGCTGGCAGTGTTATCCCTGCGACAGGCAAGGCCGGGTTGTCACGCATGGACAGAGCAATAGCCCCACCAAGCCATGCCGCCCATTTAGCGGGGTGGGAGGGGCTGTCTGATGTGGGCATGATGGACTGGTGCGGATCGTTCTTGCTTACCAAAGCGGTTGCTTGGCCATATGTCAGGCGAGCCGCTGTGATGGCCTGACCATAGAGCTGCTGCATGGGCGACCACCGACCGCTCAGGTTGTTGGTCCAATCACGGAATGCTGTGAGGGATGCCTCATCACTATAGGGGTGAATGAGGAGATCATACACACGGCTTCCTTGTGTTGCGAACACAGAGGGAAGCTGAGGGTTTTGTGCGCCGCTGGTGAAGGCGGTTGTGGTGACGGTAAGGCCATTGGGAACAGATTGCCCGCCTGATGAGCCTAAAAGTGCAACGGCTAGGCTGTGCTGATTGTCGGTAAGACCGGCATTCTTGGCCGTGAAGGTGAGGGAGATCGTGCCATCGTTTCCCTTGGCAGGCGTGCCAACGGTAACAGGCAAGCCTGCGGTTTGATTGAAACGCACGACTATAGACTGCGCAACAGCCTGAGCGGTGTCTCCATTGGCAACGGGAACGCTGATGAGCGTATCGTTCACGTAAAGGGGGAGTGTTCCCGCTTCGGTTGCTTGGCCATTAAGCGTGAGCGTTGCGCTGGCGTGACTTGCGCCTTCATCGTCATCAAGTGGTAAGAGCCAGACTTCTCCTGATGGGTCGGTCTGACGGTAGGCGGCCAACATCAAAGCGATATGTGAGCCGTCGCCATATGAGGCGATGGCATTGGAAAGCCCCGTATCTTTGACCGCAACATTCGCGGTTCCGGGGGCGTTTTTGAGTTTTTGGCCAATGAGTAAAACGCGGCGCACACCAGCGGCCGTATTGGCTTTGGAGTTATCGAGGGCAAAATAAAACCCCGGAACACGATTGGACGTGTCGTAGCCTGGGATTGAAATAGCGGAGCTCATGGGGTTTTCCCCTCTTCTGTGCGGCGCTCAGTCAAGGCTGATGAAAGTTTTTGAGAAGGTTGGGGTTCTGACGAGGGCGGAGCACATTCTATGACGTCCCCAACGGCGAGAAGCCTATGCCAAAAAGGAGATGGTGTGACGTTTTCCCCATCAGAGGAAAGTAAGCGTAACGTGCCGGGATGGCGCACCACCCGGCTTTGAGCTGGTTTGATGAACATGGGGTATCCTAAAAGGATGATATAAACCGTTAGAGGGGGCCAAAAGTGCCTGTGAGGGCGGACAAAGGCTTTCCCGGCAGCGGATAGGTTTCGGAATATTTGAGCTCTAGGGCGAGCGTGAACTGAGCGAGATGACTTTTTGTTTCACTATTCAGCTCAACATGTGTGTGCAGTCCCTCCACTTCCTCAACGTTACCCATAAGGCGCGTGTCGGTCATGAGGAGGGTTTCAATCGCGTCATTGAACTGATCGATCTGTTCCAACGCATCAGCAGGGTTATCACCACGCACAATCCCAATAATTTGAATGGTGGTTGTGCGAGAGAAAGACGGGGGGCCTGCCCCTAAAGAGCTGCCAACATCAGAGGGAGCAGAGACCCATAGGGCGGGGAGTTTGTCGGCCATTACAGGCCATGGGTTCCCCTTAAAAACACGGCTCCCTGCGACGGTTGATGCGTTCTTTAAAAGATCAACACAGAGGTCACGAAGCTGCACGCGGAAAAGCCGGCCGTCATCGTGAAGAGGGGATGGTCTCATGCGAAGATTTCCGGTGAGGCATTGCCTACATTCAAGGTGAGGTGAAGAGCGCCGTGAGAGTCTGGCTGGACTTCCTCAATGACAAGCCGCTCTCCCCTGACAAGAACATGGTCGCCTTGCTGGGGGAGGGTTGGAAAGCTGGAGGAACGGCACCCGATGACGGGGAGGGATGAGCTGATGTGAGCAGGTGCCATCCCCATCTCTGTTGGGATGTCTTCAACCTTTTTAAATCCCTCATCATAGATTCCCACAAAAGGCACTTTTGGCCCTCCTGAAGCGGGAAAGAGTGTGAGAGGCTCACCGAACGTCTCCATCACAGGGCCAAGAACGAGGCCGTCCCAATCGAGCGGCCCGCTCATCCTTGCGAGGTTGGTGGTGGGGGCGCTGATTTGGCAAAGATCGGGAAGGCCCCTTCTGTGGCGCGCTCTTGAGCTGGGAGAACTTCACCACTTGCTAGGCGAATAATGCCCACTTCTACCCATTCGCGTGCCGTGGTGGTGCAAATGGTAATATCGGTGCCAGGTGGAATAGGGGGGTGTCCTGGCTCATCGTAGATCGGGCGTAAGGCAACAGCACGAACGGTTGGGAAGGTATCCTGATTGGGCACAGGGGGCGTCCTTGAGGTTGTGTGGAGGGTATCCTGGTCAGTGTGAGGCTGCGTTGCCTCTTCTGACTTCGAGGGATTTGTGTCGTCCGCCATTAGCTATTCCCTCCTGAAACGCCATTGCCGGGGGCGCATACGGTCGCACAAAAAGCCGCGTTGACTCGCGACGGGATAGGCAGTGGGGCTGACTGCATCAACAGATTAATCTGGCCGGGATTTTCGTTGTACCACAGCTTTGGAGCGTAAGATAAAGGCTCGAAATTGAAGTAAGGGTCTTGAATAAGGCCGTAAGCCCGCGTTCCCTGAAGGTCAGGGCCGGTCAGGATGACAGACCCATCTGGGAGCATGGGGCGCTCAAATTCTTGAGCGTTTCCTTCCGCATCACGCACAATCCGGCCTGCGGCGTCGCGCAGATAGTCAACATACCAGTCTGCATACAGCCAAAGATTGAACTGCCCCCAACGGCCCATAGAGACACCGCCTTGATTGGGAACGCGTGCCCCTGTGACGATCGGGTCATTTTTAGGGTCAATAAGAGCGCTTTGGAAGATGGTGTTGACCACTTTCGGGTCAGAAATAAACTTTTGCCATGGAGACGGTGTAAAAACGATATTTTGAGGCATCGCCCCAGATTTTTGCATGACGTAGATCGCCCAGTTCGTCACGCTATCGGCTGGTGAGACGTTGGGTTGTCCCCATTGAGCATTGCCCGTTAGTGCGATGGTCAGAGAAGGATCACGGTTGAAATCAATAACAGATACCCCTTCCCCTTCTACATTCATGCCAATTTTGCCGGTACTGAGGGCTTGGGCGGCCATCCATTCCGTGCGGCGGTTGGCCATATCTTTTTGATCAGAAAGTTCAAAAATGAGATTTTCTTCTAAGCGCGCACGCATAGAAGTGTCGCCACCAACGCGTTCCCCAATTTGACGGCGAATAGGTTTTAGAAGGTCAGGAGTGCGTAAGTCTTTTATGGTTGGTGGCGTAAATAAGTTGGTTTGTGTGCGGCGTGATTCAACGGTTTTCCCTTCCACCAGCGGGCTAACAAAAGGGGACATGCGGCGTTTACCAACGTCCACATCAATGGCGACTTCAGGGAACTCAGAGGTCACGATGTTGGGGAAAGCAAGATCAAGCAAGAAGCCAGAGGACTTTTTGAGGTTTTCAACAACACCAATAAGTTCAACTCGGTCATAGAGGCTGATCATGGCCTGCAAAGAGGTTCCTGAAGCGAGTTCTGCACTAGAATTATAGGCCATTAACTCTGTTCCTTTTATACAATATCATTTGAAAGGGATTCTTTGATAAAGAGCTGATTTTTACGGCATGCCGTTACCAGCGCGTCATAGCTCCAGGAGGAATCATAGGTGAGATAGCGGCTATTAAATTCGCCCATCTCATAAATAGCCCCCCAGGCCTGACCGGCCGTTGTGTCAACAGTGTCAACAACAATGCCAAGGGGGGTCTGGCTTCCATCTGTTGCACTTGGGAGTGCGGGAACAAAAAGGCCTGTGGCATCAACACGGCCGACAAGAGTGCCTCGGATAAGTGGCGTGTCTGATTGAGCAAAGGAAACGTCACGCGTGACGAGCTTGAGGTTGCCGGCAATGAGCTGATCGGGGACGAAGGTGACGGTTCGTGCACCGGGGCGGAATTGGTAGCTTGGAGGCAATGGCATGATGACGACCCTTTACTGATGGCGTTTGTTAAAAGCCGCAACGCGATTTTGAAGAGAGCTTTTGGGCTGACCCGCATTAGCTTTGAGGGGGCGCACAGCATGAGAGGTCATGCGGCTGCGCAGGCTGGCTGTTGTGTTCTGGGATGTGTGGCGCGCGTTGGCACGACGTGACCGTCTTGAACCACATGATGCCGCACGGAGAGCGGCTACGGCCTGCATGCGCGTCATTGTGGTGTTAAAGGCAATATGACAGGCAAGAGCCAAATTATTGGCCGCTTCAGGGCGTCTTAAAATGGCTTGCGCACGGGATGAGGCGCGGGCTTTTGCGTCTTCCCGAACGGTTCTGTCGTCGTCATCGTCTTCATCTTCTGCTTTTTTGTCGTCCTCATCATCACGCTCATCTTCCGCATCAAGATCATCGTCAGATTGTGCGGTGTCGTCATCAGGGTCGGGGGTTTCACCACGACGCTGCCGTGCCCGTTGGGTGTCGTCATCCTCTCCAGTGGTTTCTTCAGGAGGGAGGTCGTCTGGGGTGTTTTCGTCCGCTTTCGGTGGAAGCGTGTCTTGATCATCATCGCTCATACGGGCCCCGTTTAAATGAGCAAAAGGGCTGCGGGTGTTGCGACGAGAGGCGGGGCGTTGTGCCATTTTTTAGCTCCATAAAAAAAGCCGCTCATCGTGATGATGGCGGCCTATTTGGCAGGGTGTTAAACCGGTTTAACAAACGGGTTTGAGCGGTTAGGAAAACTGCTCAATGAGGTCGTCTAACGCTTGATGTGGGGGCATAGCGGAATCGGCAAGGCCAAGGGCAACGCCACGCTCTCCTAAATAGGCTTCCCCTTCCATTGCGCGTATCGTGCCTTCATCAAGGCCGCGATTGCGTGCAACGAGTGCGACAAATTTTTCACCAAGCGCATTTACAATCGCTTGTTCGCGATTGATGATCTCAGGGGTCAGTGGCTCTACCTCTTGAAGCTCTGCTTTATGGCGTCCAAAGCGGAAAACAGTGGTTTTGATGCCCTTATTGTGCAGCATCTCTGAATAGTCCGCGTGAATCATAATGACGCCAATCGACCCCACCATGCCCGTTTCAGGAACGGTGATCGTATCGGCGCCGCAAGCCAGGGCGTAAGCGGCGGAGTTTGCCGCATTATAGACAATAGCGACAATGGGCTTTCGACGGCGCGCTTGAGCGATCGTGTCTGACAATTCTAAGCATTGGCTGACATCGCCACCGGGGCTATCAATCCATAAGGCAATCGCTTTAATCCGGCTATCATCCAGGGCGTCGTCAAGCCGTGCCCTGATGTCCTCATAGAACGAGCAATAGGGGTAAAAAACGCCACCGGGGCCCGATAAGAGGAGCCCTGTAATGGGGATGATCCCTACATTTCCTTCTATGCGGAGAGGAACGCCCCAATAAAAAAAGCTATTTTCAGAGTCTTCAAAACCACTCATCGCCTGAGGAGACTGTGCGACTATTGTCGCATGCGGCCCATGTGCGACAAGTTCTGAGCGCAATTCTGACGCGCGGCTATGGTCAAGGGCGAGCGGCTTATTCAGGATGGTTGAGAGCCTCAGGCTAGGGTTACTCATTGCTATCTCCTGAATTGTCACTGTCATCATGTGAGACGGCTTCATCTGGCCGACTATCGCCCGGTTGTCGGAGGCCTGCTTTTTGAAAGGCTTCTTGTTCAATTTTTCTTTGATCGAGAATGTCTTCCCAATTGCGCCCTTCATTCATCGCGGCCTCATCTTCCAGCGTTGACAAGCCCGACTGAACGCCAATAAGGGAGCCTTCACGTTCTTTTGTGGGGTCAATCCAGCCACGGCCGGGGGCAAGCCATTTTGCCCGACCATAGGCATGGCGTGCTTCCAAGAAGTGCGGGAGTGCGCCGCCGGTGGGCATCGGCGGATGGTCGCTTTCCATCGCTTCTTCCAGCCAGGCCAAACGAATGGGAACCGCAAAACCAGCGCAGAAATCAAGCCGGCGGCGATCCGTTGTTTTGTAGGCTTCAAGCAAGGCGGCGCGGGCTGAAGAGTAGTTCACATCTGACCAATCATTGCTGACCTGCATAGGGCTTAGGCCGGCTGCTGATGCCACATTTCTGAGAACTGTTTTTTCGAAGTCAGCAAAGCCGCTTGCAGGCCGTGCGGCGGTCACGGATGTGATCTTCTCTCCCGGTGAGAGCATGGGGATGCGTGAGCCTTGGAGCGATAGATTGCGCCCATCATGATAAGCCACGCGCTCTTCCCATCCAGCCCAACCGGCGGGGTTTCCTAAGGCTTCCGATGAGTTGGTAGGGGCCAAGGCTTCTGCGGTTGATTGTGGGTCGTAGGGTGTTTCAATAAAAGCGGCAAACACAGCATTGACGATGGCGGCATCAAGTTCTGCGGTATCGTAGCGTGCCAGCATCTTCATGCGTGTAATGACCGGCGCAAAGATACCGGCCCCGCCGCGATGCTGCCCGGCCTGATGGCGTTCAAAATGATGAACCGTGATGGGGCGGCCAAAGGCGGTTTCTTTGGGATAGCGTGCCCAACGTATGGAGTGAGAAACGGCGAAGTAATCGTCTGGATGGGCTTCACGGATATGGTAGGCAATGGGTTCGCCCGTTATCGGGTCAACTTCAACACCGTTGCGGATGGTGCTGAGGTCATACTGATTATCGGGGTTTGAGAGGCGATCCGTATCAACAATTTGCACGCTTGTGGCGTAGCGCGCACCACCTAAGCAGACACGCTCTTCCATCCACGGCAGGACGGCTAAAGCATCGCCATCAATGAGAAGATGGCGCATGGCTAAGTGCATTTGTTGGCTGAAGGTGAGCTGCCGTTCCGTGTCGTTGTAATGGGAGGGGTCGTCTGCCCAATTGCGCCAATGGGCGTCGATAAAGCTGCTGAATTCAGCCGCCCATGAAGCGTCAAATCGTGAGTTTCCTGAAACATGGCGAAGCCAGCGGTGATCAGGCTTTGAAACGGGGCGAAGTGAGACCCCCACCACGCTATCGAGAATGCGCGTGACGGCACCAGAGGCCCATCCATCGTTGCGCACCAGATCGCGCATGCGTGCTACCAGCGTGTCACGCTGGGACGTGCCAATGGTTGAATCCCCACTGCGAAGGCCGGGCATCCATTGTTGGTTATGCTGACCGTAATAATCCGCCCCATCATAGGGCATATTGGACGGATTATGCAGACCCATGGGGCGAGGGCGTGCGGGGGCTTTAGGCGCAGCTCTCCTGCCGCGTTGCAGGGCTGCGCGGCGGGGAGATAGGATGGCCATAAAACCTCATCAGTGTCTTAAAAAACGGGACGCAAAGCAGAGCGCCGTGTCCCTGGTATGCCGAGCTGCGATTGGATCATCTTAATTGTTTGGAGAAGCTGTGGGGCATCAGCAGGGCGATAGCTGACAGAGCGTGATCCGTCCCCTTGCGTATAGGAGACTGAGACAATCTGCTGCCCTGATTGGAGGGACAGGTAAGCTCTTTGGAGCGTTGCTAGTTGCTGCTTGAGCTGCTCTTTATCCATGCCAGCAAGAATTGAACTGCGGGGATTGAAGAGCGGGCGTGACGGGGTCAGGGGAATAGCCATACGGCCCTCAGATTTTTTGGGGAGAAAACCGCATAAAAAAAGCGGCCCCGATGGAGCCGCTTAAACGATTTTCGAAAAGAATAATGTTTTTATAGGGCTTAGCGGGCCCAATAAGCAAGATGTTTTTTAATCATGTTCTTTTTCATGTGCGGCCTGCCAGCCTTGGGGCTGAGCGTGTTCGTTGTGAAAGGCCGCTAGGGTGTCGAGCCATAAACCCACAGAAGAGGGGATGGGTTGCTTGTCTTGTGCCCACCGTCTGACCGTTGTCGGATGGGTGTTTAAGGTGAGCGCAAGATGGCGTTGAGACCAACCAATAGCCTCTAAGCAGGTTCTGAGTTGATCGGCATTCATGCGCGTTTCCTGAGATTTCTGATCATAAGAACAAAAAATATCATCTGAATTATGGCCATAACAACACGAAAAATCTCATGATAATCAATGAACATGGGATGTCTCCTTAAAAGTAAATGAGAAAGGTAGGGGGCTTTTGCCCCCTAACCCATTTATTTTCGACTGTTGCGCCATGCGAGGAATGCAAGAACCGTTTGAATAACGGCGAGGCTGTCTAAAAAGAATTGATGTCTATTGCTCATGAAGCTTTCCTGCTCTCATAACCGGCGCTTCATTGCGCTCGGTATGTGTTCATTATAAACACAACGTATGGCAAAAAACAAGACGCTTCTAAAAAACATTATTATTTTTTATCTTTAAGGGCACGTCGTAGATGATGGTAAATTTCGCGCTCAACATAGCTTGGAGCATTGCGCTCTACCACATCATCAACGATTTCTTGCGCGGGTAGGATTTTTCGGTAATGCGGCGGCTTTGCGACAAAACGGATGATTTGAAGCACCTTTCCAGGTGTGCCTGAATATTTATAAACGCCGATAGGACGGCCGCTTTTTTTCGACTTCCCTATAAAATACTTACCGCGTTGACCATTGGCGTTCTTATTCTTCTTTCCTTTGCGCAAGGCGCGCATTGTCTCTTCTGAAATGTTCTTAGAGGGGTCTTCATAGAGGCTGAGATGAGATAGGATGGCTTTGATCTCGCTGGATTTGATGTTTCCGCTTGCATTTAACGGTGCATCATTCCCAGGAACCCAATATTGCCCTCCAGAGACCTTACTTAAAGCGTGCTCTGACGGCTTCATTCCACGCTCGCCACCAAAAACATCAGGTGACAGATAGCGTGCAGCGGCGGCTCCAACATTTTGACCGGCGACAAGGTCTTTCGTTGCCAAAGCTGCCTCTGTTCGCCCTGGTGGGGCTTTGATGACCCTGAACATGCCAAGCGTCCAGTTCGTGGGGTTATGAAAAACGCGTTTCATACCGTCTACAACAGCCCGACGGCTATCAAAGGCGAGGCTATTCACAACGTTTGTCATGCCGCGTTGATGGCCACGGCCGCGCAGCTTTTCCAGGTCTTTACGGAGCTTTTTGTTGTCCATTGAGATGGTGATGAGGCGGTTGTTGCTGGCCATTAGACTGCTCCTTTACTTGGGAGAGAACCGACACGGGCCGCTTGTCGTCTGATCCGCTCTAACCGTGCAGCGCGGCTATTGGAGGGATTCGGTAGGGTCTGCGCGGGGGGATGTTTTAGTGAGGGTGTGGGGCTTTCTTCTTGTGAGGACGATAGCGGTGTGATCATGGGGTTATCGTTCCATTCGCGCGCCCAATTGGGCGGGGATTCCCAATGGTAACGTTGGAGGCCAAAGAGATGCGCCATGACGTCGGACATCACCATGAGGTCCCACGCTTCATTGCGGCGGCCGCCACGCTTTTTGTGCCAGCGTCCAGAGGGGGAGCGTTCTTCTGCTGAGAGCTGGTCATAGAACTCATGCAGCTGGCCAAGTCCTGATGGGAAATGAACATAACGGGGGCCTGATTCTGTGATGAGAAGATCAGAAGAGAGGCGGTCTTTGAATTGATTGGGGTTGAACTGGCCAAGCGGCACATCGTCAGCGCGTGCACTCACGGTGCTGGCCCGTTGGCTGTCGGGATAGCGGACGGCCAAAAGTGGAGCGTTCACCGTGCTCATGCCTTTGAGGGGGAGGACGCTATAGGCGACGCGGCCTTCAATCATGCCCGCTCGTTTGGCAAGCCGCCGTGTTCGTGCGCGGCGCCATGCCGCGTAGGCTTGGGCTGTGACGCCTTCTTCACCGCCTGAGTCATACCCTAGCGCAAGGGGAACCATGCCACGGCCTGATCCATCCGCTAAGGGGATCGGTGTTTCCATAACCTGGGCAATCAGAGCGTCCCAATCTGCGGCGCTGGTGGCTGGTTCTGCTTTGATTTGGCGGTAAGTAATGATCCAGCTTTCACCATCAATGCCCCAGCCGCGAATGAGGAGCTCGAAACGATTGGCTTGTACGTCTACAGAGGCCGTGAGGAAGCGCACGCCTTCAGGGATGCGGTTGAGCGACAAGGTGGGGTCTTCACGGAGCGCAAGTGCCTCTGCGTCCACAGAGCGCACCGTGCGGGGCGGCGTGTAGGGAACGCCTAACCGCTTCACGATAACAGCGCGGTGCTCTGAATCATCTCCAGACGCTTCAAAGTCGCGCTTAGTACGCACAATTTCACGTGCAAGGTTCCCGATACCGCCGATCATAAAAGGGCTCATAAGGCCCGTAATCCAGAAGCCTGCAATGTCTGACGTGACGGGGGTTCCCGTGACAGACCCGTTTTCAGCCACGGTCGTGCCAGCGCACGCCCAGAAGGCGTCTTTGTTCATCGTGCGGCGCCATGTGTCCTCAATGAGGCTCCCACATGACGGGCATATAAGGCGCGCTTGTTGCTCAATTTCATCCAGTGGGGCCTCAACGTCATAGTCCAAGGCCATTTCACGCGCCGCGCCTGGGGTGGGACTGGAGAACGCATTGCAGTGCGGGCACGGCCACCACCAAGTGCGACGGTCGCTATCACGGTAGAGCTTCATAATGCCCGTGTCCCAGTGACGTGGTGAGATACCTAGAGCTGCGTCAGGGTGGGATTCACACAGAACCATGCTGTCACGGCCAAAGGTTTGGCGTCTGATGTCTGCGAGGGCGTATGTGTCCTCTCCTGAAGGGTCGCATGCATCAAGCTCTGTGATGATGATACGGGGCGCTGATTTGTTGGTCAGGTTGTTATAGGTAGCCGATAAGAACTGAACCCACATTCCTGCAAAGCGCTTAAAATCAAGCGCTCGATCTTTTGGCTTCAGGCCAAGCCGAGAGGCCATGCCTTTGTGGAGGTTAATCATGGGTTCAATCTCGGCCTTCACATAAGCCCTCAGAACCTCGTCTGTTTGGGCATACACGAGAAAGTCTGCGGGGTCTGTCTCCACGGCTTGAAGGAGCCAATTCTGCCCGACGGTCGTTTTCCCTGAGCGGGCTGGCCCGACAATGGCCGTGGTGAGTTGCGGGCCTGTTAGGGCTTCCATAGGCCCGACAAGGTAAGGCGCTTCATCATGGCTCCATCGCCCCACAAAACCACCGCCTCGGTTGTTGAGGTAACGGTGCATGGCCGCGTGCTCTGCGACAGAAACACGTTCAGCAGGGAGGTAGAAGCTCAGTGCTTCACGCACAATGGCACGGGCTTGAGCAAACGGGAAGTCGGAGAGTTCTGCTGGAGGGGGGTTAGAGGAGGCCATGCGTGTCCTCCTGTGTTGCGTGTTCTTGTTCCTCTGGTGGGGTGAGGAGCCCTAGGAGGTCGTTGACCGTCGCTTTTTGAAGCTCTTCATACATCGTAAGCTTGTGCTGGATGATCGCTTCTGGGATGCCGTTTTCTGTTCCGAAGCGCTTGATAAAGTTCCGGCTCTCGGAGCCTAGCCGCGCGAATGTGGACATAAGGGCATCGCGCATCTCATTGGCAGGAACAAGAAGGCCGCACTCTTGCGCTTCTTTGCGCTTGAGCTGATGGAGTTTCGCTAGGTCGAGCTGTTTCTTGATGTCCTCACGACTTTGGATGGGAAGAGCGTCGTCATCGGGAAATAGGTTTGAGAAGCTTAACTGAAGGCTTGCAAGCGCCTCATCGCGTCCAGCATTCTTCTCAAGTTCTTCTTCCTTCTTCTGGTCAAGAAATGGAAAAACTTCTTCAGCATCGAACTTGTAAGAAGAACCGTTGCGGCCACGAGAGACAATAGGGAAGTCTTCATATTTCTCAATCCAAGAAGTTAGTGTGGGAAGAGAAACATCGAGCTCTTTGGCTAATTGTCTTTTGTTTATAAGAATTTTCCCAGACACTTTTTATTACTTCCCAGATAAAAACAACAAAAACAGAAAGTCACTTTTTGATTATTAAAGACTCTGACAGATCGGGGTTCGAATTATCCTCGTGCGGGCCCTCTATGGGAAGGACCCGTGAACTCTGCTGAGCGGATACGAGATGATTTTCTCTTCCTTGCGAGCTTTCGGTCGTTATCGCGCCTTGTCCTCTGGAGTTGGCAGGCCGTTCTGTAGGCTGTCGGTAGAATTTTCAGAAGCGTTGCACAGCTAATAGCCATCTCTTTGCGCGCTGCTTCTCCTGACCGATCAGGTAAGAGCTCTTGGGCCATGGCACTAAAGGATACTCCCTCAATCAATAGGAGTATCAGCTTGTCATGCGTTTCATCACCTAAGATGTCATGAACATAAGATAACCGCTCAGCAACGAGAGCACGCTCTAGTCCACGCGTATGTGCATCGCCTGGACCGTCTTGTGATGGCGTTGCATTGCTAGGGATGTCACGCGCTCCAAAGCAGGCGAAGAGATAATCCTTACGCCAACGCTCAGCGATACTTTCTGCTTCACTATCGATCCGCTTTGCTTTGCGCAGTGTGAGAAGCGTATCAACGCGGCGCTTATGGCCTTGCTCATCCTTCTCATAATCTGGCTTAGAGGAACGCTCAGGCGTTGGCTGCTGGGGAGCGTGTAACGTGCGTGGCAGCCCTTTGTTGGCTGCGCTGTGCTTACGACGTGCCATTAGACGGTTCTCTGCTGTCTCAGTGGTGAGACAAACGTGAGACAGAAAATGGGACAAAGAAAAGCGCAGTTTTTCAACGCTTGTAGCCCTATTATACTTATTGTCTCACTTGTCTCACTAAAATAGTAATGTAAAGGAGTTCTTTGAGCGCTATAGACGGCAAAAAGCGTGAGACAGATGAGACAAACACGCGAAAAGGCGCATACCCTTAGAGGGACTGCGTTTTTTTCTGTCTCAATTTCTGTCTCATGCTTGTCTCGGTGGTGAGACAAGCTCACCACCTCACGCCATTTTCTGCGGTGATTAGCCATCATCGGCCTCATCACCAAATCCGAGTTCTTCACCAGAAACCCAGATACATCCCCGCGCTTTTACGGCCCCAATGCGGATTTGACCCTTGAAGGGCCGCGCACTCTCAAGGCGCCGCAACTCATATTCGAACTTTTGCCCGCTATACGGTGTATCACGGAAGAGGGACCGTAACGGGCTAGAGCCGGGCCAAAACCAGATGCCCAACCCATCAGCAGCTCGAGGCGCGGCCCGGCCCCGCCTGTCTTTTGATACGTCATCAGCCCGGATAATGCGGATACCATAGTTCGCCAAAACGTCTGATGCAATAACGCGCGAGAGGCCATCAATGTTCTCCTCATTATGAACCGGTGTTTTCAGGACTGTCCTGACAAGCTCAGCGAGTGAGCGGCGATCTGTTGAGCGCTGAACTTGAACAAGCTGGGAGAAGAGATGGTTAATCATGCGTGCCGAACTGTCTTGGATCAGCACATCGTCAGAGTCTCGGATATAATCCGAGATAAGCTCTATCCCTCTATCGGCTTCCAAGGCTTCAGGGACGCCATCATGAGTTAAGACCCACCATCCCGCGAGGAGTGCTCCGAGTTGATCCATTTCACGCGGCGCGCAGCCACATGTCTTCAATGAATACCGAAAGGCGACAAAAGCACCTCGCCATTCCTTCCACCGAGCAAGAGCACGCCCCCACAATCCCGCGCCATGTTGACGCGCCCAAGCCTGCAATTCTTTATGTTCGTTGTGATAATCGACGCCCTCATGGGCCTTATCGAGGTCCACGATCGTAAAGCGGCCCAGATGTTGTGCTTGCATGTCTGGTGGGCTGATGGAGGCCATCAAGATACTGCCCGCGACTTCGATCTGACGCGCTTTCCCTTCCTTCCCGCCACGGCTGCCTTTGGTGCCTTCCCCGCCGGCCGCTGATAGGACGAGGTCCAGCAGGGCACGGGCGCCCCGTTGATCTTCCCGATCGGCCGCTTCATCGACGTAGGTGGGCATCGCGCGGCCATCCAGTGACTGCTCAAGACCAGCTTTTGTCGTGTCATTGGTGTAGAAGTGCATGGGGCAGGCTGCGCTTAACACTGCCATAATGCTGGACTTACCAGAGCCGGCCGCCCCGATGATAAACCCGGCCGGCCGCCACGGAATAGAGGCGCCAAAATAGGCACAACCCAGAAGACCGACCAGCACGACTTGGCCGCCGGCCCGTCTAAAGTTCCATAAGCTGTCAATTCTAGCTTCTAACTCTTCTCCCACCTTTGCACTGCATGGCTCCCCCGGCCGTGGCGCGGGCGGGGCGGCTGCCCAAATCTGGTTGCCGTGGCGTGTTCCTGCGGGTTTAGGGCGCTTGGCCAAACCCAAAACAGCATCGCCACAATGAACGACCGGGGCCCCTTCTTGGCTTGGCCACACCCCCGGCTTTCGGATGAGGATGTGATCGCCAAACAGTCCGGCGGCGCGGCATTCTGCCATCAGCCAAGCGGACGCTTTGTTCTTGACGAAATCGACGACCTCCCAGCGCGTGCTTTCGGAACCATCGGCTTCCGTTGTCTTCTGCTGTCGTTTGCATGGGAAGGCGGCGGTGAGCCACATGCCCTCATCCAAAAAGAGCGCCATAAGCTCCTCACGCGTGCCCATTTGCCGTGCAGACAAGGCGCGGAGCTGCCCGACCGCATCGAGCACGTAAAACTTCCCGTCCAAGTGACCAAGTGGCACAACCGGGCATGGCCCTGCCTCTGGTGAACCGCCTTGCGGTCTTTCTTCTGCCTGTTCAAGGCTTTGTCGGATTGCCTCACGCCCCATCGGCCCCTCGCAATGTATCGTTGAAGTCTTTCCCTTTTGGCGCACAGGCCACGCGCACACGCACGCCTCGTTCCAGCCAAGCCTTCTCTGCCCGTTTGAACGCGGCGACAGACGCATAGTTCGTGTCATTGTCTCGCAGCAGCAGAACCCGCTTCACACTGGGGGGAAGGGTAATCTTGGCCATATTCCCAAGCGATCCTGCGCAGATAACGCGCCATTGAGGGCATGAGCAGACGATTGAAAGGCAGGTCTCAATGCCTTCCCCAATCACAATCTCTTCCTCTGGGCTGCATTCTGACAGTCTCGTGTCGCTACTGCCTTTCCAAAGCGGGATCATATGGCCGGCCATCGGGCCAAGCATCTTCTTGGGTCGGTCTAAAGAGGCCTTCACCCAGCCTTGAGTTTTCTGCTCAAGCCATGTTTGATGAATGGCGGCCACACGCCCTTTTTCTGTGGTAAAAGCGGCCACCATCGCGGGCAAACCACGGCCTTTTTCATGGCAATAAAGCTCTGGATGGAAGCGCAACGCCGGCGGCATAATCCCATCGGGAAGAATGATCTTCCGACCCGCTAAATACGATAAAACCGGGTCATTGCTCTGTAAGGGAAGGGCGGACTTAAACCGAACACGCGCCTTATCCATCCGCTTGACCAAAAGACGCTCGTCTTCTTCGCTCACCTGAGCAGGCGGCGGAGCTTGACGCTGCCCTTTGGGAGCAGCGCGCTCATATCCCAACCATGCCAAACCCCATCGATAAGCCTGCTTGCGGTCGTCTGAAAACAGGACGGCCGCCACAAGGTCGAGAGCGTCCCCGCTTTGGCCTGCGGCAAAGTCCGACCATACGCCCGCTTTAGGACCCGTTAAGCGAACAGACAGGCTTTTCCCAGGCTCTCCAGCGACGGACCCACAGCACCATTCAGGGCCGTTTTTCTTACCAGCAGGCAGAAGCTCACGCACAAGCTCAAAAGTCCGCGCACCAAGGCCAGACGCAACCTCTGACGCGCTTAGAGTGCTTGACATGAAGCCCTCCCAGCCAGAAGAACACACATCATAAATGTTTCAAAAGCAAGAAAGTTCATGACGGTAAAAACGCCAAGAAGACGGTCATAGCGATGACGTTCGACATCACTCCACCGTGGCTCTTCTTTACTTACACATTCTAAGATGTCGTTTTGTGAAGGCCCATTCATAGGCATATCCAAGCGAAGCAATATGCCGCTTCTATGGCCGCCACCCCACCGAAACAGATCGCAAGAATTGTCCGTTTTTTAAGGGCCTGTTGAGCATCAGCCAGCGTAGTTCTTTCTTGGTAAATCTGTTCTTTAAGCGAAAGCTCTTGGTTATCTTCTTTGATCGACACCAAAACGCGCAGGTCGTTTAAGCTACAATAAGAAGGCTTTTCTTCCCCTTCTGGCACGCTTTCATTACGCTCAGGCTCGATCTTCAATGTGATTTTTCCTGCCTGCCAGGCATCAAAGAGGCAGGCAGCTTCTAGAACATCTTCAGGCCCGACATCTCCAGGATACATAGCGCGGGAAAATTCGAGAATTTCCTTACGAGACAGCACCCTCTGCCACGATGAAAAGCTTGTCATAATGACGCTCCTTTCCGTAAGCGACGCGGGCCGTCGTAATAGCCAGGCATTTTCATCGCCCCATCACGCACGTACGTGCAGCCACTTGCAGACACGCGGCATTGATGGGTCAAAACGGGCTTGTTTTTGTGGTGATGAGGATGCGGCCGAGCGTGTTTCTGCCCTTTAACCCGCAATTTACCGCCAGCGCTGCTCATGACATAACTCCCTCAATACATTGCAGAGGTGGAGAAAAGAGATGCGCGCTTTTTTGACTTGGCTGGTCTATGTGGCCTTCTTCATGTTCATTTACACGTGGTATTTTTACTACTCGATCATCCACGCTTTCATCATAGCGGGTGTGTCGGTTGCCATTGCTATGGGTATCATGAATGTGGCTGTGAGGCTGTTCAGAGGCCTGACAAACCAAGGGCAAGAGCGCACACCATCTATCCCTAAAGACCGCAAACGCCCTGTTCCGACGCGCAAGGCACGCATTCTGACAACATCGATTGTTTGCGTTGTTGCTTTCACCATTTCGACGACTCTCATAACGGAGCAGTTGGCGCATATTGACGGCGAACCGGTTTTTCTCAGTTTTATTGTAAGCGCTACTCTCTTCTTGGCTGGAGTAGCCATATGCGGCCTTCCGTATTTGGCGGTGAAGAAGTGGCGTGCTTATAGAGAAAAGCGCGCACAGCCCGCTCCAGAAGGCGACACCCGCCCTCTCGTTCCCCGGCAGATACGTGACGCGAGAACGGCTATGGATGGCAGTCGCCTGACGATTTTCTACACAGACGCTGAAGGGCAGGACACCAAGCGAACCATCCGCTGCCAAGAGCTGGGCTATCATCAAGACGGGGTCGAGGTGATTCCCTATATGATTAAGGCCCATTGCGAGCTGCGCGGTGAGGACAGAACCTTCATTCCCCGACGCATCGCACGCGCCACCTTGGTAGACGGCACGCCGCTGTTCGACATCACGGCCTTTTTGGTGGCCCATGCGGACTTGCCCCGGCAAGACGGCCCAGCTCAGGAAAGCGCTGCGGAAGAAATGCCCCCACAGTCCCCACAGCCAGCAGAAGCACCGCCCGAAGATACAACCAAACGCACGAACCAAAATTTTTACGGCGTTTTGGACGTTCAGAACGGGCTGCGTATTCCCCCACCGAGCGAAACCCCAGACAATGTGACAAGCAAGCTGTTCCACCCAGACACAAAGCGCTGCCGTCTTCGCATTACACGTGCATGGGGAAGAGACCCTAAACACGCGAAAGAGAGCACCATTAACCCCATAAAGTTGACGTATTTTATGGAGGATAAAACGCTCTGCATCATGATGATTGAAGCGTTTATTGAGGAGAAGAAAGAATGGGACAGCGTTGACTATACCGAGATTTTGACGGCAACCGATTTGGAAACCGGAGAGACGATAGACAATTTGGGATTGTATCTTCTGGGGGATAACTTCAAGCACTATGACCCGTATGCAAGAGTACCCGAACCAAAGCACAAAAGGATTGCCCTGAAAGACACGCCCATCACTCTCTCGTTCACGCAAAAAGGCAGCGCAGGAAGAGAAGTTACTCTGATCGTGAAGGATATGTGGACTGAGACGGACTATCCCTATGGCCCGGAAGATACGAGACTTTCTTCGGTCTCTGGAATAAACGCCAAAACCAACGCTGAACGGACGATCAGAGCAGAACGGATTACCGACGCGCACGACCCAGAAACCGGCGAGGTCATTGATGACTTGCTGGCCTTCTTGGAGACGCGGCGCAAGCGGAAAGTGAAGGCTTAGGGGCATTCCTTTCCCTTTTTGGAAGATGGGGACGGCTCAAAAAGATCAGGACGAATAGCTTCATAGGGGATGCTCAACGCGTCCCCTATTTTTTTGACATGCCAACGCGGGACTCGTTTCCATCGACCAACCGCTTGGGGTGTTACGCCACACAGCCGCGCAATTTCCATCATTGACCCACGCTTTGAAAAAATATCAACAAGAGAAACATTTTTCATAAAATGATCTGTAATTTAATTACAATTTTTGAGCAACGAAAAATGTGAAAAATAAACATTTTAAACGTATGAAAGTTTTCCCTTTAATTGCCTCATGAAAGACGCAACTGACGCCCAGAAAAATAACGCTATGAGCAATCTCTCTTTTGGAAAGAGATTGAGAACTTCCAGAATATCTAAGGGGTTAACCCAAGATGAATTAGGAAAGAGAATAGGATTGTCGGGCAATTCTATTTCACAATATGAAGCCGGAAGGGCATACCCCCGGCAAAAACCTTTCGGCTTATTGATAAAGGAGCTGGAAGTGACTTCTTCTTACTTGCTAACGGGAGATGACCCCAAGGAAAAGATTAAAGCTCAGACAAAATATGAAAAAGAATTACTAGAGATTATGAGAAAAACAACACCACAAAATCAGAAAATTTTGCTAAGCGCCATGCAAGCCCTGTCGCAGTCTCTCGATAAAAAGAAGGGAGGAAATTAAACTTTTGAAACTTATGTGTTGCCACATAAGTGTAATTTAATTACATAATCTTCTATCTCTTATGGGAGATGAAGTTCCAAATAATCGTTTCTTCATAAAGGCGAAGGGAGGGCAGAAAGGATGGGAAAGACAATCTCCAAGATGGAGAAAGCTCTCCCTGTTGCCAAAAGAGACTGTACCCCCCTACAACTAGCAGGAGTATGTCACGCATCACCGAGTCTGGAGAGTTATGAGTTAGAGAACAATCCCCCAGATATGCAAAAACCCCGCTTTTTCAAGCGAGGCTAATGCAAAAATTCTAGGATCATCAGGAAGGGTCGCCAAACCCGTCCGAGAAACAAACAGAAATTGTGGTTGGTTTCTTTCTCGGACATCCTGATGAAAAATGCAAGTCTTTCTTGCCACAGGATTTTTGCACCCTAATGCCTAGGTTTGAAGAGTGGCGGTTCCCCGCCATTTTAGTGCAAGAAGACCGATGAAATCTGCCAAAAAGAACAGGCTGACCACGCTTGATGTCCGCCCAAACGTGCTGCGAAATTCAAGACTGAACATGATTCGTGGCGCTGCTCCGCACGCGCTCCCCTCTCTCTATAAGGGGGAGCATTAATGTTTGTGCGCAACCGCAAGCCCGCCCTTTCGCTCGACATCCGTCCAACGCGTCGCAAAAAGCTTAAATATCTCTTCCTCTCCGCTGTGGAAGAAGCGTTCCGCTCTGGAGAGCTGCCCAAAAGGCGTCACGGATGGCACCTTGTCTATCAGGCATTTATTGACATGATGGGGCCTGACGAGACGCTATACCCGTCTCATGCGGCCATCGCAGAAAAGTCCCACACATGCCCGCGCACGGTCTGGGCGGCAATGAACGCGCTTGAAGCCATTGGCCTCATCCGCGTAACCCCACGCTATGTCTATGATGCTGACAAAGGAAAGACGGTCCGCACCAGCAACCTGTATGAGATCGTTGTCAACAAAGCTCAGAAAGCAATCGCCATCGTTGCCGCATCCGCTCGGAAAAACAAAGAGCGCGCAAAAAGCTCAATGAAAAAACTTTTCCACCATCTACCCGCAAAAAACACGAAGGATTCCCCTAAACCTATATATAAAGAGAGAAACTCTCTCACTCAGCCCCCTCAAATGAGCCCAAATGAGTACCGGGCCTATATAGAACGATGGGCTAACGGCTTCTAAAACGCTTTAATCCCACAATTCCAACGACACGAGAAAAAAAGTGCGTCTACCCAACCGCAATCATGGTTGGCAAGGGTAGAATTTGCTCAAGAAGCAAAGAGATTTCCGCACTATTCTGCCTTTTTCACGAAAGAAAACGTGCAAAACCACAAGAAAGCAGGTGTCAAGTAATGCAGTAGAGACTCGTTTTTAGGGGAGGTATCTTTCCTGAGTGTTCTTCAATCCCGAAGGACAGAATGAAATGGAGCGAACATGCCCTACTTATATATCTTTTCGTCTGAGAAAAACGCTTATATTGGGAAAATTAGAAGTGACATTCTAAATGACCTTGCAGCTTTCCCAAGATCAATTCGAACAGAAATGATCTTTGCGGAACTAAACATGGAAAGCATGCCACGTGCTCTTGCTATAGGAAGAGGAAGAATAATTATTTCAAGAGATAAAATATCACATCTTGGAAAATATGGCAGTTATATAGAGATAGAAGCTTTATTTGTGACTGATATTTATACCTATTTCTTGGATAATTATTCTACTGAAATATCTTTGTCTTACCTTAAGGAAATAGACAATGGTAAACGCATAAGAGAGATAGACGTTGTAAATATGATTCATTTTGAAAATGGTATAGATTACAAAGAAGAAGAGAGAAGTGCTCTAGGAATGTAAAAGACAAAGAAGTTTTTACTAAAACAACTTCCCCTGTTTCTGCACAATATAATTCACGCCAGAGCGTGACATGCCCACCTCTTTGGCAATACGCCCCAGTGAAAGCCCGTCTGCTTTAAGAGCAAGCACGCGGGCTTCACGCTCTCTATCGGGCTGACGTCCTTTATATTTTCCCGCCCTTTTAGCAGCCTCTATGCCTTCGATCTGACGTTCTTTACGAAGGTCATTTTCAAACTCCGCAATGATCCCCAGCATATTGAACATCAGCCGCCCTTGAGGCGTTGCGGTATCAAGGGGCTGCTCTGTTACGCGCAGAGACGCCCCTTTGTCGTTTAGAATGTTGATGATGTCGGTAAGATCAGAAATGCTACGAGCTAAGCGGTCAATCCTTGTAACAACCAGAGCATCACCGGCCCGAATGAATTCCAGAAGCAAATCCAGCTGAACCCGTTTCTGCCGACTTGTCCCCGATAATTTCTCTTCCCTTACAATCTCACACCCAAACTCTCGCAATCGCTCGACCTGTAAGGCGATGTTCTGTTCTTTTGTCGATACCCGCGCATAACCGAATAACATGCCCACCACCTGTTCTGTTTACCCTTTAGAGGAAAACAGAACAGCATGATTTCTTTTTCCGCACAATCCAGAACAGGTCAGAAATTGGGAAAAATTAAACCGTGAGAATTGTTCAGTTAGGGGATACCCTAAAAACGCGCAGAACAAAAAAGAGGCCCCCACGATAGTGGGAGCCTCAACCACAAAAGAAACCTTCTCATGCTTCTACTGAGAAGGTTAGCATATTCCCTTCAGAAACGCTGTCTATTTTTAATGAGAAAAATAGATAAGAAGAAAGAAAACAAGCGCACCAACCCCACCCCCTGCGATCGTATAAAGCAAGACCTCACGGGCTTCGGACGATAAAAACATACTCTTATTCATTTACTGTTCTTTCTGTCGTTTCCAATATTGTAACACATGCACGAGATCATCATTTTCTGAAATAGGGGCTGTAAACGTTTTCACTCCAGCGTGGAACGTCATTTTTGTGCTTGTTAAAAAGGCTTTGCTCATCACATCCATTGAGTGGTCTTTCACGTTAAATACATAATCACATTTTGCGGGCCCAAAATCAGTGACATCACCAGCGTGAAGTTGTAAGCCGTTAGAAAAGTTCAGAGTAGCGTCTTTATGGCACTGACCCACAGCGATCACCCCGACTTGAATCTCTTCTCCCTCAATTGTGGGGATCAGTTGAAACAACGTATCATCTTGCGTGTAAGAACATATTGGCATGCCATTATCTGTGCATGTCCAAGGGCCAATATTGGCTGCCTCTGCGCTTCCTATCCCGCTTAGTAAAGCCCATGTCAGGCCTATAAGAACTTTCCTCATTTCCGTCCTTTCTTAAAACATTCCATATTCTTTTTTATCTTAGAAAAATACGCAAGATAAAAACATTTTTGCACATTTGCCCTTGCCTAATATACGAAATTATCGTATAAAAAAGATGTCGACGCGATGAAGCGCGACACTGAAAAAGGACATAAATTTATGAACGATAGAGACTTCCAGAAAATAACGGCACTGATCCAAACATTGGCTGCCATCTTGAGTATTTTCTCTTTCATCGGCAACGTCATTTCATGGTTCAGGAACTAAAGGAGAGCGGGGGAACCCCCGCCATTCTCACCATGACTCCAGAACAATTTACGGCTTGCCTTAATCTTGTTCATTGGAGCCAAAGGCAGCTTGCTTCTATCTTGAATGTTCCCCGAGAAACCGTCTTAGAATGGGGACGAGGAGAGCGCTCTATTCCCAGTGATGTTGTCTTATGGCTTAAAAAAAGAGCGGATCATGCACAGCTCAATCCACCACCTCGTTCTCCTACTGTCGAAGAAAAGGAATAAGAAATGTCTTATCTCAACAGATCAATCAATTGGCTTCATCATGACAAACGTCGTCTTTATATACTCTACTTTATAGCGGCATGTGTCAGCTTCTTTGTTGGGTATTACTTCCGTATATGGCAATTTTAATATGACTCCTGAACGATTCAGAGAAAGTCTTAGGCTTTTACATTGGAGCCAACGAAAATTAGCGCTGATTTTGCACGTGGCGGCAAGTACGCCACGTGGTTGGGCCAGTGGAAAGACCCCTATCCCATCCCCTATTGCAGCATGGCTTGAGATACTTGCTTGTCATGCGGAGAAAACACCACCCCCTCATAAATTTGGTGAGGAAGGATAACATCACGATGACGCCACATGAGCTTGAAACGATCCTTGCTGCAATAGGGCTGAGTAATAGTGCTCTTGCACGCCATGTTAATCGTTCAGAAGGCAGCATCAGACAATGGCGGAAAGGGGTCTCAAAAATACCAGACGACGTTGCTGAATGGCTAAGAGAATATCATTATTTTTTTCAGAAAAACCCACCCCCTCAACGTAAAGGCTAGAATATATGACACTTCATATCACCGTCTGCTCTCCAAAGGGCGGAACCGGCAAAACAACGCTGGTGGAAAACCTTCTGGTTTTGTTTGAACGTGCTGGCAAGAATGTGCTGGGGGTGGACTTTGACCCTCAACAAACGTTGCTGAAATGGCATGCACGGCGGCAAGAGAATTCGTCTGCATCTCAGTTTGATTGTGCTGAAGCATCCCTAACGGACTGGCGAAATGTTCTGGCACATGCGGCTCATTATGACGTGGCCATTTTCGATGTGCCGCCTGGTATGGATGCAGACATTATGAGCGTGTCTTCATTGTGCCAAAAATCTGATCTTGTGCTTGTTCCATCCGCCATGAAAATCGCTGATATCGATTCAGTAGGGCCTTGGGTTGCTGAGCTAGACAGTCAGAGCATTCCCAATGCGCTGGTCATGAACCATGCCAATCCGCGGGAAAAGTTTTTTAAAGAAGCCCGCGCGGAAATGAATAAAATAGGGACATTATGCCCCATTGAAATCCGCAGCCTTGCTGATGCCCATCAACATACCATAGACGGCTTAACCGCTTCTGATAAACCAAAATGCTCGTCAGCATCTGACTTTCAGCAGGTCTATGATTTTGTCTGCAAGTGGCTAAAATCTCCTAAAAAATAGCGTTGTTAAACCGGTTTAACAAACTCTCTCACAAGAAGGTTCCCCATGTCGAAATTTTCTGCCCCTTCCCTGTCTCGTTCTCAGAAGATTGGCCAGGCCGCCACAGTTTCAGATCGTCAATCAACAAGCCTGGCTCAAAGTTCGGTTATTGATGAGAGGTTTTTTGAGACATTCAAAGAAAAATTTGAAGGGATGGAGCTATTAGACAATCAGGAAAAAGTTCAAGCGATCAGCACGCTTGTAAATGTTCTTAAAAGTGAGAAAAAAAAGCAGCTTCACACCATTATTCAGATTGGCCGTGCTTTCTGTAATACAGAAGATGAATTCTCTCCAGAAGAATGGAAGCACCTTCTGAAATATACACAAGAACTATTCGGTATGAGTCGTCATACGGCGTGTATGTATCGTAACGTTGCTAGAGACATTGATAGTGGCCGTATCCCTCGTGAGATTTGCCCAACCTCTTTTTCTACAGCCTATCAGCTTTCAACATATACCGATAAGCAATTAGAGCTGGCCAAAGAAGAAGGCATTATTACACCAGATGTCAGCCGCCGTACTCTTGTAGCTTTTAAACAAAAACATTTACGCCCTAAAAAGCGCAATTATTCATCAGCAAAGAAAGGGAAAGATCGCCTAAAAGCTTTAACGAAAGAACGTGAGCGTCTTTACAAGAAGCTTGAAAAGATTGAAGAGCAAATTGCTCGTGAAAAAGAAAATTAAGACGACATAATGATGGGCTAGTTTGATGCGAGAAAGCAAAACGAGCCCATTATTATATTTTTAGATCAGTTATTATGAATGTCATTATAAGGTTTGCCGGAGAAATCATTTATTCCATTATGTTCTCCACTACAACCGACAAGAACGTTATCATGAACTTTTATAAAATTGACACCCGGATCTAACCAAATTCCTCCTTCCATAAGACCTAGCGGCTGCTGGCCATTAGCAACGCATAAGAGGTTATCAGCAATTATTCCCTGCTGGGGTATATTGGTGCTGCCTGCACTCGTGACCTCAATGTTGGGAGCCCCTATCCTATGAGCTGTATCAGCTAGACTTGAGGAGAATGTTTGTGTTCCTTCAATAATAAAATCTGTCATACCCATAGAGATGACAGAGCCGCCAGCATTACCAAACCGTCCGCCATGAATTCTTACAGCGGCTGCATAACTTCCATTATTAGTAGAGGAAGGAACTCCTCCATAATTAGTGTTATAAAATTGGGCAACATGTGAACTATCTGCCCCATGCCCAAGAAGATAGCTACTGATTATCTCCCAATCCTGAACATCAGAAGCGTTGATGCAAGTGAGACAGTCTTCTGCTTCGAAGTCGTAAAAGCGCGCAAAAGCCGGGCAGGCTTCTCCATTATGGCCCATACTTAAATTGCAATAAGAGTTTATACCAAAACGAGCGCTTTCACAGACAGAGTGGTCAATATCAAGACTTTGTGCAAAATCATGATATGAAAAGCATGTTGCCGTATGACCTTCAGCCCCATTCATATTGACACGGCTAACACGAAGAAGATCAGCACGTTTGCTGCAAGACGCAAGGGATTGACACTGAGAGGAATCTCCAAAAAATTCAATACCAATGTTACGAAGACCAAGAGCATTGACGTCTTCTATGACGTTAACAGCTCCGCCTTCTTCTCTAAAAATATTGTAGGGATTTCGGATAGAAATATCTTTGATAGTGCTATGCTGCGTCCATGATATATCAAAAATTGTTGCGTCTGGATTAGAAGAAGATGGCATCATACCGGTTGCATCAATAGCGAAATGCTCAAATGATATACCTGTTCCATAATCTTGATTGGTGGACGTGTATTTAAACATTATCCCACTATTGTTCTGTGTGGAGATTAGCACAGAACCTCTGTAATCATTGGAACCAGAATTTACATTGCCATTACTGACTCCCAGAAAACGAACACCATTACAGGGAATAATAATATTTGATAGAATATAGGAACCTGCTGGAAATAAAATCTGTCCTCCTGAATGAACTGGATGCTCACCGTTCCATTCACACACAGCATAGACGGCCTTTTGTACAGCCGCTGTGTCATCTGTTATTCCATCGCCGACAGCTCCGAACATTTGGGGAGTATACATATTCCTATTAATAGCCTGGGCTTGCGTTCCCCCTGAATATATCAGAGCGAACATATACAAACACATGAATAAACGAGCAAAAATCATTATTGAGTTTCCTATGCTTACATTTTGCAAGCTATTATTGATATGTAACGGAAGAAGGTTTGCAGAGCGGGGAATTCTACTGTATTTCCCTCCTCTCATTCCCATAGTCTCGCATCATAATCGGAAGCTCGTGCAGGTCGGGGTGAGCGCGCAGCTCGTCAGCCGCCTGCTTCTCTTCCTGTGCTGTGTAATACACCAGCGGGGGGAAAAGCGGTTTGTAGCGGGCAGGAGCGCAGCTTGCTAACGTGCATAAAGCCATCGCACAAAAGACGTGCTTCATCAGAACGCCCCCTTATCTAACGTGTCCCGAAGCTCATTGCCGGAGCGTATGCCGTTCGTGCGAGCCTCCAGCATCCGTTGTGCGGCTTCTGCTGATTGTGTGGCGTCGCTTGCGTCTTGGCGTTCGGAGTGAACACGGGCGCTGTTGCGGCCTGCTCGGTAGGCAAAAATAAGCCATGTGGTCAGAGCGGCGGTGATAAGTGCGCAAACGCCCGCAATAAGGTAAGGGATCATAGAAGTTCCCATTTCATTTTTGTGGTGAATGGTAAGGGAGAGCTGACGCTCTCCCTTATGCGCATCAGACGGCGCTGTTTGCGTCGCTTGTTTGTGGTGCCGGGCTATTTTTATGCTCCAGCACAGCTAAGAGAGTGCGAGAGCCTTCTTCTAGCTCTGTTGCGCCATTTTCGACGCGCTGGATAGCATCAAAGAGCTCGGCAATATTGAACTTGCTTTCCAGCATCGGGGCAAGGTCGTCTCCAAGAGAGCCCAGAACAGAGGCAACGGCATGAATACGGGTTTTAGTGGCCGCACTTTCGCTGGAGCCCAAAGCGCCCGTGATGAGATGTTCTAGGGAGGTGATGACGTCAGAAGCGGTTGTCACAGTGACTATTCCTTAAAATTGATTGTTGGAGTGTTGGGTGCGCAGGACAGGCCGGCCCATCGCGGCAACGAAGCTCTGGCATGGTCATGGCTGGGGGCGTGTGTCAGTAGGCCGGCCTGCTTGGAAGCGGTTGGTGGCCCATCCGATATTGAGCGCAACGGTGCTGATGGCACGATAGAGCAGCCCCCAGCGTGAGCCGCTCGCCGGTGGCCGCACGGTGACGGTGACGAGCTTGCAGACGATGATCACACACGCGACGATCAGGCCGAGATTGCTGGGTAAGAGGTCAAGGAACGCGGTGATGTCCATAAAATCTCCAGACATAAAAAAACCGCCTCAGCGGGCGGCGTTCAGTGGGGATGATGTTAGGTTATAGACGGTGGTGAAGCTGTTGCTTCACGAGCCACCTGCTCGACAAGGGGCCCGTAAGGGTCTTGGCCGTTTTCAACGCGGATAATGGCGCGCATGAGTGCGGTGAGTTGGTCGGGTGTGAGGGCGTTAAAGCGCTGCTGCACGCCAAGGCCAACATGGGCGGCCAC
>NZ_WVHP01000003.1 GCF_009834765.1 Saccharibacter sp. EH611 | reverse complement strand
GGCGGCACGAACAGCAAGCCTGATGACGGCAGCCATAATGCGACGCCGAACAATGGTGGTGGCACGAACAGCAAGCCTGACGATGGCAATCATAATGGTTCGTCGAATAATGGCGGCGGCACGAACACCAAGCCCAATGATGGCGGGGCTACGAATAATGGTAGTCACACGCATAATGAAACAGGAAACGGGAGCAATAATACGGGTGGTTCTGGTGGCAATAGCGGCAATAATCCGTCAACACCAACACCAACACCAACACCAACACCAACACCAACACCAACACCAACACCAACACCAACACCACAAGTGCCTAATTTTCATCTCCAAGCTGAGACACGCAATGAGAGTGCCGCTGCAACGGGTCTAGGACAGATGGTGGCTGCAACGCATGGTGGTGGCGCTTTGGGGGATGCTATCGTTAATCTAAAGACGCCGGAAGCGCATAATGCGCTCAATGCTTTGTCTGGTGAGATCTATGGCAGCACGAAGACAGCTATGGTGAATGATAGTTTTTATCTTCGTGATGCGTCGATTAATCGGTTGGATTGTATTGATGATACGTTGCGTTTGTGCCCAACGGGGGGAACAGAACAAAAGCCCGGAGGCGTTGATCCCAACCATCGTGTTACCGTGTGGGGGCAGGTATATGGGTCACGAGGGGGTAATAGTGGCAGTGGTTCAAACTACCTGAATGCAGCTCACTTAAATCAGAATGCCGTTGGATGGATTATGGGGGCGGATACTGACGTGCACGGATGGCGCGTTGGCGGATTGCTGGCTTACGGACGGTCTATGTTCTCTAATGGGGGATCACGCCGCTCTTCAGGCTATGCCAATAATGCTTCTCTCGGTGTGTACGGGGGGACGTCATGGGGCGTTGGGGGCATTACGCCAACCGCGCGCATTACTCTGAAGATGGGCGCGGATTATACGTGGAATGTGCTACAGACCAATCGCCGTATTACAATCCCGGGCTTTTCAGATCATGCGAAGTCAACAAGCCTAGCAGGAACAGCGCAGGCTTATGCAGAGACGGGCTATCGTTTTGTAGCAAAATTGGGTGGGTCTGCTCTTGAGCTGGAGCCTTTTGCGAGAATGACCTATGTCAGCTACCAGCAAGGGGCGTTTCGGGAGCATGGAGGCCTAACAGCTCTTAACGTTCGTGGACAGCAAAGCAACCTGGGGTATTCGACCGTTGGCTTAAAAGCGGCATCGTCCTTTAACCTTGGTTCTGTGGTTTTCTCGACGCACGGAAGCCTTGCCTATCGTCGGGCTTTTGGTGCGTTGCGTGGGACGGCGCGTGAGCGCTTTAATCAAGCAGGTGGCGGCGTTGGGTATGATATGAGTGTGATAGGAACGCCTATCTCTGCAGATACGGCCGTGGTGAACACGGGAGTGTCCGCTCATCTCGCGCGTGATCTAACAGTACAACTGGATTATATCGGCCAATACGGCAACCATCTGACAACGAGCGGTGGAACAGGTAAAATCAATTATAAGTTCTGAGAACATTCTCAGAAGGTATGAAAAAGGAGGGGAATTCCCCTCCTTTTTTGTAGGTTTAAGAACGTGCCGCTCACGCGACGGGAGGGATACGGTCTTTCATTTCCAACTCAAGGTCTTGAAGAATGAACCGCCACTCAGCATCAATGTTACTAAAGACCTTATGGGCGTGGATTTGGGCCCAGAGGTCATGAATCTGGTCGCTTAATGAAGCGCGGATAGCGCTTTCTGCAGCGCAGATGGTAGGATTGGTGCGAAGTTGGTCGAGTTCTTGTCGCAGAGCCTCCTGCCGATCCATCATCCATACATTGCGTTCATGCTGTGGGTCTTTGGCTTGCAAGCCAAAGGCATTCGCCCATTGGTTGGTATAGCGGCTTGTGTCGAGGTCTTTTTTCGCATCAGCTCCGCTATTACGCGCATGTTTCCATGTCCATTCAGCAATTGATTTAAAGTAATAATGGGAGATGGAAATACGGTCGAAATGCCCTTCATCGGCAAAAGCAGGGTCATGAGGGAAACCAGCAGGGGGATGCTGGTATTCATGCCGGTCGCCATTGGTGAGGCGGAACATATAGGGCGTTACAGGATTCCAGACCGGATGATGAGGGCGAGAATGGAGAGTTCTGTTAGGGCGGCAAGCTGATTTAACTAAACGCCAGCCATCACCAATGGCCCCATTGCCAATAATGCGGAAATTGCGCTGGGTGAGGGGCTTAGCAAGGTCAGCGAGACCATTGTCGTTCTTGCGTGAGCCAATGAAGCGCCAATTAATAGCGAGTGCATCCGTCTGCCAATGGTCAATCCAGTCAAGGTAGTCGTGCAAAGAGGGATACGCTTTGGGGTCAAGCGTGATGAACTCGTCCCCATCCATAATGAAGCACCATTGGAAATTTAGAATATCAGGCAGAACATTAAGGGCATGACCATAGGCTTTAAATTGTGGGCTTGTGCCTGCGGCTGTTGGGTTGTCGATCCATGTAATAAGTCCTTCCTCAGCGAGTTCAGCAAGGAGGGCTTCGGACTTATCGGTATTGTCATTGCTGTAGATGAAGAAATGCTCGACACCGAGCGTGCGATGATAGGCGATCCATTCAAGGAGGTAGAGCCCTTCATTACGCATGGTGGTCAGCATGCACACGCGACGTTGCGGTTCAATCGTGCGACGGGCGGCATGGGTAAGTGCGTGCAGGAGGCCCGCAAAAGAACCATCCGCACCATTGTCAGCAAGGAAAGAGTCTGCTTCAGGAGAATGTATTTTTTGCGGGGTTGGGAAAGGACTAATGGAGCGGCCCGCATGGGCCCAGCGTTTTTGTTCCCATGTGGCGAGCTGTGGGAAGGCTTTCTCTAGCCATATGTTAGGCGGCATGTGAGAGGCGAGCTTGTGGCGAAGCGCACGATCATGGAGGAGCCTCTCACCGACACGTTCTATAACATTCCATCGTATAATGGGCAGGAGGCTATCCAAAGCGGGGAGAAGAGCATCACCTTGATATTCTTCAATAAAGGAAACACATGCGGTTGCTGTAAGACTGCGACGGAAAAGGCCCGTAATCGCTTGTGCGATATGGTGGAGATAATCCGTGCCCTGAATGGGAATGAGGCTATATTCTTCCCATCGCATCACATGGTGACAGTCTCCGACAACCGGATTAGCTGTTTTGTCATCATGGAAAGGGCGGGTGGTCATATATTTGCCAGGACGTGCAGGGTCTTCGAGCGCGACAAACTGCCCCTGGTCACCACTGATGCGAGATCTAATACTTAAGACGGTGCCGCGAGCGGTGTAGTGTTCCAGCCAGATTTGCGGTTGTTCCCGTCCTGGATCTGTTGTGAGAAAGAGGTAGTCGGGGATGGCCTCGATCTTCATGGCAATAAGTGGCGTAAAGCCAGCATCATTAGGATAACGGGCATTATAAAGCTGGCCATTATCAAGCTTTACAGCGAGATGGGCCTCATGGGCTGTTTCCACATGGAAGAAAGAGACAGCGTTATTGGGTACAGCTGGTGTGTGTGTGGATCCCTGTTGTGAGACATGCCGTTTTTTCCCTTAGTATTCGGTGTCATGAGACCATCATCGTGCGTGTTGTTATAGGGGGCAGCTCATGGAAGAGGCAAGAAAAGAGCGGCACAGCGCGATAATGAAAAAGCCTTTAGTATCATTTGCCTTCATTCTGCCAGAGGGAATGCGTAGCTTGGCCCTGTATCTGATGATGAAGGAGATGATCATGACAGAGCATTCTATCCCCCGTATTCCGTTGCATGATGGTCATTCTATCCCTCAAATTGGGCTTGGTGTGTGGCAAACCCCAGAGGATCAAACGGCAGATGTCGTACGTAAGGCGATTTCTTTGGGATATCGTGCTGTCGATACAGCGCGTTTGTACAAAAATGAAGCTGGCGTTGGTGAAGGTTTGGAACACCACCCTGATGTTTGTGTGACCACCAAGTTGTGGAATGACGATCAAGGTTATGATGCGGCATTGCGTGCATTTGACCGTAGCGCGCATTTATTGCGTCGTGATGTGATTGATTTTTATTTGATCCATTGGCCGATGCCCCATCAAGGACAGTATGTTGAGACGTGGAAAGCGTTGATTCATCTCAAGAAAGAGGGGCGCGTGCGTTCGATTGGTGTTTCTAATTTTGCAGAGGAACATCTTGAACGGATTATCGGGGAAACGGGTGAGGTTCCGGTATTGAACCAGATTGAGCTTCATCCCTATTTTCAGCAAAAAGCGCTGAGGGACTTTCATTTAAAGCATCATATTCAAACGGAAGCGTGGCGCCCTCTGGGTAAAGGAGCGATTTTGGATAATCCTGTCATTGGCGAGATTGCCAAGCGTCATGGCAAAAGTCCGGCTCAGATTATTTTGCGTTGGCATGTGCAAAATGATCTGGTCGTGATTCCAAAATCTGTTCATCCGCAGCGGATGGCTGAAAATATAGCTGTTTTTGACTTCCAGTTGAGCCGTGAAGAAATGGCCCAAATGGCGTCCCTTGACCGGACTGATGGACGGATGGGGGAAGACCCTATGACGGTACGTTTTTAAGCAGAGTTTCTATAGGTCGATAGGAGAAAGTCTCCCATCGACCTGTGGGATTAGACATCAAGAAGCTCTACCGAATCCGCATGCTCTTGAATAAAGCGGAAGCGCAGCTCGGGCTTCCGTCCCATGAGGCTTTCAATCCGGTCGCGTGTGAGGAGATTGTCTTCAGGTGGAATCGTGACACGGAGCAACGTGCGGCGCGCTGGGTTCATGGTCGTTTCTTTAAGGTCAGAAACGGGCATTTCCCCTAAGCCTTTAAAGCGGGAGATTTCGACCTTTGCATTAGGTTTGAAGTCCGTTTTCAAGCGGCGAACACGGTCTTGGTCGTCCATTGCATAAACGGTTTTGCCTCCATGTGTGAGGCGGTAAAGCGGCGGCTGTGCCAAAAAGAGATGGCCACCGCGTACGAGCTCAGGCATTTCTCGATAGAAAAATGTCATCAGCAAGCTGGCAATATGGGCCCCGTCCACGTCGGCATCGGTCATGATGATGATGCGGCCATAACGGAGGCGATCCAGGTTAAGCTGTTTCCCGATGCCGCACCCTAATGCTTCGATCAGGTCACGAAGCTCTTGGTTGGCATGCAGCTTTTCTGCTGTAGCCGATGCTACATTGAGGATTTTCCCTCTTAGAGGGAGTACGGCTTGAGTTTCACGGTCGCGTGCTTGACGGGCAGACCCACCGGCGGATTCCCCTTCGACGAGGAAAATTTCGGTATCATGAGCATTCGTGCGGCTGCAATCGGTCAGCTTGCCGGGCAGGCGGAGCTTGCGGGTCGCACTTTTGCGGGATGTTTCTTTATTTTCACGCCGACGTAAACGCTCTTCAGCGCGCTCGACAATATAGCCGACAAGAGCATCAGCCTGTTGTGGGTTGCCTCCAAGCCAATGGTCGATTCTGTCGCGCAGCGCACCTTCAACAAGACGGCTGGCTTCTTGCGTGGTGAGGCGATCTTTTGTTTGGCCTTGAAATTGTGGGTCACGAATAAAGACGGAGAGTTTCGCATTAATGGTGCCCAACACATCTTCTGCTGTGATAGCGGCTGAACGACGAATTTTGCGCTGGTCTCCCCAATGACGGAAGCCCTTCACGAGCGCGGCGCGAAGCCCGTTTTCATGTGTACCTCCTTGGGGGGTTGGAATCGTGTTGCAGTAGGATGTTAGGCCGCTGGTGCCACGATCGAGAAAAGCAACGGCCCATTCCACGCGTCCGCCTGTTTTGCCATCAGCTGTGCGGGGAAGGTCGGCTTCTCCAGCCCATAGAGGAGTGAGAAGTGTGTTTTCATTGCCAATGTCCGCGCGTAGAGCGTCGGCTAGCCCATTAGGGTAATGGATGACGTCTTCTTGGGGAAGGGCATCGTCCCCTTTTAAAAGATCAGGGTTGCAAGACCACCGAATCGTCACTCCACGGAAAAGGGCTGCTTTATTTTTGCATAAGCGATAGAGCCGGACAGCGGAGAAAGCTTGTTTGCCAAAAATCTCAGGGTCTGGTTGGAAACGAACGGTCGTGCCGCGTTGGCGTGCAGGAGCCTTGCTTGTCTCAAGGTCGGAGGTCGGCAGTCCACGGGAAAAGAGCTGACGAAAGCGTGTGCGATCGCGCGTTACTTCAACGTCCAGTCGTTCGGAGAGGGCGTTGACCACAGAGCTTCCAACACCATGCAGCCCGCCAGAGGTCTCGTATGATTTTCCCGAGAATTTCCCACCGGCATGAAGGGTAGTGAAAATAACTTCGAGAGCTGATTTCCCTGGGAAACGCGGATGAGGATCCGTTGGGATACCGCGGCCATTGTCATGTACCATAAGGGTATGGGCATCTTCTAACGCGACCTCAATGGAGGTGGCATGACCCGCGACAGCCTCATCCATCGCATTATCAATAATCTCGGAGGCCAAGTGGTGATAGGCATTATCGTCAGTGCCACCAATATACATGCCAGGGCGGCGACGGACAGGTTCTAGTCCTTCTAGAACTTCAATATCCTGAGCGCCATAATCGGTCATAGAGTCAAGCTTTCGGCGTTGCGGTGGAGGGCATCGAAGGAGAGGCAGTGAAGAGCTATTCTCTGCGTGAACATACGAGAACCCTATATTTCCTGCACTCTCAGCTACAGCGTGTAAAGCGTGTTATTTATGATGAGCGGTGCGACCGTGGCGGCTGCGCACGGTAGGGCGCGGAGCGGTGCAGCTTTCGTAAGAAGCAGGCTGTGTGATGTCTTTGGCTTCAGCATAATGGGAGAGATCGTCTGCCGTGTCTAACGCGGCGAGCTCGTCAAACATCGGTACGCGTTGATCGCAAAAAACAGTACCAGACTTTAGCCCTCCTAGAGATTGTACATCGGCCAGTTGGGTGATGTAATCATCACGCTTGCGATCCCCTTGACGGCCATACGTGCTGTGGAAATAGGTTTCGAGTCGTTTTTCAGCAGCATTGAGAAGAGGGCGGAAATGCCCCACGAACTCATTATAGCGGCTTTGTGTTTTGCAAGACAGGGCTGTAACCATCAGCTCAGATTTTAGCCCTTCAAGGTTGAAGGCCGCATGAACATCATTGGAGGGATGGCAGGCAGCAGCACGGGCTGAAGGACTCCCAACAAGGGCAGCGAAAACAGCAAGTGTAGCCCCGAAAGAACGGAAAGAAAAAGAGCGATAGGAAACAGGCATTCGGCAAACTCCCACTGACAAGTCTTTTGCGTATATCATGAGTTTCTTAAAGAAGGCATCGTATAAGAAAGAAAATTCGTTTCGTGACATTCTCTTTCAGGTTAAGAGGGCCTACCCTCTTTTTTTCTTTTATGCCTGATGACAGGGTGAAGTCTGTGTAAGTCTTCCCCGTTTTTTTCTGGAGTTGAACGTGCATTTGCGAAGTTCTATTTTAGGTGCGGGGACGCTTAGTGTCGCTCTCCTGTCTCTCGTTGGTTGTGCTCAGCAGCCTATTCTGCCACAGGTTGCTTCGGCTCCTAACCCTTTTGCGTATGACAAAATATCGTCTCTTTGTCAGGTTGCCCCCCTCCAGACGGCGCCTAATGGTGCGTTGAGTGTGGATATGACCGTTGGAAGTGGTGAAGGGGTTTGTGCTGTCTCAGTGAGTAAAGAGGGTGGTGGAAGCTATGCTTCCTTTGGGGTGAATGCACCGCCTGAGCACGGTAAGGCTTTTCTCTATAATTATGACGGCCGCACCTATATCCGCTATACGCCGGTGACAGCGTATAATGGGACGGATCAATTTGGCGTAGAGCTGATTCCAGAGCATGCTCAACCTCGGCGTGAGTTGACCGTTAAGGTGAAAGTAGAGGCTGTGGGAGTGACGGCACCTAAAGCAGCAGTAGCGGCGGCGCCTTCTAAAGCGGCGGCGGTTTCTTCCAAACAAAAGGCTGCTTCCACGCATGGTGTGCATAAAGCAGCCTCACGTTACCGGAAAGCGCGCATTCATCACTAAATGTAAATGTGTGATAACAAAAAGGCCGGGATAGCCCCGGCCTTTTTTATGAGTGATGCGATTAAGCTGTTCCGGTCATCGCCTTATTGGAAGTCAATTTCAACGCGGCGATTTTGAGCTTCACGTGCGCCGTTGGCTGTAGGGATGAGGGGCTGAGTACTGCCATAGCCTTTTACGGCAATGAGGCCTGAGGCGATACCATCGCGGACAAGCTCGGCTTTTACGCTGTTGGCACGACGCAGGGAAAGCGCTTGGTTGAAGCTTCTTCCACGTGCCGTGAGGCTGCCAGAGCTATCTGTATGGCCATTAATATGAATACGTGTGAATTGTGCTGATGTTGAGTTGCGTGCGGCTGTTGCGACAATAGCACGAGCCCGATCGCTTAACGTGCTGGAGTCCCAATCAAAGAAGACGAGATAAGTCCGCACAGGCGTTGGGGCGGGTGCAGCCGTCGCAGGGGCAACTTTAGGAGGAGGGGGGGCTGGATTAAACTCGTAGCGGAGTCCCAGCATCAAAGAGTGATTAAAGTCTGTACGTGAGCCACGACGGCCACTCACGCTATCACCCGTTCCACCATTAACGAGAGCAAGGTCTCCCGATGCGGTGGCATTATGCCGATGGCGACCAGCAATCGTATAAAAGCGATATTCGACCGTTGTGGACAGACCGACAACCCATGGCACAGGGAGGGAGGCACCTAACATGGCTTGATAAGCAAATCCGCCAGCCGTACTGCCAACATGTTGATTATAATTATGTTGTGTCCCGCGCAGGTTGGTGTTCATGGACTGCCAACCATAGCCTAGACCAGCTCCGAAATAGGGATAAATCCAGTTCTGTCCGATATCCATATCGAACAACGCATTGGCCATGACACCATATTTTTGCTGATGGCCGCTCGTTGTCATCGGAATGTTGGCGCCGTGGAACCCTGAGTAGCGATTTTTGCGGTAGTTCCCCTCAACTTCAACGCGGAAGCCATTACCAAGCCCCCAACCGATGCTTCCAAGGCCTGTATAGCCAGCATCGTATTCATCCCGTCCCCGTGGGAAGAGACGTGTATGAGGGTTGACCCGTTGAGCTTGGTTAAAGCTTGCCCCACCCGCACCAGAAACGTACAGCCCACGCACAGGCTGAGCATGAGCAAAGCCAAAGGCCAACACTGACATGCTCGCTGCTAACCCACTACGTGCTAACAGAGCCATGACGGTGGTGCGTTGTATCATGTGATTACTCTCCAACCAGACAGACGGTATTCTTTTCGCTGAAACTGCACGGAAGTGCAATGTATATTGAGAAAATAGCATGGGGAACCGAACCATTTATAGGTCGATGTCTTTACGTGACCCAAGCGATTTTTCAAATGGGTCAGCGCAGTTTTTTACATCGACTTCAATAATCCATAAGTCAGGATCGTAACGTTTTTGCCGCTCTAGATACAAATCAGCTTTTTCGGAGGCGTTTTGCGTCTCATCATGGTCGAACTCATGTCGTCTCCATGATGTGCCTTGTTCTTGTAAGATAACGCGACTGCCAGAAGGATCAGTCAGCGTAATAAAAATACTTCCAGCGTCTTCGTCTCCCTTTTGGACAATCAGTGCGGGTGTTCCTTCATCATTGAGTCTGCGCATGGTTGCGCGAATCCAAAAACCGCTCTTCAGTCCAAACATGGGTTCTGTCCTTTAGAAATGAGGTGCAGGAGGATAAGGGAGATCGGCAGGCACACTCTGTAGAGCTGCTTCATAAGCAGTATGTGATGTTAAAAGCTGTGCTGCAACGCTGATATCGCTCTCAGAGCCATGTGTGGCCGGGCATTGGGCTCGGATAGTGCTAGCTTTGTGAACGGAGAGCGGGGTGCGCTGCGAGCGGGCTTGATAGAGGGCATCTTGTTCTAATGAATGGCCATGTTCAAGCGCAGAAATTTGGGCTGTAAGATTAGGTCGTGTCATGCAAACCTGCGGGAAGAGACCTAATGTTTGTATCGGCCAACCGAGAGGGGCAATATTCCGTCCCCAGCTGACGAGAAGCTGCCCTTGGTTGGGGAGTTCTCCAGCTATTTGCACCAGACCTTTCCCGTATGTGCTACTTCCAATAATAATCGCACGATGGTGGTCAGCCAGGGCAGACGCTAGAACCTCTGAGGCACTTGCAGTTTGGCCGTCAACAAGAATAGCTAAAGGAGCGTTGTCGGTCAGATCACCTCCCTGGATGGCCCAAATATGATTAGCCGCTCGATACCGTCCTTCTGTTGTCGTGATGACTCCTTGGTTAAGGAGCAGTGCTGCCGTTACGACAGCTTGTTGGAGCACCCCGCCGTGGTTGCCTCGAAGGTCTAAGATCAAACCGGGTAAATGCTTTTGAATAGAAGAGGGGGTATCCCCCTCTTGGTCAGAAGCGTCGTTATTATCCGTTAAGGCTGAAATATACTGGCTGACTTCGTCTGCTGTATGATCAGAAAATTGGGTAATACGTAGAACAGGATAGGGCCCATAGGCGCTCAAGAAAACCGTTTCTTGGGGGAGATACGCGCGGTTAAGGGAAAAACTTTGTTCGTCTCCTGTAGGTGTCCTAACGGTAATGGTTATTGGGCTATTGGGTGGCCCTACGAGCCAACGCGCCAAGGTCGCTAGAGGAACGCGCCGAACATTGTGGCCATTAACGGCAATAAGACTTTGTCCCGCACTAATTCCTTGAGCCCAAGCATCGCTATTGACGTTAACGTTGCTGATGGTGGGGTAGGATACTTCTTGATGACGAGCAAGCATTAGCCCAATGGAAGCGTCTTTATCTCGTTTATTGGGATTTGTCTGTTGGATGTTCTGGGGAGGAATATAGCGTGAGTAAGGATCTATATTGTGGAAAAGAGTAGAAAAAAAGTGCGCAATAATACCGTTGCTTCCAGCTGCCCTTAAAGGAGCGCTGTGAGGCCAGCTGTTTTGAATAACGTCCAAAATGAGATCAATCCACACCATACGGTCGTCATTGTGAGGCAAGGGACGCGTCAAAAGAATTTGACTGTGAGCACGCAGGATAAAGGTCTCAGAGCTGCTGGGGCTGGAGGAAGCGGTTATGGTGATAGAAAGAGCTGGGTCAATGGTAAGAATTCCATCGAGTCCCCATAAGGCTAGCTCCTTCATAGAATGGGCGTGTAATGTGCGAGGAGCAATGAAACTGAGAGCCGATGCAAAGATATTGCGAACATGGTCGGTCTCAGGAAAAGCGTCTTGCAGGGGAGGTGAGTGCTGGCCTGCTTCTGTTGGTGAGGGAGGATTATTCGCAGGAGAGCGGCTGATAGGTGGTTGAGCCACACCTACAGGTGATGTGATCAAAACACCTGCGACAATGAGGGCCATCAATGTGTGTTTGGGCGATGGATAACGTCGTAAGCGGAAGCGTGCAAAGCGGAATGATGACGCAATCATAGGAAGTCCGTTACAGCCTGTTGGCTACTGGATAGAGACGATACGCCATTCTGATAGCTCTGCTCCTCATAAGGTCAGATACCAATGGATAATATTTTAAGAGTATGAGGATGTGGGCTGCTCATGGCAATGAGGCTACATCAATAGAAGATGTAGCCTCAGTCTTTTTAACAGAAAGTGTGTCTTTCCTGTTTTAGGTCGTTTTTTTTGTTGTGCGACTTTTAGTGGTTGTTGTGCGTTTTGATGACGACGTTGCTTTCTTGCGGGTCGTCGTGCTGCTACCCGCCTTTTTACGGGTTGTGCTGGCTTTTGTTGTTTTTGCCGTCTTTTTGCGTGTGCTACCCTTGAGCGGTTTCCCCTTTTCTTCAAGAAGGGTCAATGCTTCGTCTAACGTGACATCATCCATTGAACGGTCTTTAGGAAGCGTTGCGACCGTTTGCCCATGCTGCACATAAGGGCCAAAGCGCCCTTTGCGCACCATGACGTTTTCTTTGTCTTTAGGATGAGCCCCCAATGTGCGGATGGAAGCGAGTTTACGTGCAAGGGCACTGACTGCTCGATCCATCCCAATGGTGAGGACGTTGTCGTCCTTCCCTAAGGTTCCGTAGATGCTGCCCATTTTAACGTAGGGCCCAAAGCGACCAAGCCCTGCTTCAACTTTTTCTTCCGTTTCAGGGTGATTGCCTAGGAAACGTGGTAAGGAGAGAAGCCCTACGGCTTCATCCAGTGTGATGGTCTCGCTGGAGAGCGTTTTAGGGATCGTCGAGCGTTTTGGCTTGATCTTTTTATTCTCAGGGTCAGGCTCGCCCCTTTGGAGGTAGAGCCCATATGGCCCACGACGGAGGGTAATATCGTCGCCTGTTTCAGGGTCTTGACCGAGGACACGAACACCATCTTTAAGCGAATCATCTTGACTACCATCGTCAATGGCAAGAGGGCGTGTGACGCGGCATTCTGGATAATTCGAACATCCTAGGAAAGCACCATGACGCCCGAGTTTAAGGCCAAGCCGACCCGTCTCGCATGATGGGCAGCGGCGCGGGTCATGGCCGTCTTCACGTGGGGGGAAGAAGTGGTTACCTAGGTCTTCATCCAGTGCGTCGATCACATCGGAGATTTTCAGGTCTTTTATTTTATCAACCGTGGCTGAAAAATCCGTCCAGAAAGACGACATGACATTATGCCAGTCAGCGCGGCCCCCAGAGATCTCATCAAGCTGTTCTTCAAGAGACGCGGTAAAACCCGTATCGACGTAGCGTTCAAAGAATGAGGTGAGGAAGGCCGTGACAAGACGCCCGCGATCTTCGGGCATAAAGCGGCGGCTCTCAAGGCGGACATAGTTTCGGTCGCGCAGCACACCCAAGATGGAGGCATAGGTAGAGGGACGGCCAATGCCGATCTCTTCCATTTTCTTTACCAAAGAAGCTTCAGAAAAGCGCGGTGGTGGCTGAGTGAAATGTTGGTCAGCTGTGACCGCCCCTGTGGATAGGGCATCACCTTCATTCATGGCCGGTAGCAAACGCGTCTGGTCGTCATCGTTGCTATCGTCACGTCCTTCCATATAGAGGGTGAGGAAGCCATCAAAGGCGATGATGGATCCTGTCGCGCGGAGGCGGATCTGATCCGTTGGCTCGCTGAGCGTTACAGCTGTTTGATCAATCTCGGCTGACTGCATCTGAGAAGCCACAGCACGTTTCCAGACCAGCTCATAAAGACGACGTTGGTCTGGTGTCAGAGCAGAAGCGACTTGAGCTGGTGTGCGTGCGGCATCTGTTGGGCGGATGGCTTCGTGGGCTTCCTGAGCATTTTTGGCTTTCGTGCTGTAGGCACGCGGTTTTGCTGGGCAATAGCGATCGCCAAAGCTTTGGCCGATATGGGCACGAATGGCTTGTACCGCTTCTGCTGCCATAGTGACGCCATCGGTACGCATATAGGTAATGAGCCCGATTGTTTCTCCGTTTAGATCCACACCTTCATAAAGTTGCTGGGCTGTGCGCATTGTGACTTGTGCGCTCATGCCAAGTTTACGAGAGGCTTCTTGCTGCAATGTAGAGGTTGTAAAGGGCGGTGCCGGGTTCCGCTTTGTGCGCTTACGTTCAATTTTGGCAACGCTAAAGGCGGCGTTCTGTACGGCTTCGCGGGCTTGAACAGCGCTGGCCTCGTTAGGGAGGTCAAATTGCTCAAGTTTGCGTCCGGCAAGATGGGTCAGGCGTGCTTTGAACTCAGCTTTTTGAGGCGTGGAGAAGAGCCCGTCGATAGACCAATATTCACGCGGTTTAAAAACCTCAATTTCCGCTTCACGTTCGCAAATGAGGCGTAGGGCAACAGATTGTACACGTCCAGCACTGCGGCTCCCGGGAAGTTTGCGCCACAAGACGGGGGAAAGCGTAAAGCCGACGAGATAGTCCAACGCACGACGGGCGAGATACGCGTCAATCAGCGGTTGGTCTAAGTCCCGTGGGGACGCCATGGCAGTGGCAATGGCTTTTTTTGTAATTTCGTTAAAAGTAACGCGCTGCACGTCGATATTTTTGAGCAGTTTTTTCTCAGCGAGTGCACTGCGGACATGCCATGAAATTGCTTCCCCCTCACGGTCAGGGTCAGTGGCGAGGATGAGAGTCTTAGCGCCTTTGATGGCTTTAGCGATGGTGGCAATTTGCTTGGTGCCACGCTCATCGGTCTGCCAGGACATGGCAAAATTTTCATCAGGGCGGACACTGCCATCTTTAGGGGGGAGGTCGCGCACATGGCCGAATGAGGCGATGACGGTATAGTCACTACCAAGGTAGCGGTTGATTGTTTTGGCTTTAGCGGGGCTTTCCACGACCACAACGTTCGTCACTGCCATCATCCGTCCTCTGAAAGGTTAAGGCGTTATCTCTGGAAGGCGTGCCACGCGCCCGCCTGGGAGACGTTCGATAATACCGTCTAGCTCCAATTCGCTCAGCGCAGTTGCTACGGTTGAGACGGAGAACTGACAGCGTGATACAATCTCGTCAACTGGCATTGGGGTGATTGAGAGGAGTGTTAAGAGGTGTTCACGAGGGGTTGAGGGGGACATCTCATCAGGAATTGCCTCATTTTCTTGACTTTCTTGTTCTTTTTGTGAGGCGCGAGGTTTTTTCTCATTGCAGGGTTGAGGAGAAGACTGACGAACCGTCGGAGGTGATTCTTTTACCGTTTGAAAGAGCGGAGTATCTGACGTGCTGTCATGCGTCCAAGGAGCGGGTTGGCGCGCTGGAAGATGGCGGGGAAGGTCTGCGAGGATGTCAGCGGCCGATTCGACGAGAACGCAGCCTTGCCGAATCAGTCGATTGCCACCACGGGAGCGTGGATCAAGTGGAGAGCCCGGCGTGGCAAAAACCATGCGTAAATACGATTCTGCTAAACGAGCTGTAATGAGGGTGCCAGATCGTTCAGCGGCTTCAATGACCAAACAGCCTTGTGTGAGCCCGGCAATGAGGCGGTTCCGCCGAGGGAAATGCCGTGCTTGTGGCATCGTACCCGGCGGAGCCTCGGTGATCAGGCAGCCATGTTCAGCAATCTCGTGGTGGAGTTTGGCATGTTCGGGGGGATAGGGGCAGTCTAACCCACCGGCAATGGCGGCGACTGTTAAGCCGCGATGGAGGGCTCCGTGATGAGCAGCCGCATCAATTCCACGTGCAAGACCTGACACAATGCAGAGGCCATCAGCGGCGAGCTCTGCTGAGATACTTTCGGCCAGTCTTAAGCCCGCTGTGGAGGCATTACGTGCCCCAACGATCCCCACAGAACTTAGTGATAAACGGTCGATATGACCACGGGCAAAAAGCAGAGGAGGCGCGTCTGGCACATGGGTGAGTAGCAGAGGATAGTCCGGGTCAGAGCGTAGGAGGTGACGCGCCCCTTGCTGGGCGAGGCGGGCGATCTCATCCTCAATTTCGCTTATGGTGGGGACGTCTGGCATGGGGCGCCCTGTGCGTTGAACGCGGTGAGGGAGGGCCTCTAATGTGCGCAGGGCAGTGCCATAGGTTGCTAAAAGTCGTGAGAAATTAACCGGGCCGATCCCCGCTGTTCGTGCCAGTCTGATCATCGCGACTCGTTCAGCAGAGCCTGTGGAAGATGAAGCAGAAGGCAGATCAGAGGGGGTCATAGCAGTCCCGTTATCGTTAAGGAAAAGGGTTATTCCTTTGGTGTTTTTGATGAGCCCACACGAGGTTCAATGCCTTGGAGGAGACGCATAATATTGCCGTAATGCCTCAATAGAACCAGTACGCTCATAAGGTCTACCGCAAGGGGAAGAGGCGATGAGACGGGCTGCATACTTAGAGCTGGCATGAGGAGTGGGGCTGCGATAAAAGCGAGCAGTGCTCCTACCGATGAAATACGGCTGAAAAGCACACCGAACAGCCAGAGCAGCATGCTGATGAGGCCAACAGGCCAGCAGAGTGCCCAGAAAATACCAATCCCCGTAGCGACTCCCTTGCCACCCTTGAAGCCGAGCCAAAGAGGGAAGCAATGACCGACCAAGGCGGCGACGGCTGCAACGCCCATGGCGAGCTGCGTTCCTTGAGCACAGAGCGTTTCTGCAAGCAGAACAGCAACAAGCCCTTTAAGGGCGTCCAGGAATAGGGTGGCAGCGGCGATTCCCTTACGGCCTGTCCGCAGAACATTCGTTGCGCCAATATTGCCAGACCCAATACGGCGAATATCCCCTTCTCCCGAAAGAGCTGTGAGCAGCACCCCAAAGGGAATACTGCCGAGCCCATAAGCGGCGATGGCGATGATCAACACCAGAGGTGGATGCGATAGCCATTGTTGAAGAGAGGTCAACGTCATGCCGTCTTCCCTTGGGCGAGGGAAGGCGCAGTATAGACTTCGTGCCCACGGCGGAAGGTTCGCAAGACGTGCCCTTTGAGCTCACGCCCATCAAAAGGAGTGTTTTGTGCGCAACCGGGCATAGAGCCAGCCGTGACAGTCCATGTTTCGTTTGGATCAAAGAGGCAGAGGTCGGCGTCACGTCCAATAGCCAGTGTGCCCGCTTCAAGGCCGAGGAGCTGTGCGGGAGCGCTCGTGAGCAAACGCAGGGCGTCCATAATGGGTAGGCCAGATGAGAGCGTGACTCCAAGAAGGGTCGTCATACCCGTTCCACCAGCGCGTGCATGGGCAAAGGGAAGACGCTTGTCATCAGCATCGGCTGGCATATGGTCAGACGCTACGACGTCAATCGTGCCATCAGCGAGGGCATCAAACACAGCCTGACGGTCATGCTCTTGACGTAACGGAGGAGAGAATTTGGCATAGGTACGGAAATCGCCAATATCCTTTTCCGTCATCGCAAAATAAGGTGGCGCGGTGTCGCACGTCACGCGAACATGGCGCGCTTTAGCTTGACGGATAAGCTCTAGGGCTTCCCCCGTCGAGACATGCGCAAAATGCACGCGTGCACCGGTCATTTCAGCAAGTCGTAAGTCACGGGCGACCATCATCGCCTCTGCCGCTGCGGGGATTTGTGGCAACCCAAGACGAACGGCTAAAGCGCTGCCGGTCGCACATCCTCCACGCGCTAAGGAAGGTTCCTCTGGGTGAAGCACGATGAGGGCATCTAAAAAGCGCGAATACGCTAAAATATTGCGCATTTGTTTGGCATTGCCCAAGGCACGCGCCCCATCGGTAAAAGCAATGGCGCCTGCTTCTTTTAAGAGGCCAAATTCCGCCATCTCTTCGCCTTCGCAGCCGCGTGTGAGCGCTCCATAGGGATGAAGCGCCACCATGCCCGTTTCGTCTCCACGGCGGCGGATATGGTGGACGAGTGACGGTGTATCAATTGAAGGGGCGGTATCGGGCAAGACGGCGAGGGAGGTGATGCCCCCAGCGACGGCTGCTTCCGCGCCTGATTGGATTGTTTCACGATATTCTGACCCGGGTTCACCAAGCGTGACGCGCATATCAACGAGGCCCGGGCATAACACCGCGCCCTTACCGTCAATTACGCGGGCGCCTTTAGGGGCTTCGTCGGTATCATGACCGGCGATTACGCCATTCTCCACCACAAGGCGGCCAAGGGAATCACGTCCAGAAGCAGGATCAATCAGGCGGACATTTTCAAAGACGAGACTTGTCATGAGGGGGTTTGCATCCGTGAAAGACGGTCGAGTACGGCCATGCGTACGGCAACACCCATTTCGACCTGTTCAGAAATGACACTTTGTGGCGAATCGGCCACGTCAGAAGCGATCTCAATCCCACGATTCATCGGGCCGGGGTGCATCACCAAGGCGTTTGGTTTAGCAAGCCCGAGGCGGCGGCGATCCAGACCGAAAAGAGCGAAATATTCCCGTGCGCTGGGCACAAGGCCGCCTCCCATACGTTCGCGCTGGACACGGAGGCACATCGCAACGTCCACCCCTTTGAGGGCTTCGTCCATGTCGTGATAGAGGGTCACGCCGTCGAGTTCACCCAATGCAGAGGGGAGAAGCGTTGGTGGCCCTGCGAGGCGAATGTTGCTTCCCATAGCGCGTAGAAGGTGAATGTTTGAACGTACGACGCGGCTATGAGCGACATCTCCGCAAATGGCGATCGTCAGCCCGTCAAGGCGGCCAAAATGACGCCGAATCGTCAACGCATCCAGCAGGGCTTGTGTGGGATGCTCGTGCATGCCATCGCCCGCATTTACTACGCTGGCTTCCACCTTTTGGGAGAGAAGCGCAGGCGCCCCTGACTGGTCATGACGAACGACCAAGAGGTCACAATGCATCGCATTGAGCGTTGACGCTGTATCAAGCAGGGTCTCGCCCTTGCTGACAGAGCTTGTGGCGACAGACATATTAACCACATCAGCGCCAAGACGTTTCCCAGCAAGCTCAAAGCTGGTGCGGGTGCGGGTGCTGTTTTCAAAAAACAGATTAATCACCGTGCGCCCTTGCAGTACATCGCGTGGCGCTGTCCGGGATCGGCTGAGTAAGGCGTAGCTTTCAGCGAGGTCTAAAAAAGGGGTGATGTCGTCGGCTCCCATCCCCTCAATACCGAGGAGATGGGCGTTATGGCGTCGTACGGTCCTCACGTTAGCGCACTCCGAATACGGGCGAGCACCTCGTCCTGACCCAAAGCAGCCAAGGTGAGGTCAATCCCTGGTGAGGTTGTGGTGCCGGTCATCGCAGCGCGCAGCGGCTGAGCAACGGCCCCAAGTTTTAACTCATGCTCTTGTGCATAGGCGCGCAAGGTGCTGTCGATGGCTTCTGGGGTGAAGGACTCAAGAGCACCAAGGCGTTCTTCCATACCTTTAAGCACTGCTTGCCCGTCTTCACCGAGGAGCTTTTGCGCTTTTGGTGTGAAGGTGAGTGGCAGGCGAAGGCCTGCAAAAGCCGCATTATTGGCCAGCTCAACCATGTTCTTCGCACGTTCTTTAAGCCCGGGCATCAGAGCAGCCACACGGGCTCGTACCGCCTCATTAAGCTCAAGATCATCACGTTGGGCGAGGCGCTCTAGGACAAGGTCGGTCAACCGGGCATCATCCGCACGGCGGAGCCAGATGCCGTTGAGATGGTTGAGCTTGACGTAATCCATCCGTGATGGTGAGCGGCCAATCCCGTCAAAGTCGAAGAGTTTAATCTGCTCTTCGCGGGACAGAACTTCCTCGTCCCCATGCCCCCAGCCGAGGCGGAGCAGGTAATTGTTGAGCGCTTCTGGTAGGAAGCCTTCCTCACGGAAATCCACCACTGATTGAGCGCCGTGACGTTTGGACAGTTTGGCCCCATCAGGCCCGTGAATGAGGGGAAGATGGGCAAATTCGGGAAGATCCCATCCCATCGCACGGTAGATCATTGCTTGGCGGAAGGTATTGGTGAGGTGGTCATCACCGCGCATGACATGGCTAATCTCCATATCATGGTCATCAACCACCACTGCGAGCAGGTAGGTTGGCGTGCCATCGGAGCGGAGAATGATCAGATCATCCATTTCCGAATTAGCAACGCGCACATCGCCCTGAACATGGTCATGAATAATCGTCTCACCGTCTTTAGGTGCTTTGAGACGAACGGTGAAAGGCGCGCCTTCAGGAGCTTCGGACGGATCACGATCACGCCACGTGCCATCATAACGGGGTGGGCGCTTCTCAGCACGCGCCTTCTCACGCATAGCGGTCAGCTCTTCAGCTGTGCAGTAGCACCGATAGGCCTGGCCTTTTTCGAGCAGTTGCTGCACAACTTCAGCATGACGCCCTTGACGTGTGGACTGAAAAACGGGTTCGCCGTCCCAATCAAGGCCCATCCATTTGAGGCCATCAAAAATGACATCAACGGCTTGTTGTGTGGACCGTTCGCGGTCTGTGTCCTCAATGCGCAAGAGGAATTCGCCACCATGATGGCGGGCATAGAGGTAATTAAACAGGGCCGCGCGGGCATTCCCGATATGGAGCAGACCTGTCGGCGAAGGGGCAAAGCGAGTACGGATCTTCATAAAAACGCTTTATAGCACGCTCGTTACGTCCTCGCTATTGTCTTATAAGGAGGAACAGCGAGGACGGTTATGTTTGGGGCTAGAGGGCATAGGCCGCAGACATATAGATACCGAGGTGACGGACAGCGCCTTATTGCTGCTCAATCATGCACAGGCTCAACGGAAAAGCGCTTTCAGGGCTTTTTGAGCGTTTTCATCTCCTTGATCAGCAGATTTTTGGAACCACTCAGCCGCTTTAGCCTCGTTTTGAGGAACTTCTTGGCCATTGAAATACATGATCCCTAGCTTAAGCTGAGCGTCTGAATTTCCTTGATCAGCAGCACTTTGAAGCGATGCAACATTCTGATGATCGTCAGGTGGGAGGCTTTGGCTTATCGCTGCTGAGGTCGTTAGGGCTATCACTAGAGGAAGCGTGAGGAATGAGCGTTTCATAAAATGATTCTCCAATATCGTTCTATTGAATGACTGGCCTGTACCTCGTCTTAAGAGGTTTAGGATATTCTCTATAGATGATCCAGCTCGCTTAGCCATTTTTGAGAGAGTGTACGATAGTGCGATAGAGAAATCGTGTGACCGCTTCATGTTAAGGAAGCGCTGTTGAGTAAGATAACGTGACGCGACATATGTGGGATCAGTGAGCGTCTCCCAAGATAAACAGCTTCATGATGGGGGATTTTCTCGTTACGTGTACAGTAATACGAGAGATGGTGTGTCTATGAGACATAGAATGATGAGTCGTATATTGAGTTGATGGAAAGATGGCGCCAATGGGGTGAGACCGCTTTGGCGCGGCAAGGGCGGCGGCTTTTATGCTGGTTTCCGCTCGGGATAGCGCTTGGCATCAGCGCTTATTTTACCTGTCTTCACGAGCCGTCTGGGTTTTGGTGTGCCGTGGTGGTCGTGCTTGGCTTGTGTGGTGTTTTGATCAGTATAGGCGCGTCTCGTTACCCGCTTTGGGGCCTGACGATGCGGGTTGGTGGTGCGGCGCTACTGAGTATCAGCCTGGGGTTTATGTTGGCGATGGCTCAAGCGCATCATCAGCCACACATGCCTGAGCTTCCTCTTTATGCGGTTTGGACAGAAGGCGATGTGGCGCAGGTCAGTCACTTTCCTGCACGAGAGGGGCCGGGTGAGCGTGTGCGTCTTGTCCTCAAACAGGCTCGTTTTGAAAGCCCATGGTATGAGGGGCAGCCCCCGTTACAGCGGGATTTGCGTGTCACATTGAAACGGGATGGAACCGTTGTTCCTTCAACCGGGGATCATGTGCGTCTTCGGGTGCTTTTCCATACGCCGTCCGCGCCTGTATGGCCTTACGGGCGGGATATGCAGCGGGAAGCTTGGTTTTCAGGCTTGGCAGGGAGTGGCTCGGCGTTGTCGGAGCCCGTGATTCTCTCTCATTCTTCTCATGACCGGATAAATCGCTGGAGAGAGGCGATGGAGGCGCGGATGATGGCCGTTCTTCCCAACCAAAATGGGGCGATGATTGCCGCTGTGCTCGTCGGTGAAACTGGGGCCGTATCGCCTCAAACACGGCAAGATTTCGCGGCCAGTGGTTTAGCGCATCTGTTGGCGGTGGCGGGGCTCCATCTGGGTTTGGTCATCGCGTTATGTTTTGCGTTTGTGCGTATGGTCTTGCTGCGTTCTGAACATGCGGCCTTATTCTGGCCTTGTCGAGAAATTGCCCTAGGGGCCGCCTTAGCGGTGGGCGTGGTTTATATCGTGCTGACCGGTGGCCATATACCGGGGCTGCGTGCGTTGGCGATGGCTTTTTATGGTGCGCTCGCTTTTCAGTTGGGCCGTCGTATTCTCTCCCTGAGGGCTTTGGCTCTTGTGGCAATAGGGCTGGAGACGGTTCATCCAGCGATTGTGTGGGATGTATCGTTTCAGATGTCGATGGCGGCCGTGATGGCCTTGATTGCTGGTTATGATGAGCTGCGGGAGCCTTTGGCACAGCTCAGGCAGCGTTCATGGTTTTGGGCACGATGTGGGGTGCCGATAGGCATGTTGGCGCTTACGTCCATTTTTGCTGGCTGTGCGACGGTGCCCGTCAGTATGGCTCATTTTGGAGCGTTTCAACCGTGGTTTGTTGTGGCAAACATGGTGGCTGTTCCTCTGATGGCGGTATGGATTATGCCGTTAGGGATGATCGTTCTGCTGTTATTGCCGTTTGGCTGGGCGGGGCCTGTGCTCCATCTAATGGGATGGGGCATTGAGGGTGTACGCTTCTTAGCCCATGTGATGGCCCATATGCCGGGGGCGAGTGTGCCTGTCCCGTCATGGCCGAATTGGGGGCTTTTACTTGAGATGGTCGGGCTTTCGGTTTTGTGCCTTTGGCGTGGGAAAGCCCGTTTCCTCGGTCTTCTTGTGTTGGGTGTGGGGATTGCGTCCGCGTGGATGGTGTCACGGCCTGTGATGCTCATGGCGCCGGATGGTCAGACGCTTGTGATCCGTACCGAGCATGGATGGATGATGGATCCGCCGACGGTCAATCCCTTTTTCCGTACAACATGGCAGCATGATTTAAGGATTGAGGCGCATTCTTTCTCGACGGCATGTCAGCGTTCTTTGTGTCGTGTGACGGTTGCTGGTCGGGTCGTCTTGTTGGATATGCGACCACATTATGAACGCTTCACAACGTCTGAGACTGAGGCGTTATGCGCAGGTGTCGTTCTCGTGGTGAGCCGCTCTGACGGGCAGAGGCTGTGCCCGTCTGTTCCTGTTTTGGACCGTGACTTTGTTTATGATAACGGCGCATGGGCGGTGTATCGGGCCGCTCATGGAGGCTTATCTGTTGTGTCTGATCGTAGTGCGCGAGGAGAGCGGCCATGGGTGCCACCTATTGGATCCAATGGTGTGCCGATGATACCGCTCGCTCGGGAAGAATAAACCTAACGTATTTTTTTAGCTGGAGGAGGGGTTAGGGCTTTGTCGGGGTTGAGGCACCATTCTGTTACAGGGCAGTGCCAGCATTCAGGTCTTCGTGCTTTACAGATATAGCGCCCTAGAAGAATGAGCCAATGATGGGAGGGGCGCAGCATCTTTTTGGGAATACGCGCAACGAGCTCTTTTTCAACGACACGCACGTTTTTCCCCGGAGCGAGGCCCGTGCGATTGCTGAGACGGAAGATGTGGGTATCAACGGCCATCGTGTCTTGGTCAAAAGCGACATTCAGCACGACATTGGCTGTCTTTCGCCCCACACCAGGTAGAGCTTCAAGAGAGGCGCGGTCAGAAGGCACCTCGCCCTGATGACGGTCAAGGAGCTGTTGGCACAGGAGAGCCACATTATGGGCCTTGGCACGCCAAAGACCGATGGTGCGGATATGACGGGCAATACCTTCTTCCCCAAGGGCTGCCATCGTGCGTGGGTCTGGTGCTTCTTCAAAAAGGCCTTTGGTGGCTTTGTTGACGGATTTATCCGTGGCTTGGGCGGAGAGAACAACGCTGACGAGAAGCTCGAATGTATTGCGGAAAATGAGCTCACTTTCTGCATCCGGATAGACGTGAGAGAGCGCCGTCATAAAAGATTTGACCGCTGTGCGACTCATTATTTTGGGGCTGGTCGTGCGAGCGTTACGGGTTGAAGGCGCCACGATGTTGTTATCTCCATCATAAAAAAGCCGGGGCATTATGGGAGGGACTTATAGCATAAAAAATCGACGGCTTTGGGGAGGATGTGGCATAGGGAAAGAATGTGAGGGGAAAGACCCAGAAAAGGAGTGTTTGTGTCACATACGCCTAATCATTCAGCCCAGTCTCGCCAAAAGTCAGACCGTTCCGCTGTCTCTTTTGGGGAAACGTTGCGTTTTGTGGTTCAGCGCTGGCTTAACCATCCAGCTCTGCTCAGCCGCACGCTTGGCGGTGTGGCACTGGCGACGCTTGCTGACATTTGCACGCCTCTTTTGGCTGGTCGTCTTGTGGGGGATATTTCAACGCCGGTGCATCAGGCTGAACCGATGCGGCAGTCTTTACTGCATGACGCCTTGTTGATGGTGAGCGGATTGTTGGTGTTAGGCCTCGTTGCGGTGATGGGGAGGCGCGTCTCTTACATAGGGATTAGTCGCTTTAGCCTAGCGATTATGCGTAGAACCTTGAGTGAGGCGTTCGCGCGTGTGCAGCGTTTCTCAGCCGATTGGCATGCGAACACCTTTGCAGGCTCAACAGTGCGTCGCTTAACACGCGGTATCTGGGCGATTGATACGTTAGATGACACGCTCCTTCTCCTTATTGTGCCGGAACTTCTCGTCCTCATAGGAACGACGCTGGTTCTGATGGTGCGCTCTCCATTGATGGGATGCGTCTTAGGGGTAGCGGTTGTGCTGTTTGCTTTTGTGTCTGTGCAGCTGGCTCTGCGTTATGTGGCCCCGAGTGCGCGGCTCTCGAACCAATGGGATACGAAAATAGGCGCGGCGCTGGCTGATTCCATTACCTGTAACAGCGTGGTGAAAGCATTTGGCGCTGAACATCGCGAAGAACGCCATCTCAGCCGTCTTTCGTTCTTGTGGAGCCGGCGTACCTTGTGGAGCTGGATACGCGGAACCAATAGCGCGAACTTGCAAGCGTCTTACACGCTTTTGATGCGTGTTGTGATGATTGGTTTGGCTGTCTTCCTATGGTGGGAGGGCGAAGCCGGCCCGGGGGACGTGGCTTACGTGCTTACGATGATGTTCCTCATCCAAGGGTATTTGCGTGATCTTGGCCAGCAGGTCAGCCAAGTGCAGCGTTCGGTTAATGAAATGGAAGAGCTGGTGGCACTGTTTCGTCTGACGCCGGGGGTGGAAGACAAGCCGGGGGCGCATCCTCTTCGCATCACTCAAGGTGGCGCGATTACGGTTCAAAATGTGACGTTCCGTTATCCTTCGCAAAAAGACCCGATTTATCGGGGCTTGTCTTTGGATATTCCTGCCGGGTCGCGTGTGGCGCTTGTCGGGGCGAGTGGATCGGGAAAAACGACGCTTACTCGGCTTTTGCAACGTCTTTATGACGTGCAGGAAGGCGCTATTTTGATTGATGGGCAGGTTATTGCTGATGTTACGCAAGAAAGCTTGAGGAAACAGATCGCTCTCGTTCCTCAAGAGCCTATTTTGTTTCATCGTTCGCTTGCTGATAATATTGCGTATGGGCGTCCAACAGCAAGTCGTGCGGAGGTCATAGAGGCAGCGACGTTTGCCAATGCGAGTGCGTTTATTGAGCGTTTGCCTGAAGGTTATGAAACCATGGTGGGAGAGCGTGGCGTGAAGCTCTCTGGTGGGGAGCGCCAGCGTGTTGCGATTGCGCGGGCTTTTCTCACCCAAGCACCGATTGTTATTTTTGATGAAGCGACAGCCAGCTTGGATTCAGAGTCTGAAAGCCTTGTGCAAGAGGCTATGAAACGTCTCATGGCGACGCGTACTGTTTTGGTTGTCGCGCATCGTTTGTCCACTGTGCGTGAATTGGATCGTATTCTCGTCTTCCAAAAGGGTAATGTTGTGGAAGATGGAACGCATAGTCAACTTATGTCTCGACAAGACGGGATTTATCGTCATTTAGTTGAGCTTCAGTCTCTTGAAGAAGAGAAATGATAAGATATAGAAATTATGCATGTCAGTTATAAGGTATATTTCTTAATATAATAATAGAGTTTGTCCTATAATGGGCATCGTTTACGTATGTTAGACATGAATAGATAGCTTTATTGCAGTCCTTCTTAAGGAAAATGGCGATGAGTGTAGGGAAAGAGACTAAGAAAAAACGACCATTATTAGTGCGTGTCGGGAAATGGTTACGACCATGGGTGAATTGGATCATTGCACGTGATTCATGTGTGTCCAATGAGCCTTTTTTGGAAAAGGAGCTTTTCCCATGGGTGGGGGCTTTGGAGAAGGCTTATCCGCTTATTGCAGAAGAGTTTCGTGCTTTGATGGAAGCGCGTGAAAATGTGCCGGCCCTGAGGGAGCTTTCGCCTGATCATCGGCGTATTGCACCCGACCAGCGGTGGAAATCTTTTTTCCTATTTGGGTATGGACTGAAAGTTCCTGAGAATTGTGCCAAAGCTCCGGTTACCGCTCAGCTTGTTGGCGGTATCCCTGGGTTATGTTCTGCGCTCTTTTCCATTTTGGAGCCAGGAGGTGTCATTCCGGCTCATTATGGTGTGACGAAAGGTATGCTGAATTGCCATATGGGCATTAGTGTTCCGAAAGATCCAAAAGAGTGCTGGATTGAAATTGCTGGTCAGCGTGTTGCATGGAAAAATGGCCAGGCTTTCGTGTTTGACGACACCTATCGCCATCACGTGCGTAATAAGACTGATGAGCTACGATGTATTTTATTTATTCAGTTTGAACGTCCTACACGTGGGCTGGGGCGAGTGATGCAAAAGATTTTTTTGAGTGGTGTTCGTCATTCTGCCTTTGTTCAAGATGTGAAGGCGAATATGAAGCGCTGGAACAAACGATTGCCATGCCGGTAAACAGGAAGCCCCCTCTAAAGCGAGGGGGCTTCCGGGGCTAAATGTAATATTCGTTCAAAGGAGCAAAGCCATTAAAGCCTGTTGAGCAGTATGTTGAGACATAAGCGCCGGTTGCGAGGATCAGAATTTTATCGCCTGATTCTAGCTCATCCGGTAGCGTTATGCGGTTCTTTTCATACATAACGTCAACGCTATCACAGGTGGGGCCGGCGATGATGCAGGGGGACTGGCTGTGTGATGTGTCGTCATGAGGAGTACGGAAACGATAGCGAATAGCTTCGCCTTCTGTTTCTGCCAGCCCGCCGAAGCGGCCAATGTCTAAATAGACCCAACGCGGATCTGTCGGGGCGCCACCGCGACGGCTGGCCAAGACGACCTCACTGCGAACAACGCCAGCATCGCCGACGAGGGCACGTCCGGGTTCTAGCATGATACGTGGTTTCTGGTGAGGGAAATGCTCTGATAAAGCTTGGTCAATGGCGGTGGAGAAATAGGCAAGATCCGGCACGCTGCTTGTGTAATGGCTAGGAAGCCCCCCACCAATATTGAGCAGATCCAGAGCAAGGCCTTGGCTTTGAAGGCGCTGAAAAAGAGTGGATGCCTGTGCGATAGCCTGCTGATATGCTTCTGCCGATGTTTGTTGGCTGCCGACATGGAAAGAAAGTCCAGTGGCCTTAAGGTTTAGCTGTTCCGCTTGAAGCATCAGCTCATAAGCATGGTCAGCTGTTGTGCCAAACTTATCTGACAAAGGCCAATCTGCTCCTGTGTTGAGGACGGTTAGGCGGCAGAAAACGCGTGAGTTTGGCGCATAACGTGCAATTTTCTGTAGCTCTTCTTCACAGTCGAAAGCGAAAAGTGACACGCCAAGCTTGTGCGCTTCGCTAAGGGCATGCGTGTTTTTGACAGTATGCCCAAAGGACAGTCTGTCTGGACGAATGCCAGCCGCGAGGCACTGTTGTATTTCTCCAAGAGAAGCCACATCGAAAAAAGCCCCGAGTGTATTAAGGCGCTTTAAGATGGCCGGGGCAGGGTTGGCCTTGATGGCATAATAAAGACGTGCACCCTCAAAATGATGCTTCATCGTGCTGAACTGTTGCTCAACAGAATCAAGGTCAACGATAAGGCAGGGTGTTGCCGGATCATTTTGAGTGAGAAAACGAGTTATTTTGGGAGTCATGATACTCACTTCCCAGAATCGTCCTGCAAAACGGGGGAGGCCCCGCCAGGATGTTGCGAAACGGTCGAACGGACCGGCGAAGTCCTGTCTTAGAGCCTAAAAGTGTTTAGACGGCCTACAGGAGCCAGAACGCTTGACGTCGTTGCGTAACCGCGAGAGGGCCAGTGGCACGTGCGTTGCTGCGTGGAGTGCGTGAAAAGCCTATTCTCGCTAAGAATGCAAGTCTTGTGTAGTTCTTTTGCCATAAATTAAAACGATTTTTCTAAAATGGGCTCTTATTGTTTCTGTGACTGTTGTAACAAAGCTCCCTTTTCTGCTCATTAAGTGTGCTTTTCTCGTTTCGGAAGTAAGGGTTTTCTTATCAAAAAATGAGTAATAAAGGGGTTCTGGGCATTGACGAGCAATGATGGAACTCCAGCACAGAATAAGAGTGCGAAACATAGAGAGGATAATGCGTGTCGAGTGCAAATGACGTAAAACCAGATGCTCCACCACGACCAGCTGGTTGGCGGACTATTTGTCGTCAAATCTTGGTGCATACAGGGGATAGTCAGACGTCATTAAGTGCTGCTGGCTGCGCTTTCTATGCAACATTATCTCTGTTCCCGGCCATAACGGCGCTTATCTCTGTTTATGGATTGGTGTTTGACATCCATACAGTTGAACCGCAGCTGAATATTTTAAGGAATCTTCTGCCAACATCAGCGTATTCCCTGATTGGCGATCGCATTCATACGTTGGTTATGGAGTCGCACTCTTCATTAACGCTAGGGCTGGTTTTTTCACTGGCCATTACAATGTGGTCTGCTACGGCGAGTAGCCGGGCGATGTTGTCTGCGTTGAACATAACCTATCATACGAAAGAGACACGTGGCTTTCTGAGCTTTCAATGTCTTGCTTTTGGCACCACGCTAATGGGTGTTTTAGGGGCTTGCCTCACTTTGGCCTTGATGGTGGCGGCTCCAGCCATTGCAGATTATTTGCCGCATTATTTAGAATATCTGGGGGTTGATTTTAACCATATTCCCCCCGGGCTTCACTTTTTGGTGGAGAAGGGAACACCCATGATGGTTCATTGGCTCGCACCTGCCATCATGCTGTTTTTTGTTTTTACAGCGATGACGGTTCTTTATCGCATTGCTCCGTGTCGTGATTGGACATTGTGGCGCTTGATTTTCCCAGGTGCTATCGTTGCCACGTTGCTTTGGGTTGTTACATCGCTCGGTTTTTCTTGGTATGTGGCACATTTTGCAAGCTATAGTGCCACATATGGGCCGCTTGGAGCGGTGGCCGCTGTCATGATGTGGCTGTTTGTGAGCGCTTATGTCGTTCTTTTTGGCGGCGTGATCAACTCAGAGCTGGAAGAGCGAGCACGGCGGAAATATATAAGAGCTGAAAAGGGGCTCTCCACAGAGGCCGCTTCCGATAAAGACACAGAGGCCTAAGGTCTTTCGTGATTTGCTATAGTGCTTAAGAGTGCTTCTCTTTGAGAGGGAGGCTAGGCCGTAGAATCGTGAGAGAGACTGGCACGACACCATGTTTCATCATGCCAAGTTGTTCAGCTGCCCCACGTGAGAGGTCTATGATGCGGTGATGTGTAAAAGGCCCGCGGTCATTGATCGTCACGATAACGGAGCGATGGGTCTTGGGAGATTGGACAAGAACTTTCGTTCCAAAGGGGAGCGTGCGGTGAGCTGCAGTTAGAGCATGATGGTCAAAGCGCTGTCCCTGCGCGGTATGTCTGGACTGAAAGGCGCTCCCTCCATACCAGCTTGCTAAACCTGTCTGAACAGCATGTGCTGTGTGAGTATTTTGTTGGCGTTGGCTCGCCTGTGCATAGTCGCTACCTAGAAAGGTAGAGGCAGGAAGACCAGCAATAAGCAGGGTGTGGGTTAAGCGAACCACGGAAGCACGCCCTTTGGGAGGTCTAAAACGAGCAATCATAGGGTAATTATACAACAAAACAGCACTTCTGTCATTTCCGTGTTAGAGTGTATCTTTCCTGAACGTGATGACGATGCTATCAGGTGCACAGATGAAACGACCCCTGATTGTGGTTCTCAATGGACCTAACCTAAATATGCTTGGCCTACGCCAGCCTGATATCTATGGCCACGCCACGCTTGATGATGTCGAGCAGGTGTGCATTCAGGCAGCTGAACGCCTTGATGTGGCAATTGATTTTCGCCAGACCAACGGTGAGGGGGAACTCGTATCATGGGTGCAAGAATGTCGTGGTCGTGCGAGTGGGGTTGTGATTAATCCTGCAGCTTATGGTCATACATCTATTGCATTGCTTGACGCGTTGCATGCGATTGAGTGTCCTGTGATAGAGGTGCATATTTCGAATATTCATCGCCGGGAAGCATTTCGCCATCATAGCTATGTTTCCCAGGCAGCCTGCGGGGTGATCTGTGGGCTGGGAGTGCGTGGTTACGCTCATGCGCTTCAGGCGATGGCGGACATAATTGAGGATGAAGGATGAGCCGTATGCTCGTAGATAAGGAGGCTATTCGGGCGTTGGCCGATATCCTAACGGACACTGGCCTGACCGAAATTGAAGTCTCTGAGGCGGATAGCCGCATTCGTGTCGCACGTGAGGTGAGCGTGCAAGCAGCACCGCTCGCTGCTCCAGCGGCGGCTCCTGCCCCAGCACAAGCGGCGGCGCCTGCTGAGAGTGCGGCTCCAGCAGCGGCTGACCCTGCATCACATCCGGGGATGGTTCCTAGCCCTATGGTTGGCGTAGCCTATCTCTCGCCAGATCCGTCTTCTCCGCCTTTCGTGCAGGATGGTGGCAAGGTGACGGAAGGTCAGACGATTATGCTCATTGAAGCTATGAAGACCTTTAACCAGATTAAAGCTCCACGCTCTGGTACGTTGGTAAAATACTGCGTCAATGCGGGAGAACCGGTCGAATTTGGGGCTCCATTGGCGATTATTGAGTGATGTTTTCTAAGATTCTCATCGCCAATCGTGGCGAAATTGCTCTCCGAATCCTGCGTGCTTGCCGCGAAATGGGGATTCGCACCGTTGCGGTTCATTCCACAGCGGATTCTGATGCGATGCATGTGCGTTTGGCTGATGAAGCGGTGTGCATTGGCCCGGCAAGTTCACGGGATTCTTATTTGAACGTGCCAGCTATCTTGTCAGCTGCGACAATGACGGGTGCGGATGCGATTCATCCCGGCTACGGCTTCTTGTCAGAAAATGCTGAGTTTGCTGAGACGGTAGAAGCGCACGGTATGGCCTTCATCGGTCCGACGGCTGAGCATATTCGGATGATGGGCGATAAGATTACCGCAAAGACGACGATGGCAGACCTTGGTGTGCCGTTGGTTCCTGGGTCGGATGGTGCTCTTGCAGATCTTGACGCGGCTCGCGATGTTGCAGACAAAGTCGGGTATCCCGTGCTGATTAAGGCTGCTGCTGGTGGTGGTGGCCGCGGCATGAAGGTTGCTCATACGGCTGATGAAATCGCTGAAGCATGGAGCGTGGCGCGTACGGAGGCTTTAGCGGCTTTCGGTAATGATGAGGTCTATCTCGAGAAATATCTTGATCGCCCTCGTCATATTGAGCTTCAGGTCATGGGGGATACGCATGGCCAGGTGGTTCATTTCGGGGAGCGTGATTGCTCGTTGCAGCGCCGCCATCAGAAGCTTTTGGAAGAGGCAGGTTCTCCTGTCATTACAGAAGAGCAGCGTAACCAGATTGGTCAGACAGTGACAGAAGCTCTGTCTCGCATGGGCTATCGTAATGCGGGAACGTTGGAGTTTCTATATCAAGATGGGCAGTTCTGCTTCATCGAGATGAATACGCGTCTGCAAGTTGAACATCCCGTGACCGAGATGGTTTGTGGTGTGGACTTAGTGCGTGAGCAGATCTTGGTCGCTGCGGGTGAGAAGCTGAGCTATCGCCAAGAAGACATTACGATGCGGGGCCATGCGATTGAGTGCCGTATTAATGCTGAAGACCCGCTGACATTTGTGCCAAACCCCGGAACTGTGACGGTGTTTCATGCTCCTGGTGGTCTTGGAGTACGAATGGATAGTGCCCTTTTTGCTGGCTACAAAATCCCTCCGTACTATGACAGCATGGTTGCTAAGTTGATCGTTCATGCGCCAACACGGGCTGAAGCGATTACTCGTATGAAACGTGCGTTGTTGGAATGCGTGGTTGAGGGCGTCAAAACGGTTATTCCCCTTCATCAGAAAATTTTGGATGATCCTGAATTTCAGGCAGGGGATTATACAATCCACTGGCTCGAAAATTTTGTGGCGCGCCAACAAGACGCGTAACCGCTCAAAGGCCGCTCTTTTATAGGGCGGCCTTTTTTCTTAGCGGCATGCTTCCCGTAGCCCTAAACCTGCGGCAAGGGGACAGAGAGCAAAAGCGGCTAAAAAGACCCCTCCGAGAAGGCTTAACCCTGCTGACGTTGGGTTCCCGAGTTGGACAGAATATGAGCTTGCCGCGCCGAAAATGAGAGAGGGCGTGCTTAAGGGAAGCACCAGTAGGGGCAGTAGAGCCCCGGCTCGGCGTGCGCCAAGCAGCATCGCTGCAATCATACCGCCAATGAGGGAAAAGGTTAGGCTGCCGAGGGTGAGGCTGCTCAGCAGGATAAAAATCTCTTGTGTGGAGAGGTGAAACATCACACCGAGAAAAAGGCTGCTGAGCAAGACAGGAAGCCCGCTGGTGAGCCAATGTGTGATCATTTTACTCAGTGCAATCATAAACGTTGGCAAAGGGCTCATCATTAAAAGATCAAGAGATCCATCCTCAAAATCAGCCGCGAAGAGCTTGTCTAGAGGCAGCAGGCTAGCCAGCAAAGCGCAGACCCAGATGATCCCTGGCCCCATATGGTGCAGAAGAAGGGGAGATGGCCCTAAGGCGAGAGGAAATAAACAGCCACATAAGAGGAAAAAGAGCACAGAACTTAGCGTATCAGCTCCGCTGCGGCGTGCGAGGAGAAGCTCCCTTTTAAGCAATGTGATGAGAGGGGCGTTCACCAACAGGGTTCCTCAGAGTGATAAGGCGCCAGCGTAAGTGTTTTGCAGGAGGGGAGGGTGAGCGGTGTATGAGAGACAACCAAGGCGGCTCCACCCTGTTGGCAATGGGTCTGGATAAGTGCTTCAATCTGAGTGATATGGGTCGCATCCATACTTGTCGTTGGTTCGTCTAACAGCCAAAGCGAGGTGGGCTTGAGGAGAAGTCTTGCGAAGGCCACTCGGCGTTGCTGCCCGGCGGACAGATGACGTGTGGGCGTCTCACACAAGCTTTCCAAACCAAGCACGCTCAAAGCCTCTGTGAGCTGGGTTTGAGGAGGAGAAGAAAAGAGTGTGAGATTTTCGCGGACTGTTAAGGAAAGTTTGAGGGCATTATGGTGGCCTAACCAGCCAATCGCTTCAGGAGCGTCGATAAACCCTTCATCAAGGGGGCATAGTCCGGCAATGGCGCGTAGTAAGGTTGATTTCCCAGACCCATTCTCTCCTGTCATGAGGAGGGTTTCTCCGCTACATAAAGAGAGAGAAATATCATGAAGGATGGTTCTTCCCCCGCGTGAGACACAAATATGGTTGAGTGTTAGAAGAGGGGATGGGATCATAAGTGTGTTATAGAGGCCTGAACCATAAGGAGAAAATCCTTCTTCTTTAAAAGAAGACTATGCGTAAGGTGGTGAATATCGGTATGAAAATATCACCATAAAGGGCCTGCTGGTCCTATGCTTGATCGTGCGTGAGAAGGAAAGCCAGAACTGACAGATATGGTGCTCCAAGCAAAGGATATACGAAAATCCTTTGGTGATAATGACATATTACGCGGAATCTCCCTAGAGGTTGAACGTGGTGAGTTGATTTCCATTATTGGCCCTTCTGGCTGCGGTAAATCGACATTTTTGCGTTGCCTAAATTTTTTAGAACATCCTGATGCGGGAGATGTGCGTATCGAAGATGTGGGCTTGACGAGTCCACGTCATTGGCATCGACGCGATGAAGCGCAGGCCCATCGGTTGCGGGCTCATGTTGGGATGGTTTTTCAGTCCTTTAATCTTTTTCCTCATCGCTCCGTGTTGGAAAATGTCATGATGGCCCCGGTTCATGTGAAAAAGATGGATCATGAGGCGGCACGTCGTATCGCATGTGAGCTGCTCAAGAAAGTAGGACTTGCCGCGGTGAAAGATCGTTATCCAGACCGATTGTCTGGTGGACAGAAGCAGCGTGCGGCGATTGCGAGGGCTTTGGCTATGCGTCCTTCCGTGATGCTGTATGACGAGCCAACGTCAGCTTTGGATCCGGAGCTTTCTGAGGAAGTGCTTTCTGTCATGCGCGCTCTTGATGAGGAGGGCATGACACAGCTGGTCGTAACGCACGATATGCGCTTTGCACGTGCTGCGTCAGACCGTGTGCTGTATTTGGAAGAAGGGAAAATTGTGGAAAGTGGTGATCCAGACGTGATGTTTGCTAATCCACGCGAGGCCCGCACACGACGTTTTCTACGGACATTGCTGTCATGATCCAAACAATAGCGCGCTCTTTAGGGCGGTTCATCGTGTGTGGCCTGCTAGTGCTCGGCAGTGCTGCGTCTGTACTGACCTCATGTCCCGCTCAAGCAAGCTCGGCCTTAGTGGTGCCTGGAGCGCAAAGTGAGCATGATTTTCCTTGGGCGTCAGATGGGGAAGCGAATGTCCCTTACGTGTTTCATGACCCTGCTAAAGAGGGGCGTGTTACGGGGTTTGAATATGAGCTGATGGGCGCTATTGCCCAGCATTTGCATCGCCATTCCCGCTTTATTCAAAATGGATGGGACGGCCTTATCCCCGGATTGTCTCGTGGTCTATACGCCATGGTGATTGACGGCATTGAGATGACGCCGGAGCATAAGGAAGCGGTGCTGTTTAGCCATCCTTACTATGTGACATCTGATCGTATCATGGTGCGGCGTGAGCAGCAGGGGTTGGAGAGTCTTGCCGCTCTTAATGGTCATGCGGTGGGGACGATCAAAAATACAGCAGCAGAGCGCCTTTTATTACAGCAAGACAATGTGTCAGTTCGTTCTTATGACGAAGAAACCAATCTTTTTTCTGACTTAAAGAATGGCCGTCTGGATGCGGTGTTGATTGATGAGCCGATTGCTCATTATTACGGTTCAGATGATATGAAGCTTGTGGGGCCGCCGATTGGAACGGTCGCTTATGGCATTGCATTTTCGAAAGACAATCCGGCATTACGCGACGCGGTGGATAATGCCCTGACTACGTTGCAACATGACGGGACGTTGCACCGCATTCTAGCGCGTTGGAACTTATGGACGCCGCAAATGGCGGCCTATACGGGCGATAAAACGACGCTCGATATTAAGCCCCAAGCATGGGAAGATTATCGCCGCACCATGGAGAGTATGTCGGGGAGCTCTTTTCATGCGATCATGTATCGCTACGTAAGGTTCATTCCTCTGATTGGCCAAGGCGCAGTGATGACCCTAGCGGTTTCGGCCTTGGCGATGATTTTAGCGGTTGCCATGGGGGTCGTTCTCGCGTTGGGGCGGCATTACGGGGCAACCTCTATCAAGATTCTGTGCGGTACTTACGTGGAAATCGTGCGTGGTACACCGTTGTTGATCCAAGTATTGTTCATTTTCTATGGGCTTCCCGCTTTTGGGATTCGCTTATCCCCTTTTGTTGCAGGGGTGTTGTCGTTGGGCTTTAATTATGCGGCCTATGAGGCTGAAAATTATCGTGCTGGCTTGCTGTCTGTTCCACGTGGCCAGATGGAAGCTGCGATCGCGCTTAATATGACACATTTTCAGGCGTTGCGCTTAGTCGTCGTGCCGCAAGCTTTTCGCACCGTTGTGCCCGTGATGACCAATGATTTTATTGCGCTTATTAAAGATAGCTCATTGGTCTCTGTCATTACGCTGACAGAGCTAAGCCAGACCTATATTCGTCTGTCCTCCACGTATTACGATTATGTGGGGACGGGCTTAATGGTGGGGTTGGCTTATTTGTTGATTGGCCTCCCCTTTGTCCGCCTTGCGCGTATGGCCGAAAAGCGCCTTGGTCGCGTGATTGGCCAAGGGCATCATTGAGGGGCCATAGGGTCACGAGTGGCTTCAACGGGTAGGAATTCAATGCTCTTAGGGTCGATGAAGGCTTGAAGCAGTCCTTTTTGCCAATAAGGCGCCCAATGAAGGACTTTATTGATGAATTCTTCAGCGACTGGATTGGCGGTGATCGTCTCCTTGCTCCAGACATCAGGTGGAGCGAGCATTTGATGCGTTTCGCGGTCTAAAGGTGAGAGCAAGACATCTTCAGTAGCTGTTTGGGCAAGTCCGTTTTTCGCGGCACTAATATGACGCCATCCCGTTACGATCATGAGAGGGGGGAGCGGAAAGCCAAGCTGTTGAACATGCGCGACGGCTTCAGCAATCAGTGGATTATTACTGACCATTCCTTTTTCCAGCACGGCATTGGCGACATACACACAATCGGCCATGTCGGGGGCTTCTTGGTTGAGGTTCGTGTAATTGCGGTCATCGTGGCATGGCGTAAGAAGACTTTCGACTAACTCCGCAGGAACAGGATTTTGGTTGGTTTGAAGGGTGATAAAGCCCGTGACGGCGCCATGATCAGTGCGGATGAGGGCGAGGAAAGAGAACGCTGCACGGTCGTTGGTTTGTGCAGCAAGAACGGGGTGCCACTGTCCTTCAGGTAATGGAAAGACGTGTCCAGCTAATGGAGCACGGTCAGACACGCTTTGCGACGGGTCTAAATAAGCAACCTTCCCGCCTTCAGTGTCACCACCACCCTCGGGAGGGCGCGGGTGTGCCGTGTCTTTGGCTGGGGCAAGGAGAGGCGGCGCTTTGCCGGGTAGCCAAGGGGCGAGGTGTTTTAAGGAGGCGGTTGGTAGAAAAGCCGCCATCGTTAAAGAGAGCACGCTGATGATGAGGCAGGCACGCCAAAGGCCAGCACGATGCCAGAGGTGATAGAGGGAGGTCATCATACTCTGATCCTTATAAGCTCGTTTGGCTAAGGCGTGTATCGTGGGTATCATCACTTTCCACGATAATTCGTCCATCATGGAAGGTGAGTTTAACGCGGCGTTTGCCTTGCTGCTGAGCCGCAATCAGCCCATCACTGATCATGTCTTCAACGAAACGCAACAGATCTCGTACCGTGCTGATAACGTGACGTTCCTTATTGAGCGTGATCACGCGTTGCAATGGTGTGGGGTCTATTCCACCAGGGGGAAGGTGAAGGCCGTATCCTTCGACCATCTGTTCCATTTCCAAAGCAGCAACGCGTGCCATATCGCGGTCGCTCAGAGGACGGAAGAGGAAAAGACGGTCAAGACGATTGAGGATATCAGCCGGGAAATCCGCTCGGCGCAGAAGGGCAACGGCATCACCGCGTCTGCGCTCCGTATCGGATGTAGAGAGTTCTGCACAATGGGAGAGGTCTTGTGCTGCCACAGTAGAGGTGAGGATGAAAATACATCGTTTGATAGAAAGCGTTTCATGCGTGGCATTGTCTTGAAGAGCGCCATCATTCCAAGCTGTGAGGAGCTTTTTCAGCACGGCTGAATGTGCTTTCTCAATATCTTCCAGCACAATAATAGAGGTTGGGTGTGCTTTGACCTGTCGTGTCAAAAGGCCCGGTGTTGCGGCCCCGGTAGGTGTATTAGGTGCCCCCCATAGCAGGGATAATGCATAAGGACTTGAGAGATCGGTCACATCAAGGGTGAGCAGAGGTCGATCCATATGACGAGAGAGTTGCTTGGCGAGATATTTCTTTCCGTTGCCAGCAGGCCCTGCAAATAGGAAAATACCGACGGGTTTATCATGGACACGCAGTGCTAAGCGTCTGCGAAGCTGTTGGGCAATATCCGTGCAGATTGCGTCCTGACCGATCACACGGGCGCGTAGGGACGTTGCCAATTCTTCCGCATTAAGGGACGATTCGTGCTGGTCACGCACCATGATTTCCTCAAGGTGACGACGATGCGTGAAAAGAGTAAGGAAAGAGGTCGTTAATGTTTTACGGCGCTGCAGTCCACGCTGGAGCAGACGGTCTGATGAGCGATCATAGAACACGCCCAAGAGCGTTAAGGCGAACGTTACTACGCCAAGTGGCAGGTATAAAGGCCGCCCAGCATCTAGAAGAGCGGCAACCCAATGGGCGAGCAGGTGCCAGGAAAGATGGAGCATCAGGCTGAGCTGAAGGGCAAGAAGTAACAGAAATGTTACCATCATCAGCGGCATGGCTTTACTGAGTCGGGGAATAAGCGATGTCAGCATGATAAGTGATGGTCCGCCTCTGCATTCGATCCACGATTAGGTGCAGAATATCGCATGATGACATGCAATGTTAGAGCGTCGACAGAATGATTTTGGGAAATAAGTCCAGAATCAAGAAAAACGAGAGCGGTGTGGTAGCCTTAAAGAAGGAAAGACTTGCATCCTGTGAGGGGTTTCCGTATCAAGAATGCGTTTCCTTTCACTTCCGCTCTTTTGGGGGGTGGCCCTGACGGGCCGCCTTTTTTGTTTTGGACCAGACTCCTCATTCTTCTGACACAACGCTTCCAGCGAACGGGATTTTACGCTTAAGCGGTCTCGAAGCGCGTATCGTAGAGCGGATTGCACCAACCCTTGAAGATATGGGTTTTGAACTGGTGCGCCTCTCTGTTCTCGGCCATGAAACGCCCACTGTTCAGGTCATGGCAGACCGTAGCAATGGTGCTCTCATCACTGTTGATGATTGCGAGCAGATTAGCCATGCTGTTGGAGCAGTTTTGGATGTGGACGACCCGATTCCAGGAGCGTGGATGCTGGAAGTCTCCTCTGCTGGAATTGATCGCCCCCTGACACGTCCTAAGGATTGGGAGCGTTATGCAGGCCATCTGGTGCGTCTTGAAATGGACGTTGCTATAGACGGTCGGAAGCGTTTTGCTGGGAGGGTTCTTGGCCTGCGCGGGCAATCAGCTCTTATCCGCTTGGATAATGGAGATGAAGTGCTTCTTCCTTTACTGGATATGCGTAAAGCGCGCCTTGTTCTGACTGATGAGCTGATTGAGGCGAGTGCCGCTCTTGCAGAAGCGTCAGAAGAGGGTGAGGAAGGAAAGAACGGCAAAAAGGGCCGTGTGCCAAAACTAAATCCTAAAAAGCCGGGGAAGAAGAACTGATGATGACCCGTCTGATGCTGGTTGGAGGTCCGATCTAATGGACACGTCTGTTACCCGTCCCGAATTGCTGCTCGTTGCTGATGCAGTATGCCGGGAAAAGAATATTGAGCGCGAGCAGGTTCTGGAAGCAATGGAACAGGCTATCCAGAAGGCTGGGCGGGCGAAATATGGGCATGAAAAAGATATTCGTGCCACGATCGACCGTAAAACAGGCGAAGTACGCCTGAGTCGTTGGACTGAAGCGGTCGAGACGGTTGAAAATGAAGATACACAGATTCCTTTGCATATCGCGCGGAAATTCCAGCCCGATATTCAAGAAGGCGAACATCTGATCGACCCGCTTCCGCCGATTGATTTTGGGCGTATTGCAGCTCAAACGGCAAAGCAGGTGATCGTACAACGCGTGCGTGAATATGAGCGTAAGCGTCAGTATGATGAGTTTAAGGATCGCGTAGGCGAGATCATTAACGGTACCGTCAAGCAGACGGAATACGGTAATCTTATGGTCGAAATTGGCCATGCAGAAGGGCTGTTGCGCCGTGATGAGCTGATCCCGCGCGAGTCCTTTAGAAATTCCGACCGTATTCGTGCGTATATTTACGACGTACGGGATGAGCCACGCGGTCCGCAGATTTTCTTATCGCGATCTCACCCAGGTTTCTTGGCGAAGCTTTTTGTTCAAGAAGTGCCAGAGATTTATGACGGGATTATTGAGATTAAGGCTGTCGCACGTGACCCAGGTTCTCGTGCAAAGATGGCTGTCCTTTCTCGTGATACGTCTATTGATCCTGTCGGTGCTTGTGTGGGTATGCGCGGGTCACGCGTTCAGGCTGTCGTGGCGGAGCTTCAGGGTGAGAAGATTGATATTATTCCTTGGAGCCCACAAGCAGCAACCTTTGTGGTGAATGCTTTGGCACCAGCTGAAGTCTCCAAAGTGGTGATGGATGAAGACGCTGGACGTGTCGAAGTGGTGGTGCCAGATGAGCAGCTTTCTTTGGCTATTGGCCGGCGTGGGCAGAATGTGCGTCTTGCCAGCCAGCTGACACGGTGGGATATTGATATTCTCACTGAAGCTGAAGAATCTGAACGACGTCAGGAAGAGTTCCGCAAGCGGACAGCACTGTTTGTGGATCATCTAGACGTTGATGACGTGATTGCTGGGCTTCTGGTGACAGAGGGCTATCACACGATTGAAGATCTCGCTTATGCCGAGCCACATGAGCTTCATGACATTGAGGGTTTTGACGAAAGTGTCGCTGAAGAGCTCATGAATCGTGCCAACGAGTATCTTGAGGGACGTGAGCGTGCTCTTGATGAAGAGCGCAAGACCCTAGGTGTTACCGACGATATTGTGGCGATGGGTGCTTTTTCTCCAAAGATTCTTGTAGAACTTGGTGAAAAAGGTATTAAAACCTTAGATGATTTGGCTGACTTGGCAGGTGATGAGCTTGTTGAGATTCTTGGAAAAGAGCGTCTAAGCGAAGACGAAGCTAATGAAATCATTATGGCTGCACGCGCCCACTGGTTTGAAGGTGACGAATCGACAGCAGCTGCGGATGGCGCTTCAGCTCAGAGCGAGACGCCTGAAGGTGGAGAATCGAGCAACGTCTAAGTGTCTTGATATTGATGACGGACCCTTAAGGAAGGGAGGCAAACGCACTGCTTCCTTAAGGCGTTGCTTGCTAAGCCGTCGGCATGATCATCCTGAGAATATGCTGCGCTTTGTCGTAGCACCGGGCGGAGACATTGTGCCAGATTTGGCAGCGCGTCTGCCCGGTCGGGGTATGTGGCTCTGTGCTGATCGAGAGGTGCTTAGCAATCCACAGCTTTCCCGTGTATTTGCGCGGGGAGCTCGCCGACAGGTAAAACTGCCTGAACATTTGCCCAACCTCGTTACTGAGGGGCTGGCAAAGCGTCTTCAGGATGGTATCAGTCTGGGGCGGCGAGCGGGTGAAGCCGTTTGTGGATTCCAGAAGTGCCGGGAGCGGATCGCTTCTGGTCAGGTTGGGGTTGTGATATGTGCGGCAGACGCCAGTCGGGATGAGCTTTCACGGTTGATGTCTGGGCATCGGGATGTGCCGGTTGTCCAGCTAGAGAGCCGGGTGCTCGCTTCAGTCTTCGGACGTGACCATGCAGTCTATGCTGTTATGGCACCGGGGGCATTAGCGCGGCGTCTGATAACGGAATATAAGAGATTGACGGGGGTGATCGAAGGTTCGCTCCCAGGCCCACAGGGCACGGGTCAGTAAGGAACAGGCGGAACTATGAGCGACGGCAACGAGCGCAACCAAGACGGAAACCGGACTGGGGCTCCGAAAGAGGGGGCTCCTAAGAACGGGCAGAATAAAGGTGGGGGCCGCCTCTCTTTACGTCCAGCGGGACGAAAAGAGGGGGGACGCACCGTTGATGCAGGCTCTGTGCGGCAGAGTTTTAGCCACGGGCGATCAAAAGAGGTCCGGGTTGAGGTCCGTAAGCCAAAACGGCATGGCGGGGCTGGTGGTCGCGGTGGACGTGGGCCTATTGGCGCTCGCGGTTTAACGGCATCAGAGCTTGAGAAGCGTCAGCGCGTTCTGGAGCAGATGAAGCAGCGGCAGATTGAAGAGGAAGCCGCCAAGCGTGAAGCTGAAAAGATTCGCATTCGCTCTGCTGCGGAAGAAGAAGCGCGTCTAAAAGCTGAGGCCGAGGCTAAGCAGGCGGAGGAAGCGTCCCAGGCGCGTGAAGCGGAAGCCGCTGAGCGTCAGAACGAGAAAGAAGCCGCTGCTCTTCATCAGGCTAAACAAGAAGAGAAGCGTAAGGCTGCGCCGCCGCCATTGAAGCCAACGTCAACAGGCGGTGTGCAAATTGCCGAGCCAACGCAGCGTTTGCGTCCACTTGCTGAGCGCGCGATTATGCCGAGTCGCCCAGTGACAACACGCTCGAATGCGTCATCTTCGTCATCTGCCTCCTCCTCCTCATCATCTTCTTCTGCATCGTCGTCTCGTAAGAGTGAAACGTTGCATTTACGTGGTCGCAATGGCGGCGAGGATGATGGACGCCGCGGTGGTGGCGGCGGTGGTTCGCCACGTCGTTCCTCGCAGCAATCACGTCGTTCGCAGTCGCGCCGTGGTGGTGGCAATCAGGATCGTCGTTCTGGTCGTATTGATGTGCGTGCTGCTATTGAAGGCGATGATGGCAAAACGCGCTCTTTGGCTTCTGTGCGTCGTCAGCGTGATCGTGAGCGTCGTCAAGCTGAGCTAGAGCGTCTCCGTTCTGATCAAGTGCGTGTTGTGCGTGATGTGACCGTGCCTGAGACGATTTCTGTCGGTGAGTTGGCTAATCGTATGGCAGTTCGTCAGGGTGAAGTGATTAAGACTCTGATGAAAATGGGGGTCATGGCGACAGCTGCACAGAGTATTGATGCTGATACAGCTGAACTTGTGGTCAATGAGTTTGGTCATCGCGTAAAGCGTGTCTCCGACAGTGACGTTGAGCTGGGTCTTGAAAACATCAAAGATCGTGAAGAAGATCTGAAACCACGCTCCCCTGTTGTGACGGTCATGGGTCATGTTGACCATGGTAAGACTTCCTTGCTGGATGCGCTGCGCACCACAACAGTAACCGATGCTGAAGCAGGGGGTATTACCCAGCATATCGGGGCCTATCAGGTGAGTATGCCATCATCTGATCGCAAGGTGACTTTCATTGATACGCCAGGCCATGAAGCCTTCACAGCTATGCGTGCGCGTGGTGCTTCTGTCACTGATATTGTTGTGCTGGTTGTCGCTGCCGATGATGGTGTGATGCCACAGACGATTGAGGCCATTAAGCACGCGAAAGCTGCTGAAGTGCCGATGATTGTGGCGATCAACAAGATTGATAAGACAGGAGCGAATCCTGATCGTGTGCGCAATGAGCTTCTTAACCACGAAGTCGTGGTAGAAAGCATGGGCGGCGATACACAGGAAATCGAAGTGTCTGCACGCCAGCGTCAGGGTCTAGATGAGCTTCTTGAAGGGATTTCCCTGCAGGCTGAGATCTTGGATCTGAAAGCTAACCCGAACCGTCCTGCACAGGGTGCTGTGGTGGAAAGCCGCTTAGATCGCGGTCGCGGTTCTGTCGCGACAGTGCTGGTTCAGAAAGGAACGCTTAAGCGCGGTGATATCGTGGTTGCTGGGGCGCATTGGGGGCGTGTGCGTGCGCTTCTCGATGATCGTGGCCGTCAAATCCAGAAGGCTGGCCCCTCTGTGCCGGTCGAAGTTCTGGGGATGACAGGTGTTCCGGATGCTGGCTCCTTGTTCGTTGTCGTTGAAAACGAAAATCGCGCTCGTGAGATCAGCGAATTCCGTCAGCGGAAGATTCGTGAAAAAGCCACAGCGATGCAGGTCGCTGCTCGTGGAACGCTTGACCAGATGCTGGCCCGTATTCAGGCTGGTGAGCAGAAGGAAGTGGCGCTGCTGATTAAAGCGGACGTTCAGGGATCATCTGAAGCGCTGAAAGCGACGGTGGAAAAGCTGTCGCATGAGGAAGTGGCCGTGCGTGTGTTGAGCACGAGTGTTGGACAGATTACTGAAAGTGACGTGCAGCTTGCTAAAGCGTCCAATGCAGTGATTGTGGCTTTCAATGTGCGTGCAACGACACAAGCTCGTGGTCTCGCGCAGCGTGACGGTGTGGATATCCGCTATTACTCCATTATTTATCAGGTTGCTGATGATGTGGAGAAACTGGTCAAGGGTAAGATTGCACCGAAACATCGCGAGAAGTTCTTGGGCTATGCCGAAATTCGCCAGGTCTTCAGCATTACGCGCGTTGGCAAGGTGGCTGGTTGTTACGTAACCGAAGGTATGGTCAAGCGCGGCTGTGGCGTACGTTTGCTGCGTGACAATGTGGTGATCCATGAAGGCGATCTGAGCCAGCTGAAACGCTTTAAGGACGATGTCCGTGAAGTGGCACGTGGCTATGAATGTGGTCTCTCCTTCGCGGGCTATAACGACCTGCGTGAGGGTGATATGGTTGAGTGCTATGAAATGGAAGAGATTCCGGTTTGACGCAGCGTTCTCCCTTTGATGTCGTTGGGCCTGCTGTAGATCCTGCAGAAGGGCCCAGCACGCGCCAGCTTCGTGTTGCTGAAGAGGTTCGTCATGTTTTGGCGGATCTCTTTACGCGCACCGAGTTCCGTGATCCTGAACTTTATGGTGTCAGTGTAACGGTCACTGAAGTGCGTGTTTCACCAGATTTCCGTCATGCGACGGTCTTTGTTACGCGTTTGGGGCGCGATGACATTCATGTCGTGCTTCCAGCGTTGAAACGGGTTTCATCCTTCTTACGAAGAGGGCTTTCGCGGAAGCTTCGTTTGAGAACCGTGCCTGAACTACATTTCCAACCCGATGTTTCTCTTGAGCATGCGATGGAAGTCGAACATCTCTTGCATACGCCGGAAGTGCAGCGTGACTTGAAGTCTGACTCTACGTCCGACCCAGAGGACTAATCGCGCGGAATGGCACGGAAACGCGGACAAGAGATTAATGGTTGGCTGGTGTTGGATAAACCACTTGGGCCAACCTCTACGTCAATGGTGAATAAGGTTCGTTGGGCCTTTGATGCGCGTAAAGCAGGGCATGGCGGCACGTTAGACCCTCTAGCGTCCGGTGTATTGCCAATTGCTTTTGGGCGTGCGACTAGCACGATCCCTTATATTATGGATGCCACCAAGCGCTATCGTTTTACGTTGTGCTTTGGTGAGAGCCGAACAACAGATGATCGAGAAGGTGATGTCCTGGCACGGTCATCGCATCGTCCGACAGATGAGACGATCCGTTCTGTTCTTCCTGATCTTTGTGGTGGGGTGGTGATGCAAGTGCCGCCTGTTTTTTCAGCGCTTCGCGTTGGGGGGCAGCGTGCATATGATCTTGCACGTCAAGGACGCCCTCCAGAACTCCCGCCACGCCCAGCTCGTATCGATTCGATAACACTGATCGACCGTCCCGATCAGGATCATGCTGTTTTCGAGGTTCAATCGGGAAAAGGAGTGTACATGCGCTCTTTAGCCCGTGATATTGCCCTTGCTTGTGGCACTGTTGGTCATATTAGCGTGCTTAGACGGACGAAATGTGGCCCATTTGATTTGTCTCATGCTCACTCAATTGAGCAGATAGCACTGGACAAATCGGGAGAAACTAGAGACAAGACGGATGCTCTTCCGGCTCCTTTGTTGGATGTAGCGACCGCGCTGGCCGACATCCCGGCGCTGGCCGTGACAATCGCAGGGGGGAGGGCACTCATTTACGGGCAGACAGTTTCTGTCAGCCGCCATGTTGTGTCCGCATCAGGGCGCCTAGAGGATTATCCTCTTTGGCGCGTGTTGATCGGGGAGCATGTGATTGGTCTTTGCCGGTTCGAAGAGGGGCGTTTGAAGGCCGTTCGCATGTTAGAAAACCATTTATTTTTTGGAGAGAAAGATGTCGATTACTCCTGAGCGTCGCGCTGAAGTTATCGCTGAATACCGTCTTGCTGAAGGTGACACAGGGTCACCAGAAGTGCAGGTGGCGTTGATTACTGAGCGTGTTGCAAACCTGACTGAGCATCTCAAGACACATAAGAAGGACTTCCACTCTCGTCGTGGTCTTCTGATGCTTGTCGGTCGCCGTCGTGGCCTTTTGGACTATCTGAAAGGTAAAAGCGAGGAGCGTTACCAGACATTGATTAAGCGTCTCGGCCTCCGTCGTTGATGCTGATCTGGGAGGTATCTTAGGGTACTTCCCATGTCTTTTAGGTCGTTGAAACGTAGTGCCAGAGCAACGATGGTTCGGCGTTTCAGGCCACATGGTGTCATAGCGGAATTGTCCGTTATCATCGCCATGCCGTCCGAAGCGCTGCTTTTTGTATTCTGGCTTACCGTGACGACCGCCCCATTGTTGATCCTTGTTATAAGGAAGTAGAAGTATGTTCGATTATTTTCGTAAAGAAATTGAGTGGGCTGGTCGTCCGCTTATCCTAGAAACCGGTAAGGTTGCCCGTCAGGCTGATGGGGCAGTGATGGTCACCTACGGTGAAACCGTGGTTCTGTGTACAGCTGTTGGTGCAAAGACTGTAAAAGCTGGTCAGGATTTTTTCCCGCTTACGGTGAACTATCAGGAAAAATCTTACGCTGCAGGTAAGATCCCAGGTGGGTTCTTTAAGCGTGAAGGGCGTCCGTCTGAGGCGGAAGTGCTGACAGCTCGTCTGATTGACCGCCCCATTCGCCCGCTGTTCCCAGAAGGGTTCCGTAATGAGGTTCAGGTCGTCGCGACGGTTCTGAGCCATGATATGGAAAATGATCCCGCTCTGGTGGCGATGATTGGGTGCTCTGCAGCGCTGACATTGTCGGGTATTCCTTTCTTCGGCCCTGTTGGGGCTGCGCGCATTGGGAAGATTGACGGCAAACTGGTTGTCAACCCAACGCTGGGTGAGATGAAGGACAGCGCGCTGGATCTCTTCGTTGCTGGGACGTCTGAAGGCGTTCTGATGGTGGAGTCAGAAGCTGAAGAGTTGCCAGAGACGGAAATGCTTGATGCGGTGATGATGGGTCATACGGCCTTCCAGCCCGTTATTGATGCGATTATCTCTCTTGCCGAGCATGCAGCACGTCATCCGTGGGATCTTCCAGAGACCTCTAAAGAAGAGATTGCTCTGCGCAAGCGGGTTGATAAAGTTGGCAACAAGCTGATGGCTGAGGCGTATAAAGAGCGTCGCAAGCAAGCGCGTGTCGAAAAAGTTGCAGAAGCGCGTGAGCAGATTGCCGAAATTCTGGAAGAAGAAGGCTTCGATCCAGAAATGGCTAAGCCAATGATCAAGGAGCTTGAAGCACAGGTTGTGCGTGGAGCGATCTTGAAGACGGGCACGCGTATTGATGGCCGTGACCTCAAGACAGTTCGTCCGATTGTTGCTGAAGCGGGTATTCTGCCGCGCACACATGGTTCGGCCTTGTTTACACGTGGTGAAACGCAGGCGTTGGTCGTTGCTACCCTAGGTACAGGGCAGGACGAGCAGGTTGTTGATGCGCTGGGTGGTGAATATCGTTCACGCTTTATGCTGCATTATAACTTCCCTCCTTTCTCTGTGGGTGAGTGCGGTCGTATGGGCTCCCCGGGTCGTCGTGAGATTGGCCATGGGAAGTTGGCGTGGCGTGCGCTTAACCCGCTGCTTCCTTCCAAGGAAGAGTTCCCTTACACGATGCGTGTTGTCTCTGAAATTACGGAGAGTAACGGTTCTTCTTCCATGGCGACCGTTTGCGGCACGTCCTTGTCTTTGATGGATGCTGGTGTGCCATTGCCACGCCCAGTCGCAGGGATTGCGATGGGGTTGATCAAGGAAGAGCGTGGTTACGCTGTGTTGACCGATATTCTTGGTGATGAAGATCATCTCGGGGATATGGACTTTAAGGTGGCGGGGACATCTGAAGGTGTAACCGCTCTGCAGATGGATATTAAGATTACATCCATCACGCCAGAAATTATGCAGATTGCTCTGGAGCAAGCTCGTGAAGGGCGTCTGCACATCCTCGATAAGATGAGCGCTGCTCTGTCAGAGGGACGTTCGGATGTTTCTGGGAATGCGCCGAAGATCACCACCATCACGGTGGCTAAAGAGAAGATCCGTGATGTGATTGGCTCTGGTGGTAAGGTCATCCGCGAAATCGTGGAGTATTCTGGTGCGAAGGTGGATATTGGCGATGATGGCACCGTCACGATCGCTGCTTCCAATGATGAGCAAGCTCAGAAGGCCATTAGCCGGATTGAGGGGATCACTGCTGAACCAGAGTTGGGCCGTATCTACGATGGTAAGGTTGTCAAAACAGCTGATTTTGGCGCATTTGTGAATTTCCTTGGCCCGCGTGACGGTTTGGTACATATTTCCGAACTCGCTGTAGGCCGCGTTGGCCGCACGACTGATGTGGTGAAGCAGGGCGATGCTGTGAAGGTTAAGGTCATTGGCTTTGATGATCGCGGTAAGGTAAAATTGTCCATGCGGGTTGTTGATCAGGCAACTGGTAACGACATTACGGATGAGGTTGGCGCAAAGCCAGGTCGTCCTCGTCGCGACGCTGAATAAAACCTCACGGGGGGAGGCTTCGGTGAGCCTCTTCCCATTTCTTACTGACTGAGTTGTGGAGACATCGAGCCTCTATGAAGTCGATCAATGCCATCCATTTGTCTGGTCGGGATGCGCTTCCTCTGATCGAGGGAGGGAAGGGGGTCTCTGTTTCGACAGGGGTTTCCGCAGGCCATTGGGCCGCTGCCGGAGGGGTTGGCACAATTTCCGCTGTGAATGCGGATAGCTATGATGCTGATGGGAACCCGATCCCACAGATTTATAGCGGTAGAACCCGCCGTGATAAGCAAGAAGAACTCGTTCGCTATGCGATTGATGGTGGGATTGCCCAAGCGCGTATTGCCCATGAAATTTCAGGCGGCCGAGGCCGTATTCATGCTAATTTTATGTGGGAAATGGGGGCAGCAGAAGAAGTCGTTAAGGGGATTCTTGAGGGAGCTCCCGGACTTATTCATGGCCTGACATGTGGGGCTGGAATGCCCTATCGTTTGTCAGAAATTGCGGCGCAATTTGGCGTTTATTATTACCCGATTATCTCTTCAGCTCGTGCGTTCAATGCGCTGTGGCGGCGGTCTTACTCACGCACTCCTGATTTGTTGGGCGGTGTGGTGTACGAAGATCCGTGGCGTGCTGGTGGGCATAATGGCCTGTCCAACACGGAAGATCCGTTTAAGCCTGAACAGCCTTATGAGCGGGTCGTGGCTTTACGCCGTGTCATGCGTAGCTTTGGTCTTCATGACGTGCCGATCATTATGGCTGGCGGTGTATGGCATCTTGAGGATTGGTCAGATTGGTTGGATAATCCCGACATCGGGCCGATTGCCTTTCAATTTGGGACACGGCCATTACTGACAAAAGAAAGCCCTGTGCCGGAAGCATGGAAGCGGCGTTTACTCACCCTGAAAAAGGGTGATGTGTTCCTCAATCGCTTTTCTCCGACAGGCTTTTATTCGTCTGCGGTGAATAATAGTTTTCTCCAAGAGCTACGGGCGCGTTCAGAGCGACAGGTGCCTTATCGTTCAGAGTATGGAGAAGGATTTGAGTCCCCTTGTGCGGTTGGGGCACGGGGTCGTCAGGTTTTCTTAAAAGCAGATGATCGGGAGCGTGTTGAGCAATGGTGTCAGGCGGGCTTTACAGAAGCGCTGCGTACGCCAGACGACACACTTGTTTTTGTTACGCCTGAACGGGCGCGACAGATTGTGAGTGACCAGGCTGGGTGCATGGGGTGTTTGTCACAATGCCGCTTCTCAAACTGGTCGCAAAAAGGGCCGACTTATACGACAGGACAACGGGCCGATCCACGCTCTTTCTGCATTCAAAAAACTCTTCAGGAAGTGTCACATGTTGGGAAGATGAGCCAGGAAGAGGAAGATGCGTTGGTAGACCGTAATCTTCTTTTTGGTGGAACGAGTGCGTGGCGTTTTCGGGAGGATCCCTTCTACGCGAATGGACATATTCCAACTGTTAAGGAGCTCGTTGAGCGGATTATGACAGGGCGTTGAGTGTGCTCTTGTTATAACAGCCGTAAAAAGGGCCATGATATGGAAACGTGTCATGGCCCTTTTTTCTTGAAGAGTCAAAAATTTTAGAGAAGGCCGAGCTCCGTTAAGCGTGCACGCAAAGTGGGCGGAAGATTCGCTGTGCCATCATTATGCTGCTGGCCGCCTTTAAGGTCTGCTGGGGCATCTTCTGGCTTTAGGTAACGCCATCCTTGAAAAGGGCGCATAGGGCGAGGCTGGACAGCAATAACATCATCAGAAACGAGAATGAGCGTGCCTTGATGGCCGTCTGGGCGTGTGTAGTGGTCAAAGCCAATAACCGGCTGACGGCAGGTAATAAGCCCATTCATGACGCGGTAGATTGACCCCCCATCCAAGATTTCAGTCGCGCGCTTGGGTTTTGTGCGTGTTTGCACATAAACATGACCGTTTATGCGTTCGGTTTTCGTCCATTCTCTGAGGATGTCAGGGGAGGCACACCCAACGGCGAGCTTGATCATATGGAGCATAAGCGAGCCTTTTTAGAGAACTAATCGGGCCAGGAGGGCTTCCAACCGTAAAAGCCCTTCTTCTGTTGCCCGAAGAGAGTGCCGATCATAAAGAAGATACCCTTCTTCAAGACATGCTTGAAGGATCATGGGGTCTAAGCAGCTTTCAAGTGTTTTCCCCGTGCGGAGAAAGAAATGCTCGGCGTTGATACCATCGCGTAAACGCAGCCCCATCAGGAGGGCTTCGCGGCCACGCATATCAGCGGTGAGGGGTTTTTCAGATCGCATCCCATGACCATGCTCTTCTACAAGGCTTGCCCAAGGTTCTGGTGCGCGATGGCAACGTCCTTCATAGAGGGTGTCACCAAAGGTGAGGCGGCTATGAGCACCGGGGCCGATCCCGAGATAATCACCATAGGTCCAGTAGGTGAGGTTATGCCGGCTTTCAGAGCCTCGTTGAGCGTAATTAGAAATTTCGTAGCGCTCTAATCCATAGCGAGCGGCTTCTTCTGCTGTTTGGAGATAGAGCCGTGCCGCGAGTTCATCGTCGGGCAAAGTGATCTCACCACGGCGGAAGAGTGCTTCAAAAGACGTGCCCGGTTCAATCGTGAGCTGATAGAGCGAGAGATGATCGGCAGCGAGGTCAAGGGCTTCTCTGAGCTCTGCGCGCCAATCGTCTAACGTTTGCTGTGGCCGAGCATAAATAAGGTCGAACGAGAGGCGAGGGAAGAGAGAACGGCTCAGCTCCAGGGCGTTTCGTGCTTGATGGCTATTATGTTGCCGGCCTAATTTTTGGAGGGCGTCATCATGGAGGCTTTGAACGCCTAGTGAGAGGCGATTGATGCCAGCCTGTCGGAAAGCAGCAAAACGGGTTGCTTCCACGCTGGTTGGGTTGGCCTCAAGTGTAATTTCGAGGTCATTGACGCAGGAAAAATGGCGGCGGGCATCGTCAATAAGGGCCGATGCCGTCTCAGGTGCCATTAAAGAGGGCGTTCCACCACCAAAGAAGATGGAGCCGAGCTGGCGCCGTTCTTCTTTGTTAAGGCGTTCTGCCTGATAGGCAAGTTCCCGGCGGAGTGCTCGTGCAAAACGTTCTTGCGGGATCGTGTCCCGCACATGCGAGTTAAAATCGCAATAAGGGCATTTTGCTAGGCAGAACGGCCAGTGGATATAAAGAGCGAGAGAGCGAGGCACAGCGTATTAAATCGCCACTCTCACCCCAAACTCCATCACGCGCTCTGGCGGGATACGGAAAAACTCCGAAATGGGGGTTGCATTATTAAGGAGGTACAGGAAGACCCACATCCGCCAAAGCGACATTTTGGGCACTTTAGAGCGGAAGACTAAATCATGAGACGTAAAGTAGGAGGCCTGAATAGGGTCGAAATTGATTTCCTGCAAAGCAGAAAGTGCCAGAGGTAAGTTCGGCATTTCCATAAAACCGTAGCGCACAATAATCCGGTAGATATTGGATGAGAGTTCTTTAACCTCAAGGCGCTTATCAGGGTGCACATCAGGCTGGTCGAGCGTAAGCACGGTAACGAAGAGCACTGTGTTATGCAGCACACGATTATGTCGCAGGTTGTGCAATAGAGCACTGGGGATGATCTCAGGATCAGACGTCAGGAAGACGGCTAAGCCCGGAACACGCGTAATGCGCGATTGTGACAGACGTGCGAGGAATGACGCCACAGGCACGGCATCAGCGCGCTGCCGTCCGCGAATAAGTTGCCGCCCACGTTGCCATGTGGTCATGATTAGCGTACTGGCGCAGGCAATGGTTAATGGCACCCAGCCACCATCGGGGATCTTAAGCACATTGGCGGCAAAGAAAATGCCATCCAAAATAAAGAAGAATCCAAAGACGAGGCCTGTTGACCATGCGCTCCAGTTAAAGACGCGGCGAAACACAACCATTGCTAGCACGCAGGTGCAGAGGAATGTGCCCGTCACAGCGATCCCGTAGGCCGAGGCCAGAGCTGCGGAGGATTGAAAAGACAGCACCAAGATGATGGCGCCGAACGCCAAGATCCAGTTTAGAGAAGGGAGATAAATCTGTGCTTCTTCATGCGCGTTTGTGTGGATAATGCGTGTTCGGGGCAGATAGCCTAGCTGGATGAGCTGACGGCATAGCGAAAAACTGCCTGAAATGCCGGCTTGGCTGGCAATGATCGTTGCCATTGTTGCTAAAATGAGCAGCGGGATTTGGATCCAAGCTGGGCCGAGATGGTAGAAAGGGTTAGCGAGTGTATGAGGATCAACAATGATCTGTGCGGCTTGTCCAAAATAGTTGAGCGATAACGCTGGGAGGACGAGAAAGCACCATGCATAGCGGATTGGTGAACGACCAAAATGCCCCATATCAGCATATAGAGCTTCTGCCCCCGTGACTGACAGCACGACAGACCCGAGTGCTAGAAAGGAGAGGGTGCCATGCGACACAATAAATTGCAGGGCATACCATGGCAAAACAGCCAACAAGATTTTGGGATAGAGTAGAACGCCATGAATTCCCAAAACAGCGATGGTTGTAAACCAGATGAGCATAATTGGGCCAAAAGCGCGGCCAATCTTGCCCGTACCTAACGCCTGTGCGGCAAAAAGGCCGAGAAGGACAACCAGTGCAATGGGAATAATAAAGGGACTGGCGTTAGGAGCGGCAATTTCAATCCCTTCCACAGCGGAGAGGACGGAGACGGCAGGGGTGATAATGCTATCGCCAAAGAAGAGGCAGGCCCCAGCAATACCAACGAGCCCAAAAACCCAGCGGAAATACGATGATTGGCATACCCGCTGAGCGAGGGACATGAGGGCAATAATACCCCCTTCACCATTATGATCAGCTCGCATGATCAACAGGACGTATTTGATCGTGACAATCAGCATGAGAGCCCAGAAAATGAGACTCGCCATGCCAATGACTTCCCATGTTTGGGCGGGGTGCTCAACAGAGCCAACGGTCTTAACCGATGATTGCAGAGCATAAAGGGGGCTGGTGCCGATATCACCATACACCACGCCAAGCACACCCAAGAGTGCCCCCACCCCCTTGGGTCGGCCGCCGTGACGGTCTGTTTCCTCTTGAGGGGGCAGCTCTGTCGGATGGCCTAACGCATCCGGATAGCGAGCATCGGGGGAAGGATCCTTAAGGGACATGCCGTCCTGTTCAGACATAAGGGAGAAAATCCTGTTGACTGATGAAGCCCGACTATAGGGTGTGACGGGCAAGATATCCCCTCAAGGGGGCACTTCAGACACGTTTATTCTGGCTTCATGGCAGTATTTGCTAGGAAAATGCAAGTCTCTTACGGTAATTCACCCAGAATGCGAAAGGCCATGAGGCGGGCGTGTGCCAAAAATAGCACTGCCAATACGCACATAATGGGCTCCAGCAGCGATGGCTTTTTCAAAATCACCGGACATTCCCATAGAAAGAAGGGGTAGTCCGTGGCGCTTCGCAAGCTTTGCGAGAGCGCGGAAATGTGGGGTTGGGTCTTCATTTTGCGGCGGGATAGCCATGAGGCCTTTAACATGGCTATCAAAGCGCGTGAGGCTGTCTTCAATAAAATGGTCGGCTTGGGCGAGGGGTACGCCAAATTTTTGAGGTTCGTTGCCTGTATTGACCTGAATAAGAAGCTTGGGAAGATGTCCTATCTTCTGCGCGGCCTTTTCTAGAGCGGTTGCGAGAGAGGGGCGGTCAAGGCTTTCGATACAATCGGCAATCCGACAAGCGTCAACAGCTTTGTTGGTTTGGAGGCCGCCAATAAGATGGAGGCGCAGGTCAGGCCATTTCTCGCGTAGAGCGGGAAATTTGTCGGCGGCTTCTTGGACGCGATTTTCGCCAAAAATTCGTTGTCCGGCTTCAAGAGCGGTGACTACCGAGTCTTGAGGGTGAAACTTACTCACTGCTACCAAAGAAACGCTGTTTTCTGGGCGGTGAGCGGCTTTTTGGGCATCAATAATGCGTTGTTTAACCGCATGAAGGGCGGAGGAAATGCTCTGTTGGGTCATAACTCTATAGAGAACGTCATTGCGTTCCGCACGACAAGATGCAAATTCAGCTTTATGAGCACATTTTCTTCTTCCCGTTCGGCCTCGCGCCCGCCTCGACCCTCCCGCCGTAAGGGAGGACGCACACCAGCCCCTCGGGCGGCAGACCCTGTCCGCGATCTGGCCTTTGATATTGTATGCGGCGTTGTTGAGCATCGCCGCATGTTGGAGACAACCTTAGAGCGGAGCACGGTGAAAGAAAGTCGTGATCGGGCGGCAGGCCATCGTTTAGCAGCGGCAACATTGCGCCATATGGGGAGTATGAGCGAGCTGCTGGGGCCTCTTTTACGGCGGGAGCCTCCCGCATCTGTGCGCTGTGCGTTATTGATGGGTGTGGCGCAATTATTGCATTTGGAAACCCCTCCACATGCAGCGGTGGGTACGATTGTGGATCTTTTGCATCGTCGTGGATTAGCGCCTTTTGCAGGGCTAGCGAATGCTGTCTTGCGTAAGGTTTCGCGTGAAGGTGAAACGCTGCGTGAAGGGCTGGACGAAGCACGTTTGGATGTGCCCCCTTGGCTTTGGGCGGCGTGGGGACGGCGTGCACGTGCGATCACGCGTGGTTTTTACCGTGAAGCTCCGCTTGATATAACCGTACGTTCTTCTGACAGAATTCCGGAAGGGGGAGATGTTCTGCCAACGGGAACGGTGCGCTTCCCAAGTGGCACACGCATGGTTGAGCTTCCGGGGTTTGAAGACGGTGCGTTTTGGGCACAGGATGCAGCGGCAGCCATGCCTGTGCGGTTGATGGGTGACCTTCACGGGAAGCAGGTTGTTGATGTCTGTGCAGCTCCTGGTGGGAAAACGGCACAGCTTGTGTGTGCTGGCGCACAGGTGACGGCGATTGAGCGTGAGAAAAAGCGTGCACAGCGTTTACAAGAGAATTTGAAACGTCTGTCACTATCGGTTGATATTGTGGTGCAGGATGGTTTGGAGTGGCAACCGAAACAGCCTGTGGATGCTGTGTTGCTCGATGCGCCCTGTTCTGCAACGGGGACACTGCGTCGCCATCCTGATGTGTTGTGGGTGAAACGTCCGCGTGACGTTAAAGCCCTTGCAGAAGGTCAGGATGCGTTCATTAAAGCGGCACATAAGATGCTCAAGCCGGGCGGCACGTTGCTTTATGCGGTGTGTTCTTTGCAAGATGAAGAAGGGCCACAGCGTATCGCGGCCGCCCTTGAGCAGGGGGGGTGGACGCTCTCTCCGTTTACAGAAGAAGAGCTTTCAGCTCTACCACAGGCGCGCACTGAGGAAGGCTATTACCGGACGCACCCCGGCATGTGGTCTGAACGTGGTGGCCTTGATGGTTTCTTTGCCGCCCGTTTGATCAAACAATAACGAGGACTCTGGCTGAGGGGACTTCCCCCTCAGCTATGAGCATGCTTTAGAGCCATGGCGGCGTTGGAAGACCTTTTTCTTTCAGGAACGCTGTGTTGAACAGTTTGGACTGATAGCGAGCCCCGCCATCGCACAGGATGGTCACAATCCGGTGGCCAGGGCCAAGGCGCCGTGCCGTACGCACAGCGGACGCGATGTTAATTCCGCTGGAACCACCAACAGAGAGCCCTTCATGTGCGGTCAGGTTGAAGACATGCTCCAGAGCTTCAGCATCGGGAATGCGCTCAGCATGGTCTGGGGCGCTGCCGTCTAGGTTGGCGGTGACGCGTGATTGACCGATTCCTTCGGTAATGGAGCCACCACTCACGCTGAGATCGTTCTTGGTGACCCAACCATAAAGCCCAGAACCTTCAGGATCCGCGAGCACGATCTCGGGAGCTTTGACGCCGCTTTGGGTTGCTTGATCCCGTAGGCCAAGGGCGATGCCTGCTAACGTGCCGCCTGTTCCGCAAGAGCACGTAAAGGCGTCAATTTTCCCGTCCAGTTGAGACCAGATCTCCGGTGCTGTGCTGTGACGATGCCCTTCGCGATTCGCCGTATTATCGAATTGGTTCGCCCAGAAACCACCCGTTTCTTCCGCAAGACGGCGGGAAACATGCACGTAATTGCCCGGATCACGATAGGGCTTTGCAGGGACGAGGCGAAGATCAGCACCGATCATACGCAGAAAGTCGAGCTTCTCTTTACTTTGCGTCTCCGGCACGACAATCACGGCTTTGCAGCCCATGGCTTGGGCGACAAGAGTGAGGCCAATGCCGGTATTGCCAGCTGTGCCTTCTACAACGGTGCCGCCTTCTTTGAGAAGCCCGCGTTTAAAGGCGTCTTCAATGATGGCGAGTGCGGCGCGGTCTTTGACAGAACCGCCAGGGTTCATAAACTCAGCTTTACCGTAAATGTCGCATCCTGTGGCTTCTGATGCTTCACGGAGGCGGATGAGCGGCGTGTTGCCGATCGCCTCAATCATTGAAGCCGCAGGGCGGCCATGACCTACGGTTGTGAGTGAGTGGGTAGAAAAATCTGTCATCGGTCGTGTTTCCTTGCCACAATGGCCTATCGTTAATAATGAACTCTAACGCATGAAGGTCGTGATGAAAAATATACACGCAAAGAAAGCATGGGAAATCCTGAAAGCTAATCCGAAGGCTGTTCTCGTTGATGTGCGTACACCTCAAGAATGGGCGGCTGTGGGTTTCCCAGATTTGAGCACGTTAGGGCGTGAGGCTGTCGCACTGACATGGTCAGCCGAAGAGCCAGAGGCTTTTCATCAAGCGCTTGAAGAAGCTGTGCCAGATAAGAGTGCTTCTCTCTTTTTCTTATGCCGCTCGGGTGTGCGGTCGCACCATGCGTGTGAGAGTGCTTTTGAAGCTGGGTACCAAAACACAGCGAATATTGCTGATGGCTTTGAAGACCGTCATGGCCCTGGGACAGGGTGGCGGGCGTCTGCTTTGCCTTTTATACTGCGTCCTTTGTCATAACATTACTGCCCGCTATTAGGCTCTTCTGTTGCGTCGTACTGAGGCGCAAGGATGGCACACCACGGATAGCGCGTATCGTAGCTCGCACCGTCTGGTGTGCTGACGCGCCCGTATGCATCGACAGGCACATGGGTCAGCGCGACGCTATCGTCAATATTGCCGCCCACAATGCTGATTTCACGTCCAAAAGGTGGAGCATTTTGTTCCACAGACACCACAATGCCGCAATGGGCTGGAAAGGCATATGAGGTTGGAAGCATTCTATAGGTGATGGAACGGCTTCTCCCTCGGCCAACGCAGAGGAGGTCGCCTATTTGTGGAGCATAGGTGGCGGGGTCTTGTGCCGTCAAATTGGGGTTTTGCCGGCTTGCAGCAGCGTTAATATACGTGGCGTGATTGGGAGAGTAGGTGAAGCGTTCATTCGCACCGGCAACGCGCATGACGTAGGAAATAAAGGCTGCTGACCACGCATAATGGCCATCAATATTGGCTGAAAAGAGCCTGCCGTCACCGTCTGTTCGTCCAGTCCAATGACTTTCTGTTTCATATAGATCTTGGCCGATCCACCAATATTCTCCTACGCGTTGCCAAAGGCCGGGGAGGCGTTCTGGTTTGAGTGCCGGGCTACTTGGATCAGGGCGGTCATGGGGGTCTTCATCAGCAACGGGTGTGCCAAAGAGGCGCCATTCACGTAGGGCGATGGCGGCGACATCTTGGCGGTTAAAGGGCACAAAATTCCGTGTTGCAAAATCAGGTACGCGGTCATTGTACCCCAGAGGGCCAGTCTGGCCATTACTATATTGGGCAAGCGGCGTTTGATGTGGCGCTGTTGAACAGCCAGCTAGGGAAAGGAGGACATAAGTTGTGAGCATTTTACGCTCAAATAGGCGTGATATCGGCACGTTGTCCCTCATTGTCCTAGGCTGTTGCGTTAAAGTAGTCGTCTAACAAGGCCGCCAAAGGGGCTTTTCGTCAAGTGTCTGTTTGAAACCAATAAAAGAGAGAACGTTTCTTTTGTGATAAAATCATAAAAAAGGGGCGACCTAAGCCGCCCCCTTCAGTAGCCGAAGCTCACTTGCGTGCTTAATGGCTCTGTGGTGGTGCCATGAATGTTGGACGGATCGGTGTTGGCACGTGACGAGCCAAAATATCATCCACCGCTTTTTTGTCTTCTTCTGTTAGAGACCAGCCAAAGACATCAGCAATCCCGCTAATTTGTTCAGGCTTACGAGCGCCCCAAAGAGCAATCGTTGGGCCTTGGTCGAGCACCCAGCGGATGGCAAAAACCATCAGAGATTTTCCACGACGGGCGGCCACGTCCTTCAGTTCATCAATCGCAGCAAGATAGGCTGGGAAATGCTCTTTTTGGAACTTAGGATCACTGGCGCGTAGATCCGTATCAGGGAAAGTGGTGTCCGCATTCATTTTCCCTGTCAGCATCCCGCGGCAGAGCGGGCCATAAGCGAGGAGAACTTCATGGTTCTTCTCTGCGTAAGGAAGAATATCGTCCTCAAGAGCGCGCTCAAAGATGTTGTAAGGGTTCTGCGTGCTGGCGAGCGGGGCAACCTCACGGAAAATATCCATTTGCTCAGGAGAGAAGTTACTCACGCCTAATGCACGGATTTTCCCCTCTTGATGGAGTTTTTGAAGCTCACGAGCCGATTCATCAATAGGTGTATTGGCATCGGGCCAATGGATCTGCTCAAGATCAATGGTGTCAACGCGCAAACGGCGCAGGGAGTCTTCAACTTCTTTGCGGATACGTGCTGGGGTAGAATTACGGAAAGGCTTGTCATCTTTCCAATCCAAGCCCAGTTTCGTGGCGATACAGGCTTTATTGGGCTTCTCAGCAAGCGCACGGCCCACGATTTCTTCCGAATGACCAAAACCATAGACGGGGGCAGTATCAATGAGATCTACCCCTTCATCAAGGGCACGATGAATGGTGCGTACACCATTATCATCATCAGGGCCGCCCCACATCCAGCCACCGATGGCCCATGTGCCAAGGGCAACGCGTGAAACAGGTTTTTCAAAACCAGGAATTTGAATGGTGTTCGTGTCCATATATCTTCTCCATAAATGAGAATTTTTCTCTTCCCATATTTGACTCTCTAGCTGGCAGATGCAAGCGAAGCCTTTGTGATTTGGGATGAATACCCTTTATAAGAAGGACATATATTGAGGCGTGGTATGGCCACGTCGTCTGACTGATGCAGGAGTGATGGTAATGACGGCCTCACATGATTCAACGATTCCCGTAACCGTTTTGACCGGTTTTCTGGGTGCGGGAAAGACAACGCTGCTTAATCACATTCTCACGGCCGATCATGGTAAAAAATATGCCGTTGTGGTCAATGAGTTCGGTGAACTTGGGATTGATAATGACCTCGTTGTTGATGCAGATGAAGAAGTGTTTGAGATGAATAATGGCTGTGTGTGCTGCACAGTCCGCGGGGATTTGATCCGTATTCTCACAAGCTTGCTTCGTCGTCGGAAACGCTTTGACGGTATTATTATTGAGACAACAGGCTTAGCAGACCCTGCACCAGTGGCGCAGACGTTCTTTGTGGATGAGAATATCCGCCAGAAAGCGCGGTTGGATGCTGTTATTACCGTTGTAGATGCCGCGAATGTGTTGAACACACTCAAAGAAAGTGCCGAGGCTGTTCAGCAGATCGCCTTTGCTGATGTCATTATCCTTAACAAAGGTGACCTCGTAAATGCGGAGCAGGAAAAAACGATCCGCGACAAGATCCGTTCCATTAATGCGGTTGCGAAGGTTCATAAAACCGAGAAGGGGAATGTCGCGCTCCATGATATTCTCGACCAAGGGGGATTTGACCTTGAGCGTGCGCTGACCACCATGCCGGACTTTCTTGGGGACGATGAAGAAGAGCATGGTCATCATCACCACCATCATCATGAGCATGATCACGGCATTACGAGTGTGTCTTTTTCCCTCAAAGAACCGCTTGATGAAGGGCGTTTCCAAGCGTGGATTGGCGCTATTTTACAAGAACAGGGGCCGGATATCCTCCGTGCGAAAGGGATTTTACAAATTAAAGGGGAAGACAAACGCTTTGCCTTCCAAGCTGTGCATATGATGGCGGATGGAGATTACATTACGCCGTTCAAAGATGGAGAAGAGCGCGTGTCGCGTCTTGTCTTCATTGGTCGTCATTTAAATGGTGATGCGTTACGGCGTGGTTTTGAACGCTGTGTGGCGGTGTGATGATGAGTGGGATGACCAAAAGCCTCCTAGAAACACGCGGTGCAGAACGCTGCTTTGAGGCGCCTATTGTCGGTGTGCAAGTCAGTCGAGATGGTCAGACTCTTGCCGCTCTGACGATAGACGGTGATGCTGTGTTGATGGCTCGTGAGACCATGCGTCAATGTGACGAATGGCGCGTGGTGCCTGTTCATGATGGCGCGCTCAGCTTTGCCCAAGGTTGCGGTGGAGACAGCTTCCTGAGTGGTGGTGAGGATGGGCGTGTGGTCAGTCTTACGGCTGATGGCATGGCCACAGAGCTGCACAAAGGCCGCGGCTGGATTGATTGTCTTGCGAGCACGCCCACGCATTACGCGTTTTCATGCAAAAAGCAGGTGAGCTTGCGTGAGGCGGGGGGGACAGAAGACCTGAAATCGCTTGAGCATCCTTCTGCCATTAGTGGTTTGGTTTTTGATGCTAAGGGGCGGCGTCTAGCGGCATCGCACTATAATGGCGTTTCGCTATGGTTTGTGCAGTCCAAAGATGCGAATGTGCATTCTTTGACATGGAAAGGGAGTCATACCGGGTTGTGTATGCATCCCGGTGGTGAAGCGATTGTGACCAGCATGCAGGAAAATGAGCTGCATGGTTGGCGTCTCTCCGATGGGCATAATATGCGCATGAGCGGCTATCCACGTAAAATTGGTTCAATGGACTTTACCCGGAAAGGGCGTTGGCTGGCGACATCGGGGGCTGATACGGCCGTATTGTGGCCCTTCTTTGGTGGTGGCCCGATGGGCAAAGCCCCGATGGAGCTTGCGCGTCTGCCGGGCTTGTTCACGACAGCGGTCAAAACGCACCCAACCGATGATATTGTCGCGATTGGCTTTGAAGATGGCACTGTTTTGCTGGCAGAAGTTGCTGGTGACGAAGGGCGGATTCTGCCGATGTGTAACGGTCAGCGTAGCGGTGGTGTGAACCGTGGCGCGGTGACATCGCTTACATTTACACCCCAAGGTGGGGCGCTTATTTTCGGGACAGAAGAAGGGTATGTCGGTGTGGTGGACTTGTCCGCTCACGGGTAAGCACGAAAACGCTTTCCCTTGTGTGATGCGAGGGAAAGCGTTTCAAAGAACAGAGCTTTCTATACGGCCTTTTGTTCGCTGCTAAGCTGTGTTGCGAGGGAAGCAAGCGAGCCTGCACTGCCATTGGTTGTCATACCGGTGGGGATGAAAATGATCGTCGATTTCCCATCGGCAGATGCGGTAGAGACCATATCTGCCTCAATGGTTTTATGCATCAACGTCATAATTTCATGAGATGAAGCAGAAGGGAGCCCTTCTTGCATCAGCTCAAAGCTCTCCTTGAAGCCTGTCGCAATAGCGAGGCGTTGTTTGGCGATCCCTTGGCCTTGCAGCTCCTTACTTTCACTTTCTGCTTTGGCGAGCCCAACGCGCCGCAGACGTTCTGCTTCTGCTTCAGCCGCGGCGGCCTTCTGGCGTGACAAAGCGGCGATTTGGTTATTCATGGCCGCCATGACATCGGGTGGCGGCATGGGCTGCTCAATGACCACGTCATCAATCTGCATGCCGGTTTCGAGGGCATTTTTAGCCTGATCACCAATAATACGTTGTGAGATCTGGTCTTTTTGCGCGTAGAGGTCTTGTAAAGTCATGGAGTGAATAATCTGGCGCAGCTCATTTTCTACGCGCCAGATGAGCTGACTGACGGGATCAGCCACCTTGTAGGTATAGGCTAGAATGGCTTCATCGGTTGGTTTGACACTAAAGCGAACCACCCATTGAATAGAGAGAAACGCGTCATCCTGTGTTTTTACTTGGCTGTTGCGTTCAATCTGCGTTTGTTTGAGATCCACGCGGTTTACGACCCGGCGGAAAGGCAGCAAGATGCGTAGCCCCGGGTAGAGAGCCCGTTTAATGGGCACACCAAATTGTTCGGTCACGAGAGCTGTTTGTCCGTGGACGACAAAGATATGCTGCCAAATATAAAGCAAAACGCCAAAGACAATAGCGCAAAGGACAATGAGAAAAGGAACCATAAAGAACCCAGCTTTCAGAAAGTTATTCTGGTTTTTTCTTTTGTTTGTAGTCCTCAAAGTTCTTTTTTTGCAATGTTTGTTCTTGTGCATCCATAAAACGGTCTGCCAAGCGACTGTAAAGCGAGTGAGAGCACACCATGCGGGAAACACCAAAAGCGAGGAAGGATGTGGCCAGCAGGGCGAGTGTGACTTGCTGGTTATCGCACATTTCCATCACAATGACGGTTGCTGTGAGTGGTGATTGTACAACTCCGCAGAAATACGCGACCATCCCGAGTAGAACAACGGCGCCCGGGGCAGTATGAGGCAGGAATTGAGCCACCCAGCCGCCAATAGACGCGCCAATAGACAGGGAGGGGGCAAAAAGTCCACCGGGAATGCCCGAGCAATAAGAAATGATCGTTGCCAGATATTTGTAGATGAAGAATGACGCGGGGTAATGCTCATGCCCTACAATGATGGAGCGTGCTTGTTCATACCCCGTACCATAGGTTGCCCCCCCAGAGATGATCCCAATAATCGCGAGGAGGAGGCCGCAAAGGGCGGCAAAGCTGATAGGGTGTTCACGTGTGAAACGACCGAACGTGCCGGGTAGTCCTTGCGATGCTTTCATGAGGATAGCGGAAAAGAGACCGCCAGTTAGTCCGCCTAAAATACCGCAGGCCAACACAGCGATCCATGCTGTGCCGATGGGAACGTCAACGGTTGTATGGCCAAAATAGGTGTAGTTACCGACGAGGGCGATCGCGGTCACACCAGAGAGCACAACCCCTGTCAGCGTGGTGCCAGAGGTGCGTTGTTCAAAAGAATGAGAGAGTTCCTCAATAGCGAAGACAATTCCTGCGAGTGGGGTATTAAACGCGGCTGAAACCCCGGCCGCTCCACCAGCAAGGATCATCCCACGCCGTGCGGAGATATTGGCATGACCCATTAAGCGGGAGAAGGCGTGCATAATGGCAGCACCTACTTGCACAGTGGGGCCTTCACGCCCGATGGACGCGCCACAGACAAGGCCTAATGTGGTGAGAAGAATTTTCCCAAGAGCTGTGCGCAGGGCTAAAATTCGGTCAACAACACTGAAATTCTCGATATGAAGGGTCGCGATGGCTTGAGGGATACCCGATCCTTGCGCACCTTGGAAGAAAGTGCGTGTTAGCCATGTTGAAAGGGCCAACCCGGCTGGGGCGACAAAGAGCATGACCCAAGGATGCCAGTTCATCAGACGGTGGCAAAGGAGGCTGGCTTGGTTTGCCAGGCCCGCAAAACCGACGGCGACGAGGCCGACAATAATCGCAGCAATCCAGCAGAGCACGGAGCGTCGCCATTGAGTCGTTCGGGTGCGAGCTGAGCGTCGTAAGTGCGTAATACGGTTACGCCGCCGCATAGAGTGACGAGAAGGCGAGGGGGAAGAGGCAGAATCGGCCACGGCTCAGCATATCCAGACGAAAAAGAGCAGTATTTAGCGTGCACAGCACCTCTGCTCGCTCCTGCCAGTTGAAAGGTAGGAGGGTCAAGGGGGCTTGGCGGTATTTATAAGCGTGCGTGCTTTACAGGACACCACAGCCTGTAGGCGGCCGGCTGGGATTAAGAGGAAAGAACGAGAACGCTATTTTGGCCGGGTTCGTGGCGTTTGGACATTTTCTCAGGTTCTACATGAATATGGATAGATGCTTGCCCCAGTTCGTGACGGAAGGCGGCCTCAATACGGTCACAAATATCGTGTGCTTCTGTGATCTGCATATGGTTCGGCACGACGAGGTGAAACTCGACAAAGAAGAGAGAGCCGACTTTGCGCATCCGTAAATCATGCGCTTCAAGCGCGCCCGTGCCTGTTTGCGCGATAAGGAGACGGAGTTTTTCTACTAAGTCCGCAGAAGGTACTTCATCCATCAGGCCAGACATGGAGCGGCGCATCATGCAAAAGCCCGTCCAGAGGACATTAAGGGCGACAAGCGCTGAGAGAAGCGGATCTAGCCCATTCCAATGGATAAACGGGATAAGTGAAACGCCAATAAGCAGGGCCAAGCTTGCCCAAACGTCTGACTGCACATGCTCACCGGCGGAGAGTAGGGCTTGAGAGGTGTGGCGCCGCCCGATTGAGATCATGATTCGGGCCCAGACTAAATTGATCACCCCTGCGAGGGCATTGAGAGCCACTCCGTAAAAGGGTGCATCAATGGGCATCGGGTGGAGCGCGTCATGCAAGGCGATGAGGAGAATACCTAAAGCGGCGAGGACGACGAGAACGCCTTCGATAACAGCCCATAAATATTCTGCTTTTCCATGCCCATATTGATGATTGTCGTCGGCAGGGCGAGCTGCGAAGGAGACTGCCCATAATGTGCCGATGGAGGCGACGACATTCAGGATCGTCTCAATAGCATCAGACAAAAGAGCCCCAGAGCCGGAAACATAATAAGCGCTATATTTGACGGCCAAGACAATGACGCTGACAAAGATCGACAGACGAGCAATGCGTAAGCGGAGGGGAGATGGCGCTGTTGGGGTCAGAGAAGAAGGCATATGTCAGTTACGGATGGGCATGTGTGTGTGGTGCATCTGGCTCAGGAGAAGATGAACAGCTTTCTGTGGCGCATAGTGACGTGTCGGGTAGAGGGTCTATCTGAAGGGTCGGATGCGCAATGGAAAAACGTTCCTGTAATAGCTGTTGTGCTTCTGTCAAGATTTTCTGTGTTGCTTCTGCCCCTTCTGTAAGGGAGTAGGTTGTGGGGAAAGGACTGAGCACAAGATGAACGGTGAGGGCTGTTTCTGTTGTGCTGACAGGCCAAATATGGAGATGGTGGCTATCAGCGACCCCGGGAATATCACGCAGAGCTTGAGAGACTTCGGCAATATCTGTTCCAGCGGGCACACCATCAAGGGCAAGGCCGAGTGATTGGTGCAGAAGAGACCATGTGCTCCAAATGATAATGGCCGATACGGCCAAGCTGATTAATGGATCAATGATCGTATAGCCTGTGAGCATAATGAGCCCCCCGGCAATGACCACACTGAGAGCCATCAGCGCATCGGAAGCCATGTGGAGGAAAGCCCCACGCATGTTTAGGTCATGATGAGCCCCACGCATGAGCAGAAGTGCTGTCCCGCCATTAACGAGGATACCGACGAAGGCCACGATACTGACCGTTTGTCCGTGCACATTTTCAGGATGGAAGAGCAGGAGGATGGCTTCCCATATAATCCCACCCGTAACGAGAAGGAGAATGATGGCGTTGCCGAGCGCGGTTAAAATCGTGGCGCGTTTAAGCCCATAGGTAAATTGCTGAGAGGGGGCACGTTTTGCGAGAGATTGTGCCAACCATGCCGCGCCTAAGCCCAGCACATCGGAAAGATTATGGCCGGCATCTGCAAGGAGCGAGAGGGAGTGCGCCCATAGCCCCCATGTGACTTCCCCGATGATATAGGCGCTATTGAGCACAATGCTTAAGACGAAGATGAGCCCAAAGGAGGCCGGAGCATGGTGGTGATGTCCGCCGCCATGGTGATGGGTGTGGTCGTGATGATGCGCATCAGGGCCATGGGAGTGGGAAGAGGAAGGCTGCTGGCTGGTCATATCCACGCTCTGCTCATCTGAAGACAGTAAGGAAGGCCATTGGGCGGTAGGGGCTCACCCTAATATAAGGATGACCCTCCTAGAGGAGAACAACCATAAAAGAAAATGATCTTTTCAGATATGATCATTTCTCCAGCGTATGGGCGGTCAAAAAGAGGAGAGACCCGTACTGAGTTGGTCGAAGCCAACCGCTATTGGGGTCATACTGTTCACCTCTCCCTTTGGGGGCTATATGAGGTTGGGTGACCCCACTGTTATGGTAGGGGGTATAGGGTACAGACATACCGCTATCATAGCGTGCACCATAACGTGTTACAGCGAGAAGACGATTCTGATCGGCTGCAAAAAGATCATCCCCTTGAATCCAGACCATCTGGCATAAGGTGCCTGCTAGACCTATTCCCATGAGAGTATGCCCTTGGTTTCGTCCAGCTTCCTGACCTTGGGCGAGGTGCTCTTTAGGGTAAAGCTTCCAACTCCTAATATTCGCCCAATAATGATCAATGCTGGCGTGATTATGAGTGTGGGGGAACTCTTTATTCATGGGTACAAACATATGAAGGAGCATGTTCTTGAGTGTTTTCTGATTAGCATGAGAGCAAGCCGGGAAATCTCGTAATGTTTCAGCGGCTATGGCGAGCTGGTATCCGTAGAGCCCTGATGCCAGATATTTATCAGCGGGTGCCGTCACTATGGTGCAGATGGCATGCCCATGCGTTTAGGATGCGTGCTGCTCGGGTTGTGTCTCCTGTGAGGCGCCAATCAAGCGCGAACGCATAGGCTGCTGCGGCATCGTTTTCTTTAGGATTATGGGGAGCTGTGCCACGAATAAGAGTGTCAGTCGGGTGAGGGCTATAGGATGGTGCGTCATGTGAATTCTGACGTAGTATCAGAAATGTGCCATACCAAGGTTGTGCTTTCTGGGCGATGAGGTGGTGAATGTCTTGGAGGTCTTTAACTTGGAGGTCTTTAAAGGGTGTTTCAAGTTCCTAAATGTCTCAGGCGTGTAGGACAGGACAATAACAAGAAGACCAAGCAAAGCAGGGGGGCAAAGAAATATAAAGGATCACAGGGTGACGGATTGAGTATGGTTAAACATAGTCGCCCTTAAAACTCCGTTTTATGATGGAGCACGAGAGGGAGTGTTCGCGCTTTTCCCTTGATCGTTTTTACAGAGAGCCCCTAAAGAGACATCCTATGACAGAGCCTTCTCATTCTTCTCACTCATCCGTATCGCCACACGTGCCTCCTCAGGAAGGGGCGTCTCATGGGTCATCAATGGGCCGGTTAGAAAATCGGTTTGAGCGTCTTTTCTTTAGTACGCGTTGGCTGGTCGCACCGATTTATGCCGGATTGGTGGGTGGATTAGTGGTGGTGTTGGTTAAATTCATGCAGCTTATGGTGCATCTCGTTCTGCATTGTTTAAGCTTGGATTTTGACGACATGTCTGTTGCCGTATTGGACATGATTGATCTCGCCCTTTTGGCCAATCTTGTGCTGATTGTGATGTTTGCAGGCTATGAGAATTACGTCTCACGGCTCGATCTGCGTGATCATGTCGATTACCCGCGTTGGATGGGGCAGGTGACGTTTGGTGATATTAAGGTCAAGCTGATGGCCTCTATTGTGGCCATGTCTGCGATCCATCTTTTAGCTGATTTCCTCCGTCTCAATAGCATGACGAACAGGACACTCGCGTGGAGCGTGGGGATTCATATGGCCTTCGTTGTATCAGGTGTGCTGGTTGCTGTGATGGATAAGATTGCGGAACATAAACCCACACAGGGTGAGACATCGCACTCGGAGAAACATTGATGATTCGTGTCAGCAACCTTGCTGTACCGCTTGACCATACTGATGAAGCACTGGAGCAGGCTCTAGTCGCGCGTTTAGGCGTGAAGGCTGAGGATGTGCGTGCCTATCATGTTTTTCGTCGTGGACATGATGCCCGCAAGCGTGGGCGGATTCAGCTGGTCTATACGCTTGACTGTGATGTGAAGGGTGAAGAGAAGCTCCTTCAGAAACATCAAAAAGACCCTCATATTCGTCCTACGCCTGATATGCGCTGGGAGCCGCCTTCTGTCGCGGGGCAGCCTTCTTTGCGTCCTGTGGTGATTGGTGCTGGGCCGTGCGGACTTTTGGCCGCCCTTGTGCTTGCCCAGGCGGGGCTGAAGCCGATCATTATTGAGCGAGGGCGTGCGGTGCGTAATCGCACAGCGGATACCTTTGCACTCTGGCGAAAGTCGCTCTTTACCGCAGAGAGTAATGTGCAGTTTGGGGAAGGTGGCGCTGGCACGTTTTCAGACGGTAAGCTTTATTCGGGCGTATCTGATCCCCGCTTCCTTGGGCGAAAAGTGCTGGAAGAGTTCGTGAAGGCGGGCGCCCCTGAAGAAATTCTCTATCTCTCCAAGCCTCATATTGGCACGTTTCGTCTTGTGACGGTGGTTCAGTCCTTGCGTGCGCAGATTGAAGCGCTGGGCGGTGAGTATCGCTTTGAGACGCGTGTTGAAGGTTTTGAAACAGAAGGTGAGGGGGACGAACGGTGTCTTCGTGCGGTGTGCCTCTCAACAGGAGAAAAGCTGCCTGCTGATCGTGTGATCTTAGCGGTTGGGCATTCAGCGCGTGATACCTTTGCGATGCTTGATACGCTGGGCGTGGAGATGAAAGCCAAACCCTTCTCCATTGGCGTTCGGATTGAGCATCCGCAATCTGTGATTGATGTGGCGCGTTTTGGGCCGCAAGCGGGGCATCCTCTCTTAGGGGCGGCGGATTATAAGCTGGTTCATCATGCCTCAACAGGGCGTGGTGTGTATTCCTTCTGCATGTGCCCGGGTGGGCAAGTGGTTGCGGCAACGTCGGAGGCCGATCAGGTCGTGACTAACGGCATGAGCCAGTATTCCCGTGCGGAGCGGAACGCCAATAGCGGCATGGTGGTGGAGGTGCGCCCTGGGGTGGATTATCCCGACCATGCGTTAAGCGGTATTGCCTTCCAGCGACATTGGGAGAAGGCCGCTTTCCAAGCGGGTGGTGGGCGTTACTTTGCACCGGCCCAGCGTGTGGGGGACTTTTTAGCAGGGCGGGCGTCCACGCAGTTAGGGAGTGTGGTGCCGTCTTATCAGCCGGGTGTGACACCGACAGATCTTGCATGTTGTTTGCCTGATTTTGTCGTGGCAAGCTTGCGTGAGGCTCTTCCTCTCTTTGAGCGGAAGATTAAGGGTTATGCGATGGAGGATGCCGTGATGACCGGTGTCGAAACGCGCACATCATCTCCCTTGCGGATTTCGCGTGATAAAACGGGCCAAAGCCCTACCTTGCGTGGGCTTTTCCCCGCCGGAGAGGGTGCTGGCTATGCGGGCGGTATTCTCTCAGCGGGGATTGATGGAATCCGCGTTGCGGAGTGGCTTGCTCAGTCTTTTTAGCGCACCGTGCGGATGAGCGTTTGGCATTGAGTGCCGAGCCCCTCAATGCCAAGCCGCACCTCATCGCCTTCCTGCAGCCAAAGCGGTGGTTTATGGCCCATCCCAACCCCCGGCGGCGTGCCGGTCGCGATGATATCGCCGGGCAGAAGGGTCATATACTGGCTGAGATAGGCGATGATCTGACGAACGGTGAAGATCATGGTGGCCGTTGAGCCCGACTGCCGTCGTGTGCCGTTGACGGCTAACCAGAGTTGGAGGTTCTGCGGGTCTGGGACGTCATCAGCGGTGACGAGGAAAGGGCCAGTGGGGCCGAAGCTGTCACAGCCTTTGCCTTTATCCCATTGGGATGATTGCATTTGAAAACGTCGCTCGGAAATATCATTGAACACGCAATAACCCGCGACATGATCAAGGGCGCTCTCCTCACTGACAAAGCGTGCTGTGCTGCCGATGATCACGCCAAGCTCGACCTCCCAGTCCATTTGCGTAGCGTGGGGTGGGATGAGCGTTGGGTCGTTGGCTCCGCAGAGTGCGGAGGGTGCTTTCATAAACACGATGGGTTCTTCTGGGCAGGCCAGCCCGGCCTCTGCTGCGTGGTCGGCATAATTGAGCCCAATACACACGCATTTAGATACGGAACTGACAGGCACGCCAAAACGCGGTGTGCCGTGGACGAGAGGAAAAGAGGTTGGATCTTTTTCAGCGATGCGTGCGAGGGCATGCGGAGAGAGGTTCTCTGGTGATAGGTCGTTATAAAGACCCGAAAAATCGCGGAGTTGTCCTGCCGGGTCGATAAGGCCCGGCTTTTCAGAGTTACGCTCTCCATAGCGGCAGAGTTTCATAACGATGTCCTATCACATTAGAATGATGGCATTTTCTTTGGCCTATAAGCGGTGATTCCAGCACTAACAGCGCTTGAGCCGAGCACCAAGGCTAATGCCGAGAGAGGTAGGCTGCTGGCTGTGGGGCCAAGAGCTGGAATGATCCGCCCTGCAACACCTTGGCCAAGGGAACCGATGGCATAACTTATGCCCATGCCGAAACTGCGATGTTCTGATGAAAAGCGCATGGAGAGGTAATGCGGCACGAGAGCGAAGACGCCAGATGAAGCCGCTCCCATAATGAAGGCCGATGCGAGGAGCATGCTCCATTGTGGTGCACAGAGGAAAGGCCACGCCATGAGCATCGTGACGGCGATGGCGATCTGCATCACACGTGTTTCACCAAAGCGTTCTGCTAAAGAGCCACAGGTCAGTTTCCCTAAAAAGGAGCCAACGCAGTAAAGCGTAACGGGCCAAAAGATGAGCTGTGGGGAGAGGTGATGGCTCCCGCGTAAAATGGTGGGGTAGAAGGTGTAGATAGCGGCCTTCTGGAATTCTAAAAAGCACATCAGAGCGATGGCCTGAAGCGCACTGCCACTCCATGAAAAAGGTGGGGCTTGTGTTTGGGCCTTATTATGTGCGGCACGGTTGGCAAGCCAGACAGGACTTTCTTTGACGCCAATACGGATAAAAATCGCCAAAAAGGCTGGAATAACGCCGATAAAAAAGAGTACACGCCAGCCATGATGCGGCAAAATCAGCGCCTGCATTCCAGCTGCTGCAAGGTAGCCGATTTCATAGCCTGACATCATCAATGCAGACGCGCGGGAGCGTAGCGAAGCTGGCACAGTTTCCATGAGCAAGGCGGCTGAGGCTGTCCATTCGCCCCCAAAACCGGCGCCAAAGAAAAATTGCACAACCATCAGCAGGATGACGGAATGGGTCAGGCCCGTGAGGGTTGAAAAAACAGCAAACCACACAACACCCAGCATAAAAGCAGGGCGGCGACCAAAACGATCGGCAAACCATCCCCAGAGCGTGTTTCCTGTGGCACGCCCTAGAGCTTGGCTGAAGAGGACACCCCCCATGGTTGCCATTGTGCAGCCAAAGTCGCGTGCAATATCGGGCAAGGTGAACATCAGGGTTGTTTGATCAAAAGCATCCAAAAACCATCCCAGAAAGGAGGCAAGAGTAACCTGCCAAAAGGGAAGAAGGCTTGGGCGGGAGGCTGTTGAGGAAGAGGACGCGGCTGTCATGGCACCTCTGAAAAAGAGACGATCAGATGATGTAGAGGAGGGGGCACATAAAGAGAGAACGTCTTATGGCTCTTGAAAGAGTATGAGATTAGTCCTCTTTTTAGGGTTGTAAACATGATCTGTTAGATTGCAAAGCGAATTCTGTATAAACAGAGATTGCTGCTATAGGGTGTATTATAAGCAATACGCTCTTCTTATCCGCCCTCTCAATCTGATCCAGACGGATAAGGATAACATGAAGAGCGTTAAGGAGATGTGAGCTGTATGAATTACGATACCATGTTCCAGGCGGCTCTCGATGAGCTGCATCGGGATGGAAGTTATCGCTATTTTGCGGAGTTGGAGCGTTATTCAGGGCGTTTCCCACGGGCGTTTCATCATGGTATCGGGCGTGATGTCACGGTGTGGTGTTCCAACGATTATCTCGGCATGGGGCAACATCCAGACGTCTTGGCAGCTGTGCATAAGGCGTTGGATGAAAATGGTGCGGGTTCGGGGGGAACGCGCAATATTTCCGGGACGAACCATTACCATGTTGCGTTAGAAAAAGAGCTGGCGGCCTTACATGGCAAAGAAAGCGCGCTTCTTTTTAACTCGGGCTATTTATCGAACTGGGTGGCATTAGGCACTTTAGCTGCGCGGCTAAAGGGGTGTGTGGTGCTGTCGGATGCGCTCAATCATGCCTCTATGATTGAGGGGATTCGTCATTCACGAGCAGAAAAGAGGATTTTCCGTCATAATGATCTGGATGACCTAGAACGTCACCTCAAAGAGCTTCCAGCTGATACGCCTAAAATTATCGCCTTTGAGTCGGTGTATTCGATGGATGGGGATATTGCACCGATTGAAGAGATTTGCGATCTCGCGGATCGTTACGGGGCGATGACCTATCTTGATGAGGTCCATGCGGTTGGTATGTATGGCGCACAAGGTGGCGGGATTGCTCAAGAGCGTGGGCTTGAGCACCGTTTGACGGTTATCGAAGGCACACTTGGCAAGGCTTATGGCGTTGTGGGCGGGTACATTGCTGCTTCTGCGGCTCTATGTGATTTCGTGCGTTCCTTTGGTTCTGGCTTTATCTTCTCCACCTCTCTTCCTCCTATGGTGGCGGCGGGTGTGCTGGCCAGTGTGCGGCATTTGCGCCAGAGTAGTGCGGAGCGTGATGGGCAGAAAAAGGCTGTTGCTTTGCTGCGTGAGAAGTTGGATCGGGCACACATCCCTTACTTAAAGACGGATACACATATCGTGCCGGTGATGGTGCGTGATGCCACTTTATGTCGGACGCTTTCTGACGAGCTTCTCAAGCGTTTTGGTCATTATCTGCAACCGATTAACTATCCAACCGTTCCCCAAGGGAAAGAGCGCTTCCGCCTGACGCCGGGGCCTCTGCATACGGAAGAAGAGCTGGATTCCTTGGTAGAGGCGTTGTCCATCTTGTGGAAAGAGCATCAACTACCTCTAGCGGCGTAAACGCGTTTGGTCGTGGTTGGTGTTAGAAACCAGCCACGACTTGGAAGTCTGTAAATAAGCCGCGTCTATTGGCAAGGCTGTTTGTATGGATGCGGCGCAAACGATAGCCGGCGTCAAAGGTGACGTTTAGATAGCGGTTAAGCGCACTATTCAGGTCTACGCCAAGGCTTGAGAGCGTGGCCGCTCGTGCACCATTGCCGGTATGTTTGACTTGGCGATTATCAGCCCAGTCCCAGAAGAACCCCACTTTGTGGGTGTCTTCAATTTGAGGAACTGAGACAATTTTCCCTAGCGAGAAGCTCGGGAGGTAGATTTCTTCACTAAAGCTGTTTCCGTTGCTTCCAAAAGATGTATTAGCGAAATAGCCGCGTGCATTACCAAGACCCCCAATCATGAGTTGCTCACTATAGAGGAGGTTCTTAGAAGCCCGTTGAAAGGTGACGCGGGTTGTTGATGATAAGCCGTAAGGAAGAGACTGGTTGCGCGTGAGTGCAAGGCGGTCATACACGTAGTTGGGCGAAGCTGAGGGGAAAATGTCTTTATAATGCTGGCGAGAGTCGAGAGCAGTAAAACCGCCGGGCCCGTAGAAGAATTGGTTGTTAATTTGTGTCTGTCCCCACGGGTCTTGCAAAGAGCCATTATACCCAAAGACAAACTGATTGACATCGGCGCGGGCACTAGAGCGCGGCGGAATATCAAGGTCTTTATAATACTCAAACGAGCTTGAACGCTTCCAATCATATCCGATCTGGAAGGTTCCATCGATCCCGAGATATTTGGTTAAGGTGATGTGGTTGATCATGTGCAACCAGCGGATGGACAGTTGCTGCCCACCACCACGGTTGTTGATTTGTTGGTCATTTGATGTTGGTACGGAGATGGCATAGTTGCCAAAAACTTGGAGGGCATTGCGGGATGTCAGCGGAATGGTCCAGCTAGCCGAATGGTTGTTAAAGCGCCCCATCATCGTTCGGTTGAACTGATACGTCACGATATGGCCAAGGCCAAAAGCATTGCCCCATGAGGCCCCGACATACCAATTCAGCCGTCCTAAGGTTCGGTCAGCTTGGTTGTTGATGGCGGCGTAAGCATAGACAGGGAAACGGTCTGACACATGGAGGTCCACATCGGTCATACCAGGCTTATCGCTGGGGCGATAAACCATATCCACTGTATGGAAGGGGTTGAGGTTGAGCCAATCTAGGTCTGTCTGCAAGGCTGTGAGCGCCATCGTTTGGCCCGGAGTAAGGCCACTATCGCGACGAATCTGCCAAGCAGGCGTCCAGTTATTCCCGTGGACGGAGATATGGCCAAGTCGGTATTCTGTGACATCCAGATGCAGCACGCCGGCATGCACGCGTTGCGGTGGCACGTTGATGCTCATAAAGGCGCGGTCATGCTCACGAAAGAAAATCGCAATGGCCCCTGTGAGTTCATGCATTTTCTGGAAAGTGAGCGGTTTGCCGATAAAGGGTTGAATAATTTTGTAGAGCGATGGGGCTTGCGTGAGGTTCAGCCCCTCTGCTGACAACGGCTGTTGTCCTGTTTGCTGGCCCGTATCACCTGTCGGCTGTAGCACAACAGCACGTAGTGCTGGCAAAGCGACAGCGTCGGACTTATCGGCAGCATAAGCTGTGGAGACCCCTGCGATGGATAAAAGTCCAACACATCCGTAGCGTAGGACTGAGAGAGGCCGTGACGTTTTATAAGAACGTGGCGACATAAACGGATCGTGCTCAACTCTCATGGTGTTGGTTGTGCAGGAGAAGATGGCTGTGCAGAGACTGTTGTGCTGGTGAGCTGTACGTCGCCTCCTGGAAGAGGGCGTGCGGTATCGGCGTCACGCAAAGCTGCACGGTTCCCGGCAAGAGTAAAAATATTACCATCAGCAGAGGCTAAGGCAGAGGCAGCATCCATCGTGAGAGCTCTGTCGCTCGTACTGGCACTTTTACAAGGGGATGGCAGTACGTAGAGCCCTGTAGGTGCAAAAGAGGCGCTTAAAGTGGCACGGCGGATGGTATGTGGGTGATCAGAAAGGTCGAAAGCAGGAGCAGGTTGATCACTGACACCAATGACGACCGTCTCAAACCCTTTACCGCGGTGCCCTAATGCAAAACGATATTTTGCATGAGAGGCTGGGGCTCCTTTGTTGAGAGGAGCCTGACACCCTGGATTGACGATGAGGCCATTAGGGGCTGTGACCGTTCCATTAGAGGCAACATGGTAGATCTCACCTGTCGCTGTCGTTTGGCTTTTGATGCGAGAATGTCGGTTGCCGACAACACTATCAAGCATTGTATTGGCTGTTGTTGCGCTTCGTGCCCCGGGAGAATAGCTAGCAGCAGCTTCGCTTTGTCCGTAAGCAGGCCTTGTTGCGAGTCCCGTTAAGGAAAGGCAAGTGATGAGAAGGAAGCCCCCTAACATGACACAAGGGACAGAAGCGTTACTGATGACAGGGCGGTGCAGCATGGCAGGCTCTCATGGAAGTGCAATGAGGTACAAAGGAGCGCGACATTATAGAGGGTCTATGTAACCGATAAGATGTTAGAGAAATACTATTATTCTTTAATAAAAGGAAATAATTCTTTCACCAGAGACGGAGCATTCTGCTTTTGTTACGCGAGGCGTGGCGTTTGTATGGTGAAGTGGGGGAGTGACATGTTTTTAACGTTTAAACGCTGCTTATTGCCTTGTTTCATGGGGCAAGACGATCCATCATTGTAAGAATGATGGTAGCAACAGACAAAAATATGGCTAAAAAAGCGCCAAAAGATGGGCCTGAAGTGTTTGCAGAGCAAGCTATGGATTGTCTCCTAGCTCTGCTACGTGACGATTCTGCCTCTTTAGCGCGTGATAGTGCAGATTTTTTAGTACAAATTGAATATGTATGGGCGCAACGTGGTGTCTCTTCACGGGATGTATGGCATGAACTGATGGCGCGCATGGATCTGTCTGAAGAGTTGCTCCGTCGTGGGATCCGTGCACGAAAGGGGGGGCGGTATCGGTCAACGAAACTGCCTTAGGAGGATGTCTCACTATGAGAGGAAATCCCATTGATGACCGGGGGCGACAATGGGGCGGCAGCGATCGCGCCAATATCGCACTATCTTCAGTCTATTGGGGCTTTAGATGGTGTGTTATTGGCTGTTCTGGGGCTGTCGATGTTGGTTGGTCTGTGGCGCGGGTTTTCGCGTGAGACGGGAAATGTCCTCGTTTGGGCAGGGGCGATATGGCTGACTATCCGCTTTAATGCTGATGCGATTGCTATAATAGAGCGTAACGTGGCGCCCAGCTTGGGTGATAATCCGTTGCTCGTCTGGGGTGGACGTGGTGTCTTTTTCATCCTCACTCTAGCGTGTTTACAGCTTATTTCGCAGCAGGCTATTCGGTTTACGCGTCATGCCTTATCGAGAGGAATCGACGCGGTCTTTGGGGCAGTCTTTGGAATAATCCGCGGATATGTCCTGCTTATTGTTTTTTTTATGGCGATCGGATGGGCGGCGCCTAATTGGCTTGGAACCCTTGTGCAGGGGAGCCTTGGCGCCCCATATGTTATGCGTGGTGTTGGTGCTGTAGAAGCGTATATGCCGTCTTCTATGCGTCAAGACCTTGCTTTTGGAACAACAAGTAGCCATTGAAGGGGAGCTCTTGCCGATGTGGTAGGTTTCTCCTTCTGCTCGGTGTTGTTGGTGTCTCTTCTATAGGTGCGGGATTTTCCCGGCGGGTTTACCCTTAATGATGTCTTTGCCTGAGTCTTCCAATCGTCCTTACGAGGAATGCGGTGTTTTTGGTGTGTGGGGGGTGCCAGATGCGGCGGCTCTTACAGCCCTGGGTCTGCATGCCTTGCAGCATCGCGGCCAGGAATCTGCGGGAATTGTAAGTTTTGATGGAAACGCATTCCATCAGCATAAAGGACTTGGCCTTGTGGGTGAAGTTTTTGCCGACGGTGATGTCATGTCGGCTCTCCCAGGGCATGTCGCGATCGGTCATAATCGCTATGCAACAGCAGGGGGGACGCATGTGCGCAATGTGCAGCCTCTTTATGCCGATTATGCTTTTGGAGGATTGGCTGTTGCCCATAACGGTAACCTGACCAACGCTAAAACACTACGCCAGGCTCTTGTTCGGCGTGGCTGTATTTTCCATTCAGCTATGGATACTGAGGTTTTTGTCCATCTGATTGCGATCTCCCTCTATAATACGGTGATTGATCGACTGATGGATGCGGCTAAGCAAGTCAAAGGGGCTTATTCGCTCATTACCTTGACACCCGATGATGGGATGATTGGCTTGCGTGACCCGCTTGGTGTGCGTCCGCTCGTTTTGGGGCGTATGCCTGGGTATGAAGAAGATAATGGTGGCTGGGTGCTCGCAAGTGAGACCTGTGCACTTGATATCATTGATGCCGAGTATGTCCGTGATGTTGAGCCCGGAGAAATCGTTGTTATTAACGCGGATGGTGTTAAATCACTAAAGCCTTTTGGTGACAAAGGACGGCGTTTTTGCGTCTTTGAGTATATTTACTTTGCCCGCCCTGATTCCATTTTGGAAGGTAAGTCTGTTTACGACGCTAGAAATCAGATTGGCCGTGAGCTTGCCCGTGAGAGTGCGGTTGATGCTGATGTCATTGTTCCTGTTCCTGATTCCGGGGTACCTTCAGCGCTTGGTTATGCAGCGGAAAGTGGGATCCCTTTTGAACTAGGGATTATCCGCAATCATTATGTTGGCCGTACTTTTATTGAGCCTACAGATCAAATCCGTAATCTGGGTGTGCGGATGAAGCATTCAGCTAATCGCTCCGTGCTAGAAGGGCGGCGTGTGGTTTTGGTTGATGATTCGATTGTACGTGGCACAACATCTCGTAAAATTGTGGATATGGTGCGAGCGGCAGGTGCAAAAGAAGTGCATATGCGCATTACGTCTCCGCCAACAAAGCATTCTTGCTTTTATGGAATTGATACGCCTGAGGAAAGTAAACTTCTTGCTGCACAGCATAGTCTTGAAGAAATGCGTAACGCGATTGGTGTCGATACGTTAGCTTTTGTTAGCTTTGATGGTCTTTATCACGCTCTAGGTTACAGTGGTCGAAAAGATGGTGCACGAAATTACTGTGATGCTTGCTTTTCAGGAGAATATCCAATTACGTTAGTTGATAAAATGGGTAAACTTGTGCAATAGCGTATATATTACTTTTTTTGACATTAAAATTGCAATCCTTTTCTACAAAGTAGAGTATGCTTAAATGAAATTTACTTTTCATTTAGATAAGGGTTGCAATCCATAAATTTTTTTTTATTTTACTCTATGCAAAGTGGCCAAAGTGGCCAAAGTGGCCAAAGTGGCCAAAGTGGCCAAAGTGGCCAAAGTGGCCAAAGTGGCCAAAGTGGCCAAAGTGGCCAAAGTGGCCAAAGTGGCCAAAGTGGCCAAAGTGGCCAAACTACCTCAAAAGTAGTTATGGTTGTATCACCTCTTGTGCATTCCAATATGTATTGGGGTGTTATTGTATAAAATTGTCTTCAAGACGAAGATATGTCTGCCCTTACTGGAGAGGATTTCGTCATGAAAGTCGCCCCTTTGTTCCGTTCTCTGTTGTTGAGCAGCGTATCAATGGTCTTTGTGGATATTGGTTATGCAGATGACACGGGCGGTCAATATGTTGTGGGGGCTGATAATACGGATTCTACCGTACAAGATGCAGTTAATGGACCTGTTTCTCTCGTAAAGGATGGAAGTGGTACTGTTACTGTTACAGGAACCAATACCTATTCGGGGTCAACAAGTGTAAATAATGGGACGTTGATTTTTAATGTTGGTCAGCAGTACGTTCTTACGAGTTCTGTAACAGTCTCCAGCTATACAGATAGCTACCCCAAGATGGTCGTCGATAATAGTTTGTTTGCTTCAGATGGCAACGTAGCAATTGGGATTGCACAGGGATCCTCTGGTGAGTTGTCCATACAAGGAGCCAATAGTAATTTTCAAAATCAGGCCTTGTTTGTGGTGGGTAATGGCGATTCAAGTTATGGAACGGGGTCGAGTACGAAAACGAGTATTTTAAGAATTGCTGATGGTGCCCAAGCGTCAGCATATGGTGTTGTGGTTGGTAATTATGGCAATACATCAGGAGAAGTAGATGTTGTTGGGCAGGGCTCTACTTTAACGGCTAGGAGCTATAACCTGTATATTAATGGAGATGGGCAGGGCACCGTTAACGTTAGCGATGGTGGACAAATCTCTAATAATGGCCAAGTTATTTTTGGGTCGGGCGTGAGGACAGGCTTTGCGACGTTGAATGTTGGGCCTAACGGCACTCTCGTGGCAGGGGATGTTTCACCCTCTAAGCCTGGTATTATTACCAATCTGTCGCCTTCACAGTATAAAATGTTGGTGAATAACGGGACTATACAGAACTACCAAGGATTTTCTCTCCATTCAGCTGTGAATATGACATTGAATGGGACGTTGTATGCCAACACTCTTGATCAGCAGTCAGAATTTTCTGGGGTTCTTTCAGGGAAGGGCGGTGTTGATAAGCAGGGCACTGGGTCGTTAACTCTGAGCGGGAATAATAGCTTTCAGGGAGGGACGACCGTTGAAGGTGGGAATCTTCTTATAACAGGGAAGAACCAATATACAGGAGATACTGTTGTACAGCATGGATCTATTCAAATAGGTAATGGTGGAAATACAGGATCTATTGATAATTCTCCTAATATTATTCTAAAAAATAGTGATGCATCGGTTGTATTTAATCGGTCAGATTCTTTAACGGCTACTCAAAAGATTACGGGTGCAGGTGGGTTAACCCAGCAGGGGCCTGGGTCGCTTCGCCTGACGGGCAATAATGATTATAAAGGTGAGACTTGGGTGAAAGGTGGCACACTGATTGTTAATGGTGATCAGAGTGCTGCAACAGGTGATACTCAGGTTACGAATAGTGGGATACTAGCGGGTACTGGAACGCTTGGTGGTGATGGCATCATACAAGCAGGAGGAAGGGTAGCTCCTGGGGATGGAGAGTATATTGGTGCTCTAAACATTAAGAAAAATCTTTCATTTGATCCTAATTCCCATCAAACGTGGCTTGTAGGTCGTGACAGCGAAAATAGTGCGGCTTCAAGTAGTTTTATTAATGTCGGTGGAAACTTATCTCTTGCGGGTTCCGTGGATGTAATCGCTACGCCACAAGGGCGCAATATGAAGCCTGATGGAAGTTTGCAAGATGGTATTTATAGAACCTATAGCTATGATGGGACATTATCAATTGATCCGAGTTTTCATTTAGCTACAGAAAAAGGTGTTAATATTAATACAATTGATGTCCAAACTGCAGTTAGCAATCAAGTTAACTTAGTTTCAAATCCACAACATCTAACATTTTGGAGTGCTACGCATATTGGTGATGATGGAGCGGGGGTTGATCACCATATTTACGGAGGAGAGGGTTTTTGGGCTGGTGCGAATGCTCCAAAAAATAGAGGTGGATATCTGCCTTCAGGTGCTTTTGATAAGGCTGGTGATAATTGGACAGATCTGAATGCTCAAACACATGGCCCTTGGGGATCAGGACAGTTTGCTGTTTTTGAAAGGAAAGCAGGGACTGTAACCGTACAAAGTACTCAAAGTGATCCTGTTCTAGTGGATGGAATGCAATTTGCGAATACTGATGGTGGTGTATACACGCTGAATGGCGACCCTATTTATGCATCGTCAAAGATGTTGACCATTCGTGTCGGTGATGGATCGTCTGTTAGTGGTTCGATTAAAGCACTTATTAATTCGACCCTTGATGACAGTATGGTATCAGGAGGGGCAGGCTTAACGAAGCTTGACCCAGGAACATTGATTCTCGGGGCGAATAACAATTATCAAGGCCAAACATTCATTAGTGGTGGGACGCTTCAGCTCGGTAATGGGGGAGAGACCGGGTCTGTCGGGGCCGGTGAAATTGTTAATAAAGGTACGTTAGCGGTCAACCGCAGTAATGGAATCACGTTAGGACAAACTATTTCTGGATCGGGTGATGTGTGGCAGAATGGTTCTGGCACAACAACCTTGATGGGGAATAATTCCTATACGGGTGCTACGCATGTCACGAATGGGACATTGGCGCTAGCCGGTTCGAGCTCTATTAGCCAATCAGCTGGCGTACGGGTTGATGGTGATTCTGCAAAATTTGATCTTTCTTCTTTGAATAATCATGGAACGTCTATTCAAACGTTGAGTGGGCAGGGGCAGGTTATTCTTGGTGGGAATGATTTAACGATTACAAATGGTAATAGTACAGTGAATACTGTCTTTAGAGATGACGGTGAAACCATTAATGTGACCTCCAACACCTATAGTGGGGAGGGAAATGATAATACGGTCTATATTGACAGTAATGGTAAAGTTATTCCTAAAAGTCAGTATAATGCAGATAATGGTGATAGAGTTGTTGATCTGAACAAAGATGGTTCTGTTGTTGTAGGTAATCGATTTAACGGCTCTATTTCTGGTTCTGGTGGTGTTAATATCACTGGTGGTCAGGAGATTTTCTCTGGACAAAATACTTTTTCAGGAAGGATGTCTGTTTCCTCCGGAGCAGGTCTTATTTTAACAGGTTCTCTCCAAGGCGGAGCGGTTGATCCTAACCAAGGGGGACTGTACAACCAAGGCACTGTTACGGTTGATGGTGGGACGATTTCCGGTAAGAGCATTAATGATAATGCAAATGCAACTTTGACAGGTGTTAATCACAGTACGTTTGGTGATATTGAAAATAATTCTGGGAAGCTTGTTTTAAGACAGAGTTTAGCTAATAGTATTAAGAATAATGGTTATGCTTTAATTGATGGTTCCACGATTAATGGGGTTCTTGCTGTCGGAAGCAATGGTAGTTTTGAGGTATCCTCGAATAATGCGACTATTGGCTCGCTAACAGGGGCTGGAGCAGGGAAAATCGATGGTAATTTGACTGTCGAAAATGCTCAAGGCACGTATTCCGGTTCGATGGATGGTGCGGGAAGCTTTACGGTTAACAACGGTAAACAAATCCTGACAGGAGATAGCAACTATACGGGACTGACCACTATCGGAAAGAACGCCATTGTACAATATGGGGATGGTGGCACAACTGGTCGTATTAAGGGAATATTCCCTAACACAAATCCTCAGATCCGTGATGATGGGCAACTGATCATTGATCATAGTAACCTCGTACAGGGCACGTCGGGTATTTTTGGTTCTGGGTCGTTACATCAGGTTGGTACCGGTACGACTGTTCTTTCGGGAAATAACTCCTACACGGGTGGAACGACTGTTACTAACGGGACGTTGCAGGTCGATGGTGATCAGAGCCCTGCTAGCGGCGATACGATTGTGCAGTCTGGTGCTAACCTTGCTGGTAGCGGTATTTTGGGGGGTAATGTTTATCTCCAAAAAGGTGCAACCTTGTCTCCGGGGGATGCGCCGGAGACAATTGGTGCGTTTACTATTCAAGGTAATTTGACTGAAGAAAATGGTTCACAGCAAAAATGGGATATTGGCCAAATTGGGACTGCCGGTGGCGCCTATAACGACTATGTGAATGCCAAAGGTGATTTAACACTCGGCGGACAATTGGTTGTGAACGCCAACCTGAATGGCCCCAGTGTGCATAATGGTGTATTGGAGCCAGGGGTTTATCGGCTTTACAGTTATGGCGGAAAACTATCCGATAATGGTTTGACGATCAATAAGGGAAATTTGAGCATTCCCGACGGATATACTGGGGACTATCTTACCTTACAGAAATTGTCCGTTCCCAATCAGGTCAATATTGTTGCTGATGCTAAAAACCTGAACTTCTGGGATGGTGGTAATCCGGCTCATCATGGTGATAATCCTTCTGTTGGTAATGGTGTTGTTGATGGCGGTGATGGGGAGTGGATTGCTCATACTGGTAATAATTGGACATCAGTATCTGGTTTCTCAAATACAGGGTGGCTTCTTGGTGGGCGTGCTATTTTCACCAACACACCTGGTACTGTAACCGTTAAAGATCATAACAGCCTAGGACAATCCGATCCTGTCACGACAATCGGGATGCAGTTTATTGGTGGTGATGCTCAAAACCATTACAAGATCACGGGTGATGATCTTTTTGTGACGAACAAGAATACAACGATCCGTGTTGGTGATGGTACGTTAGCCAGTAAAAATATGGTTGCTGAGATTGGTTCTGTTCTCAATGATAGTCAGGTTGCTGGTGGGGGAGCATTAACGAAAAGCGACTTGGGGACACTCATCTTAACAGCAGATAATGCTTATAAAGGTGGTACCACGATTGACGCGGGAACACTTCAATTGGGGAATGGTGGCTCCTCCGGTTGGGCTGGCTCGGGAGACATCACCAATAATGGTGTCCTTGAGGTTAATCGCTCTAATGATGTGAATTTCACACAGAAAATTTCTGGCTCCGGTTCTTTCGTGCAGATGGGAGGCAATGATAGCCATACGACCTTGAGCGCTCAGGAGGGTTATACAGGAAGCACGACCATCCTGAATGGTACGCTCGCACTGGCGGGCGAAGGGTCTATAGCCCAATCTTCAGGGGTTATGAGCAGTGCTCCGGGACATTTTGATATTGCGGGTATTTCAGCGTCTGGGACGCCTGTAACCACTTTGGGTGGGCAAGGCTACGTTAATTTAGGTGATAAAAACCTGACACTGACGAATGCTAACCGCACGATCCGGGTGCAGTTGCTTGAAAGTCAGGATGTGAAACGCTCGGTTGATATTTCTGATGATCGCTATACAGGATCAAATGGTAATCACCTCATTTACACCGATGCTGACGGTAAGGTGATTGCGTCTAATGCGTATGATCCCAACAAGGGCGACCTTGTCTTTGATTTTTCAAAAGATGGCCAGCTTATTACTGACAACCAATATGGTGGTGTCATTTCGGGCAGTGGTGGTCTGACCATTGCTAATGGAACGGAAATACTCAGTGGTGCCAATACCTACAAAGGGATGACACGGGTTACCCAAAATGCGACGTTGCTTTTGCCAGGCTCCTTAAAAGGGGACGTGACGAACGCGGGTGTTGTTGATGTTAATGGTGGTTTGATTGCTGGGACAACCACAAATAACGGGTCTAATGCTGTTCTCACGGCTGAAAACAATGCTTCTTTAGGTAATATTATTAATAATGATGGTCGTGCTACGCTTGTTAACGCGTCTGCTCAAGATGTAACGAATTCGTCTGAAGGTACTTTTAGTGCAACAGGTGGACAGTTAGAAAGCCTTACGAATGCTGGCACGACATCGTTAATAAATGGTAATAATGTTAAGCAAAATGTTACCAATACAGGGAAATTAACCTTAGATGGAGACACTATTGGTGGTACATTATACTCTAATGGCGGATCCTTTACGGTTACCAACAATACAGCGTCTGTTGGGTCATTAGCAGGGAGTGCTCCTGGTACGCTGAATGGGCACCTTACATTGACGAATGCTCACGATACGTACAGTGGTGTTCTGTCAGGGAATAATCAACAAGTTGATATTCAAAAAGGGACTCAGGTTTTCTCTGGTCAGAATAGTTATACAGGCGACACTTTTATTGGTAACGATGCGACGCTTCAACTTGGTGATGGGGGAGAAACAGGGTCTGTTGCGAGTGGGACTATCCGTGATGAGGGCAACTTAGTCATTAACCGCAGCAATGATTATTTGCTATCTCAGGCATTATTGGGCGGCGGTAATGTCAAACAGATTGGTGCAGGGCGGACGATCATTACATCGCCAAATGCGTATACGGGTTTCACGTCTATTGAACACGGAAGATTAGCCTTACAAGAAGGTGGTTCAGTATTACGCTCCTCGGGTGTTCATGTGAACAATGATGGCGTATTTGATATTTCTGAGATTAAAGCACAGTCTGCTTCGTCTGGAGGTGTGCATAGTGGCCTCACTATCCCTGGAGGGACACCAGATGTACAAACCGGGAATGACGGGAAGACAGCAATTGTCCAAGCTCTTGATGGTAATGGTAATGTTTTCTTAGGAGACAAAAACCTTCAGATTTCCAATGCAAATACGGCATTCGGTAATAAATATTCAGGTATTGTTTCAGGAAAGGGCGAGGTCACCCTAACAGGTGGGCAGGAGATCTTTGAGGGAACGAACACGTCTTCAGGAATCACTTCCGTTGCGATTCCTGCGACATTGATCCTTAAGGGATCTTTGCAGCACGACGCTAAAAATGCGGGTAAACTAGATGTTGATGGTGGTTCTATTGCGGGGCAGACGGTCAATAATGGTTCTAGTGCGCTTTTAACGGCTGAGAATAATGCGTCCTTTAGCGATATTGTGAATACGCAAGGGCGTGTTGCGTTGACGAACGCCACTGCCGGAAATGTGACGAATGCGGCAGGTCAAACCTTTGGTGCGTCAGGGGGTAAGCTGGCGAGTGTTACGAACAGCGGGACAGCCACTCTGGGCAAGCAGAATGTTGTAACCGGCGATGTAACCAATACAGCGAATTTGACCTTAGATGGAAATACAGTAAACGGGACGCTGCATTCTAATAGTGGGTTGTTTGACGTTACGAATAACAATGCCCAGATTGGCTCGCTTGTTGGCACGGCGAACGGTACCCTTACAGGTGAGCTTAAGATTGCCAACGCGCATGATACTTATGACGGTGTCATGTCAGGTGGTGGAAGCGTTAATGTTTCCGGTGGGACACAGATCTTCTCAGCAGATCAGCGTTATGCGGGCGATACAACGATAGGGAAAAATGCGACGTTACAGTTGGGTCTTGGGGGAACGACAGGAGGAGTGGCTCGCACGGCCATTAATGATGATGGTACGTTAAAGATTAACCGTAGCAATAGATATGACATTTCTCAGGTTGTTTCTGGCGTAGGTGATCTTGTGCAAGCTGGAACAGGACGAACTGTTGTGAATACGTCGCAGGCTTATCGCGGAGCGACAACAGTAGAGAATGGGGTTCTGGCTCTAAATGATAACGGCTCCATTGAGAGCTCTTCAGGCGTTCATGTCCTCAACAACAGTGTGTTTGATATTTCTGGCGGACAAACCGCACAGCCTTTCTCTCTGTTTCGTCTGTCACTTTTTGCTGTAGATGATGCGGCACAAACCAGTAATACTGGGCAGACGAAGACCATCCAAGCATTGGATGGGAGTGGTAATATTTCGTTAGGAAATAATACGCTAAAGATTTCCAATGCTAATGAGAAGTTTGGTAATCTTTATACAGGCGTTATTTCTGGTAATGGTGGTGTTAATATCACCGGTGGAAAGGAAATTTTCACGGGGCAGCAGACGTACGCAGGCACAACAGCTGTATCACCCAATGCAGAGCTGACCCTCCTTAAGGGCTCTCTTCAGGGGGACGTTTATAATAAAGGAACGGTGACTGTTGATGGCGGACAGGTTGCCGGTCAGAGCACGAATGATGACGCGAATGCTGTTTTAACGGGCCTTAATAAGGCTCAGTTTGGAGATATCAACAATCAAGCTGGGCGCGTTCTGTTGCACCAGAGTAATGCGAACACACTGACCAACCAAGGATATGTTCTTCTTGATGGGGCAACCATTACGGGCGCTGTGGATACAGGGAAGGGCACTTTTGATGTCTCTGCGCAGAATGCCACGGTTGGTTCACTAACAGGCGCGGGCAAAGGAACGCTATCGGGACTCCTGACGATTCAGCAGGGTCAGGGAACCTATGGCGGGGCTCTACAAGGGATTGGTGGCTTGACGGTTAATACCGGCAAGCAAATCATGACCGGTGATAGCACGTATAGCGGGACAACCACGATAGGCTCTCATGCTGTTGTGCAGTATGGCGATGGCGGCACGAGTGGACGCGCTACGGGATCACCTATCGTCAATGATGGTCAGTTGATGATTAATCATAGTAACCGTGTTGATATGGCATCGGCCATTTCTGGTTCTGGGCGTTTTGACCAAGTCGGTTCGGGTGTGACGGCTCTTTCTGGGAATAATTCCTACACAGGGGAAACGACGGTTGAGCATGGCACGTTACAAGTTGATGGTGACCAAAGCAAAGCCACAGGCGCGACGACCGTACAATCTGGCGCCACCCTTGCCGGTCGCGGTACTTTAGGGGGTAATGCAACAGTTCAGTCAGGCGCTACCTTTGCGCCCGGTGATGTGTCTGGAGCCGTTGGTGGCCTGACGGTCAAAGGGAATTTGGTGACAGAAGCGGGCTCACAGCAGCAATGGACTATTGGGCAAGCTGGTATCGCTGGTGGGTCATATAATGATTATGTCAATGTTCAGGGAGACCTGACCCTTGGCGGTACTCTGAAGGTGAATGTAAATTCAGGACCAAGCGTTCATGATAACGCGTTGGATGCCGGTGTGTACCGCTTGTATGATTATGGCGGTAACTTGTATGGCCCTGACGGAAAAGCCTTCGCGAAGAATGACTTAGCCCTTGGTAAAGGGAATCTTGCCATTCCTGAGAACTATCAAGGTGATTATCTGACGTTGCAAACAGAGATGGCTCATCAGATTAATCTTGTTGTGGATGCCAAGAACTTGAACTTTTGGGATGGTGGCAATCCAGCGAATCACGGCACGGACGTTGCTCTTGGTAATGGTCACGTGGATGGCGGTGATGGCGAGTGGGTTGCTCGCACTGGGAATAACTGGACGACATTTAATGGAGCAGGGAATGTTGGCTGGTTGGCTGCTTCTCGTGCCATTTTTAGTGCTCAGACAGGGACGGTGACGGTTAAAGATAGCGCGGCTGATGGCAGCTTTAATCCTGTGAAAATAACAGGAATGCAGTTTATCAGTGGGGATGCACAAAACCATTATAAGATCACGGGAGATGACCTGTACGCGGCTAGTAATAATACGGTCATTAATGTTGGAAACGGGCGAACATCTGAAGACAGTGCAAAGATTGTCGCTGAATTAAATAGTGCGATTAACGATAGTCAGGTTCAGGGTGGAACAGCTCTGACAAAAACAGGCCTCGGGACATTGATTGTCACAGCAGATAATCATTATCAGGGTTCAACCACGATTGATGCCGGCACGCTTCAATTAGGTAATGGTGGGACGACGGGGACGACTGGCTCTGCTGATATTCTTGATAACGGGGCGCTTGCCGTTAATCGTTCCAATGACCTGACATTAGCTCAGAAGATTTCTGGGACAGGGAGTTTGGCTCAACGGGGAAGCGGGAGCACGACCTTAACAAATGAAAACAGCTATAGTGGTGCGACTGACCTAATTAATGGCACGCTTAATTTGCGTGGCAAGGGATCTATTGCTCAGTCTGCTGGTGTCCAGAGTGCTGGAAATGCTCGCTTTGATATTTCAGGGATTGATGCAGCGGGAACGTCTGTCCAAACCCTGGGGGGACAGGGGCAGGTTCATTTAGGGGATAAGACCTTAACGCTCTCGGATGCAAAGCGCACGGTTGGTCAGGATGGCCAGATACTAACGGATAATCACTATAGTGGTGTGATTGACGGCCAAGGTGGTTTGACCCTCGCCAAGGGTATGGAAATACTCTCTGGTGATAATCGGTACACGGGTGAAACCGGAATTGATAAAGGGACGATTTTGCAAGTCGGCGCAGGAGGCACGACCGGCTCTGCTGGAAGTGGGGCGATCCGTGATGATGGAAGATTCATTGTTAATCGTAGCAACGATTACGCGTTACCGCAGAATCTTTATGGTTCAGGTGACTTCGTTCAGGCCGGAACGGGGCGCACCTTCATACAAGCGCCGAGCAATTATACAGGCGCGACCACTGTAGAGCATGGTACCCTAGTGCTTTCTCAAAATGGTGGTGTTCAGCATTCCTCTGGTGTGCATGTGGCCAGCGATGGGAGCTTTGACATTTCAGGGCTTGGCACAGGTACGACAGCGGTTCAGGCTCTTGATGGGACTGGAAGCGTTGCTCTGGGGTCGAAAACTCTGCAATTGTCCAATGCGAATGCGCCATTTGGGAATGTGTATTCCGGTGTGATGTCTGGTGCCGGTGGGTCACTGAGTATCACCGGCGGTCAGGAAGTTCTGACGGGTGCGAATACTTATACGGGAACCACGTCTATTGCATCAGGTGCAGGGCTTCAGTTGACAGGCTCTTTACAGAGTGCGGTGTCCAATGCTGGCACATTTGATGTCAATGGGGGGCGTGTTGCTGGCCAGACTGTGAATGATGGCAGTCATGCTCTTATGACGGCAGAAA
>NZ_WVHP01000002.1 GCF_009834765.1 Saccharibacter sp. EH611 | reverse complement strand
GTTCAAGCCGAGATAGACGCAGACGACGCCATTAGTCAGGTCGATGATAAATATCTGCTGGAAGAAGTCGTGAGTCGCAAACTCAATCTACCTCCAGCAAAACCATGTGATGTAACGGGCAATGAACTGGTCGCTGATTTGATGCGTGCTTTTGAAACGCAAGACCGAAGCGAGTTTAGTTACTTGCTTGACAAGGTATACAACCTTGCGGAGGGCATGTGATGAATATCTTTCATGCCATACTTCTATCAATGAATATTTATTGCGGAATGGGCCTCTACGTCAGACATCGAGAGCGCCGTTTCCGCCCTAACTGCCCGCGAGGGGGCATCCCAACACTGACAACAATGCTGTTCTGGCTGTGGAAGATCGCGGTCGTGTTCTGGAAGAAATGGAGGCGGGGATGAGAGTAGATATTGATAGCTGTGAGGTAATGGGATGCGATGGGACAAGATATTTCCTAGTGTCTGAGCATTGTTCCTGTCATGTTTGTGCCCCTTGTTCTTATTGCGAAGAGAAACCGTTGATTTGCGATACATGCGGTGCACGCTCTGATGATTTGCAAGAACAGGAGACCGGCCATGACTGACAAGCTAAAGCCGTGCCCGTTCTGTGGGTCGGAAGGAGCAACCTACACCTTCCGTTTCAAAATGCTTTGCAGCGAATGTGGTTCTGAGGGCCCGCGTGGTCGTGATGCCCAAGAGTGTGAGGAGCGTTGGAATCAGCGTCGCGAATGGGTTCCGTTCCGTGAGGCGGGGGATATGCCAGAATTCAGATACGGCATTCGCTACCCCGCCAAGTTCCCAACTGCTTCGGAACCACATCGTTATGGGTGGGTCGAAGCCAACAAGAAAGACGATGGGCGTATGTTTTACTACGTCAACGGCTGGCATAAGCAAACGCTAGACACTCGGGCAGATAACTTGTGGGGCGAGCCAATAGTCGGCGACGTGCTCGTTCTTGTCTCGGCCTTGGAGGAATACGCAGATCAGGAGGATGAGAGATGACGCAGGTTGAGAAACTTCTGAAGAAAAAAGATATTATAGAGGCTCTTTCCATTGAGAAGTCGACACTGGATCGTTGGATGGCATCGGGATTTTTCCCTCCTCCTGATGTAAGGCGCTTCACAACTGCTAATAAAAAAAATTTCTTTGTCCGTTGGAAAGCAAGCACTCTTTCCAAGTTCATTTCGGAGATGGAGCAGGAGAAGGACGACGCTCAGTAAAGAGAAGGTCATAAGCGCGAAGGCAATTTTGCAAAAGGAGATCAGCCCATTCTTGGGCTATCTCTCGTCGTTTTTCGAGATGTTGAGCCCGATTATAAGCGGACTCAACTTTATTTTTAGACACATGAGCAAGCATCAGATCAATAATGGCTCGATCTTCGGGCCTTTTTTCGTTCATGATAGAAGAAAATGACGCACGGAATCCATGAGGTACGTGTTGCCCTGTGTAGCCTGCTCGCTTGATGAGGGCGCTAAGGGTCATATCAGACATAGGCTTATGAGACCAACGGACAGATGGGAACACAAGCGGCCCATTCCCCGTAATAGATTTGACCACTTCAAGTATCTCTATGGCTTGACGTGCTAGTGGCACAATATGGGGACGTTTCATTTTCATTCGTTCGGAAGGTATAGACCAAACATCACCATTTACCTCGTCCCAACGCATCTCTCGTAATTCGCTAGAGCGAACGGCGGTGAGGGCTAGGAACCGGAAGGCTAGCAAGGTTACAGGCTGAGCCGGGTTTTCTTCTATGGTTTCGAGCATTTTGCAAAGAGTGGGAAGGTCGGTAATAGCTGGTTGTCTGCCCTTAGGAACCGGCTTGAGAATGCTCTTGAGCTGAGATGCGGGATCATTATTTGCAAGGCCGCAAGCAATTCCATAACAGAAAACTGCGCTTATGCGTTGTCGTACGCGGTGAGCCGTTTCTATGGCTCGGTTACGCTCAATCCTTTTGAGGACTTCCAGAACCATTGGGGCGGTAATGCTATCAAGCGGGATTTTGGCAAGAGAAGGGAGCACAAGGCGTTCTAAGCTAGATATGACATCATGTTGATGCTTGGCTGTCCAGCGTGCTGCGTTGTGTTCAAACCATTTCTGGGTAACGCTACCGAAAGTGCTTTCTTCTTTAGAGGCGGCGGCCCTTTTCTGTTTTTTGGTAAGAGATGGGTCTTGGCCTTCTCGCAATTCAGCGCGAGCCGTTTCTTTCGCTTGCCGCGCTGCTGTCAGACTGACCTCTGGATATGGGCCAAACGAAAGCTTGCGTTCCTTGCCTCCAAACCTGTACTTTAAGTACCAAAGCTTAGAACCGTTTGGCTTTACCAAGATATACAGTCCTTGAGCGTCTGCCATCTTATAGGCTTTTTCGCGCGATTGCGCGTTTTTGATCGCAAGATTTGTCAGCATAAAATTAGAAAAGCCCCCACATTTGGAAGAGGCCCCCATGTGAGCCCCTCTTTTTGTGCGGTTGTATGATGCCGCATGGGGTAAGATGGGGCAACATCATAATAAGAAAACGGCAGAAAACAGCCGTTATGATGTTGCATGGTTTTGCTTGGGAATTGAATATGGCGGATGGGGTGGGATTCGAACCCACGGTACGGTTCCCCGCACGCTGGTTTTCAAGACCAGTTCCTTAAACCACTCGGACACCCATCCGCATATTGTGCGCTCCTGAAAGCGTGATCCTGCATAAACATCAAAACGGAGGCGGCGTCAACCCATCAAAATACTTGACGTTGAAGAAGCAGAAGCTTAGAAGTCGAAAAGGTTTACGGACACGTCACTCCGCGAGGGTTCGCGCAGTGGCGCGTTTGTCATGGAATTAAGGGTATCACGTGTTCGACCAGCTTTCAGGTAGAATGTCGAAAGTCTTTGAAGGTCTCTCTCGAGGAGGGAAGCTTTCAGAAAGTGACGTTTCAGAAGCTATGCGGGAAGTCCGGCTGGCTATGCTGGAAGCGGATGTGGCTCTGCCTGTGGTGCGAAGCTTCGTTAAAAATGTCAAAGAGCGCGCTGTCGGCGGAGAAGTCCTTGATGATGTTTCCCCCGGTCAGGCTGTTGCTAAGATTGTTAATGATGCGCTGATTGAGGCGCTCGGCGGAGCAGGGGTTGTTCCGCTCAATCTTTCTGCGCCAGCGCCGATCCCATTTTTGATGGTTGGTTTGCAGGGGGCTGGGAAAACCACCACATCGGGTAAGCTGGCGCTGCGTTTAGCGGGGCGTGATCGCAAGAAAGTGCTGCTTGCAAGTTTGGACGTGCAGCGTCCGGCAGCGCAGCTGCAATTGCAGCAGTTGGCTGAGCAGGTAGGGCAGCAGACGGAAGGACGCGTCACGTCTTTGGCTATTGTTGATGGTCAGCAGCCTGTGGAGATTGCCCGTCGTGCCATGGAGACGGGGCGTCGCGAAGGTTATGATATCGTCGTGCTTGATACGGCGGGGCGTCTGGCGATTGATGAAGCGCTGATGGACGAGGTCCGTCAGGTGCGTGATGCAACGAACCCGGCAGAAACCTTATTGGTTGTCGATGCGATGACTGGTCAGGATGCGGTGAATACAGCGCAAGCCTTTAAAGACCAAATCGGTATCACAGGCGTTGTGATGAGCCGTATGGATGGTGACGCACGTGGTGGTGCGGCCTTGTCTATGAAGGCGGTCACAGGGGCGCCGATCAAATTCACCGGGTCGGGTGAAAAAGTTTCCGCTTTAGAAGAATTTCATCCTGAGCGTGTTGCTGGACGTATTTTGGGGCTCGGTGATGTTGCCGGGCTGGTTGAAAAAGCGTCAGAGCAGTTGGATCAGGAAGAAGGTGAGCGTGTTGCCAAGAAGATGCTCGCCGGCAAGTTTGATCTCAATGATTATGTATCACAGATCAATCAAATTAATCGCCTTGGGTCGATTTCCGGTATTCTCGGCATGCTGCCCGGTATGGGTAAGCTGAAGGATAAGCTGGAAGGGAAGAATCTCGATTCTAAGATCTTTGATCGCCACAAGGTGATTATTTCATCCATGACTGAGCAGGAACGCCGGACACCGGGGATTATTAAAGCCTCGCGGAAAAAGCGTATTGCGGCGGGCTCTGGCACGAGCGTGCCAGAGGTCAACCGACTGCTCAAGCAGTTTGATGAAATGTCCACCATGATGAAACGTATTAGCAAGATGGGTCTATCTGGGTTGATGCGTGGCATGGGGGGTGCCGGAGGTCTGGGCGATATGTTCAAGGGGATGGGCGGCCCAGGTGGCCCTAATCCCTTTGGCTGAGTGTCCTCTTGGCCGAAGTTTGTTGACGTTTAACTCTCTTAATTTGCAGGAGTTCGTATGAGCCTGAAGATTCGTCTTTCCCGCGCTGGTTCCAAAAAGCGCCCGTACTATCACATTGTTGTGGCTGATAGCCGCAGCCCACGTGATGGTCGCTTTGTGGAGAAGGTCGGTGCGTATAACCCAATGCTGCCTTCTGACCATGAAGAGCGCGTGCGTTTGAACGAAGAGCGCATCAAGCACTGGTTGTCCAATGGTGTGCAGACGACAGATCGTGTTGCGCGCTTCCTTGGTAATGCAGGTCTGGCTCCAAAGCCTGTTTTCCGTGACCAGCCCAAGAAATCGGCACCGAAGAAGAAGGCTCAGGAGCGTGCTGCTGCCGCTGCTGAAGCAGCCGCTTCCTAATTGACTGACGTTTAAACGGGAGAATTTCCTTTGCCACGCCACCCTTCAGATCGTGATGTTCTGATTGCCACCATTGGGAAACCTCATGGTGTGCGGGGGCTCGTGCGTCTTCATCCAGCCACAGAAACTGCCGACATGGTGGAAGAAATTGGTGCGCTGCATGATGAGCATGGGGGGCAGTGGCATGTGCGTTGGAAAGCCCCTGGGATTGCTGCACTTCTTGGCGCTGATGGGCAGGCTTTGCCTGATCGTAATGCAGCAGAGAAGTTGGTCAATCGTCGTCTGTATGCTGTCCGTGATGCTTTGCCTGAGACTGATGAGGAAGAGTTTTACCATGTCGATTTGCTTGGCATGGCGGCTGTGTCCTCTTCAGGTGAGGGACTTGGTATTGTGACCAAAGTGCATGATTACGGTGCGGGGACGAGCCTTGAGCTAGAGAGCGGGCAGATTATTCCATTTACTTTAGCCTGCGTACCGGAGATTGACCGTAAGGCGAATCGTCTTGTGGTTGAATTGCCGGAAATGGTTGAAGTGGAAGGTGATTTGTCGGGTGATGTGAAGATACGCTCATGACTTGGCACGCTGATATTCTCACGCTTTTTCCCGATATGTTCCCCGGCCCGTTGGGGTATTCTTTAGCCGGTCGTGCTTTAGAGAATGATGTGTGGTCTTGCCGGGCTCATGACCTTCGCCCTTATGGGCGTGGTCGGCATCGTGCTCTGGATGATACGCCGTTTGGGGGTGGGGCAGGTATGGTGATGCGTCCTGACGTATTAGATCATGCACTGTCTGATGTAAGAGGCGCCCGTCAATGTCCGGTGATCTATCCGACGCCGCGCGGTAAACGGTTAGAGCAAAAGGATATTGAGCGTTTTTCGCAAGGTGATGGAGTCGTCATTTTGTGTGGACGTTTTGAAGGAGTGGACGAGCGCGTGTTGGAAAAACACGCTGTTGAGCAGTTCTGTATGGGAGACTTTGTGCTTTCGGGAGGAGAAATCCCCGCGCTAGCCCTCCTTGATGGCTGTGTTCGACTTCTTCCCGGGGTTATGGGGTCTGTTCATAGTGGGGAGGAAGAGAGTTTCTCTGAAGGCCTGCTTGAATATCCTCACTATACGCGTCCAGCAGAGTGGGAAGGGCGGGATGTTCCGTCGGTTCTGCTTTCTGGTCATCATCAGGATATTGCCCGTTGGCGTCATGAAAAATCCATCGCTGTAACGCGCGCGCAACGCCCAGATTTATGGGCGGCGTACGAACAGCGACCTTAATGTAGTTGAGTTTCTTTTCAGGAGTTTGGTCATGAACATTATTCAGCAGTATGAGGCGCGTGAGATGGAGCGTCTTTCCGCTATTCGCGGCGTGCCGGAATTTGCTCCAGGTGATACGGTTCGCGTGGGTGTGCGCGTTGTTGAAGGGACACGTGAGCGTGTTCAGGTTTTCGAGGGTGTTGTGATCTCTCGTAGCAACCGCGCATTGGGTAGCAGCTTCACTGTGCGCAAGGTTTCTAACGGTGAAGGTGTGGAACGTGTGTTCCCGCTCTTCTCACCGACGATCGCAGAGATTAAGGTAGTGCGTCGCGGTAAGGTTCGTCGTGCGAAACTATATTACCTGCGTGGTCGTTCTGGTAAGTCAGCACGTATCGCTGAGCGTCCGCGTGATGTTAACAAAGGCAGCAAAAAGGCTGCGTCCTAACTGGAGATAGAGAAATGCACAAACCGTCTTCTCCCAGAACATTATATGACAAAATCTGGGATGATCATGTGGTTCTTACCCTCGAAGACGGGACGTGCCTTCTCTACATTGACCGTCACCTTCTTCATGAGGTGACCAGCCCGCAGGCTTTTGAAGGCTTGCGGGCAGCGGGGCGCCCGGTGCGGCGTCCCGGGGCTACTTTTGCTGTAGCCGATCATAATGTCCCGACCTCAGATCGCTCGCTGCCGATTAAAGATCAGCAGAGTCGTCTTCAGATTGAAACGCTGGAGCGTAATGTTGAGGAATTTGGGGTTCCGTATTTTCCACTTCTGTCACGGAAACAGGGCATTGCCCACGTGGTAGGGCCAGAGCAGGGGATTTCCCTGCCGGGCATGACCATTGTGTGTGGGGATAGCCATACTTCGACGCATGGGGCCTTGGGCTCTTTGGCCTTTGGTATTGGCACGTCTGAAGTGGAGCACGTGCTTGCAACACAGACATTGTTGCAAAAGCGTGCGAAGAACATGCTTGTCCGTGTTGAGGGCCAGATTGGCCCGGGCGTGACGGCAAAAGATATTATGCTGGCGATCATTGGCCGCACTGGGACAGCAGGTGGCACGGGCTATGTTATCGAGTATGCCGGTTCTGCCGTGCGTGCGTTGGATATGGCAGGCCGGATGACGCTGTGCAATATGTCGATTGAAGCTGGGGCTCGCGCCGGGATGGTGGCTCCTGATGAGACGACCTTTGCGTATGTCAAAGGGCGCCCGTATGCGCCAAAAGGGGAAGCCTTTGAGCAAGCTGTGGCGTATTGGCGGAGTCTTCGTTCTGACGACGGGGCACATTACGACAAGGAAGTCGTCCTTGATGCTGCGGAGATCAAACCGTCATTGACATGGGGAACAAGCCCTGAAGATGTGATGGCCATTGATGGGCTGGTGCCCAGCCCGGATGAGACGACGGACCCAGCAAAAGCAGAGCGTATTCGCCGCACGTTGAGTTATATGGGGCTTGAGGCAGGGCAGAAATTGGCTGGAACGCCAGTGGATGCGGTCTTTATTGGCTCTTGCACCAATAGCCGCATTGAAGATTTGCGAGCCGCTGCTGCTATTGTCCAGAACCGTAAAGTGGTGCCTTCCGTGCGCGCGATGGTCGTCCCGGGATCAGGGCTTGTGCGACAGCAGGCGGAAGCCGAAGGGCTTGATAAAATTTTCCGTGATGCTGGGTTTGAGTGGCGCGAAGCAGGCTGTTCGATGTGTTTGGGTATGAATCCCGATAAGCTTGAGACACAGCAACGCTGTGCATCGACATCCAACCGAAATTTTGAAGGACGCCAAGGGCCGCAAGGGCGGACACATCTATGTTCCCCTAGCATGGCAGCCGCAGCCGCTGTGACGGGAACATTGTGTGATGTGCGTGAGCTGATGGAAGGAGCGCGGTGATGGAAAAGTTTACACGTCTGACGACGGTGGCAGCACCGCTCCCACAAGAGAATATTGATACAGACCAAATTATCCCGGCACGTTTTTTGAAGACGATTCAGCGGACGGGGCTTGGGAAGCATTTGTTTGCTGATCAGCGTTATGATGAGCAAGGGAATGAAAAACCTGATTTTGTTCTCAATAAGCCAGCGTACCGCAAAGCAGGCATCTTAATTACCTTGGATAATCTTGGATGCGGTTCTTCGCGTGAGCATGCGCCATGGGCCTTGCAAGATTTTGGTATTCGCTGCGTGATTGCACCGAGCATTGCCGATATCTTCCACAGTAACTGTTTTAAGAACGGCCTGCTGCCCATCCGTCTTCCCTTAGACATTTGTGAAACGCTGATGGATGATGCGCGTCAGGGGGAGAATGCGCGTTTAACGGTTGATCTGGAAAAACAACAGATCATCCGTCCTGATGGCGAAACGATCCCTTTTGATGTTGATCCGTTCTGGCGTCACAATCTCTTGGAAGGGCTTGATAACATCTCTCAAACCCTTCTGCGTGAGGGGGAGATTGAGCAATTTGAACAACGCGCTAACCGGGCATGGATCCCATCAACGGAAGGGGAAAACTCATGAGCGATACCCATCAACTGCTGCTTCTGCCCGGTGATGGCATTGGCCCTGAGATTATGGCGCAAGCTGTTAAAGTGCTGCATTGGTTGCGTGACCATCGCGGGCTTAACGTTGAGCTGACAGAGGAGCTCGTCGGTGGAGCCTCTTTAAAAGCCCATGATACGCCCATTCGTGATGAGGTGATCGCTCAAGCGCGTGATGCGGATGCCGTCTTGTTCGGTTCAGTCGGGGATCCTGCGTGGAAAGACGCACCATTTGATAAGCGTCCAGAAGTAGCGATTTTGCGTCTTCGGAAAGAGCTCGGATTATACGCGAATTTACGTCCCGCTAAGCTCTTTGATGCGCTGTTGTCTGCTTCTGCCTTGAAGCCGGAAGTGGTGCGTGGGCTGGATTTGATGATCGTGCGTGAAACGGTCGGTGGTGTGTATTTTGGTGAGCCGCGCGGCATCGAAACCCTGCCTGACGGCACGAAGCGCGGTGTAAATACGGAAGTTTATACCACCGCAGAGATTGAGCGCGTAGCGCGTGTGGCGTTTGAGCTGGCACGTCAGCGCGATGGGCGTGTGTGCTCGATCGAAAAAGGCAATGTCATGGAAAGTGGCTTGCTATGGCGTGAGGTTGTGACGGATCTTCATGAGGCTGAATATTCCGATGTCACGTTGACGCACATGCTGGCTGATAATTGCGCGATGCAACTTGTGCGTGATCCACGTCAGTTTGATGTGATGGTGACGGGTAATTTGTTCGGGGATCTGTTGTCTGACCTCGCGTCAATGCTGACTGGCTCCCTCGGTATGCTGCCTTCTGCAACGCTGGGGGCGGAGAATGAGCATGGCAAGCGTGCTGCGTTGTATGAGCCTATTCATGGCAGTGCACCGGATATTGCCGGCAGAGGGATTGCTAACCCGCTCGCACAAATTCTGTCTTTAGCTATGTTGTTGCGGTATTCGCTCAACCGTCCAGATGAGGCTGAGTTGATTGAACGTGCTGTCTCTGGCGTGTTGGTTGATGGATTGCGAACAGCAGATATCGCCGGAGAAGGCGAGCCCCATGCAACAACGGAGCAGATGGGTGACGCTGTATTGAGCAAAATGGCAGCGCAAGCTTAACAGCGATTGACGCCCCGCCTTGCTGTAAAAGGGGCGGGGCCATCTTATGGGAGAGACGAGTATGGCCGTAAGTGCTGACCGTATGGGGCGTATTTTACCTAGCCAGACGATTGCTATTACCCAGAAGGCCCGCGCTTTGAAAGCTGAGGGGCGGGACATTATCAGTCTTTCCGCGGGTGAGCCGGACTTTGATACGCCAGATTTCGTCAAACAAGCGGCCATTGAGGCGATCAATCGTGGCGAGACGAAGTATACTGATGTTGCAGGTACTATTGAGCTGCGTAAAGCGGTAGCTGCGTGGCTCAATAAAGATTTTGGTCTCGATTATTGTCCTGAGGAGATCACAGTTTCCACAGGGGGAAAGCAGGTCATTTATAATGTGATGACCGCGACGCTCAATGCGGGTGATGAGGTGATCATTCCTGCGCCAGCATGGGTGTCTTATCCTGATATTGTGCGTTTGGCCGATGGAGCGCCTGTTGTTGTCCCGACTGAAGAAGCAACGGGTTTTCGACTGACAGCAGAGCAATTGCGTCAGGCGATTACGCCACGGACACGCTGGCTTGTGCTGAACTCTCCATGCAACCCGACAGGGGCGGCCTATTCTCAGGAAGAATTGCGCGCGTTGGCGGATGTATTGTTAGAGCACCCACAGGTTTGGCTACTGACAGACGATATTTATGCCAAATTGATTTATGATGGACGTGTGTCATCAACGATGGTGCAGGTTGAGCCGCGTCTGCGTGAGCGCACCGTAACGATGAATGGCGTGAGCAAAGCTTATGCGATGACGGGATGGCGCATTGGTTTTGCGGCGGCGCCTGTTGAGTTAACGAAGCAGCTCATTAAGCTTCAAGGCCAAAGTACCAGCAACGCGTGCTCGATTGCGCAAGCGGCAGCTTTGGCTGCGGTGACGGGGCCGCAGGACTGTATTGATGAGATGGTGTCTGTATATCAAGGGCGTCGTGATCAAGTTGTGGAGGCGCTCTCCTCTGTTCCGGGGTTGGAGTGCCAGCGGCCAGAAGGGGCATTTTATGTCTTTGTTTCGGTTAAGAAACTCCTTGGGCGCTCTTCTCCTCAAGGGACACAGTTGGCCACGGATGAAGACTTCGTGACAGCTTTGTTGGAAGAAACAGGCGTTGCGGCTGTGCATGGTTCTGCGTTTTTAATGCCGGGCTATTTCCGTGTCTCTTATGCGACGAGCACAGAGCTTTTGGTTGACGCATGTGCGCGTATTCGTCGTTTTTGTGAAGGGGTGCAGTGATGTTTCGTCCAGCAACGCGGATTTCGTCTCTTCCAGCACCTGCCACAATCGCCGTGGCGACACGGGCGCGTGAGCTTGCTGCTGAAGGGAAGCCTGTGCTTTCGCTTGCACTCGGACAGCCTGATTTCCCATCACCTGCTGAGGCGTTAGCCGGGGCGATCGGTGAAGTAGAAGAGGGCCGCACAGGGTATCCACCTATTGTTGGACAGAAAGACCTGCTGGAAGCTATCGCGTATAAGTTTAAGCGCGATAATGGGCTGGAGGCAAAGCTCTCGCAGCTCATGGTCTCCAATGGTGGCAAACAGGTTATTTTCAACGCCTTCATGGCGTCGTTGGAAGAAGGGGATGAGGTGATTGTTCCGTCCCCTTATTGGGTGAGCTACCCTCTCATCGCGCGGATGTTTGGCGGTGTGCCTGTTGACGTCGTGTGCCGTGAAGAGGATGGATTTCGGCCTGACGCCGCCCATATCGCTCAAGCCATCACGCCAAAAACGCGTTGGCTGGTGCTCAACTTTCCAAATAATCCGACAGGGGCCATTTTAGAACGTAAAGACCTTGAGGCCATTGCTGAGGTTTTACGTGCTGCGCCGCATGTTTTGATTATGTGTGATGAAATGTATGAGCATCTTACCTTTGATGGACGGAAACATCTTTCTTTAGCGCAAGTAGCGCCGGATTTGGCGGATCGCATTCTTATCGTCAATGGCGTGAGCAAAGCCTATGCGATGACGGGGTGGCGTGTTGGGTTTGCGTACGGGCCTGAAGCGTTGATCCGGGCGATGGTTAAAGTGCAGGGCAATATAACGTCAGGCATTTGCACGTTAGCGCAGGGCGGTGCCAAGGCAGCGTTATATGGCAGCATGGATGGGATTGAGGTCATGCGAGCCACCTATGAGCGGCGGCGCAATAAGGTTGTTGAGAGCTTACGTGCGATCCCAGGGATGACATGTGCGATGCCTGAGGGGGCTTTCTACGCTTATCCGGGGATTAAGTCGTTGATCGGTAAGCGCTCAGCAGCAGGCTATGCGTTGGAGAATGATGTGGCTTTTGCAGAAGCTTTGCTGGAAGAAGAACATTTAGCCGTTGTGCCAGGTTCTGCGTTTGGTTTAGGGCCGCATGTGCGCCTGTCATTTGCTGCATCGGATGAACAGCTTATGGAAGCCTGCACGCGGCTTAAACGCTTTGTGCAGGGAATCCGATAAAGCTAAGAGTGCTGATAAGGATCAAGGTCGCGCGTTCCATTGGGCGATCAAATCAACAACGGCTTGTGGAGACATACGGCGGGCATTGCCTAAGGAGAGGGTTCCGTCTTTATTGAGAAGGCGACCATCACTGGTCAGCATGAGCATGGTTGGTATAGCTGAAATGTTAACGTTGTAATTGTGGGCGATGTCCATATTGGCCGTAAGGCGTTCAACATTAATGGGAACGACGACAAAGTTTTTTTCTAGCCAAAGGGCAACGTCAGGCGAAGCCATAATACCCGCGAGGATTCGACAGTCTGGGCACCAATTAGCGCCAAAATCGAGAAGAACGCGACGATGTGTTTTCCGTGCAGTGATGAAAGCTTCACGGACTTGGATGGGAGCAAGGGATGCGTCAGGATAAGGTGCTGCGGTCGGTTCTATCGTGCTGTTATGGAGAGTAGGCGGGGCAGAAGATGTAGCGTGAGCTGGCTGCACGAAGAGAGTGGTAAGGCCGGCGAGGGCGGCAAAAGAGAAAAAACGCATAAAAACCTTATCGTCAGGGATAGAGTGTCACCCTATTCATATGTACCCGAATGCCCGTTATGGTCTAGGCACCTGAGGGCTTGATGAATGAAGGGAGAGTGTGTGGCTCGTAACGAAAACACGATTTCTAATAGGAAAGAAGTGAGCGTCGCTTCAACCTTAGGGCGAACAGCCGGTCTTATTGGTTTGACATTATTGTTTATGGCACTTGTGCGTTTTTGCGCACCAGTATCACATATGGTGCAACATGCGGCTGGGACGGCTTTGTGGCAGCGGGCTTATGTTCTTTTCCATATTACGAGCGCACTAGGGCGAGAACAGCTGATCATGAGTGCGATTGTGATTGTCTGTTTTTTACTCGCTTTTGCCCTACAAATGGGGATGCTCTGGGGATGGGCGCGTTGGAAAAAGAACTCTCAAGATGAGGAGCGGCCTTGAAAGGGAGCACTGGCTGCTAATAGCCATGACAAAATAAGGAGAGAACCTCCAAAAGGAGCTGGCGGGGCGCTGCTTGTTATGTGAAGGCCATACAGAGTTACCGAAATGCTAAAAAGAAGAGTGCCGAGCAGCATCCCTAAACAAGCAATATGTGTGCGTAATGGGTGTAAATAGGGGGCTCCAACTGTGAGGGCGCACAGTGCAATCCCGTGCCATAAAGCGATGTTCGCTGCCATATGAACCATATCACGCCCATGAGGAGCGGAAAATGCAGCTTCCGGCAAATGGGCGGCCATAGCTTGGAGAGCAACACTGCTTCCACTCATAAGAGCGGCTATTGCGAAACAGGCTTTTAACATAAGGCTGGTATGGAGTGAGAAAAGAGGACGTACTGGTGGGGGACGATCCATGTGAGAGGACTGCATAAGGTCACCTTGTAAAAAGAGCCGCAAAGAGAGAAGGAAGAATAGAGTTTATGACAAAGCTGGCCAAGTTTAGTGTGTTAGGTGGGGTGATGTTAACGCTTGGGCTTGGAGGGTGTGATACTCTACTTGCTCCGGATGCCCCTCCAGCTCCCCCCCTTCCAAAGGGCCCGGTTAGTCCTGCTGTCACTCCTGTAAGCAGTGAGGATTTTCCAGCAATTCAAGTGATGAACGAGCACGCTCTTTTCGTCCAAACATTAGTGGCATTAGTGCCAACTCATAGCGAACGTGACCTTGTGAAGAAGTTTTCAAGTCAGCTTTCTGATTCTTATAAAAAGCATCAAGATGCGATCATGAAGTTAATCCAACCTTTACATATAAAACTTCCGTCTTCTTTAAGTGTGAAAGATCAGCAATCAGTGGATCATCTTTCTCATCTTTATGGTCGATCCTTTGATCGTGCCTTTTTACAAATATTATCACATTATTTTTCTGTAAATGATCATAAAAAAATAGAAATTTTACAAAAGAAAGGAAGTACAGCGGATGTAAAAACTCTTGCAGGTTCGGCGTTACAAATTGAGCAGGATATGCAACGAAAAGCACGTGACCTTGTGAGGTATTAAATGACTTCTTTGTGAGGGAGAGTCATTATTCACAATTAATGTCTATGTTCGTGCTACTCTGCAGGGTGACATGGGAATAAAAATAGAGTAGCAACATGTCCGACAATATGGCAGAGCCTGCCTTAATCATGGGATGATAGGCATGCTTCTGCTCGTAGCTTCTTCAGGCCTCCGTTAAAAAGGTTGCAAGTGATGCGTGACCAGCGTGGGCTTGGGAAGTTTGGGTAGTTGATTTAGATAGTACGATTGTAGAATTTTACGTATGCAAGAAGATCCGCACTTAACTGAAGATTCTCTTCGTCAGGCTCTCTCTCGTCTTGGGGCGGGTGATGGTGATTCTCCACGTCATGGAGATTCCAGAGTGGCGTCACCAGGGCGTCCACATGAGCCAACAAGAGGGAATACAGCTTTTGGACGTAGGCGCCGCTTTTCTGGTGGCAACCACGTCATTGTAGAACATGCAGCACCAGGTCGTAAGGCGCAGAGTCGTCAGTTTTTCCGAGACAATCGACAGGGTAATACCGCAACGTTAGATGAGCAGAATGATGCGGAGCAGTTACGACGTGAGTTACGCGCGGAAAAACGTCGGTGTCGTGATGCGGAAGCGGAGGCGGAGGCGCTAAAACAACGTCTGCAGAGCTTCGAAACTCGTTTAGCGCATTATCGTCTCCAGGTTGATGAACAGAAAAAGGCTCTTGAGGGCCAGCAAGAGGAAACATTGCGCCTTAAGGCCGAGTTACATCATGCGAGAGAGCGTGAAAAAACGGTTGTTCGTCGTCAAAGCCAGAAACGTCAGAAAACACAAGCGGCTGCAAAAAAAATGGACGTGGTTGAAGAGCAGGAGCCCGTCCAATGGTGGAAAGATTGAAGGATGCATTCCCTTACTGAGCGTGAGGGAATGAGCGCGTTACTTGGCGCGAAAACCACCAAAGCACGCTGATAAAGACAACAATGCTAAGGCTCGTTTGGAGCCATGAGGGCAGGGAGAGGCTGAGTGTGTCGGTATGTCCGCTTGCGCTGCTGATCCCTGCCAACAGGACACCCATAACGCTTTCTCCAACAATAAAACCAGAAGCAATCATCGTGCCACGTTTTTTGCTCCCACGATGAAGAATACGACCCAGGATGGCTCCTACGGCAACGATCACCGAGACATCCGGAGGGAGATAGAGCCCCATTCCTAGAGCAAGCGGAGGGAGGGGGGCGTTAAAACGGCGGGATAGCGTGTCTGTTAGGATGAGGAAGCCCCCCAGAAGGGCCCCAATTTCTAACATTGTCCAATCTAAGCTGTGGTTGATGATACCCTGTGCTAGAGCAGCCATCAAAGCGGGTTGTGGGGCGGGGAGTGCTTGGGCAGGATTCATCCCAGGATGAGGCATATGACCGGCAAGACCGTAGGCGTTATAGATAATATTTAACAGCCAAGGGATAACGAGAGCACCGACGCCGCAACCGATAAGAAGGGCAATTTCTTGTTTCCATGGTGTGGCTCCGAGAAGCTGTCCAGTCTTGAGGTCTTGTAAATTATCGTTGGAGACAGCTGCTGACGCTGTAATGGCCGAGAGAACAAACAAACTGAAGCCAATAGCCATAGGGCGCTGAGCAGGGGTGAGCAAATGCGTGGCCTCAAGGGCGCAAAAAATAAGTCCGATGCTCATAATGGCAATGATGCCAATGCCTGAAATGGGAGATGATGAAGACCCAACAATCCCGGCCATATAGCCGCAAGCGCTGGCGACGATAAACCCAAGTGTCATACAGAGGAAAACGCCGAGTGAGGTCATGAGAAGGATGCTTTGCCATCCTAATCCAGCAGGGAGTAGAAACCATCCGAAAACAAGAACGAGCAGGGCGGTAAGAACTACGCCTAAAATGATGATGGTACGAGGTGAGAGATCGCGGTCTGTTTCGTCACTGAGTGCTCGCAGAGAGGCTGAAAAAGCTGTGCGCACACCGCGGATAACCGGACGACTGAGGCGGAGGAGTGTCCACAAAGAGGCAATAGCAATGACGCCAGCACCGATAAAGCGTACCTTATGAGCCCATAGAATCGGTGCGTCCTGCAAAGGATGGGCTGATGGGGACAAGGCGCCAAAGAGTGGGACAAGAACGTCCCATGCTAGTAATACGCCGAGCAGCATGGCGATACCGCCGGAAAGACCGACGAGATACCCCGTGCCCAAGAGGGCGAAGGAAAAAGAACCGCTGATACTAAAGACTGACGAGCCTAAACGCGTCGCATAAGAGATGCTTCCGGCAAGAAGGTTGAGGCCTGAGGTTGCGAAGCTGGCACAGGCCGACAAAAGGCTGCCGATACCGAGAAGACGTAGTTGGTTGCGGTCTCCTTCAGGAGAAGACGCATGTAAAATTTCTGCGCATGCCGTGCCTTCAGGGTAGGGGAGTTGGGACTCAGTGACGAGAGCGCGTCGCAAAGGAATGGTAAATAAAACGCCTGTCATTCCGCCAGCCATCGTCAAAATAACGGTAGGAAGATAGGGGAAAGAGTGCCACCAGCCGACCAAAACAAGCCCAGGAAGAGCAGCAAAGACGCACGATAAAGTACCTGCTGCGGAGGCCTGTGTTTGAACCATATTATTCTCCAACACAGAGCTACGGCCTAAAAGGCGTAAAACGGCCATGGAGATAATAGCGGCGGGAATAGACGAGGCGAAGGTGAGGCCAAGTTTGAGGCCTAAATAAACATTGGCGGCGGTAAAGATGACCGTAATCAGGGCACCGAGGAGAATGCCACGTATGGTAAGTTCTTTGGGAGACGCTGTGTGAAGATGTCTATAAGGCATGGTGTGTTCGTTCCTTATCAGCGTCGTCCTGTCAATTGTTGAGATGTGTTCTTTTTATTGCGATATGTCAACGTTATAAGCAGTGCTGTCTCTTCTTTCTTTTAAGTGAGCAGAAATGAGACGATGCAGGATGGTTGGGGAGAAGAGGAAACTGATCGCCGCCTATTGTGTCAGGACGGGTTATGGGCCTAGTTCAAGGGTATGATTCAACGCAGCCTCAAGATTGTTCACGTTGGTGATTTTTTCTTTAGTTTAAAGAAGCGTGCTCCAAGCCAATTTAGTGTGGGGGGTAAGCTGACAAATGGTCTTATTCGTAATGGCCATCATGTCATTAATTTTTCTTATCGTGATGTTGCTAGAGCAAGCGGATGGTTTGGTAGTCGTCGATGGGGAAGAAGGCATCTTTGCCGTGCATTGAAAGAGTTTATGCTGTCATGCCGTCCTGACATTCTTTTGTTGGGTCATGGCTACATGATTCCACCAGACGTTATTGCGGATATTAGACAAGCCCTTCCGGGGTTAGTGGTGATTCAATGGAACATCGACGCTCTTTTTGTGGAAGAGAATGCGCGTGACTTTGCGGCGCGACATGCGGTTGTCGATGCAAGTTTTATTTCAACAGCAGGGCCTATGGTAAGGCAGTTGATAGGGCCAAAGGGTAAAGCCGGTTTTTTACCAAACCCTGTTGATTGGTCTGTTGAGCGTGGGCGGGCTCATGAAAAACGTGAGCTAGAGGCTGATGTCTTTTATGCGTGTGGTAATCCAGCGCGACAACGGATTGTGTGCGGCACATCGTGGGAAATGAATGCGTTTTGCCGCATGTTGGAAGAGCATGCGCCAGAGACTATCCGTTTTTCTTATGCGGGAGTGCGTGGACAGCCCTATTGCAGTGGTGCAGACTATGCGGGGCGTTTGGGTAATGCGGCGATGGGGCTGAATATTAGTCGACGTGCGGACTATCCCTTGTATAGTTCCGATCGGCTAGCTCATATGATTGGCTCAGGTCAGTTAATTCTTATAGAACGTAAAACAGGCTATGATCAGTTCTTTGCTGATGATGAAATGGCTTTTTTTAGTTCTATCAGTGAACTAGTCGATCATATTGATTTTTATCATCATGACACAAAAGAGCGGCAACGCGTCGCTCGTGCAGGATGGCGGCGTTATCATGAGCTTTTTAATGAGCGCCGCATTGCTGATTATATCATTCATCATGCTTTGGGAGAAAATGGCGCGAACCGTGAGTTTTGGGATGCGCTTTCTCTATGATCACGCGATATTGGCCTCTCGTTGTGCTTGGTTTTGTCGCAAGCGGTTTTGTCATGCCGTCTTTGCCGGTATGGGCCTTATGTTTTTACCTCCTCTTTATCCCCCTTCTTATGGGCCGTGTTGCGTGTGGGCCTTTGGCTGTCCCGCGTGAAGCGTTTGGAGGCGGTCTTTTTGTTCTTTGGGCCTTACTGAGTATCACGTGGAGCCCGTCATGGCATGGTATTGCCGATGTCGTGTGTACAGCTCTTTTCTTGCTCGGGGGCGTGCTAGCACTAGGGGATCGTCCAGACTTCTCGTATCAGCTCAAGCGTGTGTGTGTCATTGGGATGTCACTCAATGCTGGCGCGACTTTGTTGACACTTCTTTTGGGTTTAGAGAGCAGAGACCGGCCCGGTGGGATTGGAGTATTGCACACCACATTGCCCGCCGTGATTATCGCTGGAATATGTTTTCTATGGGCAAGCGCGTCTTTTCTAAAGAACGAGAAAGCATCATCGGCTACGATAGCCGCTTTGCTGATCCTGCCTTCTTTTATGTTCTTTAGTGGGAGCCGCACACCGTGTGTTGCTGTTGCTGTCGCGGCATTATTGCTGATTGTAACCGCACAAAAAGGTCGGTCTTGGCGTTTATGCACTCTTGTCGGAGGCTCGCTTTTTATCAGTGGCGTTATCCTGTGGAGGCGGGTTGCGTCTTTTATGCAAGACGCTGTAGCGCGCGGCGATAGCTATCATCGCCTTATTTGGAAAACAGTATGGCAGCAGAGCTGGCAAACACCATGGATTGGGCATGGTCAAGGCGCGCCGGTGCGTGTCGCTGTTGATGGTCAATCGTTTGCGCATGCGCATAATCTCTATCTAGGCACTTTTTATAGCTACGGACTTGTTGGAGAGTTGTTGCTTGTCTTAGCTTTTGGCTGGCCGATGATGCGCTGTATCAAACGTGTAGATTGGGAGGTTATGGCAGTCTTTTGCTTCATAGCGCTCGTCGTGATGACAGACATTGCATGCCCTCTTAAAGGGCCATCTGAAATCTGGTATGTCCTTTGGGTGCCGTGGCTGTGCTTAGTGGATTGTGGCTCCACCTTCTATGGGCAGGGTAGGAAAGCGCGGCTGTAACATGTGTGATGTCCTTTTCCGGCGCTGTAATAAACGCTTAATGATATTTTTTTGCTGTGGCGTGACGGCAATATAAGAGGGAGAAAGCTAAGTGAGCCTTCAGGTTCTCATGACACCTGACTGTCAGGTGATCTGTGTTGGAGAGGATGGCCAATTCTACGCGCGTTCTTTGAGCAGCGAGGGCCCCCTTGAGGGGCTTGTTGGCCTCGTTCAACAGGGGGGGGCACTGGTATCTTCGTTCTGTTTCGCAGCCTGTGCGCTGGTATGACCCCGTGTCGAAAAAGATGGTGTCATTACTGCCAGCACAGGGTGTCGCGTTTGACGTACGTGGTGTTAAGCTTAATCTTCTGCGTGCCAATGGTCATTATTTAAGTGTTGATTGGTCGGGTCATATTCGTTTCGACGCGAAGGAACCGTCGGCGGCTGTGTTGCGCTTTATGGCGCTAGATGAATTGATGCTTTTACGTGAGATGTTGGCCAAACGATGGGTGTGTGGCCCAGGTGGCGAACATGTTCGTATAGAGATAGAAAAAAGCACCGTTGAAGAGCTTTTTATTGGGGATATTAAGGTCTCTTTTGAACAGTTTATAGAAGCTGCACGGCAGTCACAGCAGCATGGTGATTTGCTGTTGAATGAGGAATGGAAGGTCTGGCGCTTTACTGATTACAATCCTCTTATCGTTATTGAGGCTTTTGGTGCGTCATCATTGACGGAATTGCCCATTGCTCTGGAGAGTTTGGAAAGCCTTGGACAATATCACGGGGAGGTCATGGTCACGTCCAACCAGCCTGAGGGAAAAGTAAGGGCTTGTTTCCCCCCACATTATGATAGCAAGGCGATCCGCGTGGTGTCGGTTGAGGATGCAGACCGCTTTGCAGCTTTGCGTACGCGTGCACGCTTGATGGCTGATCCGGGTATGCTGGCAGACTATACGCCGTTGCTTTTTGTGGAGGCCGGTGTTGTTTTCGACCGGAATATTGAAAGCTTTTTAGGGCGTTGCGCTTTGGTACGTCGCGTATCAGCAAGAGGCTATTTTCATCACCCTGAATTTTCAACGGGCCACAAGAGCGAGACGTTATCGCAGGGCTGAAAGAAGGCCAGCTTTCGGGGCTTATGGTGGTTCCTCATGTCACGTTGCACCGCCCGTATCTAGAGAAAGCATTTGATTTGCTGTCTCTCTGTATCAAAGAATATGGAGAGAACGTTATCCCGCGTGAAGCGCAGTCTATCCTTAATTATGGGCTGCGGCAGGTTGGAGACTTTTCTCCTTCTCTTGTGGAAACTCTCCTCCATCATGAATGTGATGAAGAGCTCAATCCATTTCATGCAAATGGTCTGTCTGGCTTTGCTGCGGATGATAAACGCCATGAGAGGATGGAGCGTTATTATAAAAACGTGAAGGAGTTGTGGGGAGCCGGCATGTGATGACCTCTGCCCTTCTGACTTACGATCTGCGCGTTCTATGTATGGAACATGGCAAACTTATTGCGCGAGCTTTAGACACTCTGGCAGACCTCACTCATGTTGTGTCACTTCAGTGGTATAATGGAGGGTGGAACCTTGTAACGCATACGCCTGAGCAGTGGTGGTATGACATTAATGCAGGCTGTTTTGATCGTTGCGTTCCTGAAGCTCGTATTGAGGTGGAGGGCGATCTTTTCGATGCGGGCATTTGTCGCCTCACTGGGCTAGATGGTTATTTTCATGCACAACTCTCCGGAGCGATAACCCCTTTTGGTGCGATGGCTCATCGGCGTGAATGTCGTTTCCGTTTGTTGGACGGTGATGATGTGCGCGCCCTTTGGCACGTTATGAAAGAACGCTGGGTGCTTGGAGATAATCAACGCTTAGCGCAGGCCTGTAGCGGCGAAAGCACGATATGGGAGGTTCATTTTGGCCGTTTGGTGGTTGAGTTTAAAGACTTCCTCATAGCGGCTCGAGAGCGGTTGCGCCTGTCACAACAGGAGCTGCTGGTTATGGCTGAGCGTTCCATTCATCGGGCCGTCCCTTATAAACCGGTGGTCTTTTACTCCCTAACACAGACAGAACAGCTCGCAGAATTAGCGCTTTCTCTTCGCAGTTTGGTCGAATGCGGACGCTATCAAGGGGATGTGTGTATTGCATCAGCTATGCCTGCTCAGCGTGTTGAAGCGTTTATTCCTGCTGAGTTGAAGGGGCGTCATCGCTTGGTACGTTTGTGTATGAGTGGAGAGCGTGACAAGGCAATGCCTCTCTTAGCGTCTCTGGCGAGTGGGATGTTTGATGAGTACGCACCTGTTGTTTGCTTAAAAAGCTCTGTCCTTGTGACGCGACCTCTCGACAAGACGTTACGACGCTTTGCTCAGGGGGCCTCGCTAGGGGCGCCTGTTGAACATGTTTTTGAGGGAGATGACGCCCCTCAAGCAAACAAACATGGTGCGTTTCTAGGGGCAGAGCTGCCGGAGGGGCATAAGATACGGTATGGATTTACGATGTCCGTAGTGGTGGTGCCGTCAACGCGCCAGCAAAAGACCTTTCTAGAAGAGGCGCTACGCTCTGCCGTTTCCTATTTAGGGAACCCGCGGCACCCTGCTTATGCTGAGCATGAGGCGGGTATTTTCCATTATGTCGCCGCTGTTTTGGGGGCGTTTGATCCAGCCTTGTTAACACAGCGGGACTGTAACCTTGACGACCAAGCAATGCCCGGACAGGTGGACGGCACGTTTTTGTGTTGTGAGGAATGGTTGGATAGCCATCGTAAGACTCTTATGCGGTCTCATCTTGAGAGTTTGCCAAGGACGTTATCATGATACGTTATGCTCTGATTACCCATGATTTTCGGGTGCCGTGTGCGGCAGAGGAAGGGCTTTTTTGTGGCCGTTTAGGAGGGCTAGAAACGCTCGATACAGTTATGTCGCTTGGTCAGAAGGGCGATAAATGGAGCTTTCTGAGCGCGCCGCCTTATACGTTATGGTATGATTTTCTCTCGGGCCGCCCTAACCGTGCCGTTTCTGCGGGATTAATGACGATTGAAACAACGAATGAGTCCGGCCTTGTTCGTTTAAAGGAAAAAGGCGGTTATCTTTCTGTGTCGGCACAAGGTGCTGTGGACGTGGTGGAGGGAGATCCAGAGCGTTTTGGGGATCGCAGTATGTTCCGCCTTATCCCATGGGAGGCTTTTACAAAGCTGTGGGCTGTTGTCCGGCAAACGTGGTCGCTGGGCCCTGATGGAGAGAAAGCAACGGTAGATGAGTGGAAGAGTAGTTTCCGTTCTTTAAAATTTGGGTCGCTTCGGGTCGATTTTGATCAGCTTTGTGAAGCGATTATGAAACAACCGGCGCCGCATGAGTTGTTATTTATGGCGGAGCGGAATGTATATCGCGCCGCTCTTTATCGGCCGGGCGTTCTTTACGTTGTTTTCGGTGATAAGGTCTTACAAGAATTCCGGACATCATTAGAAAGTCTTATGAACCCGGGCTTTTATACGGGAGAGATTCTTGTTGCGACGAATTTGCTATCTGAGCAGATTAAAAGCGTCGTTCCTCCTTCTATGCGGGATCAATGCCGTATTATCACGATGAGTGCATTTGATTACCCTGACTATATCTCAACACGACAAACACTCTTTAGTTCTGGTGTGCTCGATGATTACGCGCCTTTGCTCTATATGGATGGTGATATTGCTGTGAATTCACCCATTGAGCCGAACTTACTACGCGGCGCATTAGAGCGGATGTCGAGTGCGCAGCTAGAGAATTTTAATGGGGATTTCCGACATTCGCAGAGTAATGGAGCGGTTCTCTATTCTAAGGATCCATACAATTTAGGACGGACAGAAGCTGGTTTTAATACGGGTGTTTTTCTCGTGCCTAATGTAAAGGCGCAACGGCATTTATTAGACCCAGCGTTTCTGACGAATCTAATTTATACAGACATGCACGGTCGTGGCAGCATCCCGTTCCATGAACAATCCGTGATGAATTATGCTTTGCGGAAAATAGATGCATTTGACGCAACATTGATCAATAGTGTGACCGATGTTGGAGGAGATCCAAACTCTCCGATTGTGAAGGAGTATGGCAGTATGGCCCCAGAGCGTGCCCGTGGGTTTGTGCATTTCTGGTGTTATGGTGGGGCTAATCGTAGCTTGCCTATGGGGAACTATACGCGGCAGATTCGTCATTATCGCCGGCGGAAAGGTTTGTAAGCCAAGGCGCTAGCCCGTCATTGAAAAGCGAGCAACGGAAGGCTCGCTGAATGAAAGGCTAGGGGCTTATGGCTTATTGGACATGGCTTTCAAAGTTCGCCACATTCTTGAGATGTTGCCGGTTATAATTTAGCTCATCACGCGTGAGCTGAAAGCCGATTTCCATTGAGTAAGGGCTGACTTGTGGATTCTTCCCTGTCGGGATGTCGATAAAGCGCAACGGTGTATTAATGCGCTGCACATCGCGCGATGGAGGCATACGGAGCGTGTCGGTAAAGGTCTTTTTATCAACAATTTTCCCGTCCTGAACGATGGCTACGAAGTAGGGTACATCTTCGGACATATGGGTCGCTGCTGGGCCGCGCTCTTGCTGAAGGGCAAGACTGAGGCGGACACGTGTTAGCGGGCGATGTTGCGCATCTTTAGGGCCATCACTGCAATCACCGTTCACAGCGAGGATTTGCGTATGGCTAATTTGGTTCCCAATATCGAGTCCCTTGCCATTATAGACAAAACGATCAGCAATAGAGCCGGGCACATCGAAATGAGGGCAGGCAGGTGCGAAGGCACTAAGGCCTGTATCTTCTTCACCACAGCCTCCCAGTCCGCCTAGAGCTAAGAGGGCACAGGCGGGGCCTGCCACGCGAAGAAACGAGGAAAAATGAAGGCGAGGCGTGGACATCAGTCGCAGAAACTCCACAAGAAAACGGCGCAGACATTGCGCCAAGAGGCAATCCATCCGATATAAGCGCCTGAGTGAGTGTGTCAAAACCCCTCTTACACCCCTGTAAGAGCGTTGACGCCTTTTTATCATAGTGATTATCGCCTGCCTGGGGAAGATTATGTCAGAACAGACGAGACCAGAACCTTCAACCTCTGCACCCCCCGGGGCAGATGCACCAACGCCTAAGCGTTCTATGCGTCTTTTGCTTGCAGGCCCGCGTGGTTTTTGCGCGGGGGTCGACCGTGCTATCCGTGTCGTTGAGGAGGCGCTCCGCCGTTACGGTGCGCCTGTTTATGTGCGCCATGAAATCGTCCATAACCGCACTGTTGTGGAGGGACTTGAGGCTCAAGGTGCCATCTTTGTGGAAGAACTTGATGAAGTGCCGCAAGATGCCCATGTGGTGTTTTCCGCTCATGGTGTGCCTAAGTCAGTGCCTGCAGAAGCGGAGCGCCGTAACCTTATCTATCTGGATGCGACGTGCCCGCTCGTGTCTAAAGTGCACCGTGAGGCGGAGCGTCACTTCGCTGGTGGCGGTGACGAGCAGCGTCATATCCTCATGATTGGCCATGCGGGGCATCCTGAAGTCGTTGGTACGATGGGCCAGCTCCCTCCTGGTGCTGTTACACTCATCAATGATGCGGAAGAGGCAGCGGCTGTTGAGCCTGCTGACCCTGACAAGCTCGCTTTTATTACGCAGACGACGCTGTCTGTTGACGATACGTCAGAGATTGTCGCGATCTTACGGGAGCGTTTCCCCAAAATTGAAGGGCCACGCCGCGAAGATATTTGTTATGCGACAACGAATCGCCAAACAGCCGTTAAAGAATTGGCTGCTGAGTGCGATCTTGTTGTTGTTATTGGTGCGACGAACTCTTCTAACTCTCAGCGTTTACGTGAAGTGGCGGAACGTTCTTTGGCAAAACGTGCGCTCCTTGTGCCGAAAGTGGCTGATATGGATTGGAGCGAGCTTGAAGGGGTCAAAACACTCGGCATGAGTGCGGGGGCTTCTGCTCCAGAAAGCCTTGTTCAGGAAATGATCAAAGAGCTTTCCTTGCGTTTTGATCTACAGATTGAAGAGCGCATTGTGAAAGAGGAAAATATCAATTTCCGCTTGCCTCACCCGCTGTCAGGAGCACATTGATTAGTCATGGCCGTGTATACGGAGCTACAGGAAGACGCATTACGTCATTTTTTGACGTCTTATGACCTCGGAACCCTTCAGTCTTATGAGGGGATTGCCGAGGGGATCGAAAATAGTAATTTTCGTCTCACCACAACAAAGGGCGTGTTTATCCTCACGCTCTTTGAAAAGCGTATGAACCCAGAAGAACTTCCTTGGTTTCTGGGGTTTATGGGGCATTTGGCCCAAGAGGGGATTGCATGCCCCCTTCCTGTGGTTGGTCGTGACGGGGAAGCGTTGCGAACCCTCGCTGGGCGTCCAGCTGTCATTGTTACGTTCCTCCAAGGGAAGTCTCTTACACAATATGATGCTTCGTCTTGTGAGGCAGTTGGCCGCATGATGGCGCGGTTGCATCAAGTTGGGCAGAGCTATGCACCCACGCGGCGGAATGCCCTTGATGTGTCTGGGTGGAAAGACCTTCTAGGACGTTGCAGGAGTGATGGTGATTCGTCACTAGAGGCTCTTATAACCGAGGCACAGAGCCGTTTGGCATGGCTGGAAGAGCATTGGCCAGACGAGCAAACATTGCCGCGTGGCCCGATCCATGCGGATATGTTCCCTGATAATGTCTTTTTTAATCAGGGTGCTTTGAGCGGTGTGATTGATTTCTATTTCGCATGCACGGACTTTTTGGCGTACGACCTCGCGATTTGTCTTAATGCATGGTGCTTTGATCAGGATATGACCTATCGCTCAGAATGGGCAAAGGCCATGATCAAAGGCTACGAAGCTATTCGTCCTCTTTCTGCTCAAGAGCGCGATGCTTTGCCGATTTTGTGTCAGGGGGCCGCATTACGCTTTTTGCTAACGCGTCTTTATGATTGGGTGCATACTCCAAAGGATGCTTTGGTGACGCGGAAAGATCCGTGGGAATATCAAAAGCGCTTGGCCTTTTTTGCGGAGCAGGACTATGTCTGACATATCTTCTGACGACACAGTTCCGCATGTTGAAATTTGGACAGACGGGGGCTGTAAACCGAACCCGGGGCCGGGAGGATGGGGCGTGTTGCTACGCTGCCAAGGGCGTGAGCGTGAGCTAAAGGGTGGTGAAGCTGAAACGACGAATAATCGTATGGAGCTTACAGCTGCCGCCGTTGCCCTAGAAACATTGACCAAACGTTGCACCGTCCATCTGACAACCGATAGTGAATATCTCAGGAATGGGATTACGCGATGGCATACCGGATGGGTGCGACGGAATTGGCGCAATGCGTCGGGTGATCCCGTTGCCAATATGGATTTATGGCGTCGTATTTTAGATGTATCTAAACGGCATGATATCGAATGGCATTGGGTAAAAGCTCATGCAGGCCATGTGGAAAATGAGCGTGTTGATCAGCTCGCGACCCAGGGGCGGGAAGAGCTTGAAGCATCAGATGCTTCATAGAGGAGTGGGTTCGTGAAGGTTGCCTCTCTGCATATCTACCCAGTTAAAAGTTTAGGTGGCGTGTCGTGTTCGTCATTCACCTTTGAACCATGGGGGCCAGAGAGGGATCGGCGATGGATGGTGGTTGATTCGGAAGGGCGTTTTTTAACGCAGCGTCAACTTCCCATTATGGCTCAGATTAAGCCTATCATGCGGGAAAATGGCTTAACTCTTATACATGAACATGCTGCTATTCTTGATGTAGATTGTCCCAGCCGATCTGATAGGCGATCAGTCACTGTTTGGAAGAGTAACGTATTAACGTGCGATGCTGGCGACCAAGCTGCTGAGTGGCTTTCTTCTATTCTTGGGAGAGCGTGTCGTCTTGTGTATATGGATGAGCCCCAAAAAGTGCGGAAACAGCACTATAAGGGATATGACTATCCAACCTCTTTTGCCGATGGTTTCCCAGGTTTGTTATGTACAGAAGCCTCACTGAACAACCTGAACAAGCGTTTGGCTCATCCGGTGCCAATGGAACGCTTTCGTCCCAATATCGTTGTTTCAGGAACGCTACCGTGGGCGGAAGACCGATGGGGTTTGCTGGCGGTAGGAGAGTCTGTTTTGCGGGTGGTCAAGCCATGTTCACGTTGCATTGTCACAACGGTTGATCAAGAGACCGGGCATATCCCTGAAGCCGGACAACCGCTTAAAGAGCTCGGCACGTTTCGACGACAGGAAAAAGGCATTATGTTTGGCCAGAATGTTATCGTAGAAAAGTCAGGGCGTGTGACGTTGGGCGATTCTGTACGTTGTCTTTAAAATAAATCAGGCTGTTATGATCTTTTTTGATAGAAGGGGGGTTTACCTCTTCGGAGCATTTGGATAGAAGAAAGCTCATCTGATCCCGAATAGCTCAGTTGGTAGAGCAAACGACTGTTAATCGTTGGGTCGTAGGTTCGAGTCCTACTTCGGGAGCCAATTTTGGAAGCCCAAGCCTTGTGCTTGGGCTTTTTTCATGTTGTGCCTTTTTTTGTTTTGAAAAGAAAAATAAGGGGTTTACCTCTGCGAGTTGTTTCGGTAAAAGACACACAACTGATCCCGAATAGCTCAGTTGGTAGAGCAAACGACTGTTAATCGTTGGGTCGTAGGTTCGAGTCCTACTTCGGGAGCCAATTTTAAAAGCCCAGGCCTTGTGCTTGGGCTTTTTTATTGCTGTACTTTCTTTGGCTCAAAGAGTTGCAAAATTTGTCGACTGAAGGCAGATGAAAAGCATGACAGCAACACAAAATACTACACCTCAGAATGTGAACTATGCGACCGTTACGTGGGATCAGCTTCATCGCGATGCCCGTTTGTTGGCAACGGAGCTTATGCACAAGCATAAGCCATTCCGTGGTCTTGTCGCGATTACACGAGGTGGCCTTATCCCAACGGCGATTCTTGGCCGTGAGTTAGGGTGTCGTTTAATCGAAAGCGTCTCCGTCGTCAGTTATGAAGCAGAGGAGGGGACACAACAAAAACCCGTCACACTAAAAGCACCAGAAGCAGCTGGTGATGGTGAGGGCTTCCTCATTGTTGATGATCTTGTTGATTCAGGCATTACAGCTCGTTACGTGCGCGAGATGCTTCCAAAAGCTGTTTTTGCATGTCTTTATGCAAAGCCTGATGGAAAGCCTTTCACAGATCACTTTGTGACGGAAGTCCCGCAGGATACCTGGGTTTTATTCCCATGGGATACCGCACCTCTTTTTGTTCCACCTCTTAATCGTGGCACGAAAAGCTAATTTTTTTAAAAAAAACAGTGAAATAGGCAAGAAACCCTCTTGCCTATTTAGCTCAGCTCTCCTATAAACCTCCTTGTCGTCGGGGCGTGGCGCAGCCTGGTAGCGCGCTTGTTTTGGGTACAAGAGGCCCCCGGTTCGAGTCCGGGCGCCCCGACCACTGCAGATTACGAAGGCAGAGCGCCCTTAGCTCAGCTGGATAGAGCAACAGCCTTCTAAGCTGTGGGTCGCTGGTTCGAATCCAGCAGGGCGCACCAGCCGAAAACTGTAGATTTTCATATTTTCTCCTCTTTAAAAAATGAGTGATATTCCTCATAGGGAACGTATAGGGCATAAATTCCAGTGCATAGCAGCGCGGTCTTGTTTTACGTGAATTGCCTTGATCCGACTAAAGTTGCCGGATGATGTCACAGGGGTCGGCAGAAATCGCCTCACAAATCACCATAAATTCGATAACATCAATGCGTCTTTCGCCAAGCTCATATTTTGAGACGAAAGATTGAGGCTTTTTGAGCTGCCGGGCGAGCTCCACCTGTGTAAGAGGTTTTTCCTTACGTGCCGTGATGAGTAATCGCAGCATTTTCGTGTACCGATCGGAAAAAATAGATTTCATAAAAGCCTCCAGAAAAAAGGGCCCTGTAGAAGTGAGACTGAATAATATCCTAAAATAGGATATACATTTAGAATGGTTAGGAGAAATGGCAGAGCGCGCGTGTTAAGTCCGTTGTGCGTGATCAACGTGAGAAATCGGTTCGTAATGCCCAACAACTCAATCTTATCTTGAGAGAAAAATCAGCAAATAGACTGATTTTTGGCAGAATCGGGCAACAAATATCTGGTCTGTTGCTGTTGATGAGATTCGCTATAGGCACATGGTGTCGAATCCTATTTATGCGAAAAGATCGCACTTTTTTAACCACGATCTTTCGTGAATTTGCCAACCAGGCACAGTCTATCATTAATATATAGGCAATCTATGAAATGGCTAAATGCCGTTACCTTACTATTTGATTTAATAATTTTGGAAAATGACATACTAACTGCGTAATATGTGAGATATGAAAATGGAATATTAATTTATACAATACAATGATACAGAAAAATTTCTAAAAATATAGACGTCATTGTATGGGAATGTATTATAATATTTGAGATAGATTATGATATTAATATCTATTATTTTGTTTTTACAAAATACGTAAACATTTCATGTAAATATACTTGCAATATATAAAAATAATTAAAAACAAAAGAGAATGCTCAAATTTTTTTTGAGTGTTTTGTTGATAGGGTAAATATCATTATAATTATAGAATGATACATTTAATTTCACTTCAAGTTGAAATAAAATTTCATTTTATTCTATAAAAAACAAAACCTTAAAAATCAATTGATGAAAAGTGATAATTATTCCCATGATACAAAGGAAACAAGTTATCTTATTCTTGTAATAGGAATAATGAATTACAGTTATAGATCTATTATGTAATATTTTTTTAACTTTGTTGATTTTCATCAAAACATAGTGGCGGAATTTGGGGTTTGTCGTGAGGTAGAAAGTAACTAGATGTTGAAACGAGACCATGCGACAGACTTTTTTAACGCGTACCGCCTTGCATTCGGCTTTTCTCGCGATTGGTCTAACTTCCTGTATGGCGGCAGCTCAGGCGGCGCCGGATGATCATGTGACACATACGGAGACAGAGACACCACAACGTTCGTTGCTTGATCGTTTGATGCATACAGCGCCAGGAGGTTGTGGCCCGAGCCCTCAAGAGGATGCCGCTAAAACGAGCTCGTTTGGTGTATTTGCGCGTGGTGATGGTAGTGAAACGGGGTTTGGCCCTGAATCTCAGTATGGTACGCCAGCAGGGATGGAAGGGCCTAAAAAAGTTAAGCCTGTTTGTGATCAGAATGATCCCTTAGATGCCTATAAACATATGAGACTGAATGACAGTGGTTCTATTTGGTTAAGTCTTGAGGGTGAAACGCGTATCCGCAACTGGTATGATCATCATCCGGTTTTGGGATCACAAATGCCCCCTGGAAAGATTGGAGATGTCGGAGGCGGGCGGTATCCTCGTAACTCTGGGCGTTTTGCTGTCCGTAATCTATGGAGTGCTGATCTCCATCTAGGCAAGCATGTAAGGTTTTTTGGTCAGCTTATTAACGCTGATGCAGGAGGCTGGCGTCCTTATGGCTATGACGGCACTTTCCGTAAAAATATTGATGCCCAGCAGGCTTTTGTTGAATTTAGTGGTGATCTGCTCGGTGGTCATAGTGGGTTTATTTTTGGGCGGCAGCAATTTTTAGATGCGCCTGATTATATGATCGGTAACCGTGACGTGTTTAACGTGCCGCTGACTTGGAACGGGTTTCGCGTTTATCAGATTTGGAAGCGCGTGCGGGTTGATGGTTTTGATTTCGTGAAAACAAAAGACCAACATCCTGCTGGAAGTCCGCAGGCTTTTCGTAATACGGAGGATTACAGCACACGCCTCTATGGGGTAAATGTCACGATTGCCCCGCCTGATTTTACGTTTATGGGTGAAAAGGGATATTCTTTCATTAATCTTTTCTACTACGGCTACAAAATGGCTGGAGGGCCTGCCCAAAGTACTGTCATGTCAGAGCCTTCTGCCTGGGGGTCAACCACACGTAATAACTTTGGGTTGCGTTGGCATGGTGAAGCTGGGCCGCTTAGTTTCTCCGTTGGTGGGGCATATCAGCAGGGTGTTTTCCACCAAGCGGCTATGAGCGCCTATAATGGCCGGAGTACGGTGCATTATGACGGTAAACATCGTGGTGTGAATGCATTTTCCGTGAATACGACGGCAGATTATCACTTCCGAAATGTTATGTGGAAGCCGAGCGTGGGGGCTCAGGTCGATATTTATTCAGGTGGTGGGGCACGTGGCTCAACCTCTTCTATGAATACATATATCGAGCCTTTCGGTGTTAATACGAACTATCTTGACCCCACAAACTATTTAACGGGTTCAAACTTGGTGAACTTTGCTCCGAAGTTTGCCTTCTCGCCAACGAATTATCTCAAGGTTCAGTTTAAATACCCATTCTATTGGCGCTACAGTACACATGATGACACGTATTCAGTGTATGGACGGAATATCTTTAGTCGGCAGATGAATAATCCAGAAAATGAACGCGGCGCTTATGTTGGTATGGCACCGCAGGCGGATGTGACGTTGAATCTTGGGCCTCATTTAACATGGGATCAGCATGTGGTGCGGTTTATGTCGTCGCACGCTATGCGTCGGGTTGGAGCGCAAAGTTCAACCTATTATCAATCTGAATTGACGTTCACATATTAATGATAAGCCATACAGGCGATGATGTGCGACTTTGCCCGGGAAGCCCATCATCGTTTATGGTGGGAGGATATTAAAAATAAAGAGTGGCAGCCTATTATTATGAGTAACATCAGCGTTCTTAGGTATCTGTCACAATGTGGTGTGGCGTTTATTGGTTTTTGGGCGGTTCAACCCGCTTGGGGGACAGAGAGCCCGTCTAAGGTAGCATCATCAGTCGTGCAGCCTGTATCGTCTGTAACGGCTGCAAACGATCAGGCTTTTGCAGAAGACCTTGAGCATAAAACATTTGACTGGTTTTGGGACTATGGAGTTTCGCACAATGGTTTAGTCCCAGATCGTGCTCCTTTGCCCCATGGGGCTGCAAGTATTGCGAGTGTTGGCTTCGGTCTGACGGCGTATGGGATTGGTGTAGAGCGGGGCTACGTAACGCGTGACCAAGCCGTAGAGCGAACCCTCACCACGTTGCGTTTTTTGTCGCGTTTGCCTCAAGGAGAGGCCGCCACTGGTACGGCTGGGAACCACGGTTTTTTCTATCATTTTCTTGACCCTGAGACGGGGCTGCGCGTTGCGCCGTGGTCGGAGCTGTCGAGTATTGATACAGCCTTGTTGATGGGGGGTGTCCTGTTTGCACAGTCTTATTATGATCATCCCTCAGCTCAAGAAGGGGAGATACGTTCCCTTGCAGGGGGCTTGTATCGGCGTGTTGATTGGAAATGGATGAAAAACCATGGCCCGTGGCTCAGCATGGGCTGGACGCCAGAGCACGGCTTTTTACCGGCTGACTGGAAAGGGTATAATGAAGGGTTACTGATTTATATTTTAGCGCTTGGTGCACCCGAACATGCCCTAGCCCCTGAAACATGGCACCAATGGACGGCTACTTATGATGCTCAATGGGGGGATTTTCAGGGAAGGAAATTCCTTAATTTTGCACCGCTATTTGGCCATCAATATAGCGAGTCGTGGATTGATTTCCGTGGGTTGCAGGATGATTTTAATCGTCAACATCATACCGATTATTTCCAAAATAGCCGGGAGGCTGTGTACGCTCAGAAAAGCTATGCTCAGCATAATCCGGGGAACTGGAAGGATTATGGGGACACCATATGGGGCTTGACCGCTTCAGATGGCCCCGGTGATGCTACCCAGCCCTATAAAGGGGAAGCGCGTCATTATTTGGCGTATAGCGCGCGAGGCGCTGGGAAAGATTATGTCCTTGATGATGGCACAATTGCGCCAACGGCTGCGGGGGGATCTGTCGCTTTTGCTCCAGAAATTGCACTGCCTGCGTTAAAGGCGATGAAGCAGCGTTATGGGGATCGACTTTATGGACGTTACGGTTTTGCTGATGCGTTTAACCCGTCCTTTAAAACGGACAAAGGCATGTGGGTTGATGGGCAGCAATTAGGGATTGATCAGGGCCCTATTGTCATCATGCTTGAAAATTGGCGCAGCGGTTTTGTGTGGAACGTGATGAAGAAAAATCAGTTCATTCGGCAAGGGCTCCATCGTGCCGGCTTTACAGGTGGGTGGCTTGATAAAGCGCCTTAGTGGAGGCTTTCTTACGCTTCAAGAAGGGTGAGCCCGTCGTCTTGCATGGCTTGTAGCACCTGCGCGCGCTCACCAATTGCTGCGCAAAGATTTGTAAGAACGACGGTTTCAAAACCTGCATTGAGGCTATCAAGGGCGCTGGCTCTAACGCAATAATCAAGAGCAACGCCGCAGAGCACGACGCGCCGTATACCGAGCCCCGTTACTAGGCTGGATAATCCCGTCGAAACACCATATTCATCGGCAAAGGCAGAGTAGCATTCAGCTTTGGCACGCATACCTTTATGGATGATATGGCTGATAGGGACTTGGTGAAGTTCTTTATGAAGGGCAGCCCCGTATGTGCCTGCAATACAATGAGCAGGCCATTGGCCGTCTTGTTCGTCAAATGAGGTGTGATTGGCCGGGTGCCAATCCCGACTAGCAATAATAGCGTCAAAAGAAGAGTGCATCAGACGATTAATGCCGGGAATGAGCGCGTCCCCATCAGGTACAGCAAGCGCTCCACCTGGGAGAAAGTCATTTTGCATATCGATGATAAGGAGTGCATCGCCAGCTCGTGGGGAAAAGAGGGTCATAATAAAGAGCCATCCTGTCCGGTGAGTTCACGCCGAATAACGCGCATAGGCACAAGCCCTGCATTGAGGAGAGAATCATGGAAGTGCTGTAGAGAGAAGTGACTGCCCTGTTGCTTCTGTAGGTCACTGCGAAGCTGTAGGATCATCATCTTCCCCAACGTGTAAGAGAAATAGCCGGGATCTGCGGTGCCGCGGCGGGCCTCTTTATAAGCCGCAACGGGGGATTGTAAGCATCGGCTCTGCATCAATTCTTTTGCTTCAGAAAGGGACATCCCTTTCATATGCATTCCGAAAGAGACGAGTAGGCGACAATCTCGTAGCAGAGCGTCTTGTAGTTGCATGAGGTGTAAAGAAGGGGAAGCATGGTCGAACCCTTGTTCAACCATCATCTGCTCTGAGTAATGAGCCCAGCCTTCAGTAATGGTGTAGGAGCCACCATTGCGACGCGTGAGCGACCAGTTAGGGTGTGCATCAAGATAGAGGCCTTGCACAAAATGGCCGGGCATCGCCTCATGAATGGTGATGTTAAGAAGTTCTGGGCGATTAAAATCCTGTAAAGCGAGCTCTTTCTGTAGAGAGGAAAAATGAACAGAAGGAGGGGTAACATCATAAAAAGAGGGGAGGTGTTTCGTTTCAAACGGCCCAGGCCATTCCGTGGCTGCGGAGATAAGGGCCTGCTCAAAACCTGGTGTTGTGCGCACAAGTGGCAAAGATGTTGAAGGTAGTGTGACAAGCTGGCGTTCTTGAACAAAATGTTGCACATCACTCAGCTGTTGTCGCACAGTTGGCACAAGCTGTGCTGCGGATGGATGGTCTTTGCGCACGTCCGCAAGAGCATTTTCAGGATGTTGTGGGTTAATGCGATGGGCGACGGCCCAAAACGCTGCATAATCTTTTTCAAGCTGCTTTTCCCCTTGGGCCATAATGGTCTCTGGGGTCAGGTCGATCATATCGGCAGCGAGCAGCTGCACCATAGTTTGCCGTCCAAGCGCGAAATAGCCTGAGGCGGGACGTTCGGTCAGGCTGTGCTTATACTGTGCTAAGGCCTTCAAGGCTTTTTGTGTCGCTTGTGTAAGCTGTTGTTGCAGAGCAGTGTCGTGGACATTGGAAAAAGCAGCAGGAACATCTTGCCGGATAAACTCTTGTGCGCCCTCTAAATCTTCGAGAGCAATTTCTTTATAGACGGCGGGTACATCCGTAAGGCGTGCCGTGGCTGTTTCTAAGAATGCAGGAATGAGGTTTAAACGTGATAGAGCGGCCTTTAGACGGATAGGTGCTGGTGCATAATCACGTGCCACGAGGCCATAGAGACTGTTTGTAACCACCGAAAGAGCATAATCTGGCTGGTGGCGGTCTGGCTGAATATTCTCAAGAGTGACGCGCTCTCCTTCGAGGGAGGCGAGGAGAATATCACGGTCATCCTGGTCATGCTGGGGTGCATGGGAGAGGTCTAGTGCACTGAGCGCCGTCTTTTCTTGGGCAATACGGGCAAGGCGGCGCGTGTGGCTTGCGTCAGAAAGGTCAGGAAGGAGGCTATCTCCTGTATGGATACCGCTTAGTGTCGCATTAACGGGATCGTCGTGCCATTCGAGCGTATAATGGAAGCGTTCAAAATTACGAAATGCCGTTCCCTGTGGATCTGCTTGTAAGGAGGAGGCTGATGCACAGAAAAAGGGGGTCAGAACGCTTCCAGTAAGGGCTAAACGTCTCAAAAAAGCAAAGGCACGCATGGGCGGTGTCTCCTTGAAAAAACGGGCAGGGAGAAGGTTAACGCCCTGTAGGTTCGTCTTTCATGCGGGTGACGAGCAATTGATTGATGCGGAATCCTTCGACATCCACGACTTCAAAACGGAAACCAGCGGCTTCAATACGGTCTGCTTTGCGCGCCATACGGCGAAGGCGGTTGGTGACAAAGCCGCCGATTGTATCGAAGTGATGGTCATCGACGAAGAGATTGATCGAGAGTTCACGAATCACATCGCCAATAGGAGCAGCCCCATCAATGAGCCATGATTCAGCATCACGACTGACAATGGCTTGTTCTTCAAACGGATTAGCCAATCCATCCATAAGGGCACCCATAATGTCTTTATAGGTGATGAGCCCAACGACAAGGCCATATTCGTTAATAATGAGAGCAAAACCAGCGCCATGTGTGTCGAACTGGGCGAGGGTTTCCCACAGATTGAGCGTGTCAGGGAGGGAAAGAACGTCGCGCCGCATGTGAAAAATCTGTTTATGGGCTGATGAGTTCGGATCTGTTAAAGCGCCCGGCTCATCGACCACAGCAGCCAAAACGTCCTCAGCGCGAATGGATCCGATGACATGATCTAGACTATCATCACAGAGTGGATAGCGCGAATAAGGACGCATTCGTACTTTATCACGCTGGCTTTCTAGGCTTTCCTGCACATCAAGATAAACGATTTCATCACGCGGTGTCATGGCCGAGGCAACTGAGCGATTTTGCAGCGCCATGACGTTTTGGATCATTTGATGTTCTTGCTCGAGGAGAATGCCTGATGCTGTGCCAGCAGCCAACATAGCGCGGAGGTCTTCTGGTGTGACGATATCCACCGTTGCCGTGGCTGGGATGCGTAAGATTTTGAGGATGGCATCAGCAATATGAGAAAAAATCCATACGGCTGGGTAAAGCAGCTTTAGCGCAAGGGCAGGAAACCAATAGACCGATAGAGCAATGCGATCTGGCGCATTCATAGCTGTGCGTTTTGGCAATAAGTCAGCAAAAAGCACAAAGAGACCAGTCACAAGAATAAAGGCACTTAAAGAGCCAATTTTATCAGCAAGCGCAGCGCCCATTCCGAGGTCTTGCAAACCGATAGAGAAGGGGCCGCTGAGCATCGCATCCCCGATGACCCCGCCCAAAACCCCAACGGCATTCAGGCAGATCTGGATGGTGGTCATGACCTGACCGCTATTGCGACGGAGCTTGAGAAAGGCAAGCGCACGCCGGTCTCCATTTTCGGCCAGCGTGCGCATCCGTGTTTCGCGCGCCGCCGCGAAGGAGATCTCGGAAAGAGAGATCAGCACAGACACGCCAATAAGGACTGCCGTTGCGAGCAAACCGAGCGCGAGGAGAAGAAGTGGATGGTCGGGGGACGATAAGAAAGACATGCTTCTTCCTTCATAACCTGATCTTCTGGTAGAAGGCCATCACCAAATCATAAAGGTCGGTATTTTTACGAAGAGGCCTCCATATCAGCGAGTGTGCGCCATTCTTGCTCATTGATGCATCGAATAGACAAGGATTCTGCTTTCTTCGCTTTTGATCCTGCTTTTTCTCCCAAAATCACTAGGGTCGTTTTTTTAGACACGCTGTCTGTTACTTGCGCGCCGAGACGTTCAGCGATGGCCTTTGCCTCTGAACGTGACATCGTGCTCAGTGACCCAGTAAAGACGAGTGTCTCACCGCGAAGTTTTTGTTCTGCTTCATCCTCGACCGTTGGGGTTTCGGCGGTGATGTTCAGCTGAGCGGCTAAGTCATCGAGGGCTGTGATGTTATGGGGCTCATTGAAGAATGCTGCCACTTCATCAGCAATAGCCGGGCCGATACCCATAATGCTGCTTAATGTCGCACGGGCGTTGCTGTCAGGAGCTGTCGCTTTTTTCATAGCCTGACGCCATATGGAAAATTCTTCATAATGACGGGCGAGCAAACGCGCATTGCGTTCCCCAATACGGCGAATACCAAGGGCGAAGATAAACCGGGGGAAGCTAATAGTGCGGCGCTCATCAATGGCGCGCAGCAACTTGCCCAGTGACTGTCGGCCCCATCCTTCCATGGAGAGAATAGCACTTTCATGATTATGCAGGCGGAAAATATCCCCAGGTTTTTGAATAAAACCACGGTCAAAAAAACTACGAATGCTCCGGTCGCCTAGCCCGTCAATATCAAACGCATTACGTGAGACAAAGTGAATGAGGCGTTCAACGGTTTGTGCTTTGCAGGTTAGACCGCCCGAGCAGCGGCGCACAGCTTCATCTCTTACACGCTCAATATGGGCTCCACAAACAGGACAGTGTGTGGGGAAGGTAAAGGGAGCGCTACGATGGGTGTGGTCGGCATCCACGACAGCAACAATCTGTGGGATGACATCACCAGCACGTTGAATACGCACAAGGTCACCGGGACGAACGTCAAGGCGCTTAATCTCGTCATCATTATGTAAGGTCGCGCGCGAGACGACGACCCCACCGACATTAATAGGTTCTAAATGCGCAACCGGAGTGAGGGCTCCCGTGCGGCCTACCTGAATTTCAATTTCATGGAGACGTGTTATGGCTTGTTCAGCTGGGAATTTCCACGCAATAGCCCAACGAGGCGCACGCCCAACGAAGCCTAACCGCTGCTGAAGGCTGAGGTCATTAATTTTGAAGACAATACCATCAATATCATAATCCAGATCAGGCCGCTCACGCGCGAGATGATCAACATAAGCGGGAATGTCACTGGCATGAGCGATGTTCTTGGAAAGGGGGTTAACGGTGAAACCCCATTGTTCGAGCAAGGCGAGCCATTCTGTATGCGTTTGGGCAACGGGCTCCGTGCTATAGCCCATTCCATAGGCGAACAACCCTAGTGGACGTTGAGCGGTAATAGCCGGGTCGAGTTGTCGTAAAGAGCCAGCAGCGGCATTGCGAGGGTTCGCAAAAGGACGTTCTTTTTTGGCTTCTTTCTGGGCATTGAGAGCTAAAAAGCTCGCTTTGCTCATGAAGATTTCCCCTCGGATCTCAATGAGGTCAGGGGCCCCGGCCTTTAAGGTTTCAGGGATTGTTTTAATCGTGCGAATGTTGGCGGTGACATCCTCGCCTTCAACTCCATCGCCGCGCGTTGTGCCACGAACAAGCTGGCCTTTTTCGTAGGTGAGGCTGATAGAAAGGCCGTCAATCTTGGGTTCCGCCACAAAAGTAAGAGTGTCCGTGGCAGTCTCATCAAGGTCTAAAAAGCGGCCAATACGGGTGACAAATTGACCGAAATCTTCTGCGTTAAAGACGTTATCAAGCGAGAGCATCGGGGCTTTATGGCGTATCTTGCCAAAAGCGGGGTTAGGGGCCGCGCCAACGCGAGAGCTCGCACCGCCTTCTTTTTTGAGGTCAGGATAGCGTTTTTCCAACATGGAAAGCTCAAGCCGTGCGCTGTCATAATCAGCATCGGACACATCGGGATCATCATGCCCATGATAGGCTTCATCCCAGCGGGCAATGTTCTTCTCAAGCTCAGCGTGGCGTTTAATAATGTCAGAAGAGGTCATGCAGAATGAGATCCAAGAAGGCTATCAGCAGCAGCACGGGCGGCATCGGTTACCGTATTGCCTGCAAGCATGCGGGCAATTTCCTCACGCCGTTCTTCGTGAGAAAGAGGCTCTGCCAAGGTTTGCGTTTGGTTATGTGAGACCCTCTTTGCAATACGCAATTGTTGGTCTCCACGGGCAGCGACCTGTGGGCTATGGGTAATGGCGAGCACTTGCACATTCTGTGCTACGCGGTGGAGGCGTTCCCCAATAGCAGAGGCTGTCGCGCCACCAACCCCTGAGTCCACTTCATCGAAAACAAGTGTTGTAAGTGAGGATTGCCCGGCAAGTACGACTTTCAAGGCTAGCATCAGGCGGGAGAGCTCCCCACCAGAAGCGACTTTACCGAGTGGCCCTGGAGGTTGTCCCGGATTCGCTGCGATCAGGAAAGCTCCTTGTTCCATCCCATGGCGGTTCCAATGTTCCGGCGCTAAGGGCGTAAGTTGAACAATGAAACGGGCACGCTCTAATTTAAGCGGCTTTAGCTCTGCCATAACCTTTTTTTCAAGACGAGAGGCCGCCTTATGGCGTGCTTCACTGAGCGTATGAGCTGATTGCTCGAACGTTATTCGGGTCTCTTTTGCAGCCTTTTCAAGCGCGCTGAGCTCTTCGGAGCTTTGTTCAATATGAGAAAGACGCTCTTTTAATTCTGTAAGAAAATTAGGGAGATCCGAGACGCTAATATGGTGTTTACGAGCTTCTGCACGGAGGGTGAAAAGGCGTTCTTCCGTATCTTCAAGCAAGCGTGTGTCCGTGCCTGTATCGGCAGCAAGGCGTGAGAGAAGCGTTTCAGCTTCGGCTAACGCTTCTTCTGCTTTATCAAGGGCATCGAGAGCTTCTTGAGCTTGTTGTTGATGGGCGGATGCTTCTTCTCCCTCTTGCTCATGATCCAGGGGAGAGGGCAGAAGACGGGCAAGCGCACGGCTGGCGGCGCGGAGGGCATTAGCTGGTGTCGTGCTGCGACGGTCACGCGGGGTGAGCTCCGAAAGGGCAGAAGCGACGGCTTCGCCACGGCGCTCGTCTTGTTGAAGTTGAATACGCTGGGCAGCGAGTTCCTCTTCTTCGCCCTCTTGTGGCGCAAGGGCAGATAGGTCGTCAATTGTATGGCGCAGCCACTCTTCATCACGAATCGCGTCATCCATCGCTTTACGCGCATTCTCCAAGGCTTGCTGGGCATTTTGCCAAGCCTGCCAACAGTCGGCTGTATGTTTGCGCAAAGCGCGTGGTACGCCAAAACTATCAAGAAGAGCGAGATGTGTGCTGGGGTCAGCTAATCCCATCTGCTCATGCTGGCCTTGTACTTCAACCAACAAGGCTGCGACACGTCGTAGCACGTTAATGCCAAGGGGATGGTCGCAGATATAAGCACGAGAGCGCCCATCTTTGGTGACGACGCGTCGGAGCACGAGCGGCTCACCTTCTTCTACAGAAGTAATATCAAGCTCTCTGAGAAGAGCATAAACCGGGTGGTTCAGTGGAAGCTCAAATACAGCAGTAACACGACTTTGATCGGCACCGGCACGGATGATACGACTATTGGTGCGCTCTCCTAGTGCGAGCCCTAAACTGTCGAGAAGGATGGATTTTCCCGCTCCGGTCTCGCCAGTGAGTGCCGTAAGGCCCGCATGAAGAGGGAGGTCTAGCTTCTCAATCAGAACGACATCACGGATCGAAAGATGTGTTAGCATACCACGATTGTCGGCTGTGGTGAGGGAACTGTCAAACCCAGACCGACCCTCTCATGCGAAAGAGTTAGAAAATCTTGTTCCATGTATTGGAGAAGAAGCTTCCAACAGGGGTGAAGAAGTTACCAACAGGCGTAAAGACAGAGGAGAAAAACCCTCTTTTCCTCCGTTGTTCCTGAGGAAGTTGCGCAGCAGTACTTTGAGGTGGAACATTACCAAATTTGGATAAGGAAGATTGCTGAACAGGAGATGACGGTACTTTTGCGATCGCCAGCGGGCCTTGTGCCGATGGCACAGACGATGTGGTGGGTTGTGTATGTTCAGATGCCCGATTCTTCTTGCCTGAGCCAGGCTTGCGGATCTGCGGTGTCAGTTGGTTGTTATATTTCAGCTTATTATAGGCGTAACGATACCATTTGCTGTCTGGGTCATTATAACCCAAAACAGAGGCCGCCTGTCGTGCTTCATCAGGAAGACCAAGATCCAAATTGACTTCCACAAGCCGCTCTAAAGCTTCTGGAACATGGTTTGTGGTCTGGAAATCCTGCACAACGCGTTGATAGCGACCGATAGCGGCCTGATAATCTTTCTCTTCTTGGTAGAAACGCCCAACAAGCATTTCCTTGCCGGCGAGATGGTCGCGGCAAAGGTCAATCTTGAGCTGAGCATCACGTGCATATGAAGTTTGCGGGAAGCGGGATACAACTTCTTGGAGAGCATCCACCGCCTCAATCGTACCGAGTTGGTCACGCGACACATCGCCGATCTGCTCGTAATAGCACAAGCCACGCAAATAATAGGCATAAGCAGCATCAGGGCTGGTAGGGTGCAGCTGTAGGTAGCGCTCAAGCTGCTGAACGGAGAGGGCATATTCCCCCTGCAGATAGTAAGCATACCCTTCCATGAGCTCCGCATTCCCTGTGTAACCAGAGTAAGGGTAGTTTTGCTGGAGGAGCTCAAACTCTCCGCTGGCCATTTTGTAATGACCGTCATGCAGAGCATCAACACCATAATTATAGAGTGTTTCTGCGTCAGCCGTCCGTGGTACAGGAGCTTGCTCCCCATTAGAGGCACACCCGGCAAGAAAAGCGAAGCCAAGACAAGAACATGCCCCTAAAGACATGAGACCTAGGCGGAAAGATGAAGCGCGACGCGTTACAATGCTGCTGACCATAACTGCCTTATAGCACGGAAGGTTAGAGGCGAAAGAAGAAACATGCTGTTTCTCCAATGAAACTATCAGGGCGAAGCAGAAAGACGGCGTCGATCTGGTACAAAACGCCAACGATGCGATGAGGCAAATAAAGCACGAAGCAAACGATTGTTAAGCGCATGTCCTGTTTTATAAGCTTCAAAACGCCCACAAATTCTATAACCGCTACAATACAAATCACCAATAGCATCAAGTGCTTTATGGCGTACAAATTCATCAGGGGCGTGTAGTCCTGTTGGATTTATGACGTCGTCATGGTCAACGACAATAGCGTTATGAAGGCCACCACCACGGGCTAATCCTTGTTTTCGGAGGCTTTCAACCTCACTGTAATTGACGAATGTGCGGCAAAAAGCGAGCTCTTTCATAAAAAGAGAATGACATAACCGAGCGCGATAATGCTGCTTGCCAATAATTGGCGCAGGGAAATCAATAGAGAGAGAGAGGTCTAGCGTTTGGCTTTTATGTGGGATGAGTCGGGCTTTCTCTCCATGAGAGCCTGAAACCTCAATAATTTCTTCGGGAACGATAAGCTGGCGCACAGCCTGTTGCTTTAGGAAACCTGCTGAGCTGAGCAAGAAAGTGAAAGCATCAGCGCTTCCATCAAGGATAGGAACCTCGGGGCCAGAAAGTTGCACCAGCACATTATCAATTTCCATCGCGTATAACGCTGCCATGAGGTGCTCAATAGTCGCCACATTATGAGGGGACTTAGAGCTTGGAGCGACAACAGTAGCGAGTCGTGTCTGGATGATACTGCCCGTATGCACGCGGAAAGGGGCAGTATCAGGAAGGTCAGTTCGTTGAAAACGAACACCCGTCCCAGCTTCAGCAGGGAGGAGGGACATGCGAACGTCACATCCGCTATGGAGACCAACACCACGGCAAAAGATGGGATGTCGAAGGGTTCGCTGTGCGTTGCCTTTAACCTTAGCGTCATGTGTCGCAGGAGGGGCGGGGAGGGCAGCAGGAGCAGTGCCACTAGGGTGGTTCGGCATAACCTTCTTTTCTGCTGAGCGTAGAACCCCCCAAGGGGTAAATCATAGCGAATAGTTTAAAACGTGCCATACAGCGCCACGGGAAGACGATGTTGAAGAAACAGAGCGTCTTCCCGTAAGAGTTTTATTGCGGACGGCGCAGATAAGCAGGGATATCAAGATCCGCACTATCTTGCTGGTCATAAGAGGGGCCATCGTGGGGATGCGGTGACGACGCTGTTTCGCCCTGTGAGCTTTCTTCTTTAGGACGGTGGCTTTCGTCCAGCGATGGAGCTACGCGTTGTGGCTGCGGTGTTGCGGGACGTGTACGGAAGAAACGGCTGAACAATCCACCACCACGTTGTTCTTCAGAACGCTCTTGAGTAGGTTGAGTTTGCGAGGAGGTGGAAGGTTGGGTTGAGGGGGCCGGTTTCTCTTCCTGTTTATGGAGGTGAGACGTCTCGTGATGAACGGACTCTTCCTGCGGCCGCGGAGAGGCTTCCTCTTTTTGAGGTTCAACAGAGGCGCTCTGCTCAATGCCAGGTGTTGGAGCGGCATCCGTTGCTGGCTCAGGAACGCTCACTGCGCTATCATCGGGGGAAGAGGCAAGTTCATGTTGGGGAGTGAGGCTATCAATTCCCGTTGCGACAACGGACACTTGAATGCTGCCTGTCATATCGTCGCGTGTGAGCAGGCCGCCGATAATCTCAGCATCTTCATGTGCTTCTTCACGGATACGTTCCATGATATTGGTGTAGTCATGCAAGCCAAGATCTGGCCCACCTGTGACATTGATCAGCAGTCCACGTGCTCCACGAATAGATGTTTCTTCTAATAATGGATTAGAGATGGCACGTTCTGCTGCGGTGATGGCCCAGTCTTGACCATCGGCTTCACTGCTGGAGATACCCGTTCCCATCATGGCTTTGCCCATTTCACCCATGACGGTTTTAACGTCGGCAAAGTCGAGATTAATGAGACCCGGTACGATCATTAGGTCGGTGACGCTCCGTACCCCGCGGTAAAGCACATCATCGGCCATTTTAAAGGCATCAATCAACGTCGTCGTTTGCGTTGCGCAGCTAAAGAGATTTTGATTAGGGATAACAATGAGCGTATCGACATGCTTTTGCAGTTCAGCAATGCCAGCATCTGCTGCGCGGCAGCGACGCGCCCCTTCAAACTGGAAGGGTTTGGAAACAACCCCAATAGTGAGTGCGCCATTCTCGCGAGCGATTCGTGCCATGACGGGGGCAGCACCTGTGCCGGTACCACCGCCCATACCGGCTGTGACGAAGACGAGGTCAACACCAGAGAGGTGCTGGCGAATCTCTTCTTCAACTTCTTCAGCCGATTGACGGCCAATTTCAGGTTTGGCACCGGCGCCTAAGCCACGTGTCAGGCTTGGGCCAAGCTGGAGGCGTGTTGGCGCTTTGGAATTACCAAGCTGCTGCGCGTCTGTATTGGCAACGATGAACTCAACGTTCTTTAGATCCGTGGAGATCATATTATCCACGGCATTGCCACCGCCTCCACCAACTCCAATGACTGTAATGCGCGGCGGGCTAACTGCGCTTACGCCAGGTGTCGTCGGGGTAAGGTTCAGTGTCATAATAAGGTGGCTCCGAACGGGCAGGAGGTGACAGGGTAACGCGTGTACCCCTCCAAGAATGACTATACATGCCTGCTGATGAGATTCACAAGGCGTTTCATAATTCCAGAAGGTGGGGAATCATCTTCAGGCAGACAAAAGGACTCGTCAGCCCCACAGGCCCATGTTAGCAGGCCAGAGACTGTAGAGAAACCCGCAGAAATAGCAGCGCTCTCTGGAAGGCCATAAATCATGTGCGGTTGGCCCATGCGTACTTGCCGGCCAAAAATACGTGCTGCAACGGGCCCTAACCCGCTGAGAAGGGACGCGCCACCGGTTAAGACGACACGACCTTCAGCGAGTCGACCGAGGCCTGCATTATCAAGATAATGGCGAGTCATCTCTAAGGTTTCTTCAATGCGAGGGGCGATAATAGAGACGAGTCGGGCGCGAGAAACACGTTCCAAACTGCGGCCATGAGAAACAGGGAGGCGGATAATATGATGCTCATCATCAGCGACGGGTTGGGCAGCGCCATGCATGGTTTTGAGCCATTCTGCGACATCGGTATGCACGGATAAAGCCGCAGCAATATCACGCGTAATATGATGACCACCAATACGAAGCTGAGCGGTATGGAGAAGACGCCCATGCGAGAATACCGCGAGAGACGTTGTGCCTGCACCCATTTCGACCACGGTTACGCCGAGGTCTCGCTCATCATGATCCAGCACGGAAAGCCCCGAAGCAAATGGGCTAGAGACGAGACCGTTTAGACGGAGCTCTGCGCGATGAAGTACGGTGCTCAAAGTGCGTAGTGCACTGGTGTTTGCATCAATGAGATGGAACTTTCCTAAAAGCTCCGTGCATTGATGACCGCAGGGGTCGGGTACGGCGGGGGTTTCATCCACATTAAAACCGAGTGGTAATGTACTTACGATACTCCGCCCTTCGTAAAAGGCCTGTTGGCGCGCGTGATTGAGCAGGCTGCGCACGTCTTTAGGGGTAACTTCGCGTCCCCCAGGGGTCATTGCTGTATCAATATGATAGCTCTGCGGATTCCCGCAGGAGAGATTCACAATGACTTCTTCAATGCGGCGTCGTGCCTGTGTTTCTGCATCTCCAACAGTTGCACGAATAACGGCTTCAACGCGGGCTGTATCAACAATAGCACCGGAGGTAATGCCTTCAGAACGGCGCCAACCCCATCCGAGGACTTTAATTCCCCCATTACTGAGACCGCGACCAATGAGACACGTTGTCTTAGTAGAGCCAATATCAAGAACAGCATGAATGCCAGGGCGCCAAGTAAAGCCGGGGCGTTCTTCAGATGGGAGAAGCGGTAAGACGGCTCTATTCTCGTTCTCCGAGGAGACGGGGAGAGCGGCAGAGGAGGAAGGAGAAGACATCGTCAGGGCTGTCATGGCGCGTCAGTTCCCGGGGATGGAGAGGAGGACGGAGGAGACGAGGGGGTGTGGATAACCATGCGGTCTGCAAGGCGCAGGTCAATGGACGTAACGGGACGTTCAAGAAGACGGATTTGCTTTTGATAGTCAGTCAGGCGTGCAAGGGCAGCGTTTTCTGCACCTTCCGGAAGGAGAACGATCGTGCCATTACGCATGAGAAGATTCCACCGTCGCTCACCAATACGGATCAAGGCCAGTATGCGTGATTTAATATCTGGATAATGGGCGAGGAGGTCAATAATAGAGGCTGCTGCGACATTAGCTCCTTGTCCCACAACAAGCGGAAGTTTGTGAAAGGCTGTGCTGTCTTGTGCTGTAAGGTCTCGCTCTGAAACCCGGTCGCCCGCGCGGTTGATGAGGATAAAGTGGCGGCGTGTTTGCCAAATAGCAACAGGGACACGCTCGGTCAGGGTAATAATGACCGTATCAGGCAAATGACGCTCCACTGTTGAATGCTCAACAAAGGGGAGGGCATCAATACGCAGGCGCGCTTGCTCAACAGAAAAACCAAAGAGGGAGCGATTCTTCTGCATATCTAAGCGAGCGAGAATATCGCTTTCATCGGTGAGCTGACGACCGCGGATGACAATATGCTTGATCTGCAAGGGATCCATTGCCTCAAGCTTAGTGCGCAAGCTGCTCATGGAGCGATCCGACACCATGCCAAGGGCGATCCATCCTCCGCCGATGAGCACCAGCATGAGCCCCAGAAAAACAACCAAGCGTCGCATGGTGTTCTTCCGGCGTAGCCAAAAAAGAGACGCACGCGAAGGGCGGTCTCCATAAACAGGCGGTGGTTGATGCGGATCAGGCGGTGGGAAAGGGGGCATGGTTTCGTTAGGTGCTAGGCGACGTCAGCAGAGAGCTAACAGGGGCGGGGGACAGCCCGAGGGCGTCTTGTATCATCCAATGACAGAGCGAGACATAATCCATTCCACGCCATGCGGCCTGTTCGGGGAGGAGAGATGTTGGAGTCATCCCTGGTTGCGTGTTGACTTCTAAAATAACAAGGCGTTGACGTTGCTCATCATAGCGGAAGTCAGTCCGGCTTGCACCAGAGCACCCTAAAGCGTTGTGTGCCTGACATGCAAGGGAGAGTGCCTGTTGGGTGATGGTTGTTGGCAATATGGCGGGGATGATATGGCGTGATCCACCAGCACTATATTTTGCATTAAAATCATAGAATCCTTCACCTTCGTTCGGAAGAATTTCAGTCACGCCAAGAGCTGTTTCCCTTAACACAGAGACGGTGAGTTCACGTCCTGGAATAAAATCTTCGACTAAAAGGTGCTCTCCAAAGCGCCAAGTGCGCGCCAGTTCCTCACGGCGTGGGTCGTTTTGATGAAGGATCTCAACGCCGACGGAAGAGCCCTCAGCGAGAGGCTTAATGACGTAAGGGCGAGGGAGTGGGTCTGCCTGAGCGAGTTCTTGCGGTGTGACAACCTTGCCGGTTGCTACTGGAAGCCCGGATGCTTCGAGTGCCATACGTGTAGCGGCTTTATCCATGGCCATGGCCGATGCCAATACGCCGGAATGGGTATAAGGCAGGGACAGCCACTCTAAAACACCTTGGATACGCCCATCTTCTCCGCCGGGGCCATGAAGGGCGTTAAAGGCAACATGAGGGGAAAGGCGGCGCAATTCTGCAATGGTGGTGGCAATATCGGCCCCAATATCGACCGCATGAGCGTGATAGCCCTTTTCCAACAAAGCAGCGAGCACGGCACGACCGCTCGATAGGCTCACCGTGCGCTCATTTGACGTCCCCCCCATGAGGACGGCAACACGCAGAGAAGAGGGGGCTTGAGGGATGGATTGGCTCATGATGGCGATGCCTTATATGGTAGGACGACCTAGGCGCTTGATTTCCCATTGTAAAGAAATCCCGCTGGTATCATAGACGCGCTGACGCACAATAGTGCCGAGCTGCTCAAGGTCTGCGCTGCTGGCTTGACCGAGATTGAGCATGAAGTTGCAATGTTTTTCGCTCATTTGCGCGCCGCCTTGGATCAGCCCACGACATCCCGCTTGGTCGATGAGTTGCCACGCTTTATGTCCATCGGGATTACGGAAGGTAGAACCACCTGTGCGCGTACGAAGTGGTTGGCTTTCCTCCCGTGAGGTGCGGATAGCGGTCATACGCTCCGTAATTGCGGTAGGGTTGTCTGGGGTGCCTTTCAGGCGAGCACGGGTAACGACAGCCCCTTTGGGAAGGGACGTATGGCGATAGCTCATTGTCAGCTCATGGGCGGGAAGACGTAGGGGCTTTCCCTCGCTTGTGAGCAGCTCGACCCAATCAAGGATAGCGGCCATGTCACGCCCATAGGCACCTGCATTCATAGCGACAGCACCACCAACAGAACCGGGAATACCGACTAGAAACTCCATCCCAGCGAGTCCATGGTGGGCGGCGGTTTCAGCAACGGTGACATCAAGGGCCGCAGCACCAACAATGAGCCCGTCTTGCTCAACGTCTATATCGGCAAAACCACCGGCTAAACGGATCACAAGCCCCTCAATCCCACCATCGCGGATAATGACATTGGAGCAGGCTCCTAACACCATTAAGGACATGGTGTCAGGGCGCTGACGAAGGGCTGTGCTGAGGTCATCGCTATCTTTGGGAACAAAGAGATAGTCCGCCGCTCCCCCTGTGCGGAACCAGCTGCGCATACCAAGAGGAGCATCCGTTTTAAGCCGCCCGCGCAGCCCCGAAAAAAAGGACGGTATGTTCATTGTTTCTCTCCCGTTTGAAGGGATGAGAGTGCCTCAAGCTGTGCGGGAAGCGCTTTGGCCCAATGTGTAATAGACCCTGCACCGAGACACATGACAATATCGCCAGGTTGAGCACTATCTGCGATGATTTTCGGTAGATCTTCAAGGGATGGAAGGGCGATGACGTGGCGGTGACCACGCTCGCGCAGCCCTTGCACGAGGGTATCGCGATCGGCTCCTTCGATGGGCTCTTCCCCTGCGGCGTAAACATCAGAGACAATCACCGTATCGGCCTCATTAAGACTGGTGCAGAAGTCGTTAAACAATGCCTTGAGGCGGGAATAACGATGAGGCTGAATCACAGCGATGACATGACGTGCGCCTGCCTGACGTGCTGCATTGAGCACGGCCGTAATTTCCACTGGGTGATGGCCGTAATCATCAATGATTTTAACGTCATTCCATGTGCCGACATGGGTAAAACGACGCTGCACACCACGGAATTTAAGCAGCCCGTTGGCAATCACCTCGTCGGGGATTTCCATTTCCATCGCAACGGCGATAGAGGCGAGGGCGTTTAGGACATTATGACGGCCAAACATCGGGAGGCGGAAGGGGCCAGCATGGCGCTGCGTCTCTTGGGCGCGATTGGTCACGACAACATCAAAACGTGCTCCATGCGCATCCATAATAATGTTGTCAGCACGAACATCAGCCTGCGGGCTCACACCATAGGTGACAATGCGATGGTCAGAGAGTTGGGGGATCATTTGCTGAACGCGCGGATGATCGACGCACAGCACAGCAAAACCATAGAACGGAATGTTCGAGACAAACTGTCGATACCCTGCTTCCATCGCTTCTTCAGACCCCCAATGGTCGAGATGCTCGGGATCCATATTCGTGACGATCGAGATAACGGATGGCAAGCGAAGGAAGGAGCCGTCGCTTTCATCAGCTTCGACGACCATCCATTCACCAGAGCCCATGCGCGTATTAGTGCCGTATGCTTCGATAATGCCGCCATTGATGACGGTTGGGTCGAGCTTGGCATGTTCTAAAACACAGGCGACGAGGCTGGTGGTTGTTGTTTTCCCATGTGTGCCCCCAACAGCAACAGCCCAGCGTAGGCGCATAAGCTCGGCCAGCATCTCAGCACGGCGCACGACAGGGATAAGCCGGGCACGGGCGGCCATAACCTCGGGGTTATCCCGCTTTACCGCTGTGGAGATAACAACAGCACGCGCATCGCCAATATTGGCCGCGTCATGCCCAATATGCACGGGAATACCCGCCCGACGGAGCCGCTCAACATTGGCGCTTTCGGCCATATCAGAGCCTTGCACTTTATAGCCGAGCATATGCAGCACTTCTGCGATGCCAGACATGCCAATGCCGCCGATACCGACAAAATGAATAAGGCCAATATTGAGAGGAAGGGCGCGCATAAGTGACAAGCTCCGATGGGCTAACAAGCGAGAGAAAGGCGAGAAGGCAGACAATCAGGAATGGAGGGTAGCTTCAACCAGATCGGCCAATCTTTCTGCGGCCTTGCGATGTTGAAGTGTTTTAGCCGCTGCAGCAGCCTGCGTAAGGCGTTCTGGCGTTTGCAAAAGGGCCATGAGGCGATCAGCAAGAAGCGTGGGGGTAAAGATTGCTTGCCGGATCATCCATCCAGCCCCGGCACGTTCCACAGCTTGGGCATTTTGGCCTTGCTCATCAGACGCCGCGATGGGAAGCGGTATGAGAATAGAGGGACGCCCCGCCATGGTGAGCTCTGCAACAGAAGAACCGCCCGCTCGCCCAATAACGAGGTGGGCTTTTTGCAGGATGTCGGCCACATTATGGATGAAAGGCGCTAATGTGGCGTTAATCCCAGCTTCTTCGTATTGCTGCTGAATGCGGGGGAGGTCTTGCTCGTTCACTTGCTGGGTGACATGCAGACGCGAGCGAAGGGTTTGGGGGAGCGTTGTCAGGGCTTCTGGCACAACGCGTCCAAAGATTTGGGCTCCAAGTGAGCCGCCCCAGACGAGGAGTTGTATCGTATCATCGCTGTCTTGGCTGGGAGGAAAGTAGGGGATGTCTACGAGTGCTTCGATGGGATCACGGACGGGCATTCCGGTGAGTTGAACCGTCGCGCCTTGAGGGAGACGTGCAACATGAGGGTAGGATGTCGCGATCGTCGGGGCAAAGCGCGCGAGCAGAGCGTTTGCCTGGCCCAGAATGGCGTTCCCTTCATGGATGACCATTTGAGGGCGGGAGGCCTTAGGGAGAAGGCGTGCGCCCAACAGGGGAGGAATAGAAGGATAGCCACCAAACCCGACGATGGCAGCGGGGCGGATAACGCTGAGAAGAGCACGCGCTTTGATCGTGCCATCAAGGAGGCGAAAAGCCCCTTTGATTTTGCCCAAAAGGCCTTTCCCGGCAATGCCGCCGCCGGGCAAGACGTAATGGGAGGCCCGTCCGAAAACGCCATCATTAACCCGGTTATTGCGTGCATCGGTCATCAGCACGACGTCATACCCGCGGTTTAGAAGGTGGTTTGCGAGCGCTTCGGCGGGGAAGAAATGGCCACCAGTCCCACCAGCAGCGATGACGATCGACGTATTCATGTTTCTTTAATCCTTATCCGTAGATGAGGGGGCAAAGAGCCGGTTGGATAATGGGATGTCTGTTGGTGCCGGTGTGGGCGAGAACAGCCCCGGTTGGACGCGATGTTTCGTTAGGGCCAGCACCATACCCATCGTGAGTGCGATGGAAAAGGCGGAACTTCCTCCATACGAGATGAACGGAAGGGTCATGCCTTTTGTGGGGATGAGATGCAAACTAGAGCCCATATTAATAAAGGCTTGAAGGCCAAAGCCCGTGATGAGTCCGCCAGCAGCTAAGATAACGAAAGGGTCTTTTTCATGCAGAAGGCGTCGTAATGTGCAGAGCAACAGCATGACAAACACGCAGATGATAAAAAGGCACATGAGGAAGCCATATTCCTCCCCCGCAACAGCAAAAACGAAGTCTGCATGAGCATCAGGGAGGAGGTCTTTCACGCGGCCTTCCCCCGGGCCACGACCAAGAAGACCGCCATTACCAAAAGCGCGGAGGGACGTATCAATTTGGTAATGGTCGCCCACATCGGGGTGGAGAAAGCGTTGCACGCGGGAGCGCACATGGTCGAAGGTGAGATAAGCCAGCCCAAACGCGCTGATCATCCCGGCGATGAGGGTGACGAAAAACGCGATAGGAAGGCCATCAATAAAAAGCTGTGTCACAAAGACCATGGTGATGACAGACAGCATCCCAATATCCGGCTGTGCCTGAAGGAGTGCAACAATCATGAGGAAGACAAAGCAGGAGAGGGCACGCCCTGGAAAGCGCCAGCCATTGCGGAGACGAATTTTCCCGCGCAAGCTGAGGAGCCAACCCGTGAGCAAAGCAAAGCATGGTTTGAGGAATTCCGAAGGCTGCACAGACATCAGCGGGAGGGCGATCCACCGTCGTGCCCCTTTAATTTCCATCCCATGAACAAGTGTCATGAAAGTGGCTGCGAGGGCGATCACACCCCCAATAACGGCCAGCTTTTGCATTGCGCGAATGGAAAGGCGTGACGTAACAATCACGATCACCGCGGCGATGGAGAGGAAGGCGACCTGCTTGAAGATAAAAACATTGCGAGAGGCCCCAATACGATGGGCCACAGCCGGGCTTGCCGCGAGCATGAGGATGTATCCAAGTGCCATGAGGATACCGATACCGGTCAGGGCCACATGGTCAATATTGCGCCACCATTGCGCATGAGAGGATGTGTCTGTGCGGCGAGGGGAGGCCATGTTTTTTATCCTTTCTGGCCGTCTTGATAGGCGTGGACGAGCTGGGCAAAGCGTTCCCCTCGTTCCTCAAAGCTACGAAACTGGTCAAAGCTCGCACAGGAAGGTGACAATAATACGGTTGGAATGTCCAGCTGATGAGCCTGTTTCATCGCTTCTGCAACAGCGTTTTCCAATGTATGGACAATCGAATGAGGGATACGATGGTGCTTGAGAGTTTCTGACAGGAGCGGGGCATCTTGGCCAATGAGCAAGGCGTAACCGATATGGGAGAAAACGGGAGCTAAACTGTCAATTCCGCCTTGTTTAGCCGTGCCACCAGCAATCCAGATAACACGATCATAAGCGGCGAGAGCATGGGTGCTGGCTTCAGCATTGGTTGCTTTGCTGTCATTAATCCAAGCAACCCCATCTATCGTGGCGACATATTGCAGACGATGAGCCAGACCGGGGAAGCTGCGAATAGCGTCTATAATAACGGCATCATCAACGCCAAGGAACCGTGCGGCTGCACGACAGGCTGCGCTATTTTGAGCATTATGGCGGCCCGGGAGCATAGGCGCCTCATCAGGAGAGAGAGCTTCCGTGGCGTTTAAGATGAGGGTGGGGATATGACGCGCTTTTAAGGATGTGCGTAAGGTGCGGTTCCACGGGGCATCCTCACCTAAAATAGCGAGGTCGTCTTTGGTCATATGGTCAAAGACATGAGCTTTTGCCTGAGCGTACCCTTCCATATCTCCATGACGCTCGAGATGATCGGGTGTGAGGTTGAGCATGATCGAACAACAGGCATGGAAGTTCTCAAGACGCTCAAGCATGTAAGAAGACATCTCGATAATATAAACGCCATCGTCTCCTAAGGGCGGGAGAGCAAGAGACGCTGTGCCGAGATTGCCTCCAGCCGCTGTCGGAATGCCGGCATGGGTGAGGATATGGGTCAGTAACGCTGTTGTTGTGGATTTCCCATTTGTTCCCGTCACGGAGACAAAACGTGCCTGAGAGCCAGCCTTGCGGGCAACCTGCCAGAGTAGCTCAGCATCTGAAAGGATCGGTACGTGCTGGGATCGTGCCAATACGGCAACAGGATGCGGTGAAGGAAGCCGGTGCGGAATGCCCGGTGATAAAATCAGCCCGTCCATAGCGCGTAGATCTGTGAGTGGCGCAAGGGTGAGGTTGGGGTGTTCAGGCAGCGTAGGGGCGGTATCGTCCCATGCTTGCACGGTCGCGCCCATGTCTAAGAGGGCTCGGACAACAGCTGTTCCGTTACGCCCCAACCCGCAAACGGCATAATGGGATCCGTGGAGGAGCTGAGAAGGCCATAAGGAGAGAGAAGAAGTCATCATCGCAATTTCAGTGTCGCTAAACCGCAAAGGCCGAGGATAAAGGCAATAATCCAGAAGCGTACGACAATCTTAGGTTCTTGCCAGCCTTTTTTCTCAAAGTGATGGTGCAGAGGCGCCATGAGGAAAACGCGCTTTCCTGTGCGTTTAAACCAAAAGACCTGCACGATAACCGACAATGTTTCGGCCACAAAAATCCCACCGACGAGGCAAAGAACCAGCTCATGTTTTACCGCAACAGCGACAGCACCAAGAGCGCCCCCGAGGGCGAGAGACCCGGTATCGCCCATGAAGACATCCGCTGGGGGGGCATTGTACCATAAAAAACCTAACGAACCCCCAATAAGAGCAGCGCAAAAAATACTCAGCTCCCCCGTGCCGGGAACGGGGTGGAGTTGCAGATAGTCTGCAAAGACGTGGTTCCCGACTAAATAGGCGATAAGGGCGAAGACGAAGGCCGCGATAATGACGGGAACGGTTGCGAGGCCGTCCAGGCCGTCAGTCAGGTTCACGGCGTTTCCAAATCCAGCAATCGTCACCATCGCAAAAAGAGGGAAAACGTAGCCGAGAGGGAGAACGAAGCTTTTCGCAAACGGAAAAGCAAGCACATTGCGGAGTTCGGGTGGGGTCAGCATTTCAAGCCAGATCCCCGCGATGAGAGAGGCTAAAAACTCGCATCCAAGGCGTGTTTTTTTAGAGATCCCTTGTGTGTTGCGACGCGATAATTTGAGATAATCATCGGCAAAACCAACAGCACCGAAGGCGAGTGTGGTCAGCAGCACAGCCCAGACGAAACCATTGCGGAGGTCTGCCCATAATAAGGTGGAGATGGTCAGGGCCGCTAAGATCAACATGCCGCCCATTGTTGGCGTGCCGGCTTTTTCCAGAATATGGCGCTCAGGCCCTAGGGTACGAATAGGCTGCCCTTGCCCTTGGATCCGTTTAAGTTGAGCGATGAAGGGACGCCCCCAAAAGAGCGAAATCAACAAAGCCGTCAGACACGCGCAGCCGGCGCGGAAGGTGACATAATGCAGGAGGTTAGCAAAACCACCATGGGGGGAGGCGTGGGTCGCAAGGAGATCAAAGAGCATTAGGGAGAGACCGAAGAAGAGGCTTCCTGCACGGAAGGGTGGGCGTTAAGGAGAACGATAAGGTCACGCATACGACTGCCAAGGCTGCCTTTAACCAGCAACACATCGCCAGAGCGTACAGCGGCCTGAACAAGCGGGGCAAGTTGAGTAGCATCGGGTGCATACCCTCCTCGAAGACTTTGGGGAAGGGAGTCGTACAAGGATTTCATATGCGGGCCGCAACAAAAGGTGAGAGCGCTGGCAGCCATGATCGGTGCGGTGAGGGCGCGATGCTCATCATCGGAAAATTCGCCAAGCTCACGCATATCTCCAAGCGCTGCAATGCGGCGCGAGGCTGGTAGAAGAGCAAGCGTTGCCAAAGCTGCGCGCATGCTTGGGCCAGAGGCGTTGTAGCTTTCATCAATAAGAGTGACGTTGCCGGGTAAAAGGCACTTGAGCCCCCGCCCTGCTTCAGGTTTGTAAGAAACGAGAGCAGAAGCAGCAGCTTGAGGAAGAAGCCCTAACGCACTGACGGCCCCTAGGGCGAGAGCTGCATTTTGCGCGAGATGTTGCCCTGGGGCGGAGAGTGATACATCCGTATCCCCTGTGGGAGTGTGCAGATGGAAATGGCTGCCCTGACCGTGGCATTGCAGCGCATCAATACGCACGGTGGCAGCATGGGAGGTGCCGATTGTCCAAAAAGAGCAATCATGGGGCACTTCAGCGGCCACAAGAGATAGGCAGGGCGTTCCCTCCAGCGCGATTGCATGGCCATCGGGTGGGATGAGCGCTTGAAAGAGCGTAGCCTTTTCGCGTGCGATGGCCTCAATACTGCCCATATGGCCAAGATGGGCCGTCCCAATGGTGGTGATGAGAGCAATATCAGGGCGAATTTGCTCTGCCAGCGGTGCAATTTCCCCCGGATGGTTCATACCGACTTCACTAATACAAAAATCGGCATCACGAGGGAGGCGGGCAAGCGTTAAAGGTACGCCCCAATGGTTGTTGTAAGAAGCAACAGAAGCATGCGTTTTCCCATAAGGTTGAAGCGCTTGGAAAAGCATGGTTTTCGTGGTGGTCTTGCCAACGCTTCCGGTAATGGCAATGGCTTTACCGTTGAAACGTTTTCGCGCAAAATGACCGAGCGCTTCAAGTCCTTTCATTGTGTTATCAACGAAGAGAAGGCGAGGGTCATCCATTAGGCCAGCGTCTATGACGGCTTGGCGGTCATGCACCATCACGCAGGCTGCTCCTTGTGAAAGAGCATTCTGGATGAAGCGATGTCCATCGGAATGATCTCCCTGAAGAGCGATAAAGAGAGCGCCGGGCTCGAGCTGACGTGTATCAATGCAAACGCTCTGTACTGTGACATCTGCGCTAAGGCTGCCATGCGTGGCCTCGCAGAGTTCAGAGCGTGTCCATAAAGGCAGTGTCTGGGTCATAAAGAGACTTTCTCAGCGAGTGAACGTGTGAGGGCGCGGTCATCAAAAGGATAGGTTGTTGATCCAATAACCTGCCCTGTTTCATGGCCTTTGCCAGCGATGAGGAGAATATCACCGGGGCCTAGGCGTTTAAGCCCGTCTTCAATAGCGGCCCGACGGTCTCCAATCTCTTGGGCATGAGGGCAAGTAGCACGAATAGCGGCGCGAATGGTGGCCGGGTCTTCTGAGCGCGGATTGTCATCGGTGATGGTGATGCGGTCGGCAATATGGCCGGCGATTTGGCCCATCAGTGGGCGTTTGCCACTGTCACGGTCGCCTCCTGCGCCGAAAATAACATGGAGTTTGCCGCGTGTATGAGGGCGAAGGCTGAGCAAAACATGCTCAAGGGCATCAGGGGTATGGGCATAATCCACATAGGCGGCTGCGCCATTGGGAAGGTCTGCGACGCGCTCGCACCGTCCCGGCACGCTGCGCAACTGTGAGAGCAGAGCGAGCACAGCAGGCGCCTCAGCATCTTCTTCCCAACATAGTGCGGCGGCCATGAGGGCGTTATCCACTTGGAAGCGCCCGGGGAAGGGGAGCGTAATATCGGGTAAAGGCTCGCCATGAAGAGCAACGCGAATAATATGTCCTTGTGGCGTTGGCTGGGCTTCTAGCAGACGTAGGGTTGTTGCGTTTATTCCAATATCGCGGAGGATATGGCCACACTGATGGGCAGTCTGTGTTAGAGCGCTATAGGTATCGGGATCCATATCCGCATTAATAACGGCAATATTACCCGGCGGCAGAAGGTCACGAAACAGACGAAGCTTAGCATCACGATAGGCTTCAATCGTTTCGTGATAGTCAAGATGATCTCGCGTAAGGTTGGAAAACCCGGCAGCGGTGAGAGACAGACCATCAAGGCGATGCTGATGCAATCCGTGAGACGAGGCCTCCAAAGCAACATGGGTGACATGGCTGCGTTGAAGTGTGGAGAGCGTGGAGGCAAGCGCAACGGCGTCGGGGGTCGTCATCGCTGGCATCGGAGGGATGTCTGCTTGCGTGATAACCCCGAGGGTTCCAAGGCTTGCCGCTGCTGTGCCGCGGAGCTGCCAAAGCTGGCGGAGAAAATCGACAGTGCTGCTTTTTCCGTTGGTTCCGGTCACCGCGACAATGTGTTCTGGCAATGGAGCTGCAAACCAAGCTGCTGCCTGTGCAAGGAAATGGGCAGGATTATGTACGCGGATGATGATGGCTTTACGCTCTCCCTCCCAATGCATTCCGATAGAAGGGCTGTGGTTGTCATGCATGGTCACGATGGCGGTGGCGCCTGAGGTGATCGCGAGTGGGATGAATTTTGCACCATCATGATTCTGTCCACGGATTGCCACAAAAAGGCTATCAGGGCTTACATGACGACTATCGGCTGTTACAGCTTTAATTGTGAGGTCTTCAGCCAGTGAAGCAGTGATGCCGTAGCGTGAGAGGAGTGTAGAAAGAAGCATGGTAGAGCGCCTTAATGGCCGTGGGAGGATCTTACAGCATGGTGCGTGCGCAGCAGTGAAGGCGGAGGTGCCCCAGGGTCATTCCCAGGCCCCAATGGCCGAACCCCAGGCGGGATGGGAGGGATAAGAGGAATCTCTAAAGAGGCCTCGACCTGAGCATTACGGCTTGGGTCTGGAGGGAAGAGGCCGAGCATAGGCGCTGTACGTGTCACAATATTGGAGAAGAGCGGTGCTGCAATCCAGCCAGCTGTCGTCCAACCATGTGTTTCAGCCGTGGGATGTGGGGCATCTAGCATGACATAGAGTGCATAACGTGGCGCATTCATGGGGAACATGCCCGTAAAGGCTGTGATGTTGACATGCTTAAGGTAGGTTCCGCGGTCACTAATTTTCTCAGCCGTGCCGGTTTTGCCTCCCACGAAATAGCCAGGGCTCTCAGCACGTTTCCCGATACCTTTTGTCACGACTAAGCGCAAAATACGCCGTAATGTGTCGGATGTTTTCTCTGACAAAAGATGCGGAACTTGTGTGTCAGACATGACGACATCATCATTGTCATGATTATGAGCAACGAGCGTAGGCGTGACTAAATACCCTCCATTTCCTGTTGCCGCTGTTCCGCGCACAATTGCCAACGGAGACTCTGCAATACCATGACCGAAACCGACGGTCATAATCGTAGTGAGGCCCCAGTTTTTTCGTGATGGAATAATGGGCCGCCCTGCTTCAGGGAGTTCAATCGGCACGCGGTCGAAGAAGCCCATATTTTTAAGCCATTCTTGCTGCCGTGTTGCACCAACATCCAGCGCAATATGAGCAGAGGCTGGGTTGGAAGAAAACGCCATGACTGAGGTGAGAGGGAGCCAAGGAGCAAAATGATCGCTTTTGAGATCCGAAATTTTAAAGCGGCCAACATGGATAGGCGTTGTCGAGAAACGATCCCACGGATGGGCAACACCAAGCTGCAAGGCCATAGCAGCCGTCTGTAGTTTAAACGTGGAGCCCGGCTCATACATTCCCGTAACAGCTCTATTAAAGCGAGCGTCTGAGGGGGCATGACCAAAATCATTGGCATCAAAATCGGGAAGACTGACCATTGCGATGACTTCACCAGAGTGAATATCCATCAAAATGGCGCATGCGCCGATGGCTTGGAATTTGCGTTTGGCCTCATCCAGCTCATCACGCATAGCTGCTTGAACACGGGCATCAATGGAAAGGCGAAGAGGGGTGCGGTCAGAGCTTAGTCGTTTATCAAAATAACGTTCAACCCCTGCAATTCCGTGATTATCAAGATCAACACCGCCCATAATTTGCGCAGCAATACGTCCCAATGGGTAATGACGGCGTTCTCCTGTTTCAAAATAAATTCCGGGAATACCAAGATTATTAATCGCTAATTCTTGGGTCGGAGAGAGGTTATGAGCAAGGTAAACGAACTGCTTTTTTTTCTTAAGGCGTTTGATGAGATCTTCTTGATCAATACCGGGGAGAACGTGATGAAGTTTGGCGACAGCTTCTTCTGGGCTGATAATCTCCATCGGGTTGGCATAGACTTGCACAACAGGCAGAGAAATGGCCAATGCTTGCCCGTTACGGTCTGTAATTGTAGCACGTCGTATATTGGGAAGCTCGAAACCGCCACTCATGAGGGCTTGAGGGTCTGGCTTTGGGATTTCCGGTAATGTGGATGTAATTTGGCCGGGAAGGGGAGCCATAGGAGCGAGGACGGTCGCCATGAGCGCTTTAAGCGTTACGGCACCGTAAATAACTAGAAAGCCCATTCCAACATAGACAAGACGGTTTTGGCAACGCTCTATCCAGCTGACCTTCTGGCGGCGTTCATTCCAATAACGGAGAGAGAAAAAACGTCGTAATGCGTTCACTTTAGAAAAGTGTTTAGAGCCTTTGGTAGGGTGTTGCCCTGAGGAGGTATCGGGCTGGTCATTCGTCGGCTTCTTTGCCGATGGAGAGGGCTCTTTTTCCGTCATCGTGCTGCATTCTGCAAGGTGGTCAGCGGGTGCTCTCTAACATTGTCGTTAGAGAGAGTATGAAGGTAAGTTGTCGCTAATTTGAGAATGGAACGGGAGGTGGTAGAGCGTCTGACGAAGAGGCAGTATGGGAACTCTCCCGATGAGATGAAGAGCTACGATGGGTCGATTGAGGATGCCATGCAACGGTTTCTGCCAACGTCTCAGAAGAGGATGCACGAGACGTGTGAGTATGTCCGTCTTTGTCCGATGTGGCTCCATGGTCGCTATGATGATGGCGATGCGGCATAGAGGTCTGATCCTCCGCATTAAGCAATGCTAATTTACGTTCAAGCGAAGAATTACCACGTGCTGCATGGGAAGAGCTATGCGAAGGCGCAGAAACCGCGTCGGCATGAGCGGTGCGGTGATGTCGCTCAGGACGTGTAGGCGCGTTGACAGGCATATCAGGCGCAGGGCGCAGGGCTGCCAACGTTGGCCGTGCAACGTCTGTATGGGTAGGCGTAGCTGCAACGTCCTTAGTGCTAATAGCAGGCAAACGTTCAGCGAGCTTTTCTTGTCTGACAAATTGTGCAGGCTCAACCATGCGGAGGTGAGGAAGGATCCGTTTTGACAAAGTACTGAGGCGATCGGGTTGATTGAGCAGGGCCCATTGCGTGCGCAACATAGCTGTCTGTCCCTGCACACGGCGCGTCTCTTGCACAGTTTGAGTGATGTGCTGATCAAGGACGAGAGTATCGTGCTTCTTTGCGTAAAGGAAAAGCCCAGCGCCAGCAGCAATGAGTGCGCAGAATAAGGTAGCAGGACGGATCATGAAACTTCTCCAGAAGAAGAAAGCCGGCGCAGAGCACGCAAACGAGCACTTCGCGAACGCGTATTAAGGCGGAGCTCGTCTTTGCTTGGGGACAAGGGGCGGGTGTGAAGGAGTTCAAATGGGGCGCGCTGCTTCTGATGAAGTGAGGCAGGAGCATGACGTGAAGGGCCGCTTGTGCGGCCGCTCAAACGGGCCATAGCGCGTTTTACCATGCGGTCTTCCAATGAATGGAAGGTCACGACGACGAAAACGCCCCCCGGAGCGAGCAGGTTGGGGGCTGCCATAAGGACGCGCTCAAGTTCTCCCAGCTCATCATTGACAGCAATGCGTAGGGCTTGGAAGCTGCGGGTCGCTGGATCAAAATTAGGCCGTTCACGCGGGATAGAACTACGGATGAGCTCTGCAAGATGTCCCGTCGTTTCAATAGGGGTGCGTGCGCGTTCATTGACAATGGCGCGGGCAATACGACGAGAGCGACGCTCTTCTCCATAATAATAAAGAATATCAGCGATCTTTTGTTCTGCCTCGTTATTGACGAGGTCAGCTGCACTAGGGCCTTCTGCGCTCATACGCATATCAAGAAGCCCATCATGGCGGAAGGAAAACCCTCGTTCGCCTTGGTCAAGCTGGAAGGAAGACACCCCAAGATCCAACACAATACCGTCAAAGGGAGCGACCGAGCCTACAAGCTGCTCCATAGCGCTAAAGGCCCCTCTGTGGAGGTGAAGGCGGCCTTGTGCTGCTTTAACGAGAGGCTGTCCGCGCGAAATCGCATCTGGATCACGGTCAATAGCGTGAACGATGCAGTCCTTGGCATCAAGCATTGCGCGGCTATAGCCACCACCGCCAAATGTTCCGTCAAGATAGGTAGCACCATCACGGAGCTGCAAACTCTCCAGAACTTCCGGCAGCATGACAGGGAAATGACCTTGAGAGGAAGGATGTGTAGAGGTCATGTGCTGAGTGTCATTCATCCGCGGGCTTCTTTTTGAGGGGAGAGGGGGAAAGCTGCCCAATTTCTTTAGAACGCTTGCGAGCATCCTCACGCCGTTTTTCAGCGGCTTCAGAGGACCATATTTGAAAAATTCGTCCCAACCCCATAAACATAATAGCACCAGCTAAGGAGGCGTGTTGTTTCAAGCTTTTGGGAAGGCTAATCCGCCCTTCTGGATCGCAGCTAACCGGGTATGCATCGGCATAAAGACTGACGGAGAGATCCTCAAACTCGCTGGAAAACGGGTCATGCTTCATAAGGGATTCAGACAATGTTGCAAAAGTATCAGCTGTCCACCCTTCAACGCAGGCATGTAAATGTGAAGGACGTAAGATAACGCTCGCATCTTCATCAGCATTGTGTTGCTTCAAGACGGCACGAAAGGGTGCGGGGATTGAGAGGCGGCCTTTGCTGTCAATGCGGCTTGGATGAGTGCCGAGAAACATAGTCATAATTTGAAATGCCTCCCGTCTCATCAGAGGTGAGCAAAATCGTGCTCGTCCAAGGATTACTGAACTTTACCGTATAGATATGGGATAGCATGGGATTTTATGGGACGTCAAAGCATTATCGTAGAGAATGGCAGAAAAGGGCGATTGGTTACTGCATAGTGAACAAAATCTATACATGTAACTAAAAACAAGGATTTTCGTGACTAAGACGAAAGATGTCGCTCATTGCTGCAAATAAGAGAATACGTATCAAATGGCTTTTAAAAAAAGAGAAATGGCGAACAATAAGAGTAGAGTGCTATGTAATACGCTTCTTTATTGTCTCTTTATGCGGAGCTATAAAGCTAGACGGCCTATAAGCCGGGTTCTGTCCACTCTTGTTAAAGAGATGGGCGATCATTCCTCTGGGACAGACTTTGCAGCCTGCCTCTCGCAACCAACCCGAACAGCAGGGCCGGACACCCTTAGTCAGTGAAGACTTGCCGTTCCTATTCGGTCTTGCTCCCGGTGGGGTTTACCATGACCGGTTCTGTTGCCAGACCCGCGGTGCGCTCTTACCGCACCGTTTCACCCTTATCTGCAGCCTTGAGAGGCTCGGCAGACGGTATTGTTTCTGTGGCACTTTCCCTAGGGTTTCCCCCGCCGGCCGTTAACCGGCACCGTTATCCTGTGGAGCCCGGACTTTCCTCTACAGAAGCATGACTGCTTCGATAGCGACCGCCCAGCCGTCTAGCGCGCGTAAACTGCGTTGGAACGCAAAGAAGGTCAACCCTGAGAAGAGGAAATATCGTGCGATTTTTTAAGGGGTAAGAGGATGGAAGCTTCCAGGAGAACCAGCATCTGTCAAAATAGAGTGCTGCGCGCGATCAATCTGTAAAGAAAAGAGCATATTGGCTGTGGGTTTATCACCTGGGCATCCATGGCCTTGCCGACCAAGGACTTCCATATGAGGTGTATTGACTGACGCGTCACCATTCACAATAAAAACCAGACAATTGCGTGGAAGTGATGTTAGCCCTTGGTTGGTGATGACCGTACGTAGATGTTCGACAAGAGCCGTATTATCGTACCAGCTCAGTTTACCAAAGGTAAAACGATCATAAGCATTATCAAGCCAGCCACTTCGAGTGATGACGATCATCAAAAGGAAAACGGGTACAACGACAATTAAGCGCCGAATGAGGTGCTGTTTTAATGAACGAGGTTTACGAAGTTGCTTTAAAAAAGCAAAGCGAGAAGGGCGTTGTTCAGTCAAGTAAAACAGATCCTTACAAAGCATAGCGCAGACAAAGGGCATGGCGTGCAGCCCTTAAAGGATCTCTAAGAGCTGCACGTTTGAGGGAGAGTATTAATCTGCCATATCTTCATGCCACTGATCACCGGTTTGAGCGGTGAATTGACGTGCTTGCTCTGGGCCGTAGGAGCCCGCAGCATAATGCCCCATCGGAGCCTTATCAGCAGCCCAAGCATTGAGTGTTGGTTCTACCCAAGCCCATGCGGCTTCAACCTCATCACGACGGATGAAGAGGGCTGGATAGCCGCGAACAGCATCAAGCATCAGGCGCTCGTAGGAATCAGGGATAAGCGAACCGTCAGCAGGAGCAAAGCGACCATCTAAAGCCGTGCGCTGTAAGCCAAAGCCTGCAGCAGAAGGATTTTTAACATTGATGGACAGGCCAAACCCTTCATTAGGCTGCAGGCGAATGACGAGCCGATCAGCACCCGGCGTTCCACCAAAGAGTTTGGATGTGCCTTCTTTAAACGTCACAACGACTTCACTGAGCTTATGGGCAGAGCGTTTGGCTGTACGGATATAGAAGGGTGTGTTTTTCCAACGAGGCGTGTCCACATACGCACGCATAGCCGCGTAGGTCTCTGTGTGGCTTTCTTCGCCCAGCTCTTCGAGATAGCCTGGCACTTTTTCGCCATTCATCGTGCCTTGCACGTATTGAGCACGCACAGTTTCTGCGCTGACAGCGTCTTCTGGGATAGGGCGTAGCGCTTTAAGGACATTCACTTTTGCGTCACGGATGGCATCGGCTTCCAGCGAAGAAGGCGCTTCCATGGCGCAAAGGCTGAGAACCTGTAGGAGGTGGTTTTGGATCATATCACGCAAAGCGCCAGACGTATCGTAATAGGCGGCACGCCCTTCTACGCCGACTGTTTCTGCTGCGGTGATCTGAATGCTCTTAATATATTCACCAGACCAAACAGCTTGGAGAAGCGGGTTGGCAAAGCGCAGTGCGATAATATCCTGCACTGTTTCTTTACCTAAGTAATGGTCGATGCGGAAGATTTGCCCTTCTTCAAAGAAGCGGCTGACACCGTCATTAATAGCACGAGCTGTTTCACTATTTGTGCCGATAGGCTTCTCAAGCACAACGCGGGACTGCTTGGTAATGAGGCCATGGGCGTGAAGATTTTCACTGATGGCTTCAAAAAGCTGTGGAGCGGTTGAGTAATAGAAAACGCGGATACGGTCATCTGGAGATTGAGCAAGAATCTCTTTTAGGCCACCCCAGTTGCTCTCATATTTCGTACTATCAATCGCGATGTACTGGATCTTTTTTAGAAAACGCTCAATGAGATCAGCATCTTTATGGGCGTCGGGAAGGAAGCGATTGAGGGCTTCGCGCGCACGCTGCCGGTATTCCTCATTATCAAGTTTAGAGCGAGCTGAACCGATAATACGTGCTTCTTCAGGAACATGACCAACGCGAAGTTGGTTATAAAGGGCAGGAATAAGCTTACGCATCATAAGGTCGCCTGTGGCGCCAAAGATGATGTAATCAAATGGGGCAGTCTGTTGAGAATCAGACATGGGTGGAAGAGCCTTTCTTATCTAGACGCTTTTTGAGGAATGCAGGCACGCAATTGTGCTTTGAAAAGCGGTTCCTTATGGTTCCTCTTAGTTCCGTCCTGTTGAGTCATATGTCAAGGTGGAACCTCACATTCTAAGAGATGTAAGGAAGGAGCAAAAACAGGTTGGGGAACCTTCACTTATTTTAGCATGATACCTTCACTTATTTTAGCATGATAAAGGGCGCAATACAGCCCATGAGGGACAATCAAACATTGACCATTTCTCTTGCGCAGGATAAGCCGCGCGACAGGATTGAAGGTAGCATGCGGAGAAAAGCTCATGGATATCGGTAACGGACCAGAAGGAAGCGCAACAGGGGGGATTGCTGCAGATCGGTTGCGCTCCATTATTGAACGTGTGGAACGTCTTGAAGAAGAGCGTAAGGCGCTTGGCAGCGATATTCGTGATATTTTTGCAGAAGCAAAATCAGCAGGCTTTGACGTGAAGGTCGTTAAGCAAATTATTAAATTGCGCAAGCAAGAGCCTGCCGAGGTAGAAGAGCAAGAGACGCTTCTTGATATCTATCGTCGTGCGTTAGGTATGTAAGCTCCCCTTCATTCAAGAATGGGGTGATAGAAGCGGCACATGCGTTTGTGCCGCTTTTTTTGTGAACATTAGCGCTAAGCGGGAACGCCTTCCTTGAAAATATGCTGAAGCGTTTGGCTGAAAAGCTCGACCAAAGGAGAGGTCGTCTCGCGACGCAATCCGATCGCAATGGTTGCGTAAGGGGCGGGTTCGTCAATCTTATGGAAAGTAACACCACCCGTGTGTAGTTGGTGAAGGGACTGGGGTACGACAGAAATCCCTAAACCCGCTGCAACAAGGGGGATGGTGCCGGCAATTTGTGGCGCTTGCTGACCAAGAGGTGGCGTAATGCCGGCATTTTGATAAGCAGCGAGGATAGCATCATAAAAGCCAGGCCCGAGTTCTCGTGGAAAAATGATGAGCGGTTCATTGGCGAGCTGTTGTAGGTGAAGCCGTGCACTGTGAGTGAAGCGGTGCCCTTTTGGAAGGGCTATAAGCGTCGGTTCATCAAGGAGCGGGATCACTTGTACGTTAGCTGGGTCGCTCACAGGTGGGCGTAAAATGGCAATGTCGATACGATGAGCACGCAAAGCTTCACATAAAGCAGGTGTGTTGCTTTCTTCTAGTGATAACGTGACATCTGGAGCGATGCTGCGGAAATGGCGGATTGCGAAGGGCATGGCAGGGAGGAGAGGAACGGCGCCGGCAAGACCAATGCGCAGATGGCCTTTCTCACCGCGAGCAAGTCCGTGAGCTTGTGCGATAAATTGCTGACGGAGGTCGAGAATCAGCCGAGCATGAGGGAGAAGCGCTTGCCCTTCTTCTGTGAGGGTTACCCCGCGGGTTTGGCGGCGAAAAAGAGAGACGCCTAAGGTTGCTTCTAGCCGTTTAACTTGTTGGCTGAGTGGTGGTTGCTCAATGCCGAGCCGTTCAGCTGCGCGCGTGATGCTTCCGGTCTCAGCAACGGCGACGAAATAGCGAAAGTGACGTATATCCATAATCCATATATAGGATATATACCCCTAGCCGTAAGTATATATTTGCAGTTAATCCTTCGTGGTTCTAATGTGTCCCTCGTTAAACGTAACAGGGGGCCATATGACTCAACGTTCAGGTAAAGACGCTTCATCGGCAATACGGCCTAACCGTCTTTTCCAGACCTCGACCATGGCAGCATTGCTTGATGCTGTTTATGATGGTGAGATGACCATGGACGAATTGCTGGAGCACGGTGATTTCGGTCTGGGCACCTTTAATGCGCTTGATGGCGAGATGATCGTCACAGGTCGTGAGGTGCGTCAATTCCGCTCTGAGGGCATTGCCTCAGATGTACCAAGTGATCTTAAAACACCTTTTGCCTGTGTTACTCATTTTGAACCCGAGCAAACCATTACAATTGACCAGCCGCTAGGCAAAGCAGAGTTCGAAGCGCTGGTGAATAAGATGCTTGATAATCCAAATTTATTTGGTGCTGTTCGCTTTACGGGTGAGTTTGAGAAGGTCGATACGCGCACAGTGTTCTGTCAGTGCCGTCCTTATCCGGGCATGCTTGAGGTGGTGGCCAAACAGCCTACCTTCACGATGAACAATATCAGCGGTGTGATGCTGGGTTTCCGGACACCACCTTACATGCAGGGCATTAATGTCGCGGGGTATCATCTGCACGTGCTGAGTGATGACCGCAAGCATGGTGGCCATGTCACAGATTATCGCGTGCTACGTGGTAAGCTGGAGGTGGCCCGTATCTCTGACCTAGAGATTGCACTGCCGCGGCACAAAGAGTTTGCAGAGGCTGACCTCCTTCCAGCTGGTTTGAACGAAGCTATTCATACAGCTGAAGGCGGTTGAGGCTGATCTCTTTCGTTTAATCGCGTTTTCTGGCCTGCGGCACCTTTGGGGTGTTTCGCAGGTCGCTTTGCAGGATTTACAACATGACTCAGAAAAAAGCAGAGGGGAAAACCCCTTGTGCCGCGGAACTGATCGTTCGCAACCTAGAAGCACATGGTGTTAAGCACGTCTTCGGTATTCCAGGAGCGAAAATTGATCGCCTTTTTGAGGCGTTAGAAGATTCGTCTATTGAGACGGTGGTGACGCGTCATGAACAGAACGCTGCTTTTATTGCAGGCGGGCTAGGGCGCATCACCGGTAAGGCCGGTGTGGCTATTGCGACATCCGGGCCAGGGGTTTCCAACCTGACGACAGGTCTCGCAACAGCAACGTCAGAAGCTGATCCAATGCTTGCTATTGGTGGTGCTGTCGGACGTTCTGACCTCGTGAAGCTGACCCATCAGAGCATGGATACAGTGAGCATGCTGCGTCCGGTCACGAAATATAGTGCTGAGATCGGTGGGCCGGCCGCGACGTCAGAAATTATCGCTAATGCATTCCGTGCGGCTGAAGGTGGCCGTCCTGGTGGGGCTTTTGTGAGCACGCCAATGGATGTCCTCAGTTTGCCAGCTGATCAAGCTGTCTTGGCGGGTCGGGATACGCCTAAAAACGGCCCTGCTCCTAAAGATATGATCAAGGAAGCAGCGCGTGCGTTGAAAGCCGCTAAGAAGCCTGTCGTTCTACTAGGAATGATGGCGAGCACACCCGAAAATGCTGCGGCTGTACGTGAGTTTGTTAAGAAAACTGGCGTCGCTGTCGTGGGTTCCTATCAGGCAGCAGGGGCGATTTCTCGCGATCTTCTATCTCAGTTCGGTGGGCGTATTGGCCTGTTCCGTAACCAGCATGGTGACCATCTTCTGCATGAAGCTGATTTGGTGGTAACCATTGGATATAACCCTATTGAGTATGATCCACAGCTATGGAACCTCAAGAAGGATCGTCCGCTTATCAACATTGATGTTGTTCCTGCATCGCTGGACAATGCTTTCAATCCATCTGTTGAGCTGGTTGGTGGGATCTCTGACACAGTTGCTGAACTGACAGAGGAAGTCGGGGCGCTGAACCCTGCGGCCGAGCTGACGAAAATTCTGGAAGCTTATCGCTCAACGCAAAAGGCTGCCTTTGCGAATGCACGCAGCACGTGCCAAGGCATGTTGCATCCACTGGAAATTGTGAAGTCACTACAGCCATTCGTGGATCAAGACGTGACCTTGTGCTTCGATATGGGGTCTTTCCATATCTGGTTGGCACGTTATCTGCATGCGTTCCGCGCGCGTCAGATTCTTATCAGCAATGGCCAGCAGACAATGGGTGTTGGTCTGCCATGGGGTATGGCTGCAAGCTTGGTGAACCCATCCCAGAAGGTTATTTCTGTTTCTGGTGATGGCAGCTTCATGATGTCTTCAATGGATCTGGAAACAGCCGTCCGTCTGAAGAGCAACCTGATCCATCTTGTGTGGGTTGATCATCACTTCAACATGGTGCGTATCCAAGAGCAGAAAAAATATGGTCGTGATGCGGCTGTTGCTTTTGGCCCGATCGACTTTGCAGCGTTTGCACGTTCCTGTGGGGCAAAGGGCCTCAAGGTGAATAGTGTGGAAAGCCTCCATGCTGCTTTGCGTGAAGGTATGGAAACACAAGGGCCGGTCGTTATCGAGATTCCGGTTGACTATGCTGATAATGCCAACCTGATGGCACCATTAGCAGAACTACGCGGCGAGACGGCCGCTTCAGCCTAAGGGCTACTGAAATCCGTGGGGAGAGGTATCTCTGGCCTTCTCCCCATTGGCTTATCCCAGCAATTAAATAATGAAAGTGAGGACTTTACGATGACGTAGAGCTGGGGACGTTTGTACCTATGAAAGATGTAACGTTTCGTTTTTATTTTATATGTGGTGGATGATGAAAATAGGACTTTTTATTCCGTGTTACATAGATGCGTTTTATCCAAAGACAGGAATCGCGACGCTTGAACTGTTGGAAAAGCTTGGACAAGACGTCGATTACCCAATGGATCAAACATGTTGTGGCCAGCCAATGGCTAATTCGGGGTGTAATAAAGACGCTCGTGAGACGGAAGAGCTCTTTGTTCGAAATTTTTCTAAATATGATGTCATTGTCGCACCGTCTGGCAGCTGTGTACATCACATTCGGGATAATTTTGACGCCATTGAGCAGACTGATGCGGTCAAACATATTCGTCAAAATACGTATGAACTCGTGGAGTTCATTCATGATATTTTGAAAGTGCGTGAGTTCCCATGGGCCGAGTTTCCGCACAAAGTTGGGCTTCATAATAGTTGTGGGACTCTGCGCGCATTACGCACGGCGAGCATGTCTGAGCGTAATGAGCCGTTTTTCTCTAAACCGATGGATCTTCTCTCTGCTGTGAAGGGGATTGAGTTCGCTAAGCCGAAACGTCCAGATGAATGCTGTGGGTTTGGTGGGACATACTCGGTGACAGAAGAAGCTGTTTCAGCCCGTATGGGACTGGATAAGGTGACAGATCACCATAATGCAGGAGCAGAATATATCGTTTCTGCTGACACGTCATGCATGATGCATCAGCAGGGCTGTGCTGAGCGTAATGGTGTTCCCATTAAATTTATTCATATTGCTGAGATTTTGAATGGAGCCCGGGCATGAGTAATAAACCTGTAAAACATGCTCAAGCGGCTGCTGAATTTCTGGAAGATGATCCGCATCGCCTTTTCCATGATGAGCGTTTGTGGGATATGCGCCAAAAGCGTGACCAGCAAATGCATGGGATGCCTGAATGGCAAGAGCTGCGCGATAGAGCGTCTCGTATTAAAGAGCATACGTTAGCAAATCTCCCGACATATCTGGAGCAGTTTGAAGAAAACGCGCGTCGTAATGGCATTCATGTTCATTGGGCACGGGATGGAGCAGAACATAACCGTATCGTTGCTGAGATTATGGGCAAGCACGATGCGAAATCTCTCATCAAAAGTAAATCGATGATCACCGATGAGTGCGAGATGCGGGAGTATCTTGAACCGCGTGGGATTACGGTGACAGAGACAGACCTTGGTGAACGCATTCAGCAACTTGATCATCAGTTGCCGAGCCATGTGGTTGTGCCTGCTGTGCAGAAATTGACCGGCGATGTCGCGAAAATATTCGCTAAGTATTACGGTACGGATCCTAATATTAAAGATCCGCATGAACTGGCAGAAGCACAGCGCGAGGCCGCACGGCCTGTTCTGCTTAGTGGCGACACGGGGATGACCGGTGGTAACTTTATTGTTGCGGAGACCGGGGGATTTGTCGTTTGCACCAATGAGGGCAACGCGGATCTGAGCTCTAATCTTCCCAATGTGCATATTGCAACGTTAGGGATTGAGCGTTTAGTGCCGCGTGTAGAAGACCTTGGCGTGTTCGTGCGTCTTTTGTCACGTAGTGCTTTAGGCTCCCCGATCACGCAATATACGACGCATTTCCGTGGGCCTCGTAAGGGCGGTGAGATGCATGTCATCTTGGTAGATAATGGGCGCTCAGACCGTCTTGCCATGCCGCAATTTTGGTCATCATTGAAATGCATCCGCTGTGGTGCGTGCATGAATACGTGTCCAGTCTATCGCCGGTCGGGTGGTCAGTCTTATGGGTCTGTGTATTCAGGGCCGATTGGTGCCATTATTGATCCCACCTTTAATGCTAAAAAATTCAGCACATTGCCTTTTGCCTCCACGATGAATGGCAGTTGTTCGAATGTTTGCCCGGTTGAGATCAACATTCATGAGCAAATTTACGATTGGCGACGAGTGCTTGCTGAGAAGCATGACATTCCGTTTGTGAAGCGTGAAATCATGAAAATGGCTGGGCGTCTTTTGGCACAGCCGCGCCTTTATCGCGTGTCTATTGAAGGAACAGAAGTTGCGCTTAAAACAATGCCGCGCTTTGTTCTTTATAATTATCTGAACCCATGGGGCAAGCATCGCGAACTTCCTCATCCTGTCAAAGAGACCTTCAATAGTTGGTATCGTAAGAACCGTCTGAAGACATCGACCAAGAAGGAGCATGAGTCAGCATGACGGAGGAAGCTATGAGCGCGCGTAACACTATTTTAGATAAGCTGCGTCGAAACCGTGTACCACGAGAAGACGACTATGAGTTGCCTCCAGTAAAGATCTTGGGGGATTTGGATAAGTCTATTGAGCGTTTTGAAAAGAGCTTACAGCTTATGGGAGGCGAGGTTCTTCCACAAAGGGATGGCCAAACCATTGAAGACGTGGTGCGTGCCCGTTTCCCGAACACGACGTCAATCTGCAGCGCTGTGCCAGAGGTTGAAGGGACGTTGAAAATTACGGACTTAAAAACCCATGAGCAGTCCAATGAGGTCGATGTCATGGTGGTAAGATCCCCATTTGGCATTGCTGAAATGGGATCTATTTTCCTGAGTGAGGTAGAGCTTTTTGATCATTTGGCGGATGTGCACCTGGCGCAGCATTTAGTTGTGCTTCTCTCTCGTGAGGAGCTGACGGCGAATATGCATACGGCGTATCGAGAGCGTTCTGAGTTCAAAACAGCTTTTTATGGTGTGTTGATGAGTGGCCCGTCAGCAACGGCAGATATTCAAGGTGTTTTGATCCGCGGAGCACAAGGTGTGCGCACTTTATCCCTTATTTGGACTTCATAGGTGTTTCCAGCGCTAAGTTATTGCGGTGGATCATAACGCTATGGCGTTGTTGGGTGTCTTGGTCGTCGCTTTCTGTTGAGCGATGACCAAGCATTGCGCGTGATTGTTCATCATTATAATCAATCACCCCATAGCCGATGGTCTCTCCATTACTAAGGGTGAGAGCGACGACAGCGCCGTCGTCGAAGTGCCCTTCAATATGAGTAACGCCAGCAGAGAGTACAGAGGCACCATGCTGGAGAGCATCTACAGCGCCCTTATCAAGGCTCACACTGCCTTCTGGGCGGAGTGTGCTGGCAATCCAACGTTTCCGTGCAGAGCCGCAATCAGGTTGTGCAAGAAAGCGCGTATGTAAGGCGCCGTTTTGCAGGGCAGTGAGAGGATGAAGACGTTCCCCTTTAGTAATGATCATGTCACAATCTGCACGCGTGGCGATTTGAGCCGCTTGTAATTTTGTGCGCATTCCTCCAGAGGAAAAGACAGAAGGGGCGCCACCGCCTGCTGCCATAATGTCGTCGGTGATGTGTTCTACAATAGAGATGTGTGTTGCTTTGGGGTTTGTGCGTGGGTCAGCGCTATAAAGACCATCAATATCAGAAAAGAGAATAAGAGTTTTGGCATTCAGCATTTGAGCAATGCGTGCTGCGAGACGGTCATTGTCTCCAAAGCGGAGTTCTTCTGTTGAAAGCGTGTCATTTTCGTTAATAACCGGGACAGCTCCGAGACTAAGGATCGTATCAATTGTCCTACGGGCATTAAGATGACGTTTGCGGTCTTCGGTATCGTCTGGTGTCAGTAGGACTTGCGCTGTCATTAAACCCTGCTGAGCTAGGGCCTGTTGCCAGGCATGAGCAATGCCGACCTGACCAATACTCGCGAGAGCTTGCTTCTCACCGAGTTTTAAGCGTTGGTGCATGTGGTTGGTTTGGTGCCGCGCAAGAGCAACGGCACCGGAGGAAACCACGATGATTTCATAGCCTCGTTGGTGGAAGGTATGGATATTTTCGCAGAGGCTATGAAGCCAGTCTTGACGGACGGCGCCAGTATCTGGATCGACCAGTAGAGCGCTGCCTATCTTTAGGACGAGGCGCTGCTTTTCTGCGAAGAGTGTCATCCTATTTTCCCTGTTGACGTGCAAGCGTTACGCGGTCTTGAACAAAGCGTAAAAGCTCAGGTAGCCCTTCTCGGCTAACACCAGATAAGAGATGCACGTCTTGTCCAGAGACTTGGGCTAGGGCGGCTTTGCGTTCTTCGATCTCTTCAGGCAAGAGCGCGTCACATTTATTCATGACGAGTACCTCGGGTTTAGCGGCGAGGGTGTCATCATAAGCGTGAAGCTCGCGACGGATTAGCTTCCAGTTCTCCGCGAGGTTTTCATCTGTGCCATCAACAAGATGGATGAGAAGTGCGCAGCGCTCTACATGACCTAAAAAGCGATCCCCCAGCCCCGTGCCTTCACTAGCGCCCTCAATGAGGCCCGGAATGTCAGCAATCACGAATTCATCCACAGCATTAAGCCGCACAACACCAAGTTGGGGATGAAGGGTAGTGAAAGGATAATCTGCAATCTTAGGACGCGCCCGTGAGGCGACGGAGAGGAGGGTAGATTTCCCTGCATTAGGAAGACCGACAAGCCCAACGTCTGCGATGAGTTTTAGGCGTAACCAGACCCAACGTTCTTCCCCTGGATAGCCAGAATCGGCGCGGCGAGGGGCACGGTTGGTGCTGCTTTTATAATGGGCATTGCCAAGCCCGCCATTGCCACCTTGGCATAGAAGAACAGTTTTCCCGTCTTCATTAAGGTCTGCCAAAAGTGTTTCACGGTCATCGGCAATGATCTGTGTCCCAATGGGGACATCAATAACGATGTCATCAGCACCAGCACCAGTTCTATTAGACCCAGCGCCGTTTCCGCCCTTTCGGGCACGAAAATGCTGTGTATAACGAAAGTCAATCAGTGTATTAAGATTGCTCACAGCGCGGAAATAGATGTGACCACCACGGCCGCCATCACCGCCATCGGGGCCTCCGAACTCAATATATTTTTCACGACGAAAGGCGACCACACCATCGCCACCATCGCCAGAACGAACGTAAATTTTAGCCTGATCAAGAAACTTCATAACGTATTTTCGCGACAAGAAAGAGGTGTTTGAACAAGAGAAAGGGCCGAACCCCGCAAGGAGCCGGCCCTTTCTCTTACCTATCATCTACCAATGGTAGAAAAAAAGGTTTTTACTCAGCAGCTTCTGCTAAAGCGACGGAAACGTGAACCTTGCCGTTTGTGCGGCGCTGGAAGCGAACGCGACCATCAACGAGGGAGAAGAGGGTGTGGTCACGGCCCATGCCCACATTCTCACCTGGGCAAACCTTCGTACCACGCTGACGCATGATGATGTTGCCTGCGATGACGCTTTCGCCACCGAATTTCTTCACACCAAGACGGCGACCGGCGCTATCGCGTCCGTTACGGCTGGAACCGCCTGCTTTTTTTTGTGCCATGGTTTGTGTCTCCTTAAAAGGTCAATCAGATTAGGAAGCGCTGATCCCGGTAACACGCAGCACCGTCACAGGCTGACGGTGGCCATTTTTGCGACGGCTGTTCTGACGGCGACGCTTCTTGAAGATAATGACCTTCGGGTTACGGTCTTGTGCAACAACCTCAGCAGTGACAGAGGCCCCTTTAACGGTTGGTGCGCCAATCTCCACGCCCTTATCACCGCCAACCATAAGAATGTCGGAGAAGGTAACGGTGCTTCCTGCTTCCGCGTCCAGCTTCTCGACCTTCAGGATGGCGTCTTTTGCGACGCGGTACTGTTTTCCGCCCGTGCGGATGACTGCAAACATGCAAAACTCTCTTTTACGTTACCGAAGCCTTGGCGCCTGCTGTAAGCAAGGGCCCGCTCGCTTTTTGTCATTGGCCCCTTTCTATATTTCTTCATAGGAGAAGAAAATACGGAAAGAACGGGCATTCACTACAGGGTTTGTGCAGGTCTCGTCAACTAGAAAGCGCTAAAGAGGGCAATTTAGCGCGACAGGAGAAGCTTTTTTGAAGAAAAGCTGTCGGTTCCCCTCTTGCAATGAAAGAAAAATAAGGCCATAAGCCGGCTGTCAGTCTTTGGGTTCGACCTTAATACACCCAAAGCTGATGATAATTGATGGAGAGGTGCCAGAGTGGTCGATTGGGGCGGTCTCGAAAACCGTTGTGCGTTTCGGCGTACCGTGGGTTCGAATCCCACCCTCTCCGCCATATCCCCCTTCGGTATTTTATTATATTTTGATGATCCTATCCTTTTTTATTTCAAAATAAGGAAATGAGGGAGATGTCTAGTTTCTAGCATCTAGCGCTTGTTCTTTTGGGTCAAAAGAGCGGACGATGGATAGAATGGTCTGTGTTTCTTCCTCTCCGAACAGCCCGCTGATTCCTTGCATATCAAGATCTGTGAAGGGACTTTCAAAAAGGGTTTCGGGGGAGATGAAACCATTTTCACTAAGGCTGCTGATGACAAGGTCTAGAAACTCAATTTGAGTTGCTGTTAGCTGATGCGATTGTGTAAATCGGTCAAAAGCCTGACGAACATAGTGCTGGTCTAGTTTCGTTAGAGAACGTAGAAAACGGGCGAGTCCACCATGGGCTGCGATATCAGCTTTCGTGCGTTCATTAAGGTCGAACCCACCTTGTTCAAAAAGTTTTTCAAGGGCTTTAAGATCACCTGAAGTCAGAGATTGACCACGATGAATCTTGAGTAGACTTGGATGGTCTAGATGATCATTAAGAAACTGACGAACAAGACGCTTAAAGTGGTTTTTGTTAACAGTTGAGCCGATCCCGGAAAAGGTAACACTCTCAACGCTTCCGCGTTTATCTTCGAAGTGAGTATAGAGAAGTGTTTGTGTATCTGCTTCAACAAGCTCTGCAAGAGATCTGAGCTTACAACGCACTTCTTCGAGGTTCTCAACTGTGACATTTTCCCACCATTGGGTGCTTTGTAGGGCCTTGATAAGTGTTATTTCTTCTTGGACAAGCGGGATGTTAGCTTTTGCTTCTAATGAATGAGCTATGGTGCAAATACGTTTTTGATAGCGTGTTAAACTTTTCTTTTCTAGGAAGGCGAGTTGGGTGCGGAAGAGTAAGAAGTCGAATTGCTTGGCCGAAAGACTGTCTTCGCCTCGGTAGCGGGCAGTAGGAAGAGAGGCAATATCTTGGGATAAGAGCTTACGATCTTCTGTTGAAAGGGTGTCCCATACGCTATTAACACGGAAATGTTCCAAGGTGCGTTGATGGGGGCGAGCAAGGATATTGTTCGGGTTGATGGATTGCACATGGGTGCGTACATCTTCCGTGAGTTGCGTGCGGAGTGTTGAGTGAGAATTTTTAGGCGTTTCCATGGCCCTAAGAAGGTCGAGCCGTATACAAAAGAGTTGCTCGTCGAGTGAGGGCTGTATGGTTGGTTCGGGCTGTTTAAGTTTTTCATTAAAGGTTTTGAGATTATCGTAATAATCAAAAATGCGGAATCCTGTCTTATCCTGTCCGGGGCCGAAAAGATTGGGGCACAATCGTGTGCCACGGCCGATCATCTGACAAAATTTTGTGCGGGAATAAACTGGTCGGAAAAATACAAGGTTAACGATCTCAGGGATATCAATACCTGTATCAAGCATATCAACTGAGACGGCTATTTGTGGAAGTGAATGTGGATTAGAAAAGCTATCAATAAGCGTTTGAGCATGAGAGATGGAGTAGTCAATACGTTGGGCGAAATGTCCTTTGAACTCGGGATAGCTCTTATCGAAACGTTCAATGATGGCCTGTGCATGATGGCTGGATCGAGCAAAAATAATGGTTTTTCCTAATTTAGTCCCTTCTTCAATGTAGATTCCTTCCTGCATGAGTTGTTTGATGACGATATCAATGGTGTCAGCGTTAAAAATACGTGTATTAAAATTGTTTCCACTGACATAGCTAGGGATAACGCCATCCGTATTCCATGGAAGGCTATTCCATTCTACTTTTTCTTCTTCGCTGAGTGTATCGTAAAATGCACCGTCCCGCGGGAGTTGGAGTGGGATAGAAAAGCCTTCTGGGGGGACTAGAACACCGTCTTTTATGGCATCGTCAAGATCATAAACATCCGTTGGTGTACCTGCTTCTAAATCGAAGAGTTGATAAGTATCGCGTTGGAGCTCTTGGCGTGGGGTTGCTGTCAGCCCAACAAGGAGAGTGTCGAAATAGTTAAAGAGCGCTTTATTGGTGCGATAAGTAGAGCGGTGTGCTTCGTCGATAATAACGAGATCAAAATGGGCGGGACCAAAACGGCGTATGTCACCCTCAAGAATCTCGACTTGGCGAAGCATGGTCGGATAGGTGGAGAAGAGAATGCGCGCGCCTGTATGGTCATTATTATCTGTATTGTGGGCTTTGAGTAAGTTTGCGAGAGGAGCAGAGGGAAGGTGCGTTTTAAAAGCATGGTGGGCCTGATTAACCAGAGCCACACGGTCGGCAAGGAATAGCACGCGGTGCACGCGATTGGCCCGCATGAGCTGATCAATAAGGGCAATGGCCGTACGTGTTTTCCCGGTGCCTGTTGCCATGACGAGAAGCGCTTTGCGGCGATACTCTTTTTCAAAACTCTCACCGATACGACGAATAGCGCGCATTTGGTAAAAGCGCCCTGCTATAGTACTATCAATCGGGACGCTATGGAGAGGCTTGCTTATTTGGCGGCGTTGGAGAATAAGCTCTAACTCTTTCTGTTTAAAGAACCCTTGCACAGGCCGTGGTGGAGCAGCTTGGTCATCCCAGAACCAGTGTTCATAACCATTGGTGAAAAAGATGAGAGGACGGTTCCCATAACGCTTCTCAAGGCAGTCTGCATAAAGTTTGGCTTGATGTTGGCCATTTCGAGCATCTTTTTTAGTGCGTTTGGCTTCAATGAGAGCAAGAGGTTTTCCGTCGGCTCCCCAAAGCACATAATCAATTCGTCCTTTACCACTGTCAGTGGGCATTCCCGTGATAGGGAACTCTTGATCATTGTCTTGATCTAAAGCCCACCCTGCTTCTTTGAGAAGAAGATCGATTAGGCGACTGCGTGTTGTGGCTTCATCATAATTATGCTGATCTGGTACGCTTTGGTTCGCATGTCGAAGAGCTTCAATTTGCGCATATGTTTTAGCAAGTTCTTCTTTGAGTTTTTGATATTCTTCTTCTGATTTAAGTTTTTTTGCTTCGGCTTCGTGGCGGCGTTTTTCTTCTGCTTCTAGGGTGTGGCTAAGTTGTTGAATCTGTTTGACCGTGGATGCGGTAATAGTGAGCGTTTCTTCAAGTTGTGTAGGGTCAAACATTAAGGATGCGTTAGGCTTGTCACCACGGCAATAGGTGCGGCACAGCCAATAGGCGATATGGAAAAATTCACTAACCGTAGCAATGGCGTCTTGTCGCGATAGAGGCTTGTGATCATGTGCGGCACGATTGCCTTGGTCTTTTACATAACGTGCTTTGGCACAAATTGTTGGGCCAGCTAGGTGATAAAAGGCGGTATCATTAATCTTTGTAGCTAAGGTTGTTTGTGGAGGAAGCGCATGCGGCAAAGAAGCTTCATGCTCATAGAGCCAATGAATCGTTGTTTCTAACGCGAGGCGAGCTGAGAAACACGCGCCCCGTGGATCAGAAAGAGCAGACTGCTCGGCTTTTGTTGCAAAACGGTAAATGGCAGGGAATTCGGCTTGGAGGAAAGAAAATTGATGCATGGATCGTCTTTTGCACGCTATGTGGTGGTTATATTTTTCATTATTACAATAGTTCTGGCAAGATGGGGAGCATTAAAGCTCCCCACGGAAGGCTTGTTGTCGCAGCGCATTGAACAGTGTTTCTTGTCTTTTAAGGGCGCTTTCATAGGTGCGTTGTAGGGCCTCGACTTTCTCAATCCGCTTTGCGAACCGCTCTTGCTCGGCGAGCGGAGGGAGTGGGATGGAAGCGTTTGTTAACATACCTATTTTGATGTATTTAATGACACCCCCTATGGCTTGTTGTCGGAGCTTATATACATATGAATTCATGAAATAGTATAAGAAAAGTGATTTAATTACATGGTTTTGTTTTGGTGTAATAATATATGTTCTTTGGTAAGCATTAAATTTTCCATTGTAATGCTTGACATTTAAGTCTCCATTGCCAGCGACAATAACAGCGTCAAGGTCATAAGCCCAGTTGTCTATTTGTAGAGGAGTCGAGGAGCACGTAAAAAAAGGAAACGCTCCGGTAGGAGAGGATGCGTTAGCATCTAGTTTCCCCGTCTTAATATCAACTACATCTCCTAGTTTCACCATAGGCCATTGTTTAGAATTGATATGAGTATTATTTGGTAAAATATTTCTTGTTTTTTCTTCAAACATTTCATGAAAAATAGCCTGCCCCATGGTGTTGAGAGTTTCAAGAGCATGGGAACGTTGGCGGCGTAGTGTATCGGCTTGGTCTAATATCGCGGCAATACGTTTTTGCTCGGCGAGAGGAGGAAGTGGGATTGGTAAGTTCTTTAAGTCTGAGACACGGATATTTTTAATTCCGGTTCCACGAGAGTACTGAGCCCAAGAACGAAAATATGGTGATTGAAGCCAGTGAGTTAGAAAAATAGGCAGGATTTCGTCGGATGTAGGTCGTAGGCAAGCTAGGAAGGCTCCAAAAGATCCCTGCCAGTTTCTATGAAGCAAAGCGCTTTTACCGACAACAAGTGCACTACCTGATGACATACACATGAGAATATCATTTTTGCATAGGTACTGCGATGCCGTAACCTTTTGAGAAGGAACAAAAATAATATTATCCCTTAAATTAAGGGTTTGGGATATATTACCTGCTCTCAGAATAGGGAGATGATTTTTCTGTGGAATATGAGAGGTTTCGTTGCGGGAGAAAGTAACCCCTCTAATGAATTGAACCACATCCCCCAACTTCACCATAGGCCACGTTGTCATCCCAACATCTCCTCAAGTTTAGTCATCCCAGCGCTAATCTCGGCGTCTAATGTGTGCAATTCTTCGAGGAGTTCTACCGGACTGGGGTAGTGGATCTCCTCCTGTATCGTTTCTTTATAACGATTGAGGGAAAGGTCGTAGTCGTTCGTAGCAATCTCTTCCTTGGATACGGTAAAGCTTTGGGCTGTGCGCGGGCGTTTCGTTTCTTCCTTTAAATTATCCCAGCGAGTGAGGATGTCGGGTAGATTGTTCTTTCGATGCCCGTCTTCATCTAAAGGCTGTTCAGGTGATGTGCCAAGCTGGGTTTCATCAAGGAGTGGGGAGCGTTTGTCATCTAGAGAAAAACCGTCTGCGTGCATGTCATAAAACCAGACGTCTTTGGTGCCGCCAACGCCGGTTTTTGTGAAAAGAATGATTGCACAGGAGACGCCAGCATAAGGACGGAAGACACCTGAGGGGAGCTTAATAATCGCATCAAGTTTATGTTTCTCGATCAATATTTTTCGGATCTTTTTATGGGCGGTAGAAGCTCCAAAAAGTACACCCTCTGGTACAACAACCGCTGCACGACCACCAACCTTCAGGAGACGAAGGAAAAGAGCGAGGAAGAGAAGCTCTGTTTTTTTGGTTTTAATCAGTTGGAGAAGGTCTTTTGCTGTCGTGTCATAATCTAGAGAGCCAGCAAAGGGAGGATTAGCGAGAATGAGTGAGTAGGTGCCGGCATCTTCACTATGGCTTTCAGCAAGACTATCGCGATAAGTGATGTTAGCATCTTCCACCCCATGGAGGGCCATATTCATGGCACCAATACGGAGCATGGTGGCGTCAAAGTCAAACCCATGGAACATATGGTGTAAGAAATGGTCGCGCTGTTCAGCATTACGTAGCAGTTGCGGTGCGTGCTGGCGAAGATACTCCCCCGCGCCAACGAGGAAGCCGCATGTGCCGGCGGCTGGGTCACAAATAACATCGGTTGGAGTAGGGCGGGTGAGAGCAACCATAAGCTCAATAATATGCCGAGGGGTACGGAACTGGCCATTAGTGCCGGCACTCGCAATTTTGCTGAGCATATACTCGTAAATATCGCCTTTTGTATCGCGTCCGCCCATATCAAGCTCATCTAAAAGGGCAACAACTTTGGCGAGGAGATTGGCATTGGAGAAGCCCAGCCGTGCATCTTTCATATGCAGGCCATAGGAGGAATTTTTATCACCTAATGAGCGTAGAAAGGGAAAGACATGTTGATCAACAATGCGCATCATCTCACGGGCTTCAAAGTTTTTAAAACGTGACCAGCGAAGATGATCGTAAGGTTCTCCTTTAGGGTCATTGCCAGTTGGGAAAATGGGGGATTCAATCGGTTGACTGAGGGCATTAGCTTTAGCTTCACGGCCAAGCTGTACATCATCAAGACGTTTAATAAAGATTAGGAAGGTCATCTGTTCGATGACAGAAAGGGGATTAGAGACCCCACCCGACCAAAACGTGTTCCAAACCTGATCAATTTGGTTACGAATTTGTCCTGTAAGCATCGTCTTTCTCCCCATTTTGCTAGTGCTTTTTATAAAGGGTGCAAGGGAAATGACAAGGTAAATGCGATTTATGATGCCAGCCGAGGTTGTGGCAATGGATTTATTGTCGCACTCACGGGCTCTTCCCCTATGAACGGCTTGCTTTCATCAAGGAAGTTGCGGTTCATGTGGAGTGTATAGGCAATCACGACAAGGTAGGCGAGCGCACGTGTGATCTCTAGATGTGTGATGGTGTCATGGGTTTCGTCTTGTGCATCAAGGGCGCGTAGCCGGCGGATGGCCGCGCGTGCTACACGGGCGGCTCTTTCATGGCGCTTTGTGGAATGCTCAATATAATGCAGCACAAGGGCAACAGGACGGCGTGCACTTTCAGGAAGGTATTCGCGGTTCATAAGAGCGCGGAGGCGAATAATATTGAGTCCGAGAGTGAGTGTCGCCAACGTTCCTTGAATGCAGGCCTCAATCAAAGGTGTTTCGGTAGGGCCTGTATGACGGACTAAGCGTGCAAAGCGGTCTGTACTATGGCCAACCCATGCGCTGATATTGGGGGTATAATTAGGATGGGCGAGAATGCGTAATTCTTTCAACATAGCGCGTCGCAACCGGAAGCGTTCATCACGGCTGTTAAAAGGAAGAATACTGCGGAACACAGATACGCTGACAACTGCCGCTAAAACAGTAGCTAAATTCTCATTATAGAAGGCCATCTCGTCCATAACATGATGGTTCTGAAGGCCCAGCATGGAAGGCATAAGCAAACCATAAGCGGAGGCAGCGCCGGCGGTGGAGGGATTGGCTTTCGCTAGACCGCCAAGCATCATCGCTCCGCCGATAATGAGCATCAAGGGTTCGTAGGTTTTAACCATTGGCATGAGAACAATGACCAGAACCCATGCGACACACCAAGCCGCTACTGTGCCTTTGAGAAAGTTTGTCGTACCCAAGACGGGGTTTTCACGAGTAGCGTAAAGGCCGCATATTAAGGATGTTAGACCGATAAAATGAAGTCCTTGGGGCCAAGCCGTGACTTCGTAGATCAGCGACGTAACAAGCACGGCTAGAGCACCACGAATACCATTATAAATAGCAAGCTTGGTGTCACGATGGGCGTGACGTTGAAATTGGAAATGATCTCCACGCACACTATGCGTGCTGGCGTGGTATTCCGAAATAGCTTGCTCTAAATCACCAAGAAGCTCCCCAAGAGAAATGAAGAGAATGCGTTCATCAAGTTCAGAGCGTGAAAAAGTGGCATCGTCGTTTGCTGTGAGGTGATCGACTTCAGGTGTATTTAGTTTGGAGTGATTGTCTATTTTTTTATAGGTGACAAGACGGTGAGGAGCGGCATATTGGCGGCAAATATCACGTATATGTTGAAGGTCGGCTAGAAGGTCGGGAACTTCGCTCTCTTTTGCGAGGCGTTCTGGGAAAGCTTTTAAGAAAAGTAAGATTTCCTCAGAGATGGTTTCAAAGTCTTGATGTTGATGGGAGAGAAGTTGCAAGCGCGTAGCAAGGCCAAAACCACGTGATAGCAGCGTGGAGACGGCCGCCAGAGCTGCGCGTGCATGATCCCCTTCATGGCCGTGAGCGCCCATTTCCATTTCAGCAAATTCAATTTGGTCATTCATCTGTAGAATGGTTCCGAACTGTTTGCGGGCAGCTGTGAGAGCGCCGCGCTCTTGGCCTAAAATATTACTTAATGTTTGAGAGATAAGCGTAAGAGCGGCTTGTAGTTTTGTGCGCACTTGCAAATGAGCAAGGCGCTCCAAATTAAAAGAAAAAAGAAATGCAACAAAGGTTTCACACAGCACGCCTAAAACGATGTAACTGCTTCGGGAAACCGCATAGGTAAAAACATTATTGCCGTCCGGTGCTGCATCCATACAGACGATGGAGCATGTATAGCCTGCGAGAACGAGCGCGTAAGAGCGGAAGTTGCTCACGAACGTTGCGAGGCCACTGCACACGCCAATCCATAGCGCGATGAGAGGGAAAAAGAGCCAGGGGGCTTGGGGGGAAATGCCCATAAATACCAAAGCGGCGCAGGCCCCAATGAGTGTGCCAATAATACGCCAACGCGCTTTTGAAAGGCTTTCCCCGCGTGTAAGTTGAGCGACTGACCACACTGTCATAGCCGCCCAAGCGGGGCTGTCGAGTTCCATAAGGAAGGCGAGCCCTAAAGCAAGGCAAGCGGCAAGCGTTGTACGTAAGGCAAAGATAAAGCCCGCGGGAGATGGCGCATAAATCCACGATAGGAATGGCTTTTTGGAAGGAATCGTCCGTGCGGCAGAGGACGACGTTGACTGGAGGGATGGATCACTTTTCCTCATAAGCGCCGCGAGGTTACCTTTTTAAAACGATCGTCAGAGAGCAGAAAGAGCCAACCTTAAATCATTTACAAATTTTATATAGTCTTCTTGGCGTTTTTGTTCATCGGGTTGCCGAAGAAGTGATGAAGGATGAACGGTGACAAGACCTGTGGTACCATCTGACAACGTAAAAAGGCGAGAGCGTTCACGAGTGATTTTTACCGGTCGTCCTAATAAGGCTGAAGCGCCTGTAACGCCCAGCATGACCGTAACACGGTGGTGTAGAAGACGTCGCTCGGCGGTTATCCACGGTGAACAAGCTTGAATGTGCTGGGCTTCGGGCTTTTGGTGAATTCGTCGCTCACCACGTTGAATGAAGTTAAAATGCTTGACGGCGTTACTAATCCAATAACGGGCGCGCTCTCCGCCGGCTTCTTGGAGAGCTCTGTCAAAAAGCTGCCCTGCGGGGCCGACAAAGGGACGACCACGCCGGTCTTCTTGGTCTCCTGGTTGCTCCCCAACGAAAAGAATTTTAGCGTCAGGGTTCCCTTCACCAAAAACTGTACGCAGAGCAGGTTGGCATAAGGGGCACAGGGCACAATCAACAGAATAGGCCCGTAATGTTTCAAGGGAAGGGGTTTTTTCAATAAAAGCAGGTGTAGGTGAAATTGCCAGAGGGAAAATGGCTTTCCAATAGGCACTCTCATAAACGGGTTGTGCCGTAGAACGTGCATGGTCAAGAAGTTGCTCGTCATCAGCAAGACACTCGGCTTCTATCGCTGCGGTGCTGAAAAAAAGCTGACCGTTTTCATAGAGTAAAAGGCGTCCCTCTGTGTGGATAAGCCATGGGGCTGCACGCAGAGAAACTAAAGCGGTTGCTTGGCTGTCAAGGAGGGAAGGAGGCACGTGGATACGGCAAATTTTTATGTTGTCCTCGCATGAGGGAGGCAGAATTTGACGAAGGGACATCGCTGCACGACGTGTTGCATAGGCGAGTGCAACAAGATCTTTCCATAATGTTGTGTCGGGAAAGGAAGGGCAACCGTCACGGAGTTGCTCTAATAATTTGTAAAGCAACGAAAAGCGCTCAGGATGGCCTGAGGCAATGACAGCTGGGATGAGGTCTCGTACGGGGCGCGGGAGGCGTAAAGGGGAGGGAGCTTTAGGGAGTTCACGTGTTAAAGTAGGGGCTTTTTCTGCTCCGGTTGGACGGTCGTCCCAGTAAATATTCTCACTCGCAATATATTGATGAAGTAAGGAACGGGCCCATGCGCGCCATCCTATAAAATCGCTTTCCGTTATTAGTTTGGCATGTTTCATGTTGTATGAGCCTTAGTGAAAAATGATAAATAGAATATTATAAGGGCGTGTTGAGGTTGCACATTGGAGTGTTGCGGCATTATATCCCTATATAAGAGGTAATCTTAAGATATTAGAAGGCTATTCTATGACAGATCAAACAGATCTTGAAGAGAAGAAGGAGAAAGAGCTTCTTCTCAAGTTGACGGCGGATATTACGATCGCCAAACTCTCTGGTTCTTTGGTAGAGCCTGAGGCCCTGCCTGACTTAATACGTAGTGTGTATGCGGCACTTGCGGGGCAGGATTCTCAGGGGAAGAAGGCTGCAAATACAGCAGTGCGACAACAGCCAGCGGTACCTATTAAAAAGTCAATCTTCCCAGATTATATCGTTTGTCTCGAAGATGGTAAAAAGCTCAAGATGCTCAAGCGCCATCTGAAAAGCAACTATGATCTAACTCCTGATCAGTACCGTGAGAAATGGGGTCTCCCTTCTGATTACCCATTAGTGGCTCCGAGCTATGCTAAACGTCGTTCTGCTTTGGCACGTAATATTGGTTTAGGGCGCAACATTGGCTCTACTTCAGATGAGCGGCGCGGTTCAGGCGCTTCTAAAGGAAAAAATAAGAAATCTTAAAATATAATTTCATTAAGAGGGTATATTTTTCTAATATTCCCTCTTAGTGATAAAAATATTTATTTTCTTGACGTCTCACTCCCCGGCTGTAACTCTGAAGAGAGTAGAAAAGCAGTGAGGGGAAAGACTCATGACGCGGTCTGAGTTTGTCGCTCTATTAAGTAAACATTTTCCAGAGCGTGAGTTGCAGGATGTTGATGCAGCCGTGCACCATGTCTTTGATCATATGACGCAAGGCTTAGCAGAAGGGCGCCGTGTAGAGCTACGCGGCCTTGGTAGCTTTGGAACAAGACAGCATACAGCCCATACGGGGCGTAACCCCCGTACGGGTGAAACTGTCGCGGTGCGAGAGAAAAAAGTGCCGTATTTCCGTGCTGGAAAGGAATTACGCGAGCGCGTTAATCATTCGAAGCATGAAAAGGGTCAGCACTGTGGGTAGGGCTATCTTTCCCTGTGCGCGCAGCGCTGAGCTCTTCTAACAAGAAATCACGGAAAACAGAGATCCTTTTGGAGCTGCGCAGCTCTTCAGGATAGACAAAGAAAGCCTCAGCGAGAGGACTATGTATGTCCGGTAGGATTCGTACGAGGTTTGGATGGGCAGCAGCCGTATAAAATGGCAACGTCCCAATTCCATTCCCTGCAGCGATGGCTTTGCCAATAGCCGCCACATTATTAATGGCAAGGCTGACTTTGGGTTGAGGAAAGATTTTTTCCTTAACGAGGCGTGTCATCAACCAATTGATATTGGGTAAGGGAAGGTGCCAGCCCGCAAAGCCGATGAGTTTATGCTGAGCAAGCTCTTTAAGAGAGCGTGGTGTTCCATGTTGTTCCAGATATTCACGGCTAGCGTAAATAGGCATATGGAAACTTGCGAGATGTCGTTGAATGAGGTCTGGCTGTGTTGGGGGATGCAGCCGGATAGCAACATCCGCTTCGCGCATGCTCAAATCAAGGTCTGAATCCTCCAACAGAAGACATACCTCTACATTAGGGTGCTGCTCCATGAAGCGGTGTAGCCGAGGGGAGAGCCATGATAGGCCGAGACCCGTTGTCGTTGTTACGGTAATTTTACCAGCGGCTTTTTCGCGGTTTTCGCTCAAAAATGCCTGCGTTAGTGCAAGCTTGGAAAAGACTTCCTTTGCCGTATGGTGGAGGACTTCACCCTGTTCAGTCAGGATGAGCCCGCGCGCATGACGGTGGAAGAGAGGGACGCCAAGCACTTCTTCTAAAGCTGAAATCTGCCGAGAAACAGCCGATTGGCTCAGATTGAGGCGATCCCCAGCGTGGGTGAATGAACCGGCCTCAGCAACTGTGTGGAAGATGCGGAGCTTGTCCCAGTCCATCTTTTGATTCCCGTATGGCCCTTCGGAATGGTCATGATCCGTTTTGTTCATTGATAAACCCCGCACGCCACATAATATTTAGTAAATTTTGGAGAAAGTCCCCGAAATGACGTGAAGGGTCAAGGGCCAAAGCGAGAGTTATGTATTTTTATCTCATTTATCCAGCATGTTTTTGCTCTTCAATGTAACGTTCTGCTTCCAAAGCGGCCATGCAGCCTGTGCCGGCAGCAGTCACGGCTTGCCGATAAATTTTGTCTTGAATATCTCCTGCAGCGAAGACTCCAGGCACAGAGGTTTGAGCCGTACCGGGCTGGGTTATGATATAGCCCCCGTCATCACATTCAACTTCATGTCGGAACGGCCCAATGCTGGGACTGTGGCCAATAGCAACAAAGACACCGTCCACCGCGAGCTTTTCTTTAACGGCATGATCACGAGGGTCACGGAGATCCAATCCTACAACGACTTCTGGCGTCCCTTCGCCGAGAATTTCTTGGACTTCACGATTCCAATGAATGGTAATTTTAGGGTGTGCGTTTAAGCGTTTTTGCAAAATACGTTCTGCTCTCAAGCTGTCACGGCGATGGATGAGATGCACTTTGCTTGCGTGATGCGTGAGATAGAGGGCCTCCTCAACGGCCGTATTGCCGCCACCAATCACAGCGACTTCTTTACCGCGGTAGAAAAAGCCATCACAGGTCGCGCAGGCTGACACGCCGCCTCCTTGGAGTCGTTTTTCCGATGGGATATTAAGCCACTTAGCCTGTGCACCTGTTGCAATCACAACAGTGCGAGCGCGGAATTGGTCTCCTGAATCACCAACAAGGTGAAAATACCCATCCTCTTGGGGGCCATTCTTCAAAGATGCTTCCGTGATAATATCAAACTGGAAGCGTGTGCCTACATGTTCTGCTTGAAGGCGCATTTGTTCCATCAGCCACGGGCCTTGAACGGGATTTGCAAAGCCGGGAAAGTTTTCAATTTCATCGGTGATGGTAAGCTGGCCGCCTGGTTGCATCCCTGTTACAATCAGAGGTGTTAAGCCTGCGCGGGCGGCATAAATGGCAGCTGTATACCCTGCGGGGCCAGCACCAACGATGAGCATATCGGTCACATGAGTATCGGACATAAGATTAAGATGTGCTTCCATCTAACGAGGCGTTACAGAGACAACGTGTGCAATCAAGAAAAGCAGCGTTAACAGGACACATGGCGTTATTCTTGGCGAAGTGCAAGGAGGTCTTTGCACACGTTGCGTAGGGTCGTATAAGATAGCAGGGGAGTTTCCCCTCGTCCTATCGTCCATCTCGATTATTGTGAAAGTTCCACCTTATCTCATGAAAGCAGTTGATCTAGATGTCATAGACCATCGAATTCTTGCTGAGCTGCAGCAAAATGGCCGTATGACGAATGTGGAACTGGCCCGAAGAGTGGGGATTTCTGCTCCTCCCTGCCTGAGGCGTGTACGTAGGCTGGAGGAGCTGGGCATTATCCAAGGGTACCATGCCGATATTGCTGCGGTGACGCTTGGATGGTCGATCAGTTTTTACGTGTTAGTTGGTTTGGATAGTCAGAAGAGCAGTGTGTTAGAGGGGTTTGAGACCCATGTTGCTCAATGGCCTGAAACACGTGAGTGCCATATGATTCGAGGAGGGGAAGACTTCCTCTTACGGGTGATGGCTCGTGATGCAGATCATCAAAACCGCTTAACGCGCGACTTGATTGAAGTTCCTCATGTGGTGCGCGTACAAACTTTTCAAACGATCCGAACAAGCTGTGATCGTGCGGGCGTTCCTCTCTAAGGGAAATGAGGGCCATCCGTTCTGTTAAAGCAGAGCCTATGCTGTTGTGGTGCGTCATTGGGGCTTCTGTAGCCCTGAGAGCTCTATTAGCAGAGCTTTTACCTCTTACACCTGATGAAGCTTATTATTGGGTATGGTCGTGCCATCTTCAGGTGAGCTACCTAGATCATCCTTTCATGGTCGCGTGGTGGATTCGTCTGGGCACTGACCTGCTTGGCCATTCGGTCATGGGCGTGCGGATAGTCGGCGTTTTTGCGTCAGTAGGGGCGTCGCTTGCATTGATTTCTGCAGGGCGATGCTTGTGGCCACAGAAGCCTCAAGCCGGTTTGCGGGCGGCCTCCTTGCTCAATGTCACGCTTCTCTTTGGTGTTGGGATGGCGAGCATGACGCCGGACACGCCCTTAATGTTCTTTAGCGCATTAACATTATGGGCTTTGAGTCATGCTCTTTGTGCGTCTCAAGGTAATCGGCAGCTCTTTTGGTGGGGGCTTGTGGGAGGTTGCCTTGGTTTGGCGGGAGATTCAAAATATACGGCGCTGTTTCTCGCTTTAGGTATTGCAGGCTTTGTTCTGTGTAGCTCTAGACGGCTTTGGTGTCGCTTAGGCCCTTGGATGAGCGCAGGCATTGCAGGGCTTATGGTAATGCCAGTTTTGTGGTGGAACGCGACCCATCATTGGGCCAGTTTTGCCAAGCAGGGTGGGCGCGCTGGTGTGTGGCATCCAGCGCGTGCCTTAGACTTTTTAGGCGAGCTGTTAGCCGGGCAAATAGGATTATTAACGCCGCTTGTTTTTCTGTGTATTTGCATAGGTCTATGGCGGCTTTGGCAGAGCAAGCAAGTGAGCGTGCTTTTATGGTGCCTTGTGCCCGGAGGGTTGATTTTCATCACCCATGCGTGTGGTGATCGTGTGCAGGCGAACTGGCCGAGCGTGCTTTACCCAGCTCTTGCTTTGGTAGGGGGCGGTGCAGGGCGTTATTGGAAAAGTGCCGTGGTGAGCGGCGCGTTTTTGTGTGTAGCGGTTACGTTCCAAGCATTATGGGAGCCATTGCCCATCGCAGCACATTGGAATCCGATCCTGAGGCAAACCGCGGGGTGGAGCCGTTTAGCTGATTGTTTAGAAAGAAAAGCACAGGAACAAGGAGCGCAAGCCCTTGTAGTCGAGGATTATGCTTTAGCGTCCATTATGGCTTATTATCACCCTGAGCATATCATCATTATTGGGCAAGATGTCCGCTGGTCTTACCTTAGAGGGCTTTCACGTCGAACGATGGATCATGTGCTTATTGTCAGGGACGTAGGCTACGTTTTCTCAGGGAAAGATATAGTCATCCGCTCTACGCGGCGCGGTGAACGGGTGAGAGGGTATCATGTGCAATATAGCGAGCATGCCACTGGAGCTTTGCTGCCTTGAGACTCTTTTTTATGCGTATATCAGATACGAAAAAGCCGCCTCTACGGCGGCTCTCTCATCCGTAATAGCGGTAGGCATCTCTTAGAAGCCTTCACGCTCCAGGCGCTTACGCTCCATCTTACGAGCGCGGCGAACAGCCTCAGCTACTTCGCGCGCACGGCGCTCAGAAGGCTTTTCGAAGTGACGGCGGAGCTTCATCTCACGGAAAACGCCTTCACGTTGCATCTTTTTCTTGAGCGCTTTGAGCGCCTGGTCAACATTGTTGTCACGAACGAGAACCTGCACGGTATCGTCATCTCCTTTAGGGGTCTGTTTTCTTTGCGAGACAATACGAGCGAACCCGCCTTGTTGCAAGGAAGAAATCCGAGTTGTCGGTGTTGGTCGGACTACCACACTCTTGATAGGGAGACAATACTCTCTATTCGTACCTTCTTTAGTGTTAAATATAGAGAAAAGGGGAGGGAATGACATGGCACTGCATTTCTCAAAAGGCACATCCGCAGCAGAAGCGCATCTTTATTTGCGAGAAGCACCGATGCGCCAAACATTTGAAGCTTTTATGCTCGCATGGCGCGTTTTAACAGAGGCATGCGAGCCGGTTTTGGCGGAATATGGCTTGGGGCGTGCGCATCACCGTATTCTTTTTTTTGTGGGTTCCTATACGGATATTACACCAAGCATTTTGTTGAAACGGTTGGGGATAACCAAGCAATCGCTTGGCCGTGCTTTGGGGGAGCTCAAGGCGCAACATCTATTGGAACAAGTGCACGATAAGCAAGACCGACGCCGTAAACCTATTCGGCTAACTGCTAAGGGACGAGACGTTGAAGCACGTCTTTTTGCTTCTGTGCGGGCTGTTATGACCCAGTCCTATCGTCATGTAGATGGATCACAAGTCGAAGGATTTAGGTCTGTGTTGGCGGCATTGATGTCTGTGGAAGATGGGAAAAGCCCTCACCAATAGGCAGGGGAGACGCAAAGCCTATGATAATGCTTTGCGGTTTTCCACGCTGCCTGTTTTTGTGAGGGATTTCATTATTGCATCGTATTGCCGACACCACCTTGGCCGGTGCCCTGACCACTCATAGGGCCACCCATGCCGCCGCCGCCCATACCGCCGCCAAATGTGCTGCCCATGCTGCTCATAGGGTTGTAACGGCCGACATTGCCTAACAGTTCTTGGATGACAGAAATCTGTGTGCCGGGAGTTGGTGTTTTATCGTTTACCATGCGGACAGGAATCGCGTCGTGACGGCCTAGGATGGACATTTTTCTTAGCACGCCACCATTGTCAAAATTTAAGACGAGAACTTGTTGCTTGTCCACGGCCGGATGGCTGAGGGGCACCAAGTCCTTCGTCATGGACACATAAATCCAGGTATTGTCATTAAATGTCGCATGGGTTGTTGGAGACCCTAACGTGCTAAGAGCGTCAGATTGTGTGCTCGTATTGGGGGTCAGTTGGCTGTAGTCCTCTTTGTCAATGAGGGCTCCACGGGGAATAGGGGGTGCACATCCAGACAGGAGCAGAGCACTTCCAGCAAGTATTCCAGTCCAGCTCCGGCGTGACAAACCAGCGCGACGCAAGTGGCGTAGAACGTGAAGACGACGTTGTGGGCGAAGAACAGAAAATGCACTAGTCATGGATGGCGTGGTGTCCTGATGGTATTATGAGGGCATGCCGACAGTTTTCCGGTGCCTCAGAGAAGTCTCGCTGTCAATCTTTTTCATTGCACCATAACGATGAGTATCGCAGACAAGGCGCACGTTTCTTTTGCCTGAAGTTGTAAGGTTAGCAAAGACATGACACCTAAAGATAGTTCTTCTTTTTCTTCAGAACAGCATTCCTCTATTGTCAAGCCTGAATTTTCACACCGCATTCCGTTGGGGAAAATTGGACATGACCTGAGAGTGAATATTTCTGCCCCTTCTCAGGCACGTGAAAAACTCTGCCATCGTTTTGGACTGTTGGGGCTGGAGCAATTAGACGGGCAGTTTAGCCTCTCTCGTGGGGAAGGAAAACATATTAGAGCAGAAGGAGAGATTCGGGCTAAAGCGACACAGGCGTGCGTTATTACAGGTGAGCCTGTAGATGAAGAGGTTCAGGAGCGTTTTTCTCTTCGGTTTCTCCCACAAGAAGAGATGCCTAGTGATGAAGATATTGATATAGAGGCTTTGCTTGCAGAGGAAGCAGATGATGTTCCTTATGACGGGCGAGCGGTTGATTTAGGTGAAGCTCTCGCTGAGCAATTGGCTCTGTGTCTTGATCCATATCCACGTCGTGAGGGGAGTGGGCTGGAGAGCTTTGTAGAAGTGACACCCGAGGAAGGAGAGGAAGAGGTGATTGCAAAAGAAGAAAAGCCGAATCCTTTTTCTGTTTTAGAAAAATTAAAAGAAAAGAAGCGTTAAGAGTAGAATAAGGTCATCTTTTTTGATATAGTAGCGCGAACAAAATGGGTCAGAGGTGTCTAGTCGCTTGCGAATTTTTGTCGCGTCTGCTAGAGCCCCCCGCTTGAACACCGTGTCTATCGGCGGTGCTGACGTGTAGAAAAGTTTCCATGCTCGTGCTGTTGCATCGTGCAAGAGTGCGGGCCGGTTACGCCAAACCAGTAAGAGGCAGAAAACCATGGCCGTCCCTAAGAGAAAGACTACGCCGTCCCGTCGTGGCATGCGCCGCAGCCACGACGCTCTCCGTGTTGAAGCGCATGCCGAATGCGCTAATTGCGGTGAAGTAAAGCGTCCCCACCACGTATGCAGCCATTGCGGCCATTACGATGGGCGTGAAGTTGTGAGCACTGAAGGCAGAGCTCTTAAAACAGCTGTTCGCGCTTAAATATTTTTGCGCCACACCTCGGGAGTTTCCCGGGGTGGTCGTGTTTCAAACGATTTGTATTCTAAGCTCTGTGAAGATCTGGGGGCCGCATTCATGACAGAAGCGTCTGTCGTTGAGACAGGGGATGGTGTCAGCGAGGCGGGAGAGACATTTCCCCTTCCGTACACCTTGGCAGTTGATGCCATGGGGGGAGATAATGCCCCAGATATTGTGTTGGCAGGGCTAGAAATAGCGGCTATTCGGCATCCCGAAAGCCGTGTGCTTTTGGTGGGAGATGAAGCTGTCCTGAAAGAGGGGCTGCAACGTTTTCCTAAAGCGGCCAGTATCTGCACAATACGCCACACTCCTGATTCTATTCCGATGGATATGAAGCCGACAGCTGCGTTGCGGGTAAAGCATTCATCAATGCGGATCTGTATGGAAGCTGTTGCGTCTGGTGAGGCGTGCGGTGTGGTGTCCGCTGGTAATAGCGGCGCTATGTTAGCACTTGCGAAGATTATCGTTAAAGTCCTTCCGGGTATTTCACGCCCCGCTATGACGGCTGTTCAGCCTTCGGCACGTGGTGATGTTGTGATGCTGGATTTAGGGGCGAATATTGCTTGCGATGCGCGTAATCTCGTTGAGTTCGCAATTATGGGTGAGGCTTTTGCGCAGGCGGCGTTGAGCTTAGAAAGACCGACAATCGGATTGCTTAATGTTGGCGCAGAGGAGCTTAAAGGGGACGAACGTCTCCGTCAGGCAGCCGAGAAACTGCGTGACAGTGTGCTGAGTGATCGTTTTGTGGGCTTCGTTGAAGGTCATGACATTACAGGTGGGCGCACAGACGTTGTTGTGACTGATGGCTTTACCGGGAATGTTGCCTTGAAGACAGGAGAAGGGGCGTTGAAGCTCGCTTTTGGTCTTCTAAAAAATGTCTTCCAAACAAATTTTATAACAAAGCTTGGCTATTTGCTCGTAAAGCCAGGCCTAGAGCGTATGCGTGAATGGATTGATCCACGTCGCTACAATGGTGCTGTTTTCGTTGGTTTGAACGGCGTCGTTGTGAAATCACATGGTGGTGCTGATGCTGAAGGTTTTGCTTCGGCAGTTGACGTCGCTGTTGATGCTGTGGCCAATGACCTCAATGCAAAAATTCGTCATCGATTGGAACAACTCGGAATGTTGCAATCTGCCATTGGGACCAAAGGATCAGAGTGAAAAACGCTATGCCGTCCGATTTAGCTACGCCTCAGCTTGCTTTTAGAAGCCGTCTCACCGGGGTCGGTGGGGCATTGCCGCAACAGGTTGTGACCAATAATGACCTTGCAGAGCGTCTTGATACCTCCGATGAGTGGATTCGTACACGTACTGGGATCGGACAACGCCATATTGCTTCTGGTGATGAAAATGCCGTCTCTCTTGCAACAGAGGCTGCTCAGGCTGCGCTAGGTCATGCGGGCGTTGAGGCATCAGATATTGATGCAATTATCGTGGCAACCTCCACACCAGACCAAGTTTTTCCCTCCGTTGCTGTGCGCGTACAAGCTGCATTGGGCATGGAGCGCGGGTTTGGTTTTGATGTGAGCGCAGCATGCTCTGGCTTTATTTATGCCATTGCAACGGCTGATGCGATGATACGCTCCGGCCAAGCGAAGCGCATCATTGTCATCGGTGTTGAGGTTTTCTCTCGTCTGCTTGATTGGACAGACCGTTCAACGTGCGTGCTGTTCGGTGATGGTGCTGGTGCTGTTATGCTAGAGGCTGGTGCGCGTGATGGGGAGGGCATCCTATCTACGCACTTACATGCTGACGGACGGCTTGGAGACTTGCTTTACGTCAACGGTGCGGTCGGCTGCGCAACGGGTGATGTCGCGCTTAAGATGAATGGTCGTGAAGTTTTTCGTCACGCTATTGTGCATTTAGCAGCTGCCGTAGATGAAGCTTTAGAAAAGCAGGGACTTAACGGAAACGATGTTCAGTGGCTTGTTCCTCATCAGGCCAACCTACGGATTATTGATGGGATGGCAAAACGTCTTGCTCTCCCGCCTGAACGAGTCGTCGTGACCGTTGATCGTCATGCCAATACATCTGCGGCTTCTATCCCCTTGGCGCTGAATGAAGCTGTTAAAGATGGGCGCATTAAAGAAAATGACCTTATTTTAATGGAAGCTCTCGGTGGCGGGCTGACATGGGGTTCAGCTCTTATCCGTCTATAAAACCGGGGTATGACGTGCTCTTCACTGCGTTGTGAACTTGACTGTCATGGTTAGCGTGATACCCGTGTTATATGGATACGATTACGCGCGCAGACCTTGTCGACCTTCTGCAGAAAAAGAATGGCTTTTCTCGTCAGGAGGCTATGGCTTTCCTTGAGCAGATGCTTGAGCTTTTTGCTCAGACGCTGGAACAAGGAGAAGGCTTGAAGCTGAGCGGTTTTGGTACTTTTGGCGTCCGTGAGAAAACGACCCGAATAGGGCGTAATCCTTTAACGGGCCAAGAGGCTTTGATCTCAGCGCGACGTGTTCCTTATTTCCGACCGTCACGCCTTTTGCGCGATATTGTCAATAGCGAGTAGATGACAAGGGTAAACAGTCATGACCACGTCCCAGCAGAAACTGTCTCTTCCGGCCGTCGCGGAGGAGTTGGGGGTTCCGCCGTACCGTTTGCGGTCGTGGGAGAATTTGTATCCAGTGTTTCACTCTACAAGGGAGAGTGATGGCCAGCGTTATTATCAGCCCGATGACATTGTCTTAATTCGTCGTATTTCAGAGCTTCTCTATAAAGAAGATTGTAAGAGCCATGAGGTGATGGCTGCGTTGCAGGCGGAAGGACTTGTTGCCTCTCCCGAGCGAGCATCGGGAGATGAGGCGGTTTCACAAGAAGAGCGAGAGCGCCAAAAAGCTCTTCAGGATGAATGGGAAAAGCGTCTTTCTGCGTTAACAGAGGAAAACATGCAGCTGCGCCGCCAAGCGGAGACTGAGCGTGAGGCTGTTTCTACGGCAGAGGAAAGATTACAGGAGCTTCAGAAAGAGCTTTCTAATACTGTTACAGTTTTAGGGCAGGAGAATGCGCGTCTTCAGGAACAGTTGGGGACAGAAAAGAACGCAACGATAGAGCGTGATCGCCTCAAAGAAAAGCATGACGTTCTCGTACAGAAGCTCAAAGAAATCGAGGCGGAGAAGCAAACCTATCAGCACGCGAAGACGCGCCTAGCAGAAGTTGAAGCTGAAAATGTGCGTTTGCAAGAAGATGTTGAGCAACAAGAGAAGATTCAGCATGCTTATAAAATTTTGCAAGAAGAGAATGAACGCTTAACGTCAGAGCTGGAGCAGGCGAAGACCTCTCAAGCGGCTTCAGAAGACTATCGTAAGCAGATTGAAGCCTTAACGGCCGAACAGTCGGAACTGGCGCGTAAATTGGAAGACAGTGAGCGAGCACGAAGTGACGCTCAGCGCTATCTGGACGAAAATGAAGAGCTTCGTTCTGAGATTAAAAAACTTAAAACAGCTCAAGAACAAGATGAAGAACTCTTCTTGCAGTTAGCAGAGGTTGAAGAAGAGAAGGTTCGTTTACAGGAAAAAGTCTCTCTTTTTGAGAAAGATCATGCCGCTTTAAGCGAGAAAGTAGAAGATTTTGAGAAGATTCGTTTTCAATATGAAAGTGAGCAGACACGCTCTTCTGAGTTAGAAACTGAAAAAATGAAGCTGCAAGAAGAGCTGGAGAAGGCTAAAAGTTCTTTGGAGCAGTTTGAAAGCCTAAAAAAAGAAAGAGAACATGCAGCCCAAGCTGAAAAGGGGCAGTCTGAGATCTTACGGGGACGCCTAGATAAAGCTGAAAGTGAGAACAAGCAGTATTTAGAAAAGCTCGAAGAGGCTGTGGTAGCACTTCAAAAACTAGAAAAAGATAATGAGGAGTTGCGTAAATCACTTAACGCTGCACAAAAAGAGAGCGCTGTGGAGGGTGACCTTCGGAAGCAATTAGAGCAGCTTGAGAAAGAGAAGGAAGGCTTGGAGCAGAAAGTCCAGCAGGGCATTTCTTATGAGGGTGAGGCACGCCAAGGGAAGGAAGAGGTCGCACGCTTGAAAAATGGGTTGCGTGACCTTTTAGGCGAAGTTCAAGCGATACGAAAAGTTTTGTCGCTCTGAGAAGAAATATTGCCCCTCAGCCCATTGCAGAGATGGGCTGAGATTGCTAAAGACAATTTCACCGCAGGGCGGGCAGTAGCGCAGCCTGGTAGCGCATCAGTCTGGGGGACTGGGGGTCGTGGGTTCGAATCCCGCCTGCCCGACCATCCTGCGGTTATTTTTCCTTTACATTGGTGTTTTTGCTCGTTGGGCTTTCAGTCCATATATCCCAGAGCAAGTGTAAAGCGGCCATGATAGCGGGCCCGACGAATAGTCCAAGAAGATTCCACGTTTCGGCACCACCAAAAATGCCCAGAAGAACCCACAGAAAGGGTACTTTTGTTGTCCCGCCGATAAGGAAGGGACGAATGAAGTGGTCAGCAACAAAGAGCACAATAGCCCCAACAACCCAGACGGCAATTGCGGCCAGCATGCTGCCTTTTGTGGCAATCATGAGCAGCACAACAATAGTGACGGCAATCCATCCCAGCATGGGAACCATAGCTGCAATAGCTGTCCCAAGGCCGAAGATGATAGGCTGCGGCGCGCCTGCGAGAACATAGGCGATGCCCATAACAAATCCTTCACCGAGCCCGACAAGCACGAGGCCTGAAACAGAGCCGTGAATGGATGCAATAATCTGACGCGCTAAGGTTTCTCCCTGTGAACCGAAAAGGCGGTGCGAACTTTTTAAGCATTTATCTTTAATGCTGTGTCCATCTTTAAGCAGGAAGAACAGTGTTAGAAATGAGAAAAAGAACAAAATGACCCGATGAACCAAGGGAGCGACCTGAGATCCCACTTGATGGGTCATGCTTAGGCCCTTGCTGAAATTAAGCCCGACTGAATCAAGGAGTTCTTGGATTTGTTGCGGCTGTGCAAGGTGAGTTTGCCAAAGCTTATGTGCTTGCGCCGCTCCGATGGGAAGATGGTTGATCCATTGAGGCTCTGCTAAGCCGGAATGAAGAATATCGTTAAACCAATGCAGTGCATTTTGGAGCTCATCAACGACTTTGTAGCCGATGAAGGTTACAGGCAGCATAAAAATGAGAGCTAAGACTGCCGTAAAGATGCAGGGCAACCACACAGAACGCCCAAAGCGGTTTTCACAGCGGCAGTAAAGCGGCCATAAGGCAATAGCGAAAACGCTACCCCACATCAACGCAGGTATGAAATTACGGAGTGTAATAAGACCTGCAAGAATAAAGAATAGGGCAAGAAAACCACGCGCGCGGCGCTGGAGGGTGCCCGAAGGAGTGGGCAACCGGATACTGCTTCTCTCAGGAGAAGGATGTTTATCTGTCATTAATAATTAACCTCAGCCTATGGGAAAGGTGACTAGGTGATATTACCCTCTATTACAGGAGAAAACCTTTATCAAAAGACAATAAATCCAGAAAAAGGAAATAATAAAGATGTTATGTTACTTATTTGGACGTATGTGCCTTTAAATGGGATGATAAAGGGCTTCTGAGAGGATTGCTTCATCTGAAGGGGAAAAAAGATGGTAGCGGATGAAGAGATCTATGAGGACAAGGTTAACGTTAAATTTAAATTGATCTTCTTTTTGAACAAGATGAAAGACTTCCTGAAGAGGCATTAAGTGAAAACTTTCAACCTCGCCATCGGCCGCACGTGGCTGGAACTCTTCTGAGAGGAGAAGATCGTAACAATAAAGGCGGTCACGGCGAAGTCCTTCAGGACGGATCATCGCATAGCGTAGCGTGCTGACATGGCGGGCCGTACGAGCGAGCTCAGGCGAGATGGCCGCTTCTTCACCAGCCTCTTTAACAACCGTTTCGTCGGGAGTAAGGCCGCTACTCATACCGCCAGCTACGAGGTGATCCAGCTTTCCGGGGTCGAGGCGTTTATGCTTGCTGCGTTTGGCAACCCACAAAAAAAGTTGTTCACCTTTTTTGACCATGCCGTTGAGGTGGACGCCTGCTGCCTCAAATCCACAAAGTGGGATAAGGCCGCGGTCAACTTGTCCAATATTTTCTCCTTCCGGATTCGTAACGTCAAACCATTCATTAAAAGGTTGATAGCATTGTTGTTCAGCCAAAGAGAGACTGATGTCGCGTAGAAAATCCCCTTTGTTGAGGTAAATGTGATCAGGAGTAACGGTGATTGCGTCAGGTGAAAGGGAGGTTTTGAGAGCAGGAAGAAGGCGGTGGTCGAGCCAGCCAATGATGATGTTGCCATAATAAAAAGGAAGGCGACCTTGGGGAAGAGAGGCATTATGGCAACGTTGAATGCAGCGCAAAAAGGGAAGGATCGGTGAGGAAAGGTTAGTGGGCACGTTTGATCTCTCGCATGATGTTAATAGCGACAACATAATTTCTAATGCTGTGTATAGTGGCGTGCTGCTCTGCGTAAAACCACCCCGTTTCTGATCAGAGCATTGTGTAAAAGGTTGCTCTCACTCATTTGTGAGAGGCTAAAGAACATTGTTTTTCGTAAGCCATCGTTCCGCTAAGTGTGGCCATGCAGGGGGAAGCGTATGAGGCAAGCCACGAGCACCGATTATATGAGATGTACAGTTGTAGCCTCTGATTCAAAAGAGACTGAAAGAGCGTAAGAGCAGATTTTCACGTGATAGGTGGTTAATGAGGTCACATGCGGTGATACCCAGTGATGTGAGCTGACGGATAGCAGGAAAGACTTCATAGGTGATATTGATGCGTTGTTATCCTCCCCAGTGGCTATAGGGGTATGGCTGTGAAGGGGGGAGTGTTGCGCACGCTTGATGAGGTGGGGAAGAGACTAACGCAGCACCCAAAAAGCTTTTTTAGGAAAGAATGTCTTTTGTAAGGTAACTTTGAGCCGATGACGTTTGAGACAGCAGATGTTTCCATAAAAGGAGCTTATCGCTAGCGTGTTTAAGATTATTTGCTTCCTCATAGCGCTGTACATGGAAAATATCATCAAAAGAAGCAGGAATTGTTGGTCATAAGGTAGGAGAGGGGTTCCATCCTAGGTGTTTCCGGTTTAGAGGGGGAGCGGGCTGTTGTTCTGCCAGATGAAAAGGGCAGAAAGGCTTGACGTTTTCATTCGCGTCAGCCATAAGCCCACCTTATTTACGGAACACGTCGGGGCCTTGCAGCCCTACGTATCACAGCATCGAGGAAGTTCTATGTCTCGCCGTTGCCATGTCACGGGCAAAGGGGTGCTGACGGGCAACAACGTCAGCCACGCCCACAACAAAACCCGTCGTCGTTTTCTGCCTAATTTGCAGGAAACCACTCTGCTTTCCGATATTCTCGGAGCACCAATTCGTATGCGTTTGACGACCAAGGGCATTCGCACGGTTGAGCATAATGGCGGGCTTGATTCGTTCCTGTTGGGGACACCGAACCGTAAGCTTCCTCCGGAGGCTTTGGTGATCAAGCGTCGCATTCTTCGGGTGCAGGAACGTAAGGCTGCTCAACAAGGTTGAGGCCGGGTGAGGCCCTCGTAACACGGGGCCGTCTTCTTCTGGGGGAACCCTGCCAGAAAGAGATAAATCCCTAAGGAAAGACAGGGTTTGATGAGGTGTTTCAGTTAGACTGAAACACCTTTCCTTGCATTTTGGAGGTTTTCCGTGACCGACGATAGCGTCCAGAGCGCGAAGTCCGCTCTCTCAAAGATTCGCAACATTGGTATTACAGCGCATATTGACGCGGGTAAGACCACGACGACTGAGCGTATGTTGTATTATACCGGCATGTCTCACCGTATCGGTGAAGTGCATGACGGTAACACCACGACCGACTATATGGCTCAGGAGCGTGAGCGCGGTATTACGATTACCTCCGCTGCCGTGACCTGTGAGTGGAACGACAACCGCATCAACATCATCGACACCCCAGGCCATATTGACTTTAACATTGAAGTTAATCGTTCCTTGCGCGTGCTTGATGGTGCCATCTTCGTGATTGAAGGTGTGGCCGGTGTGCAGCCTCAGTCCGAAACGAACTGGCGTCTGGCAGACCGTTATAATGTTCCGCGCATTATCTTCATCAACAAGCTCGACCGTGTGGGCGCTGACTTCTACTATGCGTTCAGCACGTTGAAAGAAAAGCTGGATATCGTCGCTATTCCGCTTCAGCTGCCGATTGGTGCTGAAGATAAGATGGTTGGTGTGGTTGATCTCGTCGAGATGCGCGCCATTGTCTGGGAAGGTGATGAGCTGGGGGCGAACTTCCATTACGAAGAAATCCCAGCTGACATGAAGGAAAAAGCTGAGGAAGCTCATCAGAACCTTCTCGATACGGCTCTTGCTGCTGATAACGAAGCCATGGAAGAGTATTTCGAGAAGGGTGAAGTTCCTCTCGCAACTCTGAAGCGTGCGATTAAGAAGGGCACGATCTCTGGTGAGTTCCGCCCTGTCATGTGTGGTACGGCCTTTAAGAATAAGGGTGTGCAGCCACTTCTCGACGCTGTGATTGACTACCTGCCAGCTCCTGATGAAGTTGAAGGTATTCGTATTGCACCGCCTGAAGATGAAGAGGTGGATGAAGACTTCCTGCCCATCATTCCGGTTGAGCCAGAAGGGAAGTTTGCGGGCCTTGCCTTTAAGATCATCTCTGACAAGTACGGCACACTGACCTTTGTCCGCGTCTATCGTGGTGTGTTGAACACGGGTGATACCGTGCTGAACACAACGAATGGCAAGAAAGAGCGTGTTGGACGTATGTTCCAGATGCACGCTGACAAGCGCCAGGAAGTGAAGTCTGTCGGTGCTGGTGATATTGCTGCGTTCGTGGGTCTGAAAGACACCGTAACGGGTGATACATTGGCTGATCCAGCTGATCCGGTGATCTTGGAGCGTATGCAGTTCCCAGTGCCTGTGATCGACATCTCAGTGGAGCCACGCACAAAGGCTGCTGTTGAGAAGATGACACTGGCTCTGCAAAAGCTGACAGCGGAAGATCCTTCCTTGCAGTTGCGCACGGATCATGAAACGGGTCAGACCATTCTTTCCGGGATGGGTGAGCTGCATCTGGACATTATTGTTGACCGTCTGCGTCGTGAATATAACGTGGATGCGAACATTGGTGCGCCTCAGGTGGCGTATCGTGAAACCATCACGCAGGCGCATACTGAGACATACACCCACAAGAAGCAGTCTGGTGGTTCCGGTCAGTTCGCTGAGGTCAAGATTAAGTTCGAACCTTCAGAGGAAAAAGATCAGATCATCTTTGAAAACAAGATCGTTGGTGGTGCTGTTCCTAAAGAATACATCCCAGCTGTTGAGAAGGGTATCCGTAACCAGGCATCAACCGGTGTGATGGCTGGCTTCGAGACAGTGGACTTCAAGTTCACGCTGGAAGACGGTAAATACCATGACGTTGACTCTTCTGCTCTCGCCTTCGAAATTGCTGCTAAGGCATGCTTCCGCGAAGGGATGAAGAAGGCTTCTCCGGTCATTCTGGAACCGATCATGGATGTGGAAATTACCACACCGAACGATCACGTTGGTGATGTTGTGGGTGACCTTAACCGTCGCCGCGGTATCATCCAGAATCAGGAAGTGATGGGATCTACCGTTCTTATTCGTTCTCAGGTGCCGCTGAAGGAAATGTTTGGCTACATTTCTCATCTGCGTTCTGCGACGAAGGGGCGTGCATCCTTCACCATGCAGTTCCATCACTACGACCCAGTGCCACGCAACGTGGCGGAAGAGATTATGGCAGACCGCCGCTAATCTTTTCACAGCGTATGTGATCAAGAAACCCTCGCTATTTAGGCGGGGGTTTTTTGTTGGTGGGGGAGATGCTTGACAGAAAGAACCTTTTCGTGTCTTTACCTGTGGCAGATAGGTGATGGATTGCCACCTGACCTTTATTGAGGTCGAACTGCCACTCGGCAAAACCGAGAAAGGCTGATGATTCCTGCCAATATGACATACGCGCGTGAAATGATGCGTGGTGTGATCGGTGAGGGAGTCTGTTGATGCCATCAATAACATTTAAAGAGACGTTTACGTTGTTTCTCCAACTGGTGCGTTGGAGTTTTTTGGTCTTGCCTCTTGCTGTGGTGATTGGGAGTTTTTGCGCCCTGTTCCTATGGCTTTTGGAAGTTGTGACCCAGTATCGCTTTATCCATCCAGCTATTCTTTACGCTTTGCCTATAGCCGGGGTTGCCGTTGGACTGGCCTACTCCCTTTGGGGCGGTCGCTCTGATGGGGGGAATAATCTCATTATTGATGAGATTCATGAGCCGGATGCCGGTGTGCCATTGAGGATGGCGCCTCTAGTCTTTTTGGGAACGATCATTAGTCATCTCTTCGGAGCCTCGGTTGGACGAGAGGGAACCGCTGTTCAAATGGGGGGAAGCCTAGCGAGCGCAGTGGCGCGTTGGTTTAGCTTGGATAAGCGCGACACACGTATTTTGCTGACAGCGGGGATTGCTGCTGGGTTTGGGGCTGTTTTTGGAACGCCCATCGCAGGTGCTGTTTTCGGGCTGGAGGTTCTTACTCTGGGGCGTCTTGATTGTAGCGCCTTACTGCCGGCAACGATTTGCTCTGTTGTGGCAGACTGGGTGTGTTACCAATGGGGTATTCATCATCCGCTCTATCCTATGGGATTCCACGGTCTTATAGGGGCCGATGGACACATTTTTCACGTTAATGCGTTGTTATTGGTGAAAGTAGGCGTGGCTGCCATTGCCTTTGGGTTCGCGAGCCGGGCTTTTTCAGAAGGGGTGCAGTATCTTTCCCCAATCGTGAAGAAGTTTTGCCCACAAAGCTGGCTGCGCCCAGCCATTGGTGGTGTTGTCACGATCATGTTGGTCTGGGCTTTGGGTACGCGTGATTATCTTGGCTTAGGTATGGTCGCGCCAGAAGCAGGCGGTGCGTCTATCCTCAACTTTTTCGGTGCTCATCATTATGCGTGGAGCTGGCTCTTAAAGCTGATCTTTACAGTGATTGCTTTGTCATGCGGGTTTAAAGGGGGTGAGGTCACGCCGCTCTTTTTTATCGGGTCTGGTCTGGGGAATGCTCTCGCACCTCTTTTAGGTGTTCCGGTTGATTTGTTGGCGGGGGTTGGTTTCGTTGCTGTGTTTGCTGGGGCCGCGAATACCCCAATTGCTTGTACTTTTATGGCCGTAGAGATGTTTGGTGGTGCGAATGTGATCTACTATGCTGTAGGCTGTATCATTGCTTATCTTGCATCAGGTCATACAGGAATTTACGTATCGCAACGGATTGCCGTGCCGAAGATTTGGTGGAAAGTGTTCAAACCCGGTGTGACGATCCGTCAGGCACGCTTAGGTAAATGGACAGAGTAATACGTTCAGAGGGACTATAAATATTCTTAAAACAAGGCCGTTCTCCTATGGTGGAGGCGGCCTTTTTAAGAGCTATGGTAATTTCCTTCCCATTCGAAACTATGGGAAGGAAAATGTGGCTGTTACCCAAAAACGCGGTTGGCGTGCATGATGGCAATACCGACTTCGCGGAGGAGGTCAAAGTTGCGTTGGAGTGGACGGAAAATCTGCTCATGCTCGCGAGCAAATCCCTGAGCAACCCCAGCACCGCCCGGTTCTCCGAAGTCGAGATTAGCGATACTTGGCGCATTAATAGGGAACAAATCATCAAGTAGACGAAGAGCGCGCGGCACGTCGAGGCAGAGGATCAACGTCGTGATGGCTTCGCGTGTGACAGTTCCACGAGGGCCGAAGTAAGGAATATAGGTGGCAAGGCGCCAGATACGTTCCATGAGTGCAAAGCGGATGACGTGGAGGAGTTTTTCATCTCCCTCCATCGTCGGAGCATCCGGCCATGCACTGCGTAGGGCGATATGTTCACGCTGAATGCGGCGGAACATGGCGGGAACACTCTTCCAGAACTCAAGCTCTTCTAAGTCCTCTGCAATGGCGAGAAGATGCGCCCGTTGGTCTGCACCCTGACAATCCGCAGCGCGATTGAGCCATGTTCCAGGGTCAAGCTGGTGGATCGTTGCGCGCAGCACATCAATGTCTGAATGGGCAAGAGCCTGATGCGCAAAATCCATCAACTGACGGAAACGCGGCGACTTTTCGCGGAGCTGCGCAAAGGTCTTTGGATGACGTTGGGCGGCGCCGCCTAAACCATGCAGAATATTGGCCCACCAACCAAGTTGTTGCAAAATCGCGTTATTAGGAATAGCGCGGATTTGGCTTGGATGGGTGATCCGATTAACCGTTGCTGTATCAGACTGACGAGCAGACGGACGGGAGCCTGTCTTATCAATAAGGGCTGGGCCAAAAGCACTGAGCAGTGCTGTGTAACCCGGGTCATTGACCAGATCGCCCATTTTCATGGCGAGAGTGGAGAAGAAGTCCATCGCAAAGTCAGGACGGTCATAGAGAGGGTCATCACGCTCTGCCGGGCTGATCGGCTCATGCTGGGAAGCGGAGCACTCTGCAAGGGAGGCGATGGTTGAAGTCGCCAGAGCCGCCGTGCCAAAGAGCGTATAGCCATCACCACCTTGGAAGGCGGTTTCGACACGGTACTGAATTCCCGCATCGCGTAGCGCTTGGCGTGTATGAGGAGGGGAGAAATAGTCCAGCCGTTCTTTGAGACTGAAAGGATGGGCGCCGCGGCCAATACTTTCCCCATGTGTATCGAACATGGTGAGGGCGACATCGTCCAACCCGTGTTCTTTCATCAGGGCAAGGGTGCGCATCCGCAAGCGCTCAACCAAGTTTGCCGCTGCAATTTGCCCCACATAACGACCGGAGTCAGAATAGCCGAACTGGAGAGATAAACGGCCATTTGCACGAAGATACTGACGCCAATGAGGGGAACGGAAGGCTTCTTCAAGGATCATTTCTCCGTTTTCGAGCGCCGTTTCAGTCTCAAAAAGGGGAGAAATCTCAATCTGATGGTCTTTAATACCAAAGAGACGCGCCAACCACAGTGTAGCGAGGAGGGTATACCCGCTTTCAGTCTCGGCAATAAGGAAGCGGATTGGCGTATCTGAATCAATATGTTTCAGAATTTGCGCCATCGTCATCATTAGACGTGCAGCTGCGCTGGGCTCAACTAAAAGAGCACCAAAATCAACCGCGAGCGGTGTAAGGTTATCCATTGCCGCATCAATATGCGACAAAAGCGCTTGGCGATGGAACGGTAGGGTCGGGTCGTCTGTCAGGCCTAAACGCGTACGAGCCACATTGTAGATTTGTGCCGCATTAAGGCGTGTGTGGATATGGGACAGACCAAGCCCATGGGTCATAAAGCCTGTGCGGATGACATCAAGCTGTTCGGCTTTTTCCGGGCTTAACTCAGCTGCGGTCTCGTCAAAGAGGGGCTGCAGTGCTTGAGCGGTGAGGAGCGCAGCCTCTTCGCGTGCAATAAGTTGACGGGCGAAAGTAGCGATCGCTTCAGGGTCAGGCTGCTTGCCAGGCTGTGAACGCGGGCAGGCATCGCGTTGTTCGCTCGTAGCGATGATCGCATCTGAGACGCGCTGCCCCAAGGTAGATGATGAAAGATCTAGACGTGCTAGTCCATCTGAAAGACGCTGCAGTTGGGCGAGCTTAAGGCCTATACGAATACGGATGGTATCCCACCAGCCAATATCGTTACGGCCATCCGTGTCAAAACCAACCCAGCTTGCGAGAAGAAGCGGGGATGGTGTGAAACTTTTAGCGTCAGGCCAGCGCTTACGGGCTGCACGGAAAATTTCTAAAGCAAGGTCATCTAATGCATCGCGACCACGCTGGATCGCTGCGAGGGCGAGGCTTTGCTCTTCATCCAATGTAGGTGGCGCTGCACGACGATGGGTGGCGAGCTCGGGAATATGGCGCTCAGGGTTTTCAGCACGTTCAGCAAGAAGCGTGTAAACCTCATTAGCAAGTGCAAAGGTCGGATGGGCCGTAAAAACGGCAGCGATTCCTGCCGTATTGAGGCTTTCAGGAGAGTCCGCTTGAGCAACCAAGGTTTGAGCAACTTGGGTAAGCCGTTCGTGCGGGGCAGAGTGGCTGTCCAGCCCGATATAACGGCGCAGCGCGTCCGCGCGGGTTCCAAAGTTACGATCACGCAGCTGACGGACTATTTTTTCAAGAGTATCAATACCCTTATCCGAGCTGCTTTGGTCAGCAAGCGACGTAATCATGTCAGGCAGATCATGATGCGTATCGGCCAAACCAGCACTTAACGCATCAATCAGCTCAGAGGGAGCACCATCGGAGAGGGCGGCGCGGTCAGTCATGGGGATTGATCTCGTTGTTTTTCAAGATAGGAAATAGGAGTAGAATGTTCCACGATCCCCCATTGAAAGCAACCATTCCTGTGCATTCAAGAGCATGTTATAAAAGAAAAAGAGCATAAAAGGACAAAGGATGTCGGAAGCACACGCCCCAGAACAAAGTAGGCTGTCACGGCCAGGCACGGTCGCGACGGTGCTTTTAGTCGGGATGGGAGGGCTGGCTGTCGGAAGTAGCTTGCCTATTTGGGAGCGTCTTTATGCTCATAGTGTCGTGTTGGATATGATACAGGCAGGGGCGCGTGCGGGTGTTGTTGGAGGCTTAGCTGATTGGTTCGCTGTTACGGCACTTTTTCGGCACCCTATGGGATTGCCGATCCCTCATACGGCGATTTTACCGCGTCGAAAGAAGCAGCTTGGCCAAGCTATGGGGCGCTTTGTCGCGGAGCATTTTTTTACAGAGCACGATTTAACAGCGTTGCTGGAACGTTTTGATTGTTCAAAAGCTCTTGTTAAAACCCTCCAAAACCCAACAACACGCGATGCTGTTGTTGATAATATGCGGCGGATTACTCCCGGCCTTTTGGAGCGTTTGGAAGATGGACGTGGATCAGCCTTGGCAGGGCGTCTTCTGCCTGTCTTGCTTCATGGGCGTGACGTTGCACCACTTGTCGCGCGGGTTTTACGCGCGATGGTGAATGTTGATGTTCATCAAGAGGTTTTTTCTTTTTTCCTTTCTCAATTTAAAGAGTTGGTCGTTCAACATGAACCTGAGTTCCATCGTTTTGTAGAAGAGAGGGTGAGAGAGCAGGGCGGGCGTTTTGTTGGCTGGGCGATCGGGGGGCGTGTGGCGTCTCAGGCGCTTAATGCGTTGAAGATGGAATTAGAGCGTGTCGATCCGATGGATTCTGATATCAGACACGGTTTTACCACATGGGTTAATGAGAAAATTGATCAGCTAGAGAAGGATCCAGCTCAGCTTACACGAGTCATGGAACATATTTCAGATTTTCTTGGACATGACGCTGTTAAGGAATGGTGGGGAAGTCTTTGGCGGCGTTTACGGATAGTGACGGAGGACGATAGCCAACGCTCTGATGGATGGAGTGCCCAAGTCTCTCAGGCTTTGCTTGACCATGTGATTGATATACTGAGTGAGGATAAAGAGTTTTCAGCGAAAATAAATCATATCGTGAGTCGGAGTGCTGTGCATATGATTGCGGGCATTCGCCAAGAGGTCGCAGCGTTGATCGCGCGCGTGATGGAAAAATGGGATGGCCCTAGTTTAGCAGCACGTTTGGAGCGCGGAGTAGGCAAAGATCTTGCTTATATTCGTATCAATGGAACCGTTGTGGGGTTTCTAGTAGGAGGATTATTAGAGGCTCTCCTTGGTCTAGTGGCGAGACTGTAAGAATAAAGAAGACAGCTTATTAACATTCTGTTATATTTTATGACGATAGAGCCTTTTAACGGATAATTTTTCCCAAACATCTTGACCTAAGAGACCATATGGGCCATCTCGAATCAATGTGGACTGTATAGGTCTGAAATACGTTTTCACAGGTTCTGGGTTTTCTATCGTGTTAAGACTGTCCAAGTTAGCGGATTACGCAACGGTTATCCTCGTCCGTTTAGGACAAAGAGGGGAGCTTGCAACAGCAACAACGCTTGCCCAAGAAACAGGCGTGCCTGAGCCGACCGTGGCAAAAATTCTCAAAGGACTTGCCGCCGGGGAACTTGTCGTGTCCTACCGCGGGGCTCGGGGAGGGTATCGTTTAGCGGAAACGCTTGCTGATATTTCCGTTGCGCGTGTCATCCGAAGTGTTGATGGCCCGATTGCCGTGACAGCATGCTGTGATGGACGTGAATGCGGACACGGAGACACGTGCGGATTATCTGGACAGTGGGACATGGTCAATCAAGCCATCTGCCAAGCGTTAGAGAGTATCACCTTAGCGGATATGGCAGCGCCAGGGCCGTGTAAGAAGATGGCAACCTGTTCGGCAGACAAAGAACAAACCAGACCCGAAGAGATCGTGGTTTCTGGCTAAGAGGGGGAAACTATGCCGGCTGTATCGGAAACCCGTGAAACTGTCGAAAAGCTTGCAAACTCAGGCTATGAGTGGGGCTTTGAGACAGATGTTGAGATGGACATCGCGCCGAAAGGACTGAACGAAGATATCGTTCGTCTCATTTCTGCTCGCAAGGAAGAGCCTGAATGGATGCTGCAATGGCGTTTAAAGGCGTTTCGCTCGTGGGAAAAAATGGAAGAGCCGCGTTGGTCTAAGGTCAACTATCCTGACATTGACTATCAGGACGCACATTATTTCGCACAGCCGAAGAAGAAGCCCGGCCCCAAGAGTCTTGATGAGGTTGATCCTGAGCTTTTAAGGACTTACGAAAAGCTTGGTATCCCTTTGCATGAGCAAGAATTGCTTGCAGGCGTGGAAGGCGCGGATGAAGCGCGCGCCCCTGTTGCCGTGGATGCGGTGTTTGATAGTGTGTCTGTCGCGACGACCTTCCGTAAGAAACTCGCTGAAGCGGGGGTGATCTTCTGCCCGATTTCGGAAGCAATCCGCGAGCATCCCGAACTTGTGCAGCGTTATCTCGGAACAGTGGTTCCGCAAAATGATAATTTCTTCACGGCTTTGAACTCAGCCGTCTTTACCGATGGGTCTTTTGTGTATGTGCCGAAGGGCGTGCGGTGCCCGATGGAACTTTCCACCTATTTCCGCATTAATGCGCGTAATACGGGGCAGTTTGAACGTACGCTGATCATTGCTGAAGACCGCGCTACTGTGTCTTATCTTGAAGGATGCACGGCACCTCAGCGTGATGAAAATCAGCTTCATGCTGCCGTGGTGGAGCTTGTGGCGATGGAGGATGCGTCCATCAAATATTCAACCGTCCAGAACTGGTATCCCGGTGATGATGAGGGGAAGGGCGGTATCTATAACTTCGTGACCAAGCGTGGGATCTGCAAAGGCGATAGAGCCCGCATTTCTTGGACGCAGGTTGAGACAGGCTCCGCGATTACGTGGAAATACCCATCCTGTATTTTGGCCGGGAAAGGTTCTGTTGGGGAGTTCTACTCTGTTGCCGTGACTAATCGTCATCAGCAGGCTGATACTGGGACGAAGATGATCCATCTGGCGCCTGATACGCGGTCAACGATTGTGGCGAAGACGATTTCCGCTGGGCAGTCTGACAGCACGTATCGTGGTCTGGTGCGGATGCAGCCAAAGGCGCGCAATGGGCGGAACTTTACGCAATGCGATAGTTTGCTCATTGGGGATCAATGTGGCGCGCATACAGTGCCCTATATTGAGAGCCGGAACATGACAGCGCGGGTTGAGCATGAAGCGACAACTTCCAAAATCTCTGAAGATCAGCTCTTTTACTGCCGGTCACGTGGATTTTCGGAAGAAGAAGCGGTCGGTTTAATTGTGAATGGCTTCTGCCGAGAAGTGTTGAAAGAGCTCCCGATGGAGTTTGCCGTCGAAGCGCAAAAATTACTTCAAATCAGCCTTGAAGGAAGTGTGGGTTAAAACAATGAGCGATTTTCTAACAATTAAGGGCCTTAAAGCGCAGATTGATGCGGATGGCACAGCGAAGGAAATTCTCAAAGGTGTTGACCTCTCCGTTCCTAAAGGGGAAGTCCACGCCATTATGGGGCCGAATGGCTCGGGGAAATCGACACTTTCGTACACCCTAGCCGGGCGTGAGGACTATGAGGTGACGGCTGGTGACGTTTCCTTTAAGGAGCAGAACCTCCTTGAACTGGAGCCAGAAGAGCGCGCGGCGTTGGGTATTTTCCTTGCTTTTCAGGCCCCAGTTGAGCTTCCGGGTGTCAATAACGCGAACTTTTTGCGCACAGCGGTGAATGCCGTTCGCCGGGCTCGTGGGGAAGAGGAGCTGGACGCTGTTTCTTTCTTGAAACTGACACGTGAAGAGACAGCGCGTTTGTCCATGTCGTCAGAGATGCTGAAGCGTGCGGTTAATGTCGGGTTCTCAGGTGGTGAGAAGAAGCGCAATGAAGTCTTGCAGATGCGTCTGTTGAAGCCATCCTTAGCGATCTTGGATGAGACTGATAGCGGACTGGATATTGACGCACTGCGTATTGTTGCAGACGGGGTCAACTCTCTGCGCAGCCCAGACTTCTCTTCCTTGGTGATTACCCATCATCAGCGTTTGTTGGACTATATCGTGCCTGACCGTGTGCATGTGATGGCGAATGGGCGGATCATCCATAGTGGTGGCCCAGAAGTCGCTAAACAGCTGGAAAAAGACGGCTACAAGCAGTTTCTTGAGGCAGCAGAGTGAGTGAAACGACACAACAAGCGTGGACGGCCTTTACAGAACGGGCCGGAACACGGGCGGCGTTGTTGGGTACGCAAGAGCTACCCACGCGTCGTGTAGAAGCTTGGCATTACACGTCTCTTCAGCCCTTAAATGGGGTGGCTTGGCGCACGCCAGAACGGCTTTCTTCAGCGCGATTGACGGCCTTGCTCAAGCCTTTAGCCTTGCCTGAAGCAGATGGTTGCGTGGTTTTTGGTAATGGGTATGAAGATACCGATTATACCAAACTTCCTGCGTCAATCATGCGAGAGAAGCTTGATGACCAAGCCTCTTTCGAGGATGAAGCGCTGAAAGACCGCTTCTCCGCACAGCTCAATGGTGCGCTCCGTCAAGATGGGCTGCACCTGCGTGTGCCTGCTGGTGTTGATGGCGGCTTGGTGGTGTTGGCGAGTGTATGTGATGGACAAGATGTCTCAGTGCATCTTCATCATAGCATTGTGCTGGAAGAAGGCGCTTCTCTAACGTTGCTTGACGTGCAGGGTGGTGAGGGACGTTATCTTGCGAACCCGCTCTTTGACGTCCACTGTGCCAAAGGGGCTCATTTCCGTCATGTGAAGCGGCAGACGGAAAGCAAGGAGGCCTTTCATCTTGGTATCGTATCGGCGCACAGTGAAGAGCACGGGAATTATAATAGCTTCACCCTCAACCAGGGAGGAGCATTGGCCCGTCATGAAGTGGTCAGCACCTTACAAGGCCCTCATGCCAATAGCACAGTAAATGCTGTTCAGCTCGTTGGTGGAGCGCGGCTGAATGATTTGACGTCTCTTATTCATCATGCAGCTCCTGACTGTACGTCACGCCAAACGGTGCGGAGCGTTCTGTCTGATGCGGCACAGGGTGTCTTTCAGGGGAAGATTCTGGTCGATCAAATCGCGCAGAAGACGGACGGTTATCAGATGAATCAGGCGCTTCTGCTGTCTGAAAAAGCGCAGATTAACAGCAAGCCTGAGCTTGAGATCTACGCTGATGACGTCAAATGCAGTCACGGTGCTACGGTTGGTGCGCTTGATGAAGAACAGCTTTTCTACTTGCGTTCACGCGGTATTCCAGAAGAGAAGGCACGAACCCTACTCATTAATGCCTTCTTACGAGAAGCTGTGGAAATGCTGGATGATGAGGGCCTACAAGCCTATCTGTTAAGGAGCTTCCCTGGTCATGAATAATGATGTGCGTGCCTGCTTCCCGATTTTGTCTGAAAAGGTGCATGGGCGGCCGCTTGTGTATCTCGACAGTGCGGCTTCTGCACAGAAGCCCAACGCTGTTATTGATGCGATGAGTGAAGCGGCGCGCCATTGTTATGCGAACATTCATCGTGGGCTTCATGCGATGAGTGAACGGACAACCGTCGCCTATGAAGCAGTGCGTCAGGATGTTGCGCGCTTTATTAATGCCCCCAGTGCTCAGGAAGTTTTCTTCACGAAGAACAGTACCGAAGGCTTTAACTTCTTAGCCCATACGTTGGGTGAGAGGGTTAAACCGGGGCAAGCGATTGTTCTTTCAGAGCTGGAGCATCACGCTAATATTGTGCCTTGGCTGATGTTACGTGAAAGAACAGGGGTTGAGCTGCGTATTGTCCCGATTAAGGATGATGGTGACCTTGACCTAGACGCTTATGAGCAGCTTTTATCTGATGGAAAAGTGGCGTTGGTGTCTATCACTCACATGTCCAATGTGTTGGGGACGATCACACCGGCGAAGCATCTAGCGGAGCGGGCGCATCATTATGGGGCAACGATCATCTTTGATGCCTCACAATCTATTGTGCATCAAAAGCTTGATGTGCAGGAGAGTGGTGCAGACTTTATCGTCTTTACGGGGCACAAACTTTACGGGCCAACGGGCGTTGGTGCCGTATGGGGGCGTGCTGCACTGCTTGAAGAGCTTCCACCTTTTATGGGGGGAGGCGAGATGATCCGTTCTGTTTCATTTGATGCGGTCAGTTGGGCGGATATACCGCACCGTTTCGAAGCAGGAACGCCGCCTATTTTGGAAGTGATCGGTTTGGGAGCGGCCATTCGTTTCGTGGAAGGAATTGGCCATTCCCGGATAGAGGCTCATGAAAAAGAGCTTCTGGCTTATGGGACAGAGCGTCTGTCTTCTCTTAAAGGGATGCGTATTCTTGGTGCGCCAGCTCAAAGAGGGGGGGTGCTCTCATTTGTAATGGAGGGGGCGCATCCGCATGATTTGGCGGTTCTTTTGGATAAACAAGGAATTGCTGTACGGGCTGGGCAACATTGCGCAGAACCGCTATTAACACGTTTAGGATTGCATGCCACGACGCGTGCGAGTTTTGGCTTATACACGAGTCTGAGCGAGATTGATGCACTCGTAGAAGGGCTTGAACGTGCACACGGACTACTCACGTGAGGGAAAGATGACGAATTCCAATGTTCATGACAATGGTAATGGCTCATCTTTAGAAGATGAGCGTGATACCCAAAAAACCGGTGTGCCTGAGCCTTTTCCTGATGGGTATGAGCAGCTTGTACCTCCGCCCGTTGACGCTCCGCCAACACAGGAAGAGGTCATCGCGGCGATTGAGACGGTGTATGATCCAGAAATTCCCGTCAATGTGTACGAGCTGGGTTTGATCTACGCGATTGACCTTCATGATGATGGTCGCGTGCATATTGAAATGTCGCTTACGGCGCCGAATTGCCCCAGTGCTCAAGAACTTCCTCAGATGATTCGTTATGCGGTGCTGTCGGTCGCAACGGTTAAGAAGGTGAAGGTGGACGTTGTATGGGATCCGCCGTGGGATATGAGTCGTATGAGTGATAATGCGCGTTTAGCGCTTAATATGTTCTAATGTGATGTTTTGACGGAGAAAGGGGGAACAGAGATGACTGAAACGTCCCCAAAGAAAGCGTTACCACCTTTGATGAGCATGACAGAGCGGGCGGCAGAGCGTCTGCGTGCTCTGTATGCTGGAGCGCAACAGGGAAAAACTCTCCGTATCAGCGTGGGTAAGCGAGGCTGTTCGGGGCTTTCTTACGAGATGGATTTTGTCGATCAGCCGCAAAAGGGAGATGAGCACGTGCAGGATCACGATCTCACGCTACTGGTTGACCAGAAAGCCACGCTCTTTTTGATCGGAACGGTTATGGATTATGAGGTGAAAGACCTCGAATCGGGCTTTACCTTTACCAATCCGAATGAAAAAGGCCGGTGTGGCTGTGGAGAGAGTTTCCACATCTAAACCGCACTCGAAATGGAAAAGCGGAGGGGATTAGCCCTTCCGCTTTTTTTCGATCTTTTTAAGACGCTTTGCATCACGCGAGAGCGTAATAACCGTCTCAACATCGCTCGACCATAAGAACTGGTCAACCACGTGCCAATCGATTATTTGGAAACCAGCCTTGTGTAACGGTGCAAGGTCTTTGGTGAGTGCTGCTGGATTGCAGCTGATATAGACAATATCCTTCACATCAGAACGCGCTAAGGGCGAAAGCTGCTTTCCCGCTCCATTATAGGGAGGGTCAAGGATGACAGCACGTGCACTTTTTAGGTCATGGGGCAGGAGTGGCTGACGGTTGAGGTCACGCACTTCTCCTTCTGCACGCGTCCCGTGAGTTGCTTTGCGTAAGGCCATCATCGCTTCAGCGCTGCCTTCATAGGCTTTAACATGCCCTTTTTGGGCCAACGGGAAGGTAAGCGTACCACAACCGGCATAAAGCTCGACGAGGCGATCTTTGCGGTTGAGAGAGGGAAGGGCGTTAAGCACAGCATCCACAATGCTCTGTTCAGCCTCACGTGTGGCTTGCAAAAAGGTTGCCGGAGGGGGCGCGACTTTAACGCCAGCGAAAGAGTGGAAGACAGGGCTCCATTGTACAACGGTTTCCATCTCTTTGCCGGGGGCGGCACGCCACGTGATACGTGGAATCGCGTGGGTGCGCGCAAAGTCAGCCAATTTACGGCGGTCTGAGCTTGAGAGAGGAGACGGTGTTTCGAGTGTAATATCGGGGCCGCTTTCAAGAAGATTGATCGCGATTCCGCCGCGTCCCGTTAAAGCCCCTAGCCCTGATAGTACGTCTCGCAATGGCTCAAGAAGAGCCATTAAACGTGGATGAATAAGGGCGCATTCCGTCATATTGACCGGGTCGCCCCCGCGCTGATGTAGCCCGAGCACCATGCCGCCATCGACCCGTTGCAGCGCGGCATCAAGGCGCTGACGGGAATGGGATGGTGTTTGAAACGATGTTGGTGTGGGTAAGGAGACGTATCCCGCCGCTTGAAGCGCGTTGCGTACGCGTGACATCTTCCAGTCTAATAAGGCTGGAAGAGCCATATGTTGCAGCGTACAGCCACCACACGGCTCTGCAAGCGCGCATACGGGGGTAACGCGCTCAGGCGAATCGCTCTCGCGTGCCAAAAGGTCACAGTGTGAGCCGTTAAAGCGGACATGCACCTTCTCTCCGGGAAGGGTCTCCGGAATATAGAAAACCTGCCCTTCGTAACGGAGAAGACCGTCCCCAGAATGACCAAGCTGTTCAATCTGGAGGTGCTGTTGAGAAGAAGTAGCGGTCATTAATCGTTGTTACGCGGTGTAGGACGGCACGAAATATTCATAAAGGCCGGAACATACTCTCCAAACCCTTCTTGGACACCACCTTTTTCTGAGACAGGTGGCAGAAGCCCTTTAGGAGAAGCACCTTTTCCACGAGCCCGGGAAGGACGCACATCATCGCGAGGCGCTTTGTTTTTGCGCTGCTTGGAGTGTGACTCGTGAGGGGATTTCTTTTTCGCTGGAGCGGTGTCTGACCCGAAATCCTTGAAGTTTTGAGACCAATCAAGGACAGGAAATCCTTCGATCATCCCATGTTTGATCTTCTTCTTAGTGAGGGCCTCGACCGCATCAAGCAAGTTTTCGTCCTCGGATGGCGTTACGAGCGTAAAAGCATGCCCTTCCTTGCCTGCGCGACCCGTGCGACCAATTCGGTGCACATAATCTTCTGCATTAAACGGAAGGTCATAGTTAAAGACATGCGATAGCCCGCCAATATCAATGCCGCGTGCTGCAATATCAGAGCATACAAGAAGCTTCAGTTCGCCAGAACGGAAACGTTCCAGTGTTTCAAAGCGGAGAGATTGCGTGAGGTCACCATGCAAATGACCAACAGCAAAGCCCTTCCGTGAGAGATAAGCGTTCAAGGTATCAACGTCGCGCTTGCGGTTACAGAAAATGATCGCATTTTGTACATCTTCCGTGCGTATTAACGTACGTAGTGCCTTTGGTTTGTCGCTCTTCTCAACCAAGAAGACGCGTTCAATAATGGTGCTGGCGACAGATGATTGACGTGCGATGGTAATTTCACGCGGTGATGACAAGAAGGCTTCCGTCAGACGACGAATTTCTGGTGCCATAGTAGCCGAGAAAAAGAGTGTCTGGCGACGTTGTGGCAGTAAGCTAACAATGCGCTCAATATCGGGAATAAAACCCATATCAAGCATACGGTCGGCTTCATCAATAACAAGCATATCTGTTTTTGTAAGCAGCAATCCGCCACGGTTGAACAGATCAAGCAAACGTCCTGGCGTTGCGATAAGCACATCAACCCCACGGTTAAGAAGTTCACGCTGCTCATTCATGTTTCCTCCGCCAATGAGGAGGGCATGGGTAAGGCGCAAATGTTTGCCGTAGCGTTCAAAATTCTCAGCAACTTGAAGAGCAAGCTCGCGCGTAGGTTCTAAGATAAGCGAACGTGGCATGCGGGCGCGGGCGCGCGATTTTGAGAGCTTCTCCAGAAGGGGAAGGGTAAACGAGGCCGTCTTTCCTGTTCCTGTCTGAGCAACGCCCAGTACATCATGGCCTGCAAGAATGTCAGGAATTGCTTGCGCTTGAATAGGCGTAGGGTGTGTATAGCCCATTTCCTCTACAGCACGAAGCAGCGGAGCTGAAAGAGCAAGGTCTGAAAAGAGAGGAGTTTTTTCGTCTGTTTGCGAAGGGGCTTGGGCTACAGAAGCAGCCTCTTCAGCATCGGAGGAAGTATCCTCTACGGCCTGTTCTGGCTGATTGGCCTTTTTCTTAGAAGAGGCACGCGTTGTCCGCTTCCGTCGAGCTGGCTTATGGGGAGATTCGTCGTCTTGCAGGGCGTCCGTGTGCGCTTCGTCACCTGTCTGTGTCGTAAGAGGCGATGTATCTTCCGCTTTTTCAGCAGCTTTCTTACGTGTTGTCGTGCGGCGGCGTGGCTTAGGGGCTTCCTCAGCTGATGCTTCTACGGCCTCAACATCCGTTATTTCTTTAGCTGTCTTTTTTCTAGGGCGGCCTCTTGGCTTGGCTGGTGCTGCATCCACTTGTTTAGATGCTTGCGGAGAAACGGCATCATTGGCCTGATCGTCTGCCTCTACGCTTTTAGTGCGCCGTGTGCGTGTCGTTTTCTTGGAAGCAGTACTCTCTACCACTTTTGGTGTGCTTTTTTTTCGTGTTGCTGTTTTCTTTTGAGGCGTAGACTCGGCCCCTGCCTCTGTGCTTACAGCCTCAGAGGGTGTTTCTGCTTTAACAGTCCGACGACGTGTCGGTGTCTTACGGGGAGCTTTGGCTGTGCCAGCGTCCAGTGCCGAGTCGTCAGTGACCGCTTCCTCAGTCTTGTTTGTGCGCTTACGCACAGTCTTTGCGCGGGAAGAAGTCTTGCGCGTACGGGAAGAGGTGCCGGTAGAGGAGGCTGACGAACTGGAAGGTGTCTTGGTGCTCAAATGACTCTCGAAACACTAATGTAAGGTTCTATCTGTCTAGAAAATTTCTAAACAGATCGGGATAGTGGCTATCTTTAAGAGGAAATTTTCAACGTACCCCACTGGCCACAATGTCTCCGTTATCGCCAATTCCTCCAGAAGGCAAGAGATGTCTCCTAAAGGATTGGCGTAATGGCGTAGATGGTGATGTTTTTATTTAAAATCCATGCCCGAAAGACCCTGAAAGTACGGCGACAACACCCCAAAACAGCATGATGGCTGTGCGGCGGTGCAGCGTTACGAAAGTTTGTGGTTGAGGGCGGATCGCACGACGCGCTGTCTTTAATGGGCCAAAGAACATGGTGAGGAAGGCGATAGCCATCATAACGCCACAGAAGGACATCAGGTGATAAGGCCATGGGAGGTGACCGCCTGCACGTACAAAGAGGGCGATTCCCGTAATGAAGGCAAGAGGCACAACGTGCCATAACGCACGTAAATAACGGCTATAGGATTGTAGCAGAACCGTGGTGGCCTGGGCTGGTTCTAACAAACGTGTCGCACGGCGTAGTTGGAGGCAGTAAAAAGCGCCACCAACCCAATAGGCCATGCAGAGAAGATGCAGGGCCAGAACAAGGCTCCAGACAATAGAAATGAGCATGGGCTCCTCAATGAGTTATGTTATTGTTGCAAGCAATTATAGAGGGAAGATCGCTTTATGTCTCACTCTGAACGCATGTCTTTTGAAACGAACGCCTTATTAACACCTCATGAGACGCTGCAAATGGATGCGCACATGTCGTCATCCTTGGGGTTTTTGATGGAAAATGCGGGTGCCATGGTTGCGCGTCTTATTCGTCAGCATTTCAAGCCCTGCCGTGTGCTGGTGGCCTGTGGCCCGGGGAATAACGGTGGTGACGGCTATGTAGTCGCACGATATTTGCAGGGATGGGGCTGGCCCGTTTCGGTAGCGCCTTGGAAAAGGCCGCACCATGGCAGTTTAGCCGCTCGTGCTGCGCAAGAATGGACGGGGCCGATCGTCAGTTTTGAGGCCGCAGAGGCTATGCGGGCGGAGTTGGTAGTCGATGCAGTGTTTGGAGCAGGGCTGTCGCGTTCATTGCCGGAAGATGTTGTGCATTTTTTTCAACATGCGCCTCAGTGTGTGGCGATTGATGTGCCTTCAGGCGTTGATGGGGTGAGTGGCGCATGCTGGGGAGAGGTTCCTCAAGCAACATTAACCGTTGCCTTGGTGAGGAAACGTCCCGGACATCTGTTGGAGCCTGCTTCGGGAAGATGTGGTCAGGTTGTGTGTGTGGATATTGGGATGCCAGAGGAGGCATTTTCAGGGCTTAAAGCGCACTATTGGGAAAATGTTCCCTTACTATGGCCGCTTCCACTGCAATATGAGCAGGATCATAAATACACACGAGGGGTTGTGAGTCTTTATGGCGGCGCGCACATGCCGGGAGCTGCTCGCTTTGTAAGTGATAGCGCACGCCATGCTGGGGCCGGCTTGGTTTGTGTGTCCTCATCAGAGGAAGGAGCTGCGTTATATCGTGCGGTATTGCCTGGTTGCGTTGTGGATCAGAAAACACCGCATGACAGTGTGAAAGACCAGCGGCGGCGCGTTTGGGTGTGTGGCCCGGGATTGACGCATGAGGAAGTGAACAGCGTTCTACCGATCTTGTTGGAATCGCAGTGTTATGTCATCGCAGATGCAGGCGCGTTGGCATGGGCACATGGGCAGCCTGAAAAGCTACGTGGCGTGAAGGTGATGACCCCTCATCTAGGAGAGTTCGTGCGGGTGTTTGGCCCGATTGAAACTTCCCGGTTGGAGGCAGCTCAGCAGGCATCTAGGGAAACGGGGAGTGTGATTGTCTTGAAAGGGGCGGATACTGTAATTGCCGCACCAGATGGACGGACAGCGATTAATCGACATGCGACCTCAGCATTAGCCACGGCAGGATCGGGTGATGTGCTGAGTGGAATTGTTGGGGCTTTATGTGCGTCAGGAATGCCAGCATGGGAGGCTAGCTGCGCTGCTGTTTGGATTCACGGTGAAGCGGGACGACAAGCGGCACAGACAAAGGGAGGATGGATTGTCGCAGAAGATCTTATCACTTTTCTTGGGAAAGCGCGTTACGCGGCAGAAAAAGCCCAAAAATTGTCAATAAATAGGTAACTGAATCATATTAAAAATAAAAATCCCGCTTTTGTCGCTCCAAACCCTCTTGCCGAGTGAGCTGTCATGCGCTAAATCCCCATTCACCGAGGCATGACCGGCACAGAGGTCATCCCGAAGGAGATATAAAGTCGTCTGGGTTTATGCGGGCGTGGTGGAACTGGTAGACACGCTAGATTTAGGTTCTAGTGGCGCAAGCCGTGGGGGTTCAAGTCCCTCCGCCCGTACCAAGGCAATCTCCTGTAAGATATGAATCACTAACTATCCGACCGAGAGGATCGCCTGGCTCATGCAGGTTACGCCCACGCTCAACGAAGGTCTTAAGCGTTCCTTCACCGTTGTTGTCCCGTCTGCTGACCTGCAGGCTCGTTGTGACGCTCGTCTAAAAGAAGTTGCGCGCGATATCCGCCTCCCAGGCTTTCGTCCTGGTAAGGTTCCAGCCAGTGTTGTGAAGCAGCGTCATGGCCAGGCCGTTCAGGGTGAGGTGATGGAGAAGCTGGTTCAAGAAAGTGTTAACAAGCTTCTTGAAGAGCAAAATATCCGCCCAGCAGGGCAGCCTAAGGTTGATCTCGTGAGCGGCCCTGATGCAGGGAAAGATCTTGAGTTTACCCTTGAGATGGAAATCCTTCCAGAGATCGCTGTTCCTGACATGTCTGGTTTGAAGCTGACACGCTTGGTCAGCAAGGTCAGTGATGATGTCGTTGAGAAAGCTCTCGGTGACGTTGTACGTCGTAACCGCACCTTCACGACGATCGAAGAAGACCGTCCGGCAGGTAAGGGCGATGTTCTGTGTGTTGATTTTGTCGGTAAGATTGATGGAACACCGTTTGAAGGTGGCGCTGCCGATGATGTCAATGTGGAGATTGCTGGGGAAGGCTTTATCCCAGGATTCTCTGAGCAGATGGATGGCATGAAAGCTGGCGAAGAGCGCACAATTACAGTGACCTTCCCAGAAGATTATCAGGCTGCTGAGTTGGCTGGTAAGGAAGCCACCTTCGACGTAAAGGCGAAGGCGCTGAAAAAAGCTGAAGACCCAGCCGTCGATGATGAGCTTGCTAAAACTCTTGGTTTAGAGAGCATCGACCAAGTTCGTAAGATTATTACAGAACAGGCCGAGGGCGAATATAACCAGATGTCCCGTATGCGCATTAAGCGCGAGCTTCTGGATGCTCTATCTGAGAAAGTGGACTTTGACGCTCCTGCTAGCATGGTTGATGCTGAGTTTGAGCAGATTTGGGCGCGTATCGAAGAAGAGCGTAAAGCTGGTCGTCTTGATGAAAGCGATGCGGCTAAGGACGAAGAAACGCTGCGTGCTGACTATCGCCAGATCGCTGAGCGCCGTGTTAAGCTGGGGCTTCTCTTGGCAGAGATCGGTCGTAAGCAGGAGATCCAGGTCTCTCGTGAAGAGCTGATGAATGCTATGCAGCAGGAAGCACGTCGTTATCCTGGGCAAGAGCAGATGGTCTTCGAGTTCTTTACGAAGAATCCGCAGGCTGTCGAAAGCCTTCGTGGGCCTATTCTGGAAAATAAAGTTGTTGATTATCTTATTGAACTTGCTGACGTGACAGAAAAAGAAGTGACGCCAGAAGAACTTGCAGATATGCCAGAAGCCACTCACTAAGAGACGATCAAGGGGGGGTGTCGGGGCATCTGGCACCCCTTTTTGTTGCCTAATTTGCTTGTCCCCCTTTGACGAAAGACGTTTCCTGCTCCATTTCTGGTAAAGACATGAAGTCGACCCTGTTAGTGAGATGAGGGGAGGCATAAAGGAAAGAGACTATGGCCATTGGGGACCGTGACCCTCTCGATGTTTTTAGCAACACTCTCGTGCCGATGGTGGTTGAGCAAACTTCCCGCGGTGAGCGTTCTTTCGATATTTATTCGCGCCTCTTGCAGGAAAGAATTATTTTCCTGACAGGTACGGTGTACGATCAAGTATCATCGTTGATCTGTGCACAGCTTTTGTACCTAGAGAGCGTTAATCCCGATAAGGAAATTTCGTTCTATATTAACAGCCCTGGCGGGGTCGTTTCTGCCGGGTTGGCGATGTATGACACCATGCAGTATATCCGCTCTCCAGTGAGCACGGTGTGTATTGGGCAGGCGGCCTCTATGGGGTCTCTGCTTTTAGCTGCTGGTGAGGCAGGGCGTCGTTTCTGTCTGCCAAATGCGCGCGTTATGGTGCATCAGCCTTCAGGTGGAGCGCAGGGGCAGGCCTCTGATATTGAGATTCAAGCACGCGAGATTCTTAATATTCGCAGGCGTCTCAACGAAATTTATCGTGAACATACCGGACGAACCTTGGAAGAAATCGAGGAAGCGCTGGAGCGTGACCGCTACTTGTCTGCAACAGAAGCGCAAGAGTTTGGGCTTGTGGATGAGGTTGTGCGGCGACACCCGACCGCTCAATAACTCGAGTCACTATGTGGCGTTTCCGTATATCGGATTCATCTGAACTTGCTCGCAGCAGTTTACTCTCGGATGCTGCGGGGTAAGAGGAGCTGTGATGAGCGAGAAAGATAACGACTCCAAGAACACGCTCTATTGTTCGTTCTGTGGAAAGTCTAAACGCGAAGTAAAGAAGCTGATCGCGGGCCCGACAGTGTTTATCTGTGATGAGTGCGTTGAGCTAAGCATGGATATTATCCGTGAAGAGCGGATCACGAATCCTGGGCAAGCGCAGGATGGTCTGCCGACGCCGCGTGAGATTTGTGCAATTTTAGACGAATATGTCATTGGCCAAAATGAGGCCAAAAAAGTTCTGTCTGTTGCTGTGCATAACCATTATCGACGCCTTGGGCATATTTCCCAGTATGGGAGTGATGTTGAGATTGGTAAATCGAACATCATGATGATTGGCCCAACCGGAACAGGGAAGACCTTCCTTGCCCAGACTTTGGCGCGTATTTTGGATGTACCGTTCACGATGGCTGATGCCACGACATTGACGGAAGCTGGCTACGTTGGGGAAGACGTTGAGAATATTATTCTTAAACTTCTCCAGGCTGCTAATCATGATGTTGAGCGTGCGCAGCGTGGCATTGTCTATATTGATGAAATTGATAAAATTTCTCGTAAGGCAGAAAATCCTTCTCTCACACGCGATGTATCGGGTGAGGGGGTGCAGCAAGCTCTGCTGAAAATGATGGAAGGGACTGTCGCTTCAGTACCGCCGCAAGGGGGGCGTAAGCATCCTCAGCAAGAGCTGGTTCAGGTTGATACCACAAATATGCTCTTTATCTGTGGTGGTGCCTTTGCAGGGTTGGACAAGGTTATCAACGAACGCGGTCGTGGGACATCCATCGGCTTTGGAGCGGATGTACGCTCGGAGAATGAGCGCCAGTTAGGCGATGTCTTGCGTGATGTTGAGCCAGAAGATCTGATGAAATATGGACTTATCCCGGAATTCATCGGTCGTTTGCCCGTCATCGCAACATTGGAAGACCTTGATGAGGCCGCTTTGGTGCGCATCTTAGGTGAGCCACGCAATGCGCTTGTGAAGCAGTATGTGTGCTTGTTCCAGATGAACAATGTGGAGCTTGTCTTTACAGAAGATGCCCTGAAAACGATCGCCCATCGTGCCATTGAGCGTAAAACAGGGGCTCGTGGATTACGCTCTATTTTAGAGAAAATTCTGATGGAGCCGATGTTTGATCTGCCAGGTCAGACAACTGTTGAAAAAGTGGTTGTGAATGCTGATGTAGCAGCTGGGAAAGCTAAGCCAACATATGTGTATCGCATGGAGAAGACGGCGGAGGAGGCGTCTTCCTCATAAGCGATAGGCACCGTTCCTGCTGTGGTTTAACTGTGTCGGAACGGCTATTGTCCGACTAGGTGTGGTGCACCATATTAGGTTTAGCGAAGATACGCCGTATCCTGTGCTCATAATGGGGCAGGGTGCGGGTGATCGTCCTTGGTGGAGATCTTAAATTTATGAACGATGAAACTAAGCCAAAGCGCCGTTCTCGGAGGCGTGTTGCTGACGACAAAAAGGGGCAGGCGAAAAATACAGCCCCCTCTAAAACACGTCGTCGGTCTTCCAAAGCAGTAGGCGGCAAGAAGGTGACGACGAAGCGTAAGGCAGCTACTGGACTGCCTGTGTTGCCTTTGCGCAATATCGTCGTTTTTCCACATATGATCGTTCCGCTGTTTGTGGGGCGTGATAAGTCTGTCCGTGCGCTTGATAGCCTTGCGTCTGACCAAGATGAGATTGTTCTGGTTGCCCAGAAAGAGGTCGATCAGGACGATCCTGGAAAAGATGATGTCTACCGAGTTGGTACTGTTGCGACGATTCTTCAGCTTTTGAAGCTTCCAGATGGAACCGTTAAGGTTCTCGTAGAAGGAATGCGTCGTGTACGTTTAACCGACTTGCAAGAGGGGGACGACGGGCATTTTGTCTCTCCTGTTGAGGACATTGCTGATGACTATGAACTTTCTGAAAGTGAACGTAAGGTTCTTGCGCGTTCGACTTTAGGGCGCTTTGAGGAATATGCGCGCCTTAATAAGAAAGTTGCACCAGAGGTTTTGAGCTCGGTTGCGCAGTTGGACGATTCGTCCCATCTGGCGGATACGATCACAAGCCATCTCAATTTGCGCATTCCTGAGAAGCAAGCGCTCTTGGAGATGTCAAAGGTTGAGCATCGGCTAGAGCAAGTGTTCGCCCATATGGAGGCGGAGATTGACGTTCTCCAAGTTGAGCAGCGTATTCGCACGCGCGTTAAAAAACAGATGGAGAAGACCCAGCGCGAATATTATTTGAATGAGCAGATGAAAGCCATTCAGAAGGAATTAGGCGAGGGGGAAGATGGTCGTGATGAGCTCAGTGAGCTTGAGGAAAAAATCGAGACACTCGATTTAACTCAAGAAGCGTATGACAAGGCACGCTCCGAGCTTAAGAAACTCCGCAATATGAGCCCTTCCTCAGCCGAGGGCGCTGTGGTGCGGAATTATCTTGAGTGGCTGACAGACCTTCCGTGGAAGAAGCGTTCGCGCATTACGCGTTCTTTGGAAAAAGCGGAGAATGTGCTTGAGAGCGATCATTACGGCTTAGAGAAAATAAAAGAGCGCATCTTGGAGTATCTGGCTGTTCAGAGTCGCTCTAGAAAGCTCAAAGGCCCGATTCTTTGCTTGGTTGGCCCTCCTGGTGTGGGTAAAACCTCGCTGGCTCGTTCTATAGCGCGTTCCACGGGGCGGAAATATGTCCGTATGTCTCTCGGTGGTGTACGGGACGAATCGGAAATCCGTGGTCATAGACGCACCTATATTGGGGCTATGCCGGGTAAGATCATTCAAGGCATGAAAAAGGTGGGGGTTTCTAATCCGCTTTTCTTGCTTGATGAGATTGATAAACTTGGCTCTGATTGGCGGGGTGATCCGAGCTCTGCATTGTTGGAGGTCTTGGATCCGGAACAGAATAGCACTTTTGGAGATCATTACTTAGAAGTTGAGTATGATTTGTCTGATGTGATGTTCGTGACAACGGCCAACTCACTCAATATGCCGCAGCCACTTCTTGATCGGATGGAGATCATCCGTCTGTCCGGATATACGGAGGAGGAAAAGGTTCAGATTGCGCGGCGTCATTTGCTTGAGAAACAAGAAAAGCTGCATAATCTAAAGCCTAGTGAGTGGGATCTGTCAGATCAGACACTGCTTGCTCTGATTCGCTCTTACACGCGTGAGGCGGGTGTGCGTAATCTGGAGAGAATGATTGCTCGCTTAGCCCGTAAGGTTGTGCGTGAGATTTTAACAACGCGGAAAAAACGCATTAAAATCACGCCGAAGAATCTTGAGGACTATGCAGGTATCCCACGTTATCGTCACGGTGAAGCTGAATCTGATGATCAGGTGGGTATTGTAACTGGCTTGGCTTGGACGCAGGTGGGGGGAGAAATCCTCACCATTGAAAGTCTTGTTGTCCCGGGTAAGGGCAATATCAAGCAAACCGGGAAGCTGGGCGATGTGATGAAAGAAAGCGTTTCAGCGGCGTTTTCTTACGTGAAATCCCGTGCAGCGGAATTTGGGATTGACCAAACGCTTTTGGAGAAGAACGATATCCATGTTCATCTTCCAGAGGGGGCTGTGCCCAAAGATGGTCCGTCTGCAGGGGGGGCGCTTACGACGTCTTTTGTCAGTGTTCTCACTGGCATTCCTGTCCGTCATGATGTTGCTATGACGGGGGAGGTGACGTTACGTGGGCGTATTTTGGAAATTGGTGGTCTGAAAGAAAAGCTTCTCGCAGCGCTGAGAGCCGGTATTAAAACGGTGCTTATCCCTGAGGCGAATGAAAAAGACCTTGCTGATGTTCCAGAGAACGTGCGTCAGGCACTGACAATCATTCCTGTTAAACATATGGATGATGTGCTTGATGTCGCTCTGACGCGTCAACCACAAGCGCTTCCGCCGGGAGCTGTGATGGATAAAAATGGGGAGCAGACTGATACAAGTGTGCTTTCTCAGTCGTATCAGCACTGACTTTCGACACTTGATGCGATTCTACCGGTTGACGCGGCAAAAAAGCGCTTCATAGTGCGAACCGTTGACCCTTAATCAGCGCCTCCTCTTTTCAACGTAGGATAGAGGGGCGCCTATCCTTAGAAAGGCATATCATGGAGAAACCTTTGAATAAGCAGGAACTGATTGCTTCTGTTGCTGAGGCGGCTGATCTTCCAAAAGCGAAGGCAAGTGAAGTTGTGGATGCGGTTTTCGGGACGATTGAGAAAACCCTTTCCAAAGGTCAGGAAGTGCGTCTGGTTGGTTTCGGTAGCTTCGTGACAGCCACACGCAAGGCCGCCAAGGGTCGTAACCCACGTACAGGTGAGGAAATTGACATTCCTGCCTCTACTTCTGTCCGTTTCAAGCCTGGTAAAGGCCTGAAGGATGCCGTGAGCAAGTAAGCTCACAGGGGGCTCCAGGTTATTCATCAAAAAAAGTTGAATAACCTGGTTGCATCCCATCTCTGTTTCTCCTATATACCGCTGCGGGCAATTAGCTCAGAGGTAGAGCGTCTCGTTTACACCGAGAGGGTCGGCGGTTCGATCCCGTCATTGCCCACCATCCATTTATTGATAAAGTTATGATCTGGCGTTTCGATATTCATGAGGCGCTGGCATCGACTTCCGACTTTTGCCGGGGTCGGGCTGAAGCCGGCGATGATCAAGGCTTAGTCGTCCTTGCAAAAGAGCAGAGCGCGGCGCGTGGTAGTCGTGGGCGCTCTTGGACAACGGGGAAAGGGAATCTTGCCTTTTCGTTCGTGTGTCGCATTCCTGAAAATTCGACTTTTCTTCAAGCGCTTCCTTTTTTGACGGCTGTAGCCCTGTACGAGGGAATGACAGCATGTCTGCCTGCTTCATTTTCAACAGAAAAACATTTCACATTAAAATGGCCCAATGATCTTCTGCTTCATCAATGTAAAATGGCCGGCATTCTTATTGAGACCGGGCATAATGAGACTCATCAATGGGCTGTGATTGGTATTGGTGCGAATTTAAAAAATGCCCCTAAATTACCGGATAGGCGTTTAGCGTGTTTTGCTGATCTTGCCACGCCGCCTGATGCAGAAGAGTGTGCGCGGAAGATTATTCATTCTTTTGATAAATGGAAAAAAGAATGGGAAGAAAAGGGCTCCTCTGTTGTGCATCAGGCGTGGTTATCCTACGCTCACCCAATAGGAACGCGTCTTGCGGTACAAGGACGCGATACGTATAAAACTGGCATGTTTAGTGGGCTTGATGCGCAGGGGCACCTACTGCTCACGCTGGATAATGGTGATGTCCTCCCGGTCGTAACCGGTGACATCCTTTGTGAGTAGGAACGCGGCGGTGCTTCTCGTCATTGATGCAGGCAATACGAATGTTGTTTTTGCCGTTCATGATGGAACGGCTTGGTGTGGACGTTGGCGTATCTCCACTGATGATCGTCGTACGTCTGATGAATATGCTTCTTGGCTTTTAGGATTAATGGAGCGGGTTGGTTTGGATCCTGCGGCCATTAATCGCGCAATTATTGGAACAGTGGTTCCTGCTGTTTTGTATGATCTGAGGCGTTTTTGCCGTTCTTGGTTGGGTGTAGAGCCTCTTGTCGCCAATAATGACCTTGATTGGGATATGGAGGTGCTGGTTGACCAGCCTGATGAGCTTGGTGCGGATCGTCGTTTGAATGGTCTTGCTGCTCATCGTCTTTATGCAGGTTCTTTGGTGGTCGTTGATTTTGGAACAGCAACGACATTTGATGTGATTGACCAGCAGGGCCGTTATTGTGGGGGAGCGATTGCCCCCGGTGTTAATCTTTCTATGGATGCGTTGCATCAGGCAGCAGCGCGCCTGCCTCGTGTAAGTGTTGGGCGGCCTGCTGAAGCTATTGGGCGCAGTACGAGCGTTGCGATGCGCTCTGGTCTTTTTTGGGGATATGTCGGACTCGTAGAAGGCATTGTTCGACAAATTAGAGCGGAAATGAACGAGGCCCCTAAGGTTGTCGCGACCGGTGGTCTAGCCCCGCTTTTTTCTGAAGGAACAGCATTTTTTGATGAGGTCGCTCCGGATTTGACCCTTGATGGTCTCCGTTTCCTTGCACAGCAAAATGAGCAGCGCTTCACCACGACTTCTTCCGAACGTCTTGTTCGTTCGATGACACATAAACCGTTAAGCACATAACAACTGTGGGATTAAGTATGACAGAATATAAAGATGGACTAGCCTATCTTCCATTAGGAGGTACGGGTGAAATTGGTATGAATTTCAACCTGTACCGTTTGCGCCATGAGGGTGAGGAAACATGGCTCGCTATTGATTGCGGTATTGGCTTTTCGGGCAATGATACACCGGAAGCCGAAGTGCTGATGGCAGATCCGACTTTTATCACAGAACGTAGCGAGCGTTTATGCGGGCTGGTGATTACCCACGCCCATGAAGATCATTTGGGCGCGATTGCTCATCTCTGGCCGTATTTACGCTGCCCTGTTTATGCGACGCCATTTGCTGCTGCTGTATTGCGTCGTAAATTGGGTGAAGCACGTCTGAACAATCAGGTTGTTCTTAACGTCATTATGCCGGCCTCGCGCTTTGATGTCGGGCCTTTTGACCTGCAGTTTGTTCCTGTGACGCATTCCGTGGTGGAAGCTCAGTCCATTGCGATCCGCACGCCTTACGGCATGGTGGTGCATACAGGTGACTGGAAGCTTGATCCTAATCCGCTGGTTGGGCCTTTAACCGCTTTGGATACCTTTAAAGCACTTGGCGATGAAGGTGTGCTCGCGATGGTGGGCGATAGCACGAACTGCTTGAGAGAGGGGCCATCTCAATCTGAATCTGAAGTGCGTATTGGCCTAACAGAGCTGATTGCAGGGCTTGAAGGACGTATTGCCGTCACATGCTTTGCGAGCAACGTGGCGCGTGTTGAGAGCATCGCGAAGGCGGCGCAGGCTTCTGGTCGTCAGGTCATGGTGGTTGGGCGTTCTTTGCGGAATCTGGAAAGTGCCGCGCGTGAATGTGGTTATCTGACGGATGTTCCTCCTTTCCTGACAGAGTATGATGCACGTGATGTGCCGGACGATAATCTTCTGATGATTATTACGGGTAGCCAAGGTGAATCACGCTCAGCCCTATCGCGTATCGCGTCTGATACTCATTCCACTATTTCCTTAGGGGAAGGGGATACGGTTATTTACAGCTCCCGTGTTATTCCAGGGAATGAACAAGCTGTGATGACGGTTCAGGATAATCTGACGCGTCGCGGTGTGATGGTACTGACAGACAAAGACGGTATGGTTCACGTTTCTGGTCATGCGACAGGTGGTGATATTAGCTATCTCTATGGCCTTGTCCGTCCTAAATACAGCGTACCGACGCATGGGGAGTGGCGGCATCTAACAGCTCATGCGGCTCTTGCACGTGAGGCCGGGTCTGACGTTGTCTTGCTAGAAGATGGCGATATCCTCAATCTTGCACCGGGCGACGTGAAGGTTGAAGATACGGCACCAACAGGGCGCTTGGCTCTTGACGGTGGACGGCTACTTCCGATGACAGGCGGGGTGCTGGCGGCGCGTCGTCGTATGCTGTTCAACGGTGTTGTTCTGGCCAGTTTTGCTGTTGATGATGAGGGGTATGTCATTGGCGAGCCACGCATCAGCGCACCTGGATTGTTGGATCGTGAAGATCCAGAAAGCGAGCGTATTAGAGAAGATTTCGCCTATGCGATTGACGAAATACCTGATGAACTCCGGTATGACGATATTGCGTTCCGTGATGCAGCACGCACAGCGTTGCGCCGTGCGTTAGGACGTAAGCTGCAGAAGCGTCCGCTTGTTGATGTCCATCTGTTGCGCGTTTAAAGGAAGTTCTTCATGCGTTTAAGTCAAGCATTCCAGCCGACACTGAAGGAAGTGCCGGCTGAAGCCCAGATTATGTCTCATCGTTTGATGCTGCGTGCGGGATTAATCCGTCAGACAGCATCAGGAATTTATACATGGCTTCCGGCCGGGTTGCGTGTGCTGCGTAATATTGCTCAGATCGTGCGCGAAGAGCAGGATGGAGCAGGCGCACAGGAAGTGCTGATGCCAACCCTGCAGTCTGCTGAGTTATGGAAGCGTTCTGGGCGTTATGATGCTTATGGGCCTGAAATGCTGCGGATTCAGGATCGGCAAAAACGTGAACTCCTTTATGGCCCCACGAATGAAGAGGTCGTGACAGACTTGTTCGGGAGTACGGTGAAGTCTTACCGTGAATTGCCGAAGACGCTGTATCATATTCAGTGGAAATTCCGTGATGAAATTCGCCCACGCTTTGGTGTGATGCGCGGGCGTGAATTCTACATGAAAGATGCGTACTCTTTCGATGCGTCTTATGAAGGAGCGGTGAGCAGCTATTATCGCATGATGCTCTCTTACCTTCGTATTTTCCGTCGCCTTGGCATTAAAGCAGTGCCAACGGCGGCCGATACCGGGCCGATTGGTGGTGATCTCAGTCATGAATTCCAAGTGCTCGCCCCTACGGGAGAGAGTGAGGTCTTTTATGATAGTCGTTGGGATGACATTGATTGGGATAAAGAGGATCTCGATGTAAATCGTCCTGAAGACCTCAAAAAGCTTCAGGATTTAGTGAGCACCACGTATTCTGCAACGGATGAAAAGCATGATACGGCTGCTTGGGAACAGGTTCCCCAAGAAAGGCAGGTGTCTGGCCGTGGTATTGAAGTGGGGCACATCTTCTATTTCGGTACAAAATATACCGAAGCGATGGGTGTGGAAGTCAGCGGTGCAGATGGCGCAGCTTTCCATCCGCATATGGGTTCATACGGCGTTGGTGTCTCCCGTCTTGTCGGGGCGATCATTGAAGCTTCTCATGACGATAACGGTATTATTTGGCCCGAGTCGATTGCTCCTTACCGAGCGGCGATCTTGAACTTGCGCTCTGGGGACGAAACCTGTGATGCGCTGTGCGAGCGCTTCTATCAATGTGCTCCGAATGATATTCTTTACGATGATCGTTCAGAGCGTGCAGGCGTGAAGTTTAATGATGCGGATCTGCTCGGCCATCCTTGGCAGATCATCATTGGCCCACGCGGGGCCAAGAATGGCATGGTGGAACTCAAAGAACGGGCAACCGGTGAGCGTTTTGAGCTTTCCGTTGATGAAGCCCTGACGAAGCTTGGGCTGGTCTAATATGTTTGGACGTTTTGAGCGTGTTGTTGCAGGGCGTTATCTCCGGGCACGGAAAGGGGAGCGCTTTGCCTCAATCATTGCGCTTTTCTCTCTTGTGGGGATTGCGCTTGGTGTTGCCACGCTCATTATCGTCATGGCCGTAATGAACGGTTTTAAAGCAGATTTGATGGGTCGTATTTTGGGCCTTCATGGTGACTTAAATGTGTATAGCTACAGCCAACGCATTGAGGGTTATCAAGATACGGCGCGTCTGATCCGCAGTGTGTCGGGGGTTACGCAAGTTTTACCGATGACACAGGGTACAATTCTAGCGGAAGCTTCTCGTTATTCTACGGGAGCGATGCTGGAAGGGATTGCCTCTGATGATCTTAAAAATTGGACGGCCCTAAGCCAAGGTGTGTTCAGCGGAAGCCTTAATGATTTCCGTGGTGATGATGCCGTGGCGATTGGGGTGAGTATGGCAGAGCGCGCTGGCTTGCAAGTCGGCTCAACGATGACCTTGCTCTCACCAGATGGACGGTCAACACCTTTTGGCACGATGCCGCGTGTGAAAAAGGTACGAGTTGTCGCGATTTTTGATGCAAACTGGAACGATTATAACAGTAATATCGTGCTTATGCCGCTGCCAGCCTCACAGAAGTTCTTTATGCTAGGCAATGCGGTGTCATTGATTCAGGTCAGCACGATAGATCCTATTCATGTACAGCCTATAGGGCAGATGATTGCCGATACGCTTGGAGACCCGAGGCTGCGTGTTGTGGATTGGACGCATAGTGCCAATGGGTTCTTAGACGCCGTGACGGTTGAGCAAAACGTGATGTTCCTCATCTTGACGCTGATTATTTTGGTAGCAGCGTTTAATGTTATTTCATCCCTCATCATGATGGTTAAAGACAAAACGCGCGATATTGCTATTTTGCGCACATTTGGTGCCAGCCGTGGGGCTGTGATGCGTATTTTCTTGATGTGCGGCGCGTCAGTCGGTGTGATTGGAACCGTGCTGGGTACGGGGCTTGGCATTACGTTCGCACTTAATATTGAGCGTATTCGTCATGTGCTTGAAGGGCTTACCGGCACGAATCTCTTTAACTCCGAAGTGTATTTCCTCGCTCGGTTGCCTGCCCGTATCGTATGGTCTCAGGTGATTGAAGTCGTGTTGCTGTCGCTAGCGCTTTCGCTATTGGCGACGCTTTATCCGTCATGGCGTGCGGCAAAGACAGACCCGGTGGAGGCCTTGCGTCATGAGTGAAGCTCTATCACGTGCGTTGACGCTAGAACTTCAGCAGGTTTCGCGCTCTTATCGTTCTGGTGATGATACCCTAACGATTTTGAAAGAAACCGATTTTGTCCTACGCCCCGGTGAAATGGTCGCGCTGGTGGCGCCGAGCGGCACGGGGAAATCAACACTTTTGCATTTGGCGGGTTTGTTGGAAGCTCCTAGCCGCGGCGATGTGCTGATTAATGGGAAAGAAACGCGGCGTTTGGGTGAGGCGGGACGCACAGCGTTGCGTCGTGATGAAATTGGTTTTGTGTATCAGTTCCATCATTTGCTGGGTGAGTTTACTGCATGCGAAAATGTCATGTTACCGCAATTGGCGGCCGGACAGTCTCCGCGTGATGCACGACAGCGCGCAGAGGATTTGCTTGGACGTTTTGGCGTGCAGCACCGCTTAGAGTCCTTACCGGGCCGCATGTCGGGAGGGGAGCAGCAACGCACGGCCATTGCGCGTGCCCTTGCGAATGGCCCCAGCCTACTGTTAGCGGATGAGCCAACGGGCAATTTGGACGTCAAAACAGCTGATCTCGTGTTTGGGGAGTTAACCCGCGTTGTACGGCAGGAGGGAGCTGCGGCTCTGGTCGCGACGCATAATGAAGCATTGGCTGCGTCAATGGATCGTACGGTTACGTTGCGAGACGGTAAGATCGTTCCTTTTTGAAAAGCATGAGTAAATTTTTCTGCGCGTCTTGGCTCTGAAAGACGTTCCAGCCTATAGGGTGAGCGTGGTAGAATGCTGGTATGTCTCACGCTGATTTCATCCATCTCCGCAATCATTCTGCTTACTCTTTAAGCCAGGGCGCTATTCGCGCTGCCGAGCTCGTTGACCTTGCTGTTGCGAATGACATGCCCGCTGTTGCGTTGACCGACAGTGGGAATCTTTTTGGTGCGCTGGAATTTTCTTTGACGTGCCGTAAAGCCGGGGTGCAACCTATTATTGGGTGCCAGCTTGCTTTGCCACCCATGAGCGACAAGCCTGGGACACCGGCGGAGCCCGTTGTTGTTTTAGCGCGAACGGAAGAGGGGCTGGCTAACCTTCAATATTTGTCGACACAAGGATTTTTGAATGGGGATCCTACCGACCCAAGCGTGGCGCTTGATATATTGTGTGATAAATCTGCGGGATTGTTCCTCTTAACGGGTGGGAATAGAGGGCCGCTTAACCAACGTATTTTAGCAGAACAAGATGAGGCTGCGGCGAATTTTTTAAAGCGTGTCCATGAGGCATTCGGCCCTTACCTTGCCATTGAGATTAATCGTCTTGATGAGGCGGGTGAGGATGTCACAGAGCCTGCTTTGATTCGTATGGCTGATGAACGAGGGATTCCACTTGTTGCGACCAATGAGTGTTTTTTCCCGAAACCGGACATGCACGAGGCCCATGATGCGTTGCTCTGTATTGCGCAAGGCCGCACCATGGCGGAGGAGAAGCGTTGGCGTGTCTCTTCACAGGCATGGTTTAAAACACCGCAAGAGATGCGAGCGTTATTTCATGACCTTCCCGATGCCTGTGACAATACGCTCATCATCGCACAGCATTGCGCAGTAGCCGCGCCAACGCGCAAGCCCCTTCTGCCCGTCTGCCCTAAGGTCAATGAAGGAGCGACTGAAGAAGAAACGCTTCGGGTCATGGCGAAAGAGGGATTAGAGAAGCGCCTAGCTGTCATGAAAGATGGGGAGGCGCGCCGGGCAGAGTATGAAGAACGGCTTGAAACCGAGCTGGGCATTATCGTCCGAATGGGGTTCCCCGGTTATTTCTTGATCGTTGCGGACTTTATTCAATGGGCGAAAGATCACGGTATTCCTGTAGGGCCGGGGCGTGGATCGGGGGCTGGGTCTCTCGTGGCCTATGCTCTGACGATTACTGACCTTGATCCTATTCCGTTTGGGTTGCTGTTTGAGCGCTTTCTCAACCCAGAACGTGTGTCGATGCCTGACTTCGATATTGATTTTTGTCAGGATCGACGGGATGAAGTGATTCGTTACGTTCAAGAAGAATATGGCAATGAACGTGTTGCGCAGATTATTACTTTTGGGAAATTGCAAGCAAAGGCGGCCGTGCGTGATGTGGGGCGTGTGTTGGGGTTACCTTATGGAATGGTCAACCGCGTTGCAGAGCTGATTCCTAATAATCCTGCTAAACCAACGCCTCTGGCGAAAGCCATTGAAGAAGAACCACGCTTGCAGGAGATGCGCGACACTGATGAGATGATCCGGCGTTTGCTGGAGATTGCGCTTCAGCTTGAAGGGTTGTTCCGTCATGCATCGACCCATGCGGCCGGGGTGGTAATCGGGGATCGTAACCTCGTTGAGCTTGTCCCGCTTTATCGAGATCCGCGAAGTGACATGCAAGTCACGCAGTATAATATGAAGTTTGTTGAGCAAGCGGGGCTGGTTAAGTTCGACTTCCTAGGGTTGACGACGCTGACAATCCTCAAAAGGGGTGTTGATTTCTTAAAAGAGCTAGGCGTTGAGGTCGATCTCTCGCATATCCCGCTGGATGACAAAAAGACCTTCGACATGATGGCGCGCGGTGATACCGCCGGCGTGTTCCAGTTTGAAGGGGCGGGCATGCGCGATATGCTCAAGCAAATGGAGGCCAGCCGGCTTGAAGATTTGATCGCCGGTGTGTCGCTCTACAGGCCGGGGCCTATGGCGAATATTCCTGAATATTGCCGCCGAAAGCATGGGGCGGAATGGACGCCGCCGCATGAAGAGATTCGCTCCATTCTCGAAGAGACCTATGGCATTATGGTCTATCAGGAGCAGGTGATGCAGATCGCCCAGAAAATGGCGGGCTACAGCCTGGGTGGGGCTGATCTTTTACGGCGTGCAATGGGTAAAAAAATCGCTTCTGAGATGGAAAAGCAGCGCGTTATTTTCCGTGAAGGGGCGGTGGCGCGCGGTATTACGCCAGAAAAAGCCGAAGAAGTTTTCGACTTGATGGCGAAGTTTGCTGATTACGGGTTCAATAAGTCCCATGCCGCCGCTTATGCGCTTGTGTCCTATCAAACCGCTTGGATGAAGGCCAATCACCCGGTGCCTTTCTTGGCAGGCTGTATGTCTTTGGCGCGTGAAAAAACCGAGAAGCTTGCCGCACTTTGCCAAGAAGCCAAGCGCATGGGAATCCCGGTTCTGCCAGTGGATGTGAACCGGTCACAAGCTGATTTCTCGATTGAGAAGCTCGATGATGGTCGTTTAGCGATTCGTTACGCGCTTTCAGCGATCAAACGTGTTGGAGCTGCTGCGATGGAAGGGGTCGTGAGTGATCGTGGTGGTACGCCGTTTAAAGATATTACGGATTTTGCAGAACGGTGTGATTCGAAACATATCAATAAAATTCAGATTGAAAGTCTCGCTAAGGCAGGGGCCTTTGATAGTTTAGAGCCGGATCGTCATACGGTTTTTAAAAGTGCTGATATTATTATGCGGCGTGCGCAAGCCCGCGCGCAGGAGAAACACGTCGGTCAGGCTGGATTGTTCGGAGGAGCAGACAGCGCGACTCGTGAAATTCTAAGACTTAAATCGGTACGTCCATGGCCAGATTTTGAGCGTCTTTCTCATGAAGCCGCTGTGATAGGCTTTCATATGAGTGCGCATCCGCTCGATGGGTATCGTGCGATTTTACGTCGTATGGGCGTAACACCGTCCATTCAGCTCGACCGAAGCGCCCATGCTGGCACGACACGTGTAAAGATTGCGGGGTGTGTGGTGGACAAAAAAGAGCGGCCCACGCGTACAGGTAAGAAAATGGCATGGGTTAATCTGACCGATGCCAGTGGTGGCTGTGAGGTCACCTTATTTGCGGAAACTTTGGCAAGCTGTCGTGATTTGCTGGTTGCAGGGCAAGCGGTGCTTGTAAATGCAGAATTGAAACTTGATGGTGATGCGTTGCGTATTACGGCTCATCATGTGACCGATCTAGAACGGGCCGCAGCAGAAGAACGAGGTGAGCTGCGGATTTGGGTTGAGCAAGAGGACGCTCTGCCTGCGATTCGTGATATGCTTGAGGGCGTGCAAGGTGGGCGAGGGCGCGTGGTTTTGCTGCCTTCGCTTGAGGAAACGTCCGATGTGGAGGTGAAGCTGCCGACCTCTTACCGCGTCACACCTCGTCTGGCCGAGCGTTTGAAAACAATCAAAGGTGTTGGGGCGTTAGAACAGAGATAGCAGAGACATTATGTGCCAGAATGGGAGTGACGACACTCTGGCACATAATAGGCAGAATGCTTCTAAGAAGACACTTATTTTGTGAAACGTGAAAAAGCGCTTATTCTTCCTTAATATTGGGAAGTCAATAAGCACTCTTTCAATAGGTCGCGACTTCTTATCGCTATTTTTTTAAAGAGAGTGCATTTTCACGGAGGGTGAGACTAACTGCTTCTTCCTATTGTTCCCATTCACTGGGGAGCGGCTGGCATTCGATTTGTCCAGACCTTACGTGACAAGCTCTCCAGCAATCCTCCAATGTCGGAAGACGGGCATATGCGATACTCTTTCTTCTAAAAAAATAGAACATGGCATCATGTGCTCGAATTTGAGTGAGCCTCTTTGTCATGGCTCATATATGACGCCACTCCATAATAAACAGCGTTAATGCTTAGGCAGTGGGATAGAGATTCCATTAACGATTGCTTTTCCCTCATTCAGTCGAATGTCCCAACCGCTCATATCCGCTCCTTCCGTATTGCTCATCATACGGGCAACAGACAGTCCCGCCGTGACGCTAACAGGGGCGACTGTGCTAACACGTTGGATGAGAGCGCCAATATGGCTAATGGAGAGGTGCAGCGTACCTTTGAGGTTTTGCACGCCTGGGGCGACCCATAATGTTCCTTTACCCTCAATCTCACTCTTACCAATTGTGTTTCTGAGACTATGAAGATCGACATGATAGGGGGGCGTAGCGGCTGGGTAGAATGTCAGGTCGCCGGAGCCTTTACTTGGCAATAGAGGATGATCTGTTGGCAGGCCAATCGCACCAAATTTAACGTGGATGCCGGGCGATGTTGTTAAAACAGAGAGATGGATATTCTTGACCGTAATATCTGTTCTCCCCGTTTTAGAAAGCGTTGCGATAGACCAGTGGGCTTCTGGGGTTGAGTCTTTCACTTCGTCTGTTTCAGGGATAGGCATGCCTTGGCAAGCGTCGCTAACCCCGTGATTAAGCGCACTTAATGCGGCATAAGCGGCTGCAGCGTTAATACGTTCTAGCGCGGACGAATCAAGGTGGTGGCTATGGTCTGTAAGTTGTGTGCTCGCAATGCGCAGTGACAGGCCTGTACCCGGAAGGGCTGCACGAAAATCTGTACTGGTGAGCGTGTGGGAGCCATCTTTTGTATGACCAGGCGTATAGGTAAAACATGCCTCAGAAAGCGGTGGGAGTGTCTTGGCAGAGGCAAGAGGAGAGAGCACCCCAAACATACCGACACAGGACAAAACCCCTACCATATATGAAAGCCGTGACATCATCCTTTTCGTGACGCCGTGCTGAGCTTCTGGCAATGAAGCATCAGGATAAGAGAAAAGAGAGGTATGGGTCATGGCTGGGTTGGATCCTGAAAACTGGTCAGCATTACGTGCTTTGGGTCATCAGATGCTTGATGACATGTTTACTCAGCTTGAACATCGTCATCAGCAACCGGTCTGGACCCCTATGCCTCACAAGGCACGTGAAGAATTGCGGCAAAGCCTACCTCATGATGGGTGTTCTCTTCCAGAAATTTATGAGCGCTTCCAGAAGCTTATCGTTCCTTATGATAACGGGAATCGTCATCCACGTTTTATGGGGTGGGTGCATGGAGCGGGCACGCCCGTTGGGATGCTGGCCGAAATGCTGGCAGGAGGTTTGAATGCGAACTGCGGAGGGCGTGATCATGCAGCCATTGAAGTCGAACGGGAAGTTCTACGCTGGGCGCGAGAAATGGTTGGTTTGCCGGTGGAAACAGGGTCAGGCTGTCTTGTAACAGGCTCCTCAATGGCGAATTTTATTGCCGTAATTACGGCAAGTCGTGCTTATTACCCCGCATTGCGTCAACAAGGTGTGCGGCATCATGCTCTTGTTGGGTATGCGCCAGAAAGTGCACATGGCTGTTTACCCCGTGCTTTCGATCTTGCAGGATTAGGCAGTGATGCATTGCGGAAAATTCCTACCGATGGCGCTCATCGCGTCAAAGTTGCCGCGTTACGAGAACAAATTAAGCGTGATCGCGCGGCGGGATTAGAGCCTTTTATGATAGCCGGAACAGCGGGCACTGTGGATTGTGGTGCTGTTGACCCGCTTGACCACTTAGCGGATGTCGCACAAGAGGAGCAGCTTTGGTTCCATGTCGATGGGGCTTTTGGGGCTTTAGCGTGTTTGTCCCAACGTTATGCGCCGCTGTTAAAGGGTATTGAACGCGCCGATAGTGTGGCGTTCGACTTCCATAAATGGGCACAAGTGCCCTACGATGCAGGATGTGTGTTGGTGCGTGATGGGAAGCGTCATGCGGCGGCTTTCGCACAATCATTGGATTATCTTGTGCGAGAAGATCGTGGGCTTGCGGGCAACGCTCCATGGTTTTGTGACTTTGGGCCAGACCTCTCTCGTGGGTTTCGTGCGCTTAAGGTATGGATGACCTTAAGCCATTATGGGGCCGACCGCATGGGAGAGGTTGTGAACAAAAGCTGTGCAGTAGCGCGGCATTTGGCTCAACGAATAGACCGTACAGATGGCGTGACGTTGCTTGCTCCTGTAACGCTGAATATCGTTTGTTTCACCGTTGATACATTAAGTGATGACGCGCTTTCCGAACTCGTGAAAGACCTTCATGAAACAGGAATTGCCGCTCCTTCCACAACACGGATCAACGGCCAGCTCGCTATTCGTGCTGCGATTGTGAACCACCGCACAGAGACACAAGACGTGGATCACATGCTTGACGCTGTGATCGCCCTTGCAACAAAGCGTCTTAACGCCGGCGCGTGCGAGGATGAGAGCTGAGCAGGGCGGTCAGTTGCGAGACCATTGTGTCGCCCAGATCCTCGGCTGAACCGATCGTGACACTGTCTTGATAATAGCGTGTCACATCATGGCCAATACCGATGGCGAGGAGTTCCGCGCTTTTGTCACTTTCAAGCTGAGCGATGACGCGGTGTAGATGATGATCCAGATAGTCTGGGCTATTGGCCGTTGATGTGCTGTCATCAACAGGAGCACCATCGGAGATAACCATTAAAATACGTCGATGCTCTGGCCGATGTTTGAGGCGCTTCCATGCCCATAGGAGTGCTTCGCCATCAATATTTTCTTTAAGCAGACCTTCGCGCAACATTAAGCCAATATTGCGCCGGGCCCGCCGCCACGGCATATCAGCTGACTTATAGATGATATGTCGTAAATCATTGAGCCGTCCTGGCTGTGGGGGACGATCTTCTTGCAGCCACTTAACGCGACTTTGCCCTCCTTTCCAGGTACGGGTGGTGAAGCCAAGAACTTCCACCTTAACGCCGCAACGTTCCAGTGTGCGAGCAAGAATATCCCCACAGATCGCGGCGGTGGCAATAGGGCGACCGCGCATAGAACCAGAATTGTCAACGAGAAGCGTAACAATCGTATCACGGAACTCAGTGTCTCCCTCACGCTTGTAAGAAAGGGGCAGAGCTGGGTTGCTAATAATACGAGGCAGACGGGCAGAGTCTAAAATACCCTCTTCTTGGTCAAAGAACCAATGGCGCTGCTGTTGGGCCATGAGGCGTCGTTGCAAACGATGTGCCAGACGTGAGACGAACTCTTGTGTTTGCTCAAGCTGCTCATCAAGCGTGTCACGTAAGACGTCTAACTCCTCAGGATCACAGAGATCTGACGCATGAATTTCTTCATCAAATTCTTGCGTGAAGACGTGATAGGGTTCTTCGTGCTCTGATTCTTCTGAAGACGTAGGAGAAGAGGAGGGGCCCGCAGCTTCTTCTTCCCCTTGATCGTCAGACGTTGGAAGGGCCTCCATCTCGTCAGAATCAGGATTTTCAGACATGCCACCTTGGGAGCCTTCCTGCGACAGCTCACCGCTTTCTTCGTCTGTAGCGCCTTCTTCTCCCTCTTCGTCTCCTTCAGGAGAAGGGGATTCTTCTTTTTGTGGATCAGGGTTTGCGTCATCACCTGTCGGCGGTTGCACGTTCTCTTGTTGCTCAGCGGTTGTGTGCTGCAAACCGCACGCTTCGATAAAATGCTGACTAGCCTGAGAAAATGCTTTTTGGTCGCCCTGTTGGTGCGCCATGTCTTTCAGGGCCTGTTGAGCTTGCGGGCTAAGCGATTGGCGCCATTGTTGCAGGGCGGCATTGTGATCCAAGGATGCGTATGTTGTTGGATCCAGAGTTTGCCGCGTGAGCAGCTCTAAGGCCAGAGGAGCTGGCATGTCCTCACGCTTAGTCATGTCATCAACGCGCAGGGTTGTGCAATGGCGTGTAAGCCGATCTAGAAGATTGGCTTTGACACCAGCCATATGACGAGCCCCGTAGACCTCACAGCGTGCGTGTTCCACAGCGTCAAAGACGCGCTGCGCTTCACGGTCTGCAATGGCAGGCGCTAGCTCTGGGTTATGATAGCGCTGGTAGAGGGCTTTTGCATCGACGTCACCGCGAATGATGGCCTGTGCTTGCGGCGAGAGGTCATCATGATGAAGGGCGGAAAAATCTGGCTTTTCGCTGCCTTCCTGGGCCCCGCTGAGGGCGCGTAGGGTGGCGAACGTCGCTTTACGGAAGGGCTCATACTGGCTGGACATCGGCGGTCACCCCAAAGGAGAAGTGTTGAAGCAACGCTGATAATATTCAGCGACTGTCTCACGTTCAGCTTCGTCACATTTATTAAGGAAGCTCAGGCGGAAAGCGAAAGCGACATCATGAAAAATCGTGACATTTTCAGCCCAAGAAATAACAGTACGTGGGGAAATAACCGTTGAGATATCACCATTCATGAAGCCAATACGGCTTAAATTCGCAAGAGCGACCATGCTCTGAATAAGGGCAGGGTCAAACTGATCGCCCATACGCGACTGCACGATGCGCGCTTCTTGCTCAGCAGGGAGATAGTTCAATGTTGCGACGATATTCCAGCGATCCATCTGCCCCTGATTGATTTGCTGCGTGCCGTGATACAGCCCCGTTGTATCACCAAGCCCGACCGTATTAGCGGTTGAGAACAGGCGGAAGGAGGGGTGTGGGTGAATGACGCGATTTTGGTCAAGCAGCGTAAGAGCACCATGTGCCTCGAGAACACGTTGGATAACGAACATAACATCAGGGCGTCCCGCATCATATTCGTCGAAAATAAGCGCGCAGGGATTTTGCAAACACCAAGGTAGGAGCCCCTCACGGAATTCAGTTACTTGCTGACCATCACGTAGGGTGATCGCATCCTTGCCGATCAAGTCTATACGCGAAATATGACTGTCGAGATTAATACGCACGCAAGGCCAATTCAGGCGGGCTGCAATCTGGTCAATATGAGATGATTTGCCCGTGCCGTGAAACCCTTGAACCATAACGCGTTTATTGTAGATAAAACCCGCTAAAATGGCGCGTGTCGTATCATAATCAAAGCAATAGGCCGGGTCGATCTCGGGTACTTGATCCGTGCGTTTAGACCAAACCGGCACATCAATATCAATATCAAGCCCAAAAACCTCACGCGCTGGACGCAGCGTGTCAGGAGTCGGTGGCAGAGTCTCAGTTAAAGAATGGCTCATTGAGAGTGTCATGTCAGGGCTCCTGCATAAGAGGTCACATCATGTGAACAAAACTTACTCAGCTGTGGCAACGTTCTCGGTAGATGTAAAATGTGAGCGCAACGTCGCATAAGCTGAAGCAATGGTCTTAAAGCGCTCTTCAGCGCGGGGGTCATCCTTATTCGCGTCAGGATGATAACGTCGGGCGAGTGCCCTGTATCGTGTTTTTACGTCCTCTAATGTTGTGGGCCACCCAAGATCAAGCAAGGCCAAAGGTTGGCGGAGTGCTTCTGGGGCCTGTTGGCGCGGTGGGGCTTCTTGCGTGGGATGGGCGCGCCGGGCATTGAGAATATCCAGCGGGTCTTGAAGATCATCCACGGTAAAAGAGGTTCGAGCACTCCCTGTCATGGAGCCCAGCTTCCAAGAGGGGCGCTGCCATGACGTATCAGCCCGTAGATGATTTTCAATCTGTCCCGGCGTCATCCCGCGATAATAATCCCAATTTGCATTATATTGGCGTACATGCTGGAGACAAAACCAGTAATAGCTGCGAAGATTGTCCCGACCGCGTGGCGCACGATATCCGGCCGGCTGGTCACAGTCGGGATGATCACAGCTTTGGTTCGGTGCATCTGGATCAGGATCAAAGGCTCGTGTTTTGGACGTTCTGCGCTGCATGAGGGATGATATGGGGAAAGCGTCCCCCGAGATGCAAGCATTGAGTAGCGTTTAAAGAGAGATTTTGCCCATGAAGCCGACTGATACGCCTTCTGCTCACATCACAGATGAGGTTGGTTCGTCTGATCGAAAAGAACGGATGACAGCCCTTTTGGAGGATGCGTTGGCGCCTTCAAAGCTTATCATTCGCGATGAAAGTAAGCGCCATCAGCACCATGCTCATGCTCGATCTGCTCAGAGAGATGCACGTGGGCCGCAGCAAGTTGGGCAAACGCACTATACGATGGAGATCATTAGCGAACGATTCGATTCGTTACGTCCACTTGCACGGCATCGACTTGTGCATGAGATTCTTTCTGATGAGTTTGAGCATGGCCTTCATGCTCTTTCATTAACCTTGAAGGGGAGTAAAGAAGCATGAAACATGCGGCGAAACGGCGCTGGTGGAGTGCATTATTTTATGTGAGCGTTTTAGGTGCTGTTCCATTGGGTATCTCTGGTTGTGCGACGAGTGGGTATGCCCATCTTCCGAGTGACCAGCAGGAGGCTGTTCGTCGTATAGAAGATTACCTTAACAGCATTGTCTCTCTCAAAGCAGACTTTGCTCAAGAAGGGCCGGGGCAACAGCAGGGCGATGGTCAGTTTACCTATGACACCCGTGTTCTGAAGATGGATTATGCGCTTCCTCAAGGGGTGACGTTGGTTGCACGCAATGAACGACTGACATTGAAAGATCCATCCAATGGATCTGTGACGAAAATTTCATTAAAGCGTAATCCGCTTGGATATTTGCTGCGTCAACCTTTGCGGTTTAATGACGGTATTCAAGTAACGAACGTGATACATGGGAGTGATTCGCTCCAGGTCTCATTGGCTGAAGCAAACAATCCCTCCCAAGGGTTGTTAACGATGCAGTTTTCAGACATCCATGGACGTCTTTCCCTTATTGGTCTTCAGGGTGTTGACGCCCATGGACATCGTTTTGGTTTGTCTTTGTTCAATGTAAAAGAAGAGCTATCAGAACCGAACGATGCGGTTAGTCCGTCGTCATCAGCGCAGTAGTGCCGAAGACGCTTTCCCAACTTGCACGAAGGGCCTGGTCAGCGTCGTGCATGGTAATGTGCGGGTGGAAGCGCTGAAGACTTGTCACCCCGTATTCGCGAATACCGCAGGGAATAATACCTGAAAAATCATCAAGGTTGGGCACGACATTCAATGAGATGCCGTGCCAACTAACCCAGCGGCTAATACGAATGCCTAAAGCAGCAATTTTTGCTTCTTGTCCCGTCGTGGGGTCGATACACCATACGCCGATACGTCCTTCTCGGGTGAAAGCATCTACATCCAGAAGGGCAAGAGTATTGATGAGCCATTGCTCCAAACCTTTCACGTAAGCGCGAAGATCTCGTGGCGGGATAAGGCCATGAGGGCGTGTCAGATCCAGCATAACGTAAGCGAGCCGCTGTCCAGGGCCGTGATAGGTCCACTGACCGCCTCGTCCTGCATCATAAGTTGGGTAATGTTGCGGGTTGAGGAGGTCCTCCTTTTTGGCAGAAGTGCCCGCTGTATAAAGCGGGGGATGTTCGGTTAGCCAAATATGTTCGGGAGATTGTTTGCTGCGAATGTCCTGAACGAGTGCCTGCATGCGTGTGCATGCGTCGGGGTAAGCACGAAGAGAGGAATCGTGTTCCCATAGAATTTCTTCAAAAATATGCGTCATAGTCATTGCCCTTCTGTTAATGATGGGCTATAGGCGTTTTCACCGAGACGGTCACGCGAAATTATACGCCTGATTGTCTGGCTACGGGGCGGCCGTGGCGGAATGGTAGACGCGCAAGCTTGAGGTGCTTGTGGGGGATAACCCCGTGGAAGTTCGAGTCTTCTCGGCCGCACCAATGTTTCGATAAAGCGAAACGTTGTTCTCTTGCACAATATGACGGTTGGGTGGATTGGAAGATTTTTCTAATCTAGTCGCGAGAAAGCCTGATTTCCTTCATAGTTTTGACCCATTTTTCCTTTTTTGTCCTCTCGCCAGGTCAGTCTGGAAATGTAAGCTATCTGGGTTTACATAAGAGCTGGCGCCCCTTTTTGATTTGGTGACTGTATTGTAGGGGCATAAGGATTAAGGAGAGGGTATGATTAAGCCATTGCGTAAAGCAGTTCTTCCTGTGGCGGGGCTTGGGACGCGTTTTTTACCTGCGACGAAAGCAATGCCGAAAGAAATGCTGCCCGTTGTGGACAAACCTCTCATCCAATACGCTATTGATGAGGCGCGTGCTGCAGGCATTGAGGAATTCTGTCTTGTAACAGCGCGCGGAAAAGATAATCTTATTGATTATTTTGACGTTGCGTATGAGCTTGAGAGTACATTGCGTAATCGTGGAAAGATTGCTTCCATGGCTGCTCTGGAAGCAAGCAGTGTGCCAGCTGGCTCTCTTGTTGCTGTGCGTCAGCAAAAACCGCTTGGGTTGGGGCATGCTATTTGGTGTGCACGCAGCTTCATCGGGGATGATCCTTTTGCCATCTTGCTGCCAGACGACATTGTAAAAAGTGGTCGCAGTTGCGTTGCTCAGCTGGCTGATGTCTATAATCAAACAGGCGGCAATGTTGTTGCGGTTAATGAGGTGCCGGCAGACCGAACAGATCGTTATGGTGTGTTGAAAACGGGTGCTGATGATGGGCGTATCGTGGACGTAGAAGGGTTGGTCGAAAAGCCTAAACCTTCGGAAGCACCGTCAAACCTTGCCATTATTGGGCGTTATATTTTGACGGCTGACGTGCTCAAACCGCTTTCAGAGCATAAATCTGGCGTTGGGGGCGAGGTTCAACTGACAGATGCAATGGCTGAGTTGATCGGCAAACAGCCTTTCCATGGTTTGCGCTATGAAGGCACGCGTTTCGATTGCGGTGACAAGCTTGGTTTCTTAGAAGCACAAATTGCTATGGGGGTTGATCGCCCCGATTTGGGTGATGCTGTGCGGTCTTTCCTTAAAAAATATATCTGAGATTTTATCATGACATCTTTTAAGCATCATTTTGAGCCATCTAACCTGCGTGAGTATGATATCCGCGGGATTGTCGGTAAAAGTCTTCATAATGACGACGCCTATGCTCTCGGGCGCACTTTTGGCAGCATTGTTCGGCGTTCAGGCGGGCAAGTTGTTGCGGTTGGCTATGATGGGCGCGTGTCATCACCTGATTTAGAGCAGGCCTTGGTGAAAGGGCTGGTCGCTTCTGGCATTACGGTGTTGCGTGTAGGTTTAGGGCCGACCCCAATGCTGTACTATACGTCTGTAACGCGTAAGGCCGATGGAGCGATTATGGTCACGGGGAGCCATAATCCGCCTGATCATAATGGCTTTAAGATGATGCTGCATGGCAAGCCATTTTTTGGTAAGCAGATCAAGCAGCTGGGTGGCTTTGCGGAAGCAGGCGATGTTGTGGAAGAAGCCGCTGGGCAGGTTGAGACAGTTGATCCGTCGGACAGCTATATTACGCGTCTTCTACAAGATTACGACGGTGAAAAGCCTTTAAAGGTTGTGTGGGACAATGGGAACTCGGCAGCCGGGGACGTGCTTACGCGTCTTGTTAAGCATTTACCTGGAGAGCACACGGTTCTCTTCCCAGAGATTGACGGTACATTTCCTAATCATCATCCTGACCCAACCGTTGAAGCTAATCTATCCGATTTGATTGCGGAAGTCCGTCGCCAAAAGGCGGATGTTGGGGTCGCTTTTGATGGCGATGCAGACCGCGTTGGTGTTGTGGACGGCGAAGGCAACATTCTGTGGGGGGATCAGATTCTCGTGCTTCTTGCACGCGATGTGTTGCAAAAGCGTCCTGGTGAAACCATTATTGCAGATGTGAAAGCAAGCCAGGTTCTCTTTGACGAGGTTGCGAAAGCTGGTGGTAAGCCACTTATGTGGCGCACAGGTCACTCTCTGATTAAAAGCAAAATGGCAGAAACAGCCTCTCCTTTGGCTGGTGAAATGTCGGGTCATATTTTCTTTGCAGATAAATGGTATGGCTTTGACGATGCGCTCTATGGCGCTATTCGCGTCTTGGGCATTGTGGCGCGTTTGCCGGAAACTCTAGCGGCATGGCGGAGTGCTCTCCCAGTGATGGTGAATACGCCCGAGCTGCGTTTCCCTTGTGATGACACACGTAAGTTTGAGGTCATTGCTGAGGTTGCTAAGCGTCTGGAGCAAGAAGGCGCGAATGTGTCCGCCATTGATGGTGTTCGGGTGCAAACAGATGATGGCTGGTGGCTTCTCAGAGCATCCAATACGCAAGCGGTTTTGGTGGGGCGTATTGAAGCACGTTCGCACGAGGGCTTGGACCGACTCAAAGCAGCGTTTACAGCGCAGCTGAAAGCCTCTGGGCTCGAGGCCCCAAATTTTGATGCGGCTGCTTCAGGCCATTAAGGCTGGCTGAATCACGTGTCCCGCTGGGGCTCTTCTATATGGCGGTGGGTGGTGGATTTTGTATGCCCACCGACCTGCCTAGCTTGTGGTGAATCTATCCAAGCGGGAGGTTGCTTATGTGCCTCCTGCTTTAGTGCACTCCATTTTATCGTGGCGCCGTGCTGCCAACGATGTGGTGAGCCTTTGTCAGCTTATGAAGTAGCGGATGATGGGCAGGGGGTTTGTGCTGCCTGCCAGCAATATCCTCCGTTATGGCAACGGGCGCGCGCTGCTTTTGTCTATAACGATATGGCACGGCGCCTGATTTTCCCGTTGAAATATTCAGATCGTCCCGGGCACGCGGCTTTTCTTGCAACTTTTATGGAGGAGGCTGCACGCGAGCTGCTTCAGCCTGGCGTTGTTGTGATTCCGGTGCCTCTCCATGTCAAAAAACTCAGAAAACGACGTTACAACCAAGCGGGCCTTTTGGCCTTTCACCTTGCGAGGAAACAGCATGTTAACGTGCTGTTCGATGGGCTGTATCGGCGCCAAAACACACGCTCTTTAGCACATCTTCCAGTCGCTGAGCGGAAAGAAGAACTCCATAATATGTTTGGCGTTAAGGCATGTTATCATGCACGTCTAAAAGGTAAGCATGTGGTGCTCGTTGATGATATTCTAACAACGGGAGCAACAGCTGAAGCCTGCTCTCGGGCTTTACTTGATATAGGCTGCTCAAAGGTCGATATTATAGTAGCTGCCCGTGCTTGTGCGGGACATACAGTCTTAACATGAGGATTTTTGGTATGGCGAAGGTTGAAATTTATACACAAGCGGGTTGTCCGTTTTGCGTGCAAGCTGTGGCGTTGTTGAAGCAGAAAGGTGTTCCATTTCAGGAGATCGACGCACCGCGAGGCACACCCGAGCGTGAAGAAGCGATTAAGCGTTCAGGTGGAGGGCAAACGGTTCCACAAATTTTTGTGGATGACCAGCCTCTTGGCGGGTGTCGCGAGTTGATGCAACTCGATCATGGTGGTGCCCTAGAGTTCCTATTGCAGCGCTCGTAGTCATGTTGCGCTTTCTACACTATAGCGGCCTCGTAATGTTGGTCGCCTTTAGCCTGGGGGGAATGTCTTCTCAGGCTTCTGCTGAACCATCACAGTTATCTTCTCATTCTTCACGTCCTGAAGAGGGACTATGGCTCGTGAAAGAGAAAGACGGGATATTCCGGATCGGCCCGTGTAATGACCGGAAAGATCGGCTTTGTGGCTGGCTTGTCGGGATGGATTATACAGAAGCCGAACCTGAGAAAGATATCTGGGGACGCTCTGAGTGTGGTTTGCAAATCATTTCTGATATGAAACCTGTCGATAACGGACGGTGGGATGGTCATATCCTAGACCCTCATACCGGGCGTACATATGACGCGCGTCTCTGGGTGGCAAAGAGTGGTCACCTGAAACTGCTTGGTTATCTGGGGATTCCTATGTTTGGACAGACGCAGACATGGAGCCGTTACCATGGTGCTTCGATCGGTCAAAAATGTCGCATGAAGCACGGATGAAGCTGGGTTGATGCTGTAGCATTATGTGCATCTGGAACAAAATTACTTAACAGAGTAAACTAAATTTTACAGCGCCGTCTGAAGGGAGTTTCAGAGCGGGCATTTGGCACAAGGAGGGCATATACATTATGTCTCAGCATCTTTCTCGGCGTCATTTCTCTCTAGGCCTTGCAGGGCTAGGGGCAACGGCTTTGGCAGGCTCTGTTCGTGCAGAAGTTCCGCATGAAGGCGAGGGTGAGTCTAAAACATTATGTTTCGTTGGTGGTTATACCCAGCATGGGCCTCCAGGCATTTCGGGCAATGGCGAAGGGATTGCGGTGTTCGAGATGGAGCGCGATACGGGTGTGCTCACTCTGATCACAACCTTTATGGATATTCCAAGCCCCTCTTTTATTACTCTTACGAAAGACCGAAAGTTTTTATACGCTCTTAGTGAGATTAATGATTATAACGCTGAGGGTGACGGTTGTATTACTGCTTTCGCTGTCGACACGCATACGGGAACCTTGGCCAAGATTAATACAGTGAGCTCCGGTGGCGCTGTGCCGGCACATTTAAGCATCCATCCTTCAGGAAAGTATGTGCTCGTTGCGAACTATGTGGGGGGCTGTGTTTCGGTTATTCCGATTCGACATGATGGCTCTTTAGGGGAAGCGACGGATGTTGTTCATAATACAGGGCCGCGCCAGCCCGAGAGGGCAGAAGATAATCCGCAAGGTAATTTTGCTGTTTCAGATCACTCCGGTTCACATCCCCATATGATTGGGACAGATCCAAGTGGTCGTTTTGTTTTGGCAGATGATGCTGGACTAGATCGCGTCTATGTATGGACATTAGATGAAAAGCACGGGAAGCTTATCCCTGCGAAGAAAGCATATTATAATATGACGCCCGGCTCAGCACCGCGGCATTTTGTTTTCGATCATAGCGGCCGCATGCTGTACAATTTGTGTGAGCAGAACTCTAAGGTCGTCGTTTCTAAGTTTGATCCTAAAACGGGTGAAATTACGTTTATTCAGAGTGTGAGTACGGTGACATCGCACTTCCGTGGATCAACATTGGCGGCTGAAATTTTAATTTCTGAAAGCGGGAAATATATCTACGTTTCCAACCGTTTAGGTGATTCGTTGGCTGTTTTTGCTGTTGGCCAGGATGGAACCTTGATCTTGGAGGACGAAGTCTGGATGCATGCCGATTATGGGCGTGCCATGATGTTTGATCCGAGTGGGAACTTCCTATTCTGTGCAAATCAGCGTTCTGATGTTGTTACGACCTTCCGTGTTGATCGTGATACAGGCAAGCCGCGTTTTGTTCATAAATTCACGCCTGTAGGGAGCCCAACCACCTTTGCCTTTATGGTCACTGATGCGTAGTACGGGGAAGGGGGCTCTAAGGCCCCCTTTTTCACAGGAACCGTTGTTTTAATCTTTTATAAATAACGCGATATAATTAACGCTTGTGTCTCGTGTGATGCGCCAGCGTGGTGGAATGAAGGTCATGCCATTAAGGGCAATGAGGCGCAGTCCAGCTTGGGATGCCATAGTATCAAGATCAGCAGGGCGAATGAATTTTTTCCAGTCATGTGTGCCAACCGGTAAAAGGCGCAGGAGATATTCTGCTCCTAATTTTGCCATGAAGAATGACCGTACCGTCCTGTTGAGTGTCGAGAGAGCGATGTAGCCCCCTGGGCGTGTTAAAGCTGCCAGCAAATGTAGAAATGCTTGTGGGTCTCGCACATGCTCAATGACTTCGAGGGCTGAAACAACGTCAAATTGGCATTGCTGGTCAACGAGCTCTTCGGCGTTGCCTGCTTTGTATGTCAATGATTGCGCTGAATGCGGAAGGGGAGCTTTTTCTTGATGCTCCTTAGCCGCTGAGATGGCCTCTGCGCTGGCATCGACACCTAATGTTTTGAACCCTAGTTTTGCAAAGCTTTCGCTGGCAAGTCCGGCTCCACAGCCGATGTCTAGTAAGGAAGGAGGAGCTTCCGCTTGGAAGACAGCAGGAGGAATATGGTCTTTGACCCATGAGGTACGAAGAGGATTCATTGCGTGCAGTGGCGCCATGGGGCCGCGTGGATCCCACCATTGTTGAGCGAGCGCGCTAAAATGATCAATTTCTTCATCCACAACTGAAGAACTGGAGGGGGAATGCTCAGCGGATGTCATAGTCAGTCCTTATGCGTAGAATATATGTTTTCTGCCACGTTTCATCTGGACGGGAAAGAGAGGGAACGGTATGTGGAGTGGGTATTTGCGTACTTATTCGCCTAAATTTATCGGAGCTAAAGGTCTAGATGTCCATGCCTGATTGTGTAGGAGGCGGTGATGGTGACACCGTTTTGCCAACTGTGACACAAAAAACACCCCAAACGATTGTCATGAAGTTTGGCGGGACATCTGTTAAAGATCTAGACCGAATTCGTAGCGTCGCTCAAAAAGTTCAGACAGAACGTCAGAAAGGGCGGCGCGTTGCTGTTGTTGTGTCTGCGATGTCGGGCGTAACCAACCAAATGGTTCAATATTGCCATGGACTCGATCCAGAAGCGGATGCGTGTGAGTACGATGCTGTTGTCGCTTCGGGAGAACAGGTCACGAGCGGGCTTTTAGCGATTGCGTTGGGCGCAATTGGCGTTCCTGCACGTTCATTCCAGGGTTGGCAGGTGCCTCTTTTGACTGATGAGGCACACGGTTGTGCGGCTATTGAGCGTGTTGATGGACGTGCCGTTAAAGAATGTCTGGAGCAAGACATTGTTCCGGTGATGGCAGGGTTCCAAGGTGTTGATAAAGCACAGCGGATCGCCACTCTAGGCCGTGGTGGGTCTGATACATCAGCTGTTGCTTTGGCTGCGGCGATTGGAGCCGACCAATGCGATATTTATACTGATGTTGACGGGATTTATACAACCGACCCGCGGATTGTAAAACGCGCCAAGCGTTTGGAGCGTATTACGTATGAGGAAATGCTGGAGCTAGCGTCAGTTGGTGCCAAAGTATTACAGACTCGTAGTGTCGGGCTCGCGATGCGTGAGAATGTGAAGGTACGTGTTCTGTCGTCTTTCACAGAAACTGATGACAGTAGCGGTACACTTGTTGTGGAAGAGGATGATAGCGTGGAGAAAGAACTCGTCGCCGGGATTGCTTACTCGCAAGATGATGCGAAGATTACGATCCGTAACCTTCCGGATGAACCGGGTATTTCCGCAGCTATTTTTGGGCCATTGTCTGGCGCTGGTGTCAATGTAGATATGATTGTGCAAAGTATTGGTGTTGATCACAGCACGAATATGACTTTCACAGTCAGTAAAAAAGAAGAAGCACGTGCTTGTGCTTTGCTGGAAGGAATGAAATCAGAGATTCGCTATGGCGAGCTCACAACCTCTCGCGATGTGGTTAAGATCAGCGTCGTTGGTGTTGGTATGCGTTCTAACACTGGTGTTGCGGCAAAGATGTTTCGTACATTAGCTGAACGAGGAATTAATATTCAGGTTATTTCCACGAGCGAGATTAAGATTTCTGTTTTAATTGACGCTGAATATACAGAATTGGCCATGCGTGCATTGCACACAGCCTATGGATTAGACGCTAAGAAGGAAGATTAAGTTCATGACGGATATTGCCTCAACAGATGACGCGCAAGCACGTGAAACCCTTCAACGTCTATGGAAGCCAGGTTGTGACTTCTTAGGAAGTGAATTGGCCATTCTTGGCGGTGCGATGTCTTGGGTTAGTGAGCGCAACCTTGTTTCGGCTATTTCTAATGCAGGTGGGTTTGGTGTTATTGCATGTGGCGCCATGTCCCCCGAGCGTTTAGAGGAAGAGATTGTTGCTACTCAAGCGCTGACGAAACGTCCTTTTGGTGTCAACTTGATTACTATGCATCCAGAGTTGGATGCACTGGTGAACGTGTGTTTAGCTCATAACGTCACTCACATTGTACTTGCCGGGGGGGTGCCAACGGGGGCGACTATCCGCCGCGTACGTGACGGTGGTGCGCGGGCGATTGGCTTTGCACCAGCTCTAGCTTTAGGGCGTCGTCTTATTAAAATGGGGATCGAAGCTCTCATTATTGAAGGGTCAGAGGCTGGTGGTCATGTAGGCCCCGTTTCGCTGAACGTACTTGCTCAAGAAATTCTTCCCCACGTGACAGAGGTTCCGGTCTTTGTTGCAGGTGGATTGGGGCGTGGGGACGCGATCGTCTCTTATCTGGAGCAAGGAGCGGCAGGAGCGCAGCTTGGCACGCTTTTTGCTGCGTCTCAGGAAAGTATCGCTCATGAAAACTTCAAGGCCGCTTTCCGCCGGGGCAATGCGCGTGACGCGACAGTTTCTGTTCAGCTTGATGAGCGTTTCCCTGTTATTCCGGTGCGCGGTCTGGCTAATGCAGCAACCCGTCACTTCATGAAACATCAAGCCGAAATGTTACGTCGTTTTCAGGCGGGCGATATTGAGCGTGAAGCCGCTCAGCTGGAGATTGAACATTTCTGGTCTGGGGCTTTGCGTCGGGCTGTTGTTGAAGGTGACGTTGATAACGGATCGCTCATGGCTGGGCAGTCTGTTGGTATGGTAAAAGAAATTAAACCTGTATCTGATATTACCTCAATGCTCGTCGAACAGGCGATTGCTGCGCTTAAGCGTCGTGAAGGGCGTGTTCATCCTCCAAAATAATGGTAGCCAAGAAACCATTTGGAGTGTTTAGCTAGAGTCAATAGTCGATCTGACTGGTAAAGAGGGGTTCTGTCCGTGCCTGAGCTGCGTTCTGATAAGCAAGGTTCTGAGCAGTCAAGTATCGGCTTGATGTTAAAAGCGCGGCGTGAGCAGTTGCAATGGCCTCTGGAGGATATTGCAGAAAGTTTGCGTCTGCGTTTATCAACACTTGAGGCTTTGGAGAGTGATGCTTACGACCAGCTTCCCGGGAGGACCTATGCGCTTGGTTTCCTCAAAAGCTACGCAACGTATTTAGGCTTAGATGCTGAGCAGCTCATGGCTGCGCTTGATCGACAGCGGCTTGCGCAGGCTGATCGTAAAGGAAACCCATCATTTGCGTTGCCACAGCCGCGGAGCGAACATGGTTTGTCGGTCGGTGTGCTTGTGAGCATTGGTATAGTAGCCGTTGGAGTTGCTTATGCAGGCTGGTATCACTTTTCTAGCCATGTCACATTACCACGTGTGACACCGCCAGCGGTTACGTCTGAAGAGAATGTGTCCTCTTCATCGTCCAATGCGGCGAAAACGGGTGCGAATCCTGCGTCTCAGCTCCCATCTGTTCCCTCTTCTGGTATGGAGGGCGAGCAGCACGGTACGCCTACGTCCACGCATGAAACAGCTGGACAGCAAGCCGATTTAACACCAGATCCTTCACCGCTTGATGAGAAATCGAAGAGCAATCAGGAAGCGGGCACTAAGTTAACGCCGTCCACAGGCAATAGTAGCTCAAATTCGGCGCAAAATGCCGAGGGGAATAATTCACCGTTTGTAGCGAAGTCCGCGCAAGAAGCACCTCATGCCGATTCACATCGTGAAACAGTACCCTCTGCTGGCAGTTCAGGGGTTGTTTCTGATGATCACACGGTAACGGTGGTTATGACGCAGGATAGCTGGGTGCAAATTAAAAATGCCCAGGGGAAAGTGGTTCAATCACGCTTGATGAAAAAGGGCGAGACCTGGCAGGGGCGTGATGAGGAAGGGCCTTATCATCTTACAGCAGGCAATGCGGGCGGTGTCGTTGTGCAAGCTGGTTCTGTTACAAGTGCGCCATTAGGGCGTGAAGGGACAGTCCGACATAATGTCACTTTGGCATCGCAAGACATCATAAATGGCCAGTATGGCCGTAGCGAAAATAGCCCACAAACAGCTCATTGAGAGCAGAAATAATGTGATTGCATCATTCTTAATGAGGAAGGTGCTGGAACATTGCGGCACATCGCATTAAATAGACAACAGATTTGTTTATATCCGCTTAGTTTTATCATGAGTCCGAGGGTCGGTCTCAGAGAGGTTGTTCATGAGCAGTATTCGTCCTTATCAGCATATTGAGCGTCGCAAGTCGCGGAAGATTTACGTCGGCAATGTGGCCGTTGGTGGTGATGCCCCAGTATCTGTGCAAACCATGACCAATACGCTGACAACGGATATCGAAGGGACAATCGCTCAGATACGTAAAGCTGAGCTTGCCGGTGTTGATATTGTGCGTGTCTCGTGCCCCGATGAGGCCAGCACAAAAGCGCTGAAAACGATCGTTGAAGAGGTGAATACGCCAATCGTTGCGGATATTCACTTTCACTATAAACGTGCGATTGAAGCGGCCGAGGCCGGAGCGGCATGCCTGCGTATTAATCCAGGCAATATTGGTAAGGCAGAGCGTGTTCGCGAAGTCGTGAATGCTGCACGTGATCATGGTTGCTCCATTCGTATTGGTGTGAATGCCGGTTCTCTTGAGAAGCATTTGCTGGAAAAATACGGGGAGCCAAATCCTGAAGCGCTTGTCGAAAGTGCGCTTGAGCATGCACGCATTTTGCAAGATCATGATTTCCATGAATTTAAAATTAGCGTCAAAGCATCGGACGTGTTTATGGCTGTTGCGGCTTACCAGCAGCTGGCTGAATGCTGTGATCATCCCCTTCATATTGGGATCACAGAAGCAGGCTCGAAGCGTGCAGGGACAGTAAAGTCAGCCCTTGGGCTTGGGAATTTGTTATGGGCTGGTGTGGGTGATACGATGCGTGTTTCTCTTTCAGCTCCTCCTGAAGAGGAAGTGTTGGTCGGGTGGGATATTCTTAAATCCCTCGGCTTGCGCCATCGCGGTGTGAAAATTATTTCCTGCCCATCCTGTGCACGTCAGGGCTTTAATGTGGTGGAAACGGTGCAAACTCTTGAGGAGCGCCTACAGCACATTAAAACACCGATGACACTTTCTATCATTGGTTGCGTGGTTAATGGGCCGGGTGAAGCGCTTATGACTGATATTGGTGTGACGGGTGGTGGCCAAGGACGCCATATGGTCTATGCTGCTGGTAAGCAGGATCACACCATGCCCGCTGATGATATGGTCAATCATATTGTCGAGCTTGTCGAAAAGCGTGTGAATGCTATTGAAGCCGCTAAGGCTGAAGGCGAGACAGCAAAAGTAATGGATCCGGCGGCACAATAATGGCACGTTTGCAACCTGTAAGAGGGACACATGATATTTTAGGCGATGACATGCTGCGTCATCGCCATATCGTTGAGACAGGACGGGCTGTTTTTGCGCGTTATGGCTTTTCTGAGTGGGCGACACCAATCTTTGAAGAAACGCGCGTCTTTGCGCGTTCATTGGGCGAAACGTCTGATGTCGTGTCTAAGGAGATGTATAGCTTTCAGGATCGTGGCGGCGAAAGCTTAACGCTCCGTCCTGAGGGCACAGCGAGCATTGCGCGTGCGCTGGTCTCGAATGCTTTGGCACAATCTTTGCCACAAAAGATTTTCTACCAAGGGCCGATGTTTCGTTATGAGCGCCCTCAAAAGGGACGGTACCGGCAGTTCCACCAAATTGGTGCAGAGCTGATTGGTGCAGAAGGCCCGCTGCGTGATGCTGAAACGATCGCTATGGCGCGTGACTTTTTGGTCTCTCTTGGCTTAGGTGAGGGAATACGGCTGGAGCTGAACACGCTTGGGGATCTTTCTAGCCGTCTGGCATGGAGAGAAGCGTTGGTTGCGTATTTCCAACAGCATGCAGACCAGCTTTCAGAAGAAAGCCGCACGCGTCTTGAAGCTAACCCGTTACGGATTTTAGACAGTAAGTCAGAGCAAGACCGTCGTTTATTAGCAGATGCGCCTGCTTTTGATGACTATCTTAATGATGAGTCCCGCCAGTTTTGGGACGAGCTGCGTGCGACATTAAAAGCCTTTGGGATTGCTTTTGTTGAAAATCCAAGGATTGTCCGCGGGCTTGATTATTACAGCCATACGGTTTTTGAATTCGTGACTGATAAGCTCGGTGCTCAAGGAACTGTTCTGGCCGGTGGCCGCTATGAAGGCCTTGTGGAAGAAATGGGAGGCCCTGCTGTTCCTGCGATTGGTTGGGCTGCTGGAATTGAACGCTTGGCATCTTTGATTGAGCTGCCTGAGCAGAAGACGACGGGCATTGCGATCGTGCCTTTGGGCCAAGAGGCAACCTTGCAAGGGGCTGCTATCGCTCAACGCTTACGTGATCGTGGCTTGGTCGTGTCGATTGAAACCCGAGGCGCGATGAAGAAGCGTATGGATCGTATCGTCAAATCAGGGGCAACACATGTTGTGTTCCTCGGAGATGACGATTTGCAGCGTGAGGTTGTGCAGTTGCGTGATCTCTCAACGCGGGAGCAAAGTGAAGTCTCTGTTTCTGATATCGCAACCGTTTTGGAAAACGCATTATCTGTATGAGTTCTGCTATTGATCATCGCCTGGAGCAGATTGTGGCTCGGTTTGAAGAGCTTCAAGCGCTTATGTCATCGACAGAAGGGGCGGGAGAGGATTTCGTGCGGTTGTCGCGTGAATATGCCTCACTCGAAGAGCCTGTAGCGGCTATTCGGGCTTGGCAGGATGCGCTCTCTCGTCGTGATGATGCGCAGGCTTTGGTTGAAGATCCGGAATTTCGTGAACTGGCAGAAGGGGAGCTGCAAGCACTTAAGGAGCAGCTTCCCAGTCTAGAACATGCCATGCAGCTTGCGTTGCTTCCTAAAGATAAAGCCGATGAGGGTAGCGCAATTTTGGAGGTGCGCCCCGCTGCGGGAGGGGACGAAGCAGGCTTGTTTGCAGCGGAACTCTTTGAATCCTATCGCCGTTATGCCGAAAAGCGGGGATGGCGTTTTGAGGTTATGTCGCTGACAGAAAATGAGGTGTCAGGTCTCAAAGAAGGGATTGCCACTATTTCTGGTAACGGGGTATTTGCGCGATTTAAGTATGAATCTGGCGTGCATCGCGTCCAACGTGTTCCGGCAACGGAAAATCAAGGACGTATTCATACATCGACTGTGACGGTTGCGGTGCTTCCTGAGGCGGAAGAAGTGGACGTAGAGGTGCATGATGATGACTTGCGTATTGACGTCTATCGTGCATCAGGAGCTGGCGGACAACATGTGAACAAGACCGAAAGTGCGGTTCGAATAACGCATATGCCGACAGGGCTTGTGGTTGCCATGCAGGAAGAGAAAAGCCAGCATCGCAACAAAGCAAAAGCGATGCAGATTTTGCGGGCACGGTTGTATGAGCAAGAGCGCCAGCGTGCTCATAATGATCGCGCTGCTAACCGTAAAGCGCAGGTTGGAACGGGGGATCGCTCAGAGCGTATCCGAACCTATAATTTCCCACAAAATCGGGTAACAGACCATCGAATCAACCTCACACTCTACAAAATTACTTCCATCATGGGAGGAGATTTTGATGAAATCGTGGACGCGTTGACTCATCATGAGCAAATGGAGCTTTTGACCGAAACGTCCGTGCATTAACTCCTTTTAGGAGTTGGACACTGTACAACGGTTGGAGTGGCCATTTCTGTGGTCAGCAGAAGGGTCGCTCTCGTCTTCATCAACGAGGAAGAAGTCAGTGAAATTGCGTGTCCCTACGGCTTCATAATGATGCCCATCGGGATGGTGTAGTACACCGTCGCTGCTGACGATGTGTGTTTCAGGATGACCATGACGCGTAATTGTGATGGTTCCGCAGAGACTATAGGAGACATTCTCGCGGCCAACGGGCAAAGCAATTGTGGCGTGTTCGATGGAATGGTTCAGATCAAGACGAAAAGTCGCGGCTAGATGATCATTAATGTAAAGATGGGAAATTTCAGAAATCTCGTCATGAGCACGACCGTCTGTGACGGTAAAGCTGCCTCCAACCAGTCCATCTGGGGGAGAGCTATTTTGCGCACGTGAAGGCGCTATGGTGAGCATGATCATGCAAAGAAGAGATAAATGATGGAGTCGTCTCATTATGGTTCATCCCAAACAATCGGAGATACAATGAGCGCATCTTTGTCACAGCGCAAGGAGCTTCTTGTGCGGGAGGCTCGATCTGTCTTGCAGCAAGCGGGCGTGGAAGATCCTTCAAGAGAAGCGCATTTGCTCTTGGAATGGGTATTAAAAAAAGACCGTTTGGCGATGCTAAGTCTCTTAGAGGTGGGAGCTGAGGATGCTGCTCGTTATCGTCAGGTTGTCCAGCGACGAGCCAAACGAGAGCCTTTTGCGTTTATTACAGGGGAACAAGGCTTTTGGACGCTTGATCTGTCAGTTTCTCCAGAAACGTTAATTCCAAGAGGGGATAGCGAGGCTTTGATTGAAGCGCTTCTTGCCTGTGGCCCTGAGCGGAATAAGGAGCTTTCGTTCTTAGATTTAGGGACTGGGACGGGATGTTTGTTGTTAGCTGCTCTTGCTGAATATCCTCGGGCAACGGGGGTCGGTGTTGATATTGCGGAGGGTGCCGTTCGTCTCGCTCGTCATAATGCGCAGCGTAATGGGCTGGGTGAGCGTGCGCGCTTTAAAGTTGGCTCTTGGGCTGAGGGGATCACAGGGCCTTTTGATGTGATTTTGTCTAACCCACCTTATATTGAGCGTGATGTTGTCGCGCAGCTTATGCCAGAAGTAGAGCATTACGAACCTCATCGTGCGCTTGATGGCGGGAATGATGGCTTGGAGGCTTATCGGCTTTTGTGCCAAGAACTGCCACGTTTATTAAGCGCAACAGGGATAGCGATTTTTGAGCTAGGGCTCAGGCAGGAAGAGGCTGTAACGCAGCTGGCTGAATCTCAGGGATTGCACAAGTTGCGGTGCCATACTGACTTAGGCGGGGTTCCGCGTGCTCTGGTTTTAGCGCGATCTTAGAAAACAGGTTGGCTTGTGAGAGTAGAATTGGTAGAACTTGTTTGCATGAGGCGGGAGCAGGGCGTGAGCTCAGAAGAAAAATGTCCCAGCACGTGTGAGTATCCTCATCCCTACGTAGAAAATATTCTTTTGAACTGATGGAAGAGATCGGGGATGGGTTATTGTTTTGAGAAGCCATCGGAACGCAAATTACAGGTTAGAAGACTATGAAGCGTATGAGAAGCCGCCATCACCGTTCTGGAGGCGGTGGGGGAGCATCGCGTGGTAATAACGGTCAGATTCCTCTGAACCGGAATCATGTTTTTGAAAGTAATGGTCCGGATATACGCGTACGCGGAACGGCTCAGCAACTCTCGGAAAAATATCTTCAGCTCGGACGGGATGCGACAGGTACAGGTGACCGTGTGCAGGCGGAAGCTTACTTTCAGCATGCTGAACATTATTTTCGTATTCTAAATGCGATGAATCAAGCAGCCCAGACAGCACAGCAAGAACGTGCAGAGCGCCAGCGTGCATACGAGCAAGGCCGGCAAGAGCGTCGTGAGCGCCGTGAAGAGCCGGGATCTGGGGATGTGGAAGAGCATGGGGCAGCTGACAGAGAAGCGCAGCCACCAGTGCAAGAAGCACCACGTCCGCCGCGTGGTCGTCGCCCTAAAAATGTTGTAGAACCGCCAGTTGAGTAATGTGATTGGTTGTGAAGGAGGAGAGAAGTTTAGCTTCTCCCTTCTTCTATGATAGAGATAGAAATACAGACATTCCTACAACTGAGTAGGAATACTTCATATCAAAACCATTTTTAGGGGAATATAAAGATGGTAGCGGCGGACGGATTTGAACCGCCGACCAAGGGATTATGATTCCCCTGCTCTACCACTGAGCTACGCCGCCATCTTTAAGGTAACGAACCTGTTGAAGTCCGTCGTTGAGTGGGTTTTTATGATATCTTTGAGGGGGTGTCAACCAAGGAAGTAAGAAGAATATTTCTATTTTTGGTTTATTTTTCCTAGATACCCTGTCACTCTGCACCCCTAAAAATCCCGCCAACTGGAGAACTTTGTCGTTGTCGCAGCATTTTACCGGAATTTTGTTTGCGTTTAGCAATGCGTTATCGTGGCTTCCGGGGTCGGTTGTCTCTGTGGTTATGCTGGTCATTGTGGGGCTGGCGGCATACTACTTTGGTCAGGGAACGATCAGCCTACTTCTAAAGATCCCCGGCACGCGTAGCGTTGCGATGCTTCGGAATGTTGTGCATGCGCTGCGTCGTCCATCACGGATTATCGTCACGTTGCTTGCATTGTTGGCGGCTCTACCTGCAGCAACGGGTTTGTCTTTTGAGACAGAGCAAACGCTTCAGCTTGGCTTTCTTTTTGCGTTGATTTTGGTTGTCGGAACATCGGTGATCATCAGTTTGCGTTTGATGACAGAAGCTTATCTCGCTCGTTTAGCAAAGCGTGATTATGCAGATGACATTATGGTGCGTGCTCATCAAACGCAGATTAAGGTTCTCAGACGGCTTGGTGAAATTTTAATCGGGATCATCACTGTGGCATCAGCTTTGATGCTTTTCCCGTCTGTGAAACAATATGGGGTGTCGCTCTTTGCGTCTGCTGGTGCAGCATCGCTGGTTGTGGGTTTGTCTGCTCGTGGGCTTTTGACGAATCTTATTGCTGGGGTACAAATTGCTATAACCCAGCCAATTCGCATGGAAGATCTCATCATTATTAACGGTGATTGGTGCTGGGTCGAGGAAATTACAGCAACCTATGTGGTGCTCCGTGTGTGGGATTGGCGGCGCTATATTGTTCCTATTTCGTATTTTCTGGAAAATCGTTTTGAAAATTGGACACATAATTCTGAAGCTATTACAGGGCTCGTCGTGATGTGGCTCGATTTTGATGCACCTATGGAGGAAATACGAGAAGCGCTGCGAGAAATTGTCCGTGCTTGTCCTCTCTGGGACGGGAAAATCTTCGACGTTCAAGTGTCGGACTTTGACCATAGCGCGATGAAAATCCGGATCACAGCGAGTGCCCGTAATGCGATGCAGAGCTGGGACTTGCGCTGTGATATTCGTGAAAAAGCGATCGCACGTATTCGCGAAGAATTTCCGCAAGCTCTACCACGAACCCGCATGTCTCTCGTGAAAGCAGGGGAGAGAATGGTTCCAGCTCCTGCTCAAGAAACGGATGATGATATTCTATCTCCACCCATCAAGCGTCCTCCACCGGGGAGCTACACGGGGCCTTCTTCTTTCTAAGAGACGCTGTGGTGACGAAATGTCAATTATGGCCCTTTGTTCTGGGCCATAACTGAATTTTTTTTACCGTAACATTGATAGGTCAGTACACCCAGCGCCACATATGTGATGATCAGGATAAGGGGAACTGGGTTTCCCATTATAACAGCGTGAAACATATTGATGGTGAGTGGTAGAGCCATCAGAATACAAAAAACAATACCTAATGTTGGCACAATACCAATCCATATGCCCTTAATCGTCAAACCACCGAGAGGGACTTTAAAGGGGCGTGTTGCATCTGGTGCTTGATTACGCTGCCAGATAACGGTGAAGCAGACAATTGCAAAAGCCAGAGCGGTGCCGATCGAGACAAGATCGCTGATAATGTCAATCGGCATGGTTGCCGTCATGAAGCCGACGAGAGCCCCAATGATGAGTGTACCTAGCCAAGGCGTGCGGAATTTGGGATGAATACGGCTGAATATTTCAGGGATAAGGCGGTCTCGTCCCACTGTAAGAAGAACGCGTGTTTGCCCATACATGAGGCCAAGAAGAACGGAGCAAAGGCCAATCGTAGCACCTGAATTAACAAGAAGAGCTAGCCACGGTTTGTGCATGGTTTTTGTGGCTATGGCCAAAGGGTCTGCTACGTTGAGGCTACGATAGGGGACGATACCAAGAAGAACAGCAGCAACGGCAACATAAATAATGGTGCATATAACAAGACTGCCGATAATTCCGATAGGAATATCACGTGTTGGATTACGTGCCTCGGCAGAGGCGGTGGAGACGGCTTCAAACCCGGCATAAGCAAAAAACATAATAGAAGCCGCACGGAAAATACCGGTGATGCCGTAATGAAAGTTTCCCTCAGAAGGGGGGATAAAGGGGTGCCAGTTAGCAGGATTAACGAAGCTGATGCCCATGATGAGAAACAGCAGCAATACTCCCACTTTTAAACCAACGACGACGGTATTAAAGCGGGCTGATTCTTCCACGCCTCGTACAAGAAGGGCTGTGACGGCACATACCGCAAGGAGACCAACCAGGTCTATCTGCCAATGGTAGGTAAGAACGGTATCGTCTCCACCGGGGAGAGGCTGGAGTGTTGAGTGGGTAAGAAAAGCAGGGATATGGAGGTTGAATGTATCAAGCAGCGACGTGAGATAGCCTGACAAACCCGAGGCGACCCCTGTGCAGGAAATGCCGTATTCCAACAACAGAAGCCAGCCAACAGTCCAAGCAGCTTTTTCTCCCATGGAGATATAGGCGTAGGAATAGGCCGAGCCAGAAACAGGGAAAGAGGAAGCAAGCTCGCCATAACATAGGGCGGTAAAGAGGCAGGCGGCTGCTGCAATTAAAAACGATAGTAGAATAGAGGGGCCAGCATAATTGGCTGCTGCTGTCCCCGTCATGACGTAAACACCAGCCCCCACGGTCGTGCCGACGCCCATAAAGAGAAGTTGCGTGGCGGTAAGGCTGCGCTTGAGAGGGTGGTTGTTGTTTTCCGCCGCAATATGTTCCAGAGTTTTCCGGCGACTGTTCTGGGAAGGGGCAGGGCTGGTCATGGATTTTAGATGCTGTCTCATAAAGCGGTGAGCCACAAAGGCGTAGAAAGCCTTGTCTCATGGCGCAGTCTTGTCGTTCTGTAAATGGCCTAGAGGGTATTGAGCAGGCGCTTCTATGCGCGAGAGACCCTATCGATCACGTTTCTCAGAGCGGTGTTGTGAAGCCATGAGAGAATGCTTCCTTCCGTAAAAGATGTAGGTTCCGGCCCCTAAAGCGAGGTAGATCAGTAAGATCAGAAGAGGGATAGGGTTTCCGGTTAAAATGGCATGAGCCATGTTTAAAAACAAAGGGGCAATCATCACAAAACAGCAGAAGATTCCTAAGGATGGGACGGTGCCAAGCCAGAAACCTTTGATGCGGATTCCACCTAAGGGAACACGGAAGGGACGTGGGGTATTAGGTGCGTAATTACGTTGCCAGATCACGGTAAAACAGACCATCGCAAAAGCAAGTGTCGTGCCGATACAGAGGAGATCCCCAATCAGGGCGATGGGGAGGGTTGCGGTCATGCTTCCCATGATGAGGCTGAGTACCATTGTGCCGCGCCATGGCGTTTTGAAGCGTGGATGAATATGGCAAAATAGGCGCGGAATAAGCCCATCATTCCCAATGGTCAGCAGAACGCGTGATGCAGCATAGAGCAGTCCGAGCAAAACAGAGCAGAGGCCGATGGTTGCTCCTGTGTTCACGAAGAGAGCGAGCCAAGGTTTGCCCATGACTTTGGTAGCAACAGCAAGCGGGTCAGCAACATCAAGATCATGATAAGGGACAATCCCGAGCAACACAGCAGCGATGGCACAGTAAATGAGTGTGCAGATAATAAGGCTGCCAATAATGCCAATCGGAACGTCTCGTGTGGGATTGCGTGCTTCTGCTGAGGCTGTTGAGACGATTTCAAAACCACCATAGGCGAAAAAGATAATCGACGCCGCGCGAAAAACCCCAGCAATGCCGAAGTGAAAATTTCCTTGGGACGGGGGAATGAAAGGGTGCCAATAAGCAGGATGAATAGCGCTTAGGCCTATGATGAAAAAGAGACCTAATACACCGACTTTGAGCGCGACGAGTAGGTTATTAAAACGCGATGACCCCTCATTCCCACGAGCGAGAAGCATCCCCATAATCATAACCACCATAAAGCCGACAAGATTGAACCCATGATGGACTGTAAGGGCACTGCCATGAGAGCCGGGGCGAGGTTGAAGGGTGGATTGCGTGACGATAGGGGAGAGATGGATGTGACAGGTTTCTAATAAGGAGACGAGATATCCTGATAGGCCGGAGGCAACCGCCGTCCCTGCGACGCTATATTCTAGTAAAATAAGCCATCCGACAGCCCAAGCTGCTTTTTCACCCATGGAAAGATATGCGTAGGAATAGGCCGATCCAGAGACAGGAAAGGAGGAGGCCAGCTCTCCATAACAAAAGGCTGCAAATAGACAGGCTGCAGCGGCAATGAGAAATGAAAGAAGAACGGCGGGCCCAGCATATTCGGCAGCGGCTGTGCCTGTCATGACATAAACGCCAGCCCCAACCGTGGTTCCGACCCCCATGACCAGTAATTGTAAGGCAGTGAGGTTACGTTTAAGCCCTTGTGAGGCAGTCGTGCCTGCGATTTGCTCCATCGTTTTGCGGCGTGAGGATGAAGAGCGAGAGGAGCTTTGGGGAGCAGTCATTGGGGCATCGCTTTACGATAAAATAATTCGGAATCGAAAGGTATAAGACACTCATGCCGAGGAAGAATACAGGTGTAAAGAGAAAGCTAGGGCGTTGTTAAAGCACCAACCAAAGACCGGATCCGATACCTGCGATGATGCAATAGATGCCGAAAGGGGTTAGAGCCTTATTGTCTTCTTCGTTAAAAAAGCGGAGCAATAAGCGAGAGCAAATAAGCGCTGTGAGGCCTGCTACGACAGCACCGATAAGGGACTGTTCAATGATTGAAGTGCTGAGTGAAAGATGACGCATCTGCCAAGTTTCTTTCGCAGTTGCTGCGAGAATAATGGGCTGTGCGAGGAGGAGTGAAAAACGCGTTGCAGCGAGGGCACTGAGGCCCCGTGTTAGTCCCCCATTAATCGTGGCTCCTGAGCGAGAGAGGCCAGGGAGAAGAGCCAAACATTGCCAGCAACCAATGATAAAGGCATCTTTCAGACTAAGTTGAGCAATATCACGAAGGGTGGGAGAGGATGTGCGTTTTAAACGCCATTCTGTTGCGAGGAGCAACACACCATTCAGCGTTAGAAAACTCGCTACGGCGAGAGGCGTTGCAAAAATAGCGCGCAGATGATGCTCGAATAATCCGCCAATGATAACGGCAGGGATGGTTGCAACGACGAGCCGAATACAGAGATGGAGCGCTTGTGTGCGTCCACGGGTGCCATCAAGGCCGCAAATCCCGCGTATGATCCCCACCCAGTCACTCCAAAAGACGTGTGCGAGCGCGACAAGCGTACCAACATGGAGCATTGTCAGGAATGGGAGGAAAAATGGGCTATGTTGGTCAAGTGACCAATGAAGCAGGCTCGGTAAAAGAACAGCATGCCCAAGGCTACTGACAGGGAAGGGTTCGGTAATCCCTTGGGTAATGGCGAGAATAAGAGCCTGTAATAAAGTCATAAGGGTCGCATACTCCATCTTTGCTCATGCTATTATTGACGGGACATGGTAGGGTGTCAAAAGCTTGACCGTGTCAGATGATGGTTACTCTCCACGGAACGAAGCATCGTGTGAGATATTGAGTGTTAATGTGAGGGCCAAGAGAATGCGCAGCATGATCAAGGGACGTGGGGGAGCTTTCTTAGCAAGTGCCGCAGTGCTGTGCTTAGCTGGTGGTTTTTTGCTGTATGGAGCGCGCCTATCACAAGGGCCAGTTGGTGACTTAGCAACGTATCATGCGTCTTTTCCCTCAGCCAACGGTTTGGCTAAAGGGGCGGGTGTTGAGCTGGGCGGAGTGAGTGTTGGGCATGTTGAAGCGATTACGCTGAACTCAGAGCTTGCGATTGCAGATGTGCGCTTTGATGTTGAAAAATCCATCCGCCTGCCTTCAGACACAGCGGTGACCATTGGGGCCCCAACGATGTCGGGTGACAATGTTTTGAAAATTCTACCGGGGAAGAGTGCGTCTTTTTTGGCAGAGGGCAGCACGATCATAGATGCCCGGCCGTTGCTGTCGCTTGAACAGCAAATTAGCAATTATATCTTCAATGCCGGCAAGCTGTAAGGGCCGAAGGAGAGGGGAATTCTCCTTCGATTTCTAAGAATCAATCATTCGTAGGATAGGAAGAGAGAAGGCGCCGTTGCTTGAGCCATGAAAACAGCATGGAGAAAGCGCCAGAGCTCTTCCAACCCTCTTTCTTTTTGGCGGCTCCAATGAGAAAGGTCTGACGATAATGGTAGAATTGCGTTTTATACGCTTCCCATAGAGTAGTGCGACGATCCCATATATGAATCGCTTCAGATCCGACCCCGTTAATTTCAATAATGGAAAATCCTTCTCCGCGACGTAAGGCCTCAACAGAGGTAGCTTTTACGTCAATACGGCCGAAGTGAAAGTCCGGAATATCGGTCATGATCGCGTTAATGCGCTGCGTGAGGGATTCTGTAATGTCATTGCGCCCATCGCGGAAGATAGAACCTTTGCAGTGGTTTCCTGCGAAAACGAGCGGGAATTTTTCTCCTTTTGCAAGAACCGACTGCTCTTGCCCTTCAAGGCGTGGAAGATAAAGCTGAGGTACTTGGCTCATGCGTGGGTCTTGCATCACAAGCTCATGAAGCGTTGACGTACCATCGCCTATCAGGAGAGGGGCCTCTTTATACGTAAGGGACGTGATGTGGCCGTTTTCTTCATGCGGGTGACGAATGTAGAAAATGCCAACTTCAATTGGGGCTGTAATAAGTTCTTGCACCAACAGAGCCACACCTGTTGGGAAGAGTGGCAGAACATGTTCAAGCATGGCCCGGTCTGCAACAAGGCGCACTCCCGTGCCATTGCAGCCAATATCAGGCTTAACAACGACAGGAAATGTGGTGCCCATATCATCCATGGCATCAAGTACTTCCTGTAACGCTGTAGGGCCGTTGTAAAAAACGCGATAAGGAGCGATGGCTTCCCGTGCGATAGGGCCGGCCATATCCAAGATAGAGCTTTTACTTTCCCCGCATAGGCCACCCGTTTCAATACGAGGGTTTGCAGCTGTAGCAACGCTGAGATCACGATAGCGCAGGCCCATGATGATCCAGTACAGGACAATAGGCGTGTAGAAGACCGATCCTGGCCAGAATTCGAACAGGGAGAGAGGGTTCTGTTCTTTGGTCTTATCGGTCATGAATCTACTGAACTCACACGTTGGATATGGGCAATAAAACGGCCCATGAGAACGATACATAAAACAAAGCCGATAATGCCGGCCCAACGCCATCCGCCCTGATGGGCCAGAAGCCACCCTCCAATACGCAGCGACAGCAAAAACAGCAAGCTTGTCCAGACGAGTGTTGCGACAATGGCGGTTAAAGCAAAAGAAAGGAAAGGCGCCTTAAAGAAGCCACAGGCTGTGTACAAAGGAAGGCGTGCCCCAGGGACAAAACGAGAAATGGCAACGACCTTGATGATATTGCGCGAAAACCAACGCTGGGCTTGTTTCTCACTAGGGAGGGTCAAAAAGCGTTTTAGAAATGGCCAATGAGCGCCACCGAGCCCGAGCAGGTAGAGCCCGAGGTCACCGAGGACAACACCAACATAAAGCGCACAAAGCGCTGCAAAAAGGTTGATCTGATGAGCTTGCGTTGCAATGGCTGAGAGAACCGTTGCGACATCTTCTAAAATAAAGGTGCCAGCAATGATACTGAGTGCCTTTAACCAAAGAGGCTGGGATGCCAGAATAGGGCCAAGACGGATCATGAGAGAGACAATATTGTGAACATGGCCAGTGATTGTGCCATGTTGGGGAAGGTTCGACAATTACCGAAATGTTGAAAAGAACCCATTTTGATTTTCTGAACATATAACGACATAAGCGTAGTTGGAGGGCTTTTAATGGAGCGGCGATATTTTCTGGGCGCTTTGGTGGGCAGTGTGGCGGCATCGCAGAGCGGCTGGGCACGTTCTATGACAGCCCATAAGGCTAAGAGTTATCAGGCTTTTTGTGCATCCGTTCGTCGTGATGCTTTAGAGCAGGGTGTTGCAAGCCAAATATTAGATGAGGCTTTTGCGTGTACAAGGCAGCCTAATCAAAAAGTCCTGAAAAGAGACCGACATCAGCCAGAATTTACGTTGAGCTGGAGCCAGTATAGAGCGCGTGTTGTGCGCGATGAGCGGTGCCAGCAAGGGCAACGTTTATACCAAGATATGCGCCAAAATATGGACAGTATTTGCCAGCGTTTTGGGTGTGATCCAGCGGCTGTGATGGGAATATGGGGGCTGGAATCAGGTTTTGGTGCGAGTCAGGGGAGTTTCAACGTGATTGATGCTCTCGCGACGCTGGGCTTTGACGGACGGCGAGCGGCATTTTTCCGTCAAGAACTTATCAAGGCGTTGATTATTTTAGGCCAAGGGCAAATTGCCCCAACGCGTATGCTGGGGAGCTATGCGGGGGCGATGGGGCAGGTACAGTTTATGCCGAGCGCGTATCTACGCTTTGCTGCCGATGGTAATGGTGATGGACGTAAAGATATTTGGAATACGCAAGCGGATATTTTCGCCTCAGCAGCGAACTATCTTGCTAAAAGTGGGTGGGTGTTTGGAGAGCCTTGGGGCGAAGAAGTCACAGTTCCTTTAGGGGAAACGCTAAATGATGGGAGCAAAGGCGCGTCAACGTCCCGTCATGCTTCCCAGCGTACGGTAGCGGACTGGGTCAGTGCGGGTGTGCGTGGGCTCAATGGCCGTGCTCTTGAGCCGTCGCAACGGTTGGCTAAACTTGTGCAGCCTGATGGGCCCGGTGGGCAAGCCTTTTTAGTGTATCGTAATTTTCGGGTGCTACGTGCCTATAATCCGTCCGATTATTATGCCTTGGCAGTTGGTCTGCTTGGGGATCGTTGTACGGTTTAAGGAACGATCTAGACCGTAGAGGGTCGGAGCGTTAGTAAAAGAAAGAAGAACATCACGATGGGAACGGCTACGATAGTGCGTTCGGTCAAGATAGATGCGGGGATAAGCGTGCAGACAAGACGTTCTCTTATGAGTGGAATAGCCGGCATCTCGGCCGTGTCAGTCCTTTCAGGGTGGTCATTAGGGGAGGCCTCGGCTGCGGCTCGTGCGAAAGCGCATACTCAAAAAGGCTCAAAGTCTGCGCGTGCAGAGGGTGCCGAAGCGCCCGCTGAAGGTGTTGCGACGACACCTGCAGGATCTTTTATGACCTCTGCACGCTGGGCGTATGTTCTCAACAGCACGACCGGTACCGTGTTGCTTGAAAAAGACGCAGACCAGAGAATGCCGCCATCATCGCTGACGAAGATGATGACGGCTTATGTTGTTTTCGCCTTTTTAGCCTCCGGTCGCATTCAGCTTGATCAGCATTTCCCTGTGAGTGACAAAGCGTGGCGTATGCAGGGGTCAAAGATGTTTGTCCCCCATGGTGAAAATGTGTCCGTGCGTGAGCTGATTCAGGGAATGCTCATTCAGTCTGGGAATGATGCCTGTATCGTTCTGGCAGAAGGGATTGCTGGGTCAGAAGCGCGCTTTGTTGAGATGATGAACCAAGAAGCTGGGCGTCTGGGGTTAACAGGGTCGCATTTTATGAATGTGACAGGCTGGCCAGACGATAATCACTACATGACGGCACGTGATGTTGGACGCGTTGCGCAGCATCTTATCCGTGATTTCCCGCAATATTATCCATTTTTTGGGGAAAAAGAATTTACCTTTAACCATATCCGCCAAGGTAATCGGAATGTGTTGGTGGATAAAGGTCTCGCAGATGGGTTAAAAACAGGTCATACGGACGCAGGTGGGTTCGGGTTATGTGCGAGTTCATTGCGTAATGGTACCCGGGTGATTGTGGTTCTGAATGGCACGCCATCGTCCAATGAGCGGGCGCATGAAGGCGAGCGCCTCATGTCGTGGGCTTTTGAAACCTTTGAAACGGTGACTTTTGTTAAAAAAGGTCAGGTTCTGGAGGCACGCGCACCTGTCTGGATGGGGCAAGAGCGCACTGTTCCTCTGATCGCCCCCTCGGATGTGAGTATGACGATCCCAGTTGGGTGGCGCCAGCTTGTGCAGATTAGTGTCGATTATCCATCGCCTATACGAGCGCCTGTAAGAGCGGGGCAGGAATGGGGGCGTGTGTCGGTGACTGTTCCAGGGCATTTCACACAGACACAGTCCCTTCTTGTGGGACAGTCGGTAGAAGCTTTAGGGCTTGTTGGGCGTGCACTATCTCGGTTGGGTTATGGTTCTTCACACTAAAAACGGTTTCTTTATTTCTCTAGAAGGGGGCGAAGGGGCTGGGAAATCCACCCAACTTCGTCATCTTTCTGAATCTCTAAAGGCGGATGGACTGCCTGTCTGTCAAACGCGAGAGCCAGGCGGCACCCCTGGGGCTGAGGCACTGCGCCGGCAGCTTCTTTTTGGTGAGGAAGCTTTGTCGTGGAAAGCTGAAGTCATGACGCATATGGCTGCGCGCTGTGACCATTTGGATCATCAAATTCTTCCCGCGTTGGCGGCTGGTCATGTGGTGGTGTGCGATCGTTTTCACGATTCGACATGGGCTTATCAAGGATATGGCATTGGCTGCGGAGAAGCGGATAAGCTCTCTTTCATTCGCTCACTTCGTCAGCTTGTCGGACATGAGCCAGATCTGACGTTTTGGCTTGATGTGCCTTTGGAGGTTGCGCAACGCAGGGTGGTTCAACGTCAAGGCCCAACAGATCGTTATGAAGGACAGGCCGAAGCATTCCACCAGCGCGTGCGCGAGGGGTTTTCTCAAGCCTATCAGCAGCAAACAGACCGAATGATTCGTGTTGATGCGGCACGTTCTGAAGAAGAGGTGCATCATGCTCTTTATGCGCTCGTGAAAGAGCGTTTAAGCGCGCGTGGCCTTTTATGACGATGCCGTCTCCTCGGCAAACAGAAGAGCTCTTTGGTCATCATGAGGCTGAGCAGTGTTTTCTGGATGCGTTTCAAACGGAACGCCTTCATCACGCTTGGCTTATTTCCGGCCCCGCGGGAATCGGGAAAGCGACACTTGCTTTCCGATTGGCACGTCATCTCCTCAAGGGGGATGACCCTATGAGTCCGACGGGACGGCGTGTCCGAGCGGGAACGCACGGTGATTTGTTGGAAATCTCACGTCAGATAGACCCACGTAAAGGGCGGCTACGTGGGGAAATCACTGTGTCCGATGTGCAGCCTATCCAAAACTTCCTTCATCACACGGCAACAGAGGGCGGCTGGCGTGTTGTGATTGTTGATGGAGTGGAGTTTCTTAATCGTTTTGCAGCCAATGCGCTTTTGAAAATTTTGGAAGAACCGCCCGCCCAAACCGTACTGCTGCTGACAACGACGGCCCCTGGGGCTTTGTTACCGACATTACGCAGTCGGTGCCGCCGCCTTGCGCTTTCTCCATTGTCGGATGACGCTATGCGCGCTGTATTGCCTCATGTACCTATGGACGTTATTAAACGCGCGCATGGTTCACCGGGGCGAGCTCTTTTTCTGGCACGTGACAAAGATGGGCGCATTGCTGCCTTGGCACAGCATGCCTTGGAAGGTCAGCTAATGGAAAGCGCTTTATGGCAAGAGATTGGCCAGCTTGCCCGTGAGGCAGACGGTTTCGCTTTGTTGTGTGATTTGTTAGGTGAAGGTATCGCACAACGTGCAAGACACGCCGCACAATATGGCGATCTTGCTGGGGCTGCGCGCTTTGCTGAGAAAAAAAGTGCTCTTGAGACCCTGCGTTCTCAGACAGAATCCTTTAGTCTAGACAAAGGGCAGGCGATGAGGCAGGCCTTTGATATGGTTTCCAGCTTGGAGGCCTCTCGTCTTTTATAAATGTAAGATCAAATGCAGGATAATGACATGACCCGGCGCTTCACCATCACAACTCCCATTTTCTATGTGAATGGCGCACCGCATATCGGTCATGCCTACACATCTATCGCGTGCGATGTGCTCGCGCGTTTCCATCGCCTGATGGGAAATGATGTTCTATTTGTGAGCGGGACGGACGAGCACGGACAAAAGGTGGAGCAGAGTGCTCTTGCCCAAGGGGTGCCACCGCAAGAATTTGCCGATCGTGTTTCTGCGCAATTCCGTCAAATGCAGCGTGAGATGAACATTACCGCTGATGATTTTGTGCGCACGACCGAAGAACGTCATAAAAAGTCCGCACGGGCTTTGTGGGAAAAGGTTGCTGAAAACGGCCATATTTACCTCGATGCGTATGAGGGATGGTACTCTACACGTGATGAAGCTTTTATTGGGGAAGATGAAATAACCGTCCATCCTGATGGAAGCCGGACAGCCCCTTCAGGAGCGCCCGTGGAACGTGTGCGGGAGCCTTCTTACTTCTTCCGTTTGACAGACTTTCAGGATCGTTTGCTTAAGTTCTACGAAGAGAATCCTGACTTTATCGGCCCTGCTGGCCCAAAGCGTGAGATTGAGAGCTTTGTGAAGCAAGGACTCCGTGATTTGTCGATCAGTCGCACAAGTTTCCGCTGGGGGATTGAGGTACCGGGCGACCCTGACCATGTCATGTATGTCTGGTTTGACGCTTTGGCAAACTATCTGACAGCAGCTGGTTATCCTGATTTAAACAGTGAGAAATGGGCATATTGGCCGGCTGATGTGCATGTTGTGGGTAAAGAGATTATTCGCTTCCATTGCATTTATTGGCCTGCTTTCTTGATGGCCGCCAATTTGCCGCTGCCAAAGCGTGTGTTTGCCCATGGTTGGTGGACGGTTGAAGGCGAGAAGATGAGCAAATCTTTGGGAAATGTGCTGGATCCTAAAGCGCTCTCCGATGAGTTTGGACTGGATCAGTTGCGCTTCTTCTTGATGCGTGAAGTGCCTTTTGGAGGCGATTCCAACTTTAGCCGTCGCTCTATGATCACGCGCATGAATGTTGAACTGGCGAATGATCTCGGTAATTTAGCGCAACGCACGTTAAGCCAAGTGGCACGCAATTTTGATGGTATTTTACCAGAACGTGGGGCGTTAACGCAGGAAGACCAAGCTATTTTGGCACAGGCAGAGCTGCTGCCGAGTATTGTTTCAGATTACATTGAGCGTTTAGCGATTAGCGATGCGTTAGAAGAAATTTGGAAACTGATCCGTGCGGCGAATGCCTATATCGACCGTCAAGCTCCATGGGTTCTGAAGAAGACTGATAAAGCGCGTATGGCTGATGTTTTGCGTGTTTTGGTGGATGTGATCCGCACAGTGGCGACGCTACTTCAGCCTTATATGCCGGACACGATGGATAAGATGCTGAATCAACTTGGTGTACAGGCTGATGAGCGCACGATTGACGCGCTGAAAACGCCAACACCGGGCGGTCGTCAATTACCGAAACCACAAGGTCTATTCCCGCGCTTTGTTGAGGAAGGGTAAAATATGAGTGGTCTAATTGATACCCATTGCCACCTTGATAAGCTCGACGCACTTGATGACGCTTTACAGTTTGCCCGTGAGAACGGGATAGAGGGGATGGTGACCATTGGCACGCGCTGGTCTCGTCGTCATGAGCAAAGTGACCTTGTCCAGCGTGATACGCCTGAACTGCGTATTTGGGGGGCGATTGGCACCCATCCTGACTATGCACATGAAGAACGTCTTCCTGAATTGGATGAGATGGTCGAAGCCTTGTCAGCACCGGGTATTGTGGCCGTTGGTGAAGCTGGGTTGGATTATTTCCACGGAACGGAAGAGGTGCGTCCTGCACAGAAAGCGACGTTCAGACGGCACATTGAAGCCGCGCGTGTGACGGGTTTGCCGCTTGTTATTCATGCTCGTCAGGCTGATGAAGATGTTGCTGCCATCCTGCGGGATGAACATGCCAAAGGGGTATTTCCGTTTTTGTTGCATTGCTTTGCATCAGGACAGGCGTTGGCTGAAACAGCGCTGGAGTTAGGCGGATATATTAGCTTTTCTGGCCTCCTTACGTTCCCCAAATGCGATGAAATTCGCGCTGTAGCTAAGATGGTGCCGAAAGAGCGGATGCTCGTTGAAACAGACAGCCCCTTCTTGGCGCCCGTTCCTAAGCGCGGGAAACCCAATATGCCCGGTTATGTCGTCCATACAGCGACGCGTTTGGCGCAAGAACGTGAGGTGCCGTTGGATGATGTCATCGCTCAGACAACGGCCAATGCGTATCGTCTCTTTTCAAAGGCGTCTTCATGAAAATCACAATCCTCGGCTGTGGTGGTTCTGCTGGAATTCCCATGATCGGAGGGAATGAAGGCGAGGGACCTGCGGGTATTTGGGGGAAATGTGATCCTCAGCATCCGCGTAATCGGCGAACGCGTTCATCTATTGTGATTGAGCATGAAGGGTTCCGGCTCCTCGTTGATAGCGGGCCGGATTTCCGCCATCAAATGTTAGTGGCTGATCTCAGTCATGTGGATGCTGTGCTTTATACTCATGCACATAGTGACCATATCGCTGGGCTTGACGAACTGAGGGCCGTGAATCGTGTGATCGGCCGGCCTCTTCCCTTGCTTGCCACTGAGGAAACATTAGCTGAACTCAGAGCGCGTTTTGATTATGTGTTCCATCCATGGAAGGGGGGAGCTTTCTATCGAGCGGCTTTTGAGGTGCAGGCTATTGAGGCGGGATTCCCGTTTTCTGTGGGGCCTTTAAATGGTCTTGGGATTGCGCAAAACCACGGTTTTATGGCTAGCCTTGGCATACGCTTTGGAAAAGTAGCTTATTGCACGGACGTTGAGAGTTTTCCCGAGCCTGGATTGGATGCGCTCAAAGGGTTGGATGTATGGATTGTTGGTTGCCTTCAGGAAACACCGCACCCATCCCATGCGTGGCTTGAGCGTGTGCTGGAGTGGCGTGATATCATCCAACCAAAGCATACAATTTTGACACATATGGGGCCTGATATGGATTACCCTACCTTACGGGAAACGCTTCCTGATGGCGTGGAGCCAGCCTGGGATGGAATGATCATTGGCTAATGGGGAGATATACAATGAGCGAACCTTCTTTTGAAACACTAGAAGAGTTTAAAGATTGGCTTATCTCGCCCGAGGGGCCGGGTGTTCTATCAGCCGTGCCTGTAAAAGCGCCGATGGTTTTTGTTGATGGGGCGGCTGCGGTTACTATTTATCGGCGTGGCTGCTTTCAAGCTGAACTCTTTTATGGTCGCCATGAGAAAGTTTACACCATTACACCATCCGAGCAAGCCGAGCTGGCTTCGGTATTCGTGGGTGGAGAAGTTTCTATTGATGTGAAAGAAGGTGGAAGAGGAGGAATTTCAGAGGAAGAAAGTCTTCAGCAATTGGGAGACGATGAAAATGCCTTTGAAGCTCCTAGTCCGTCCCGAGGGTTATACATATCGTACTTAGCAGGTATCCCAGTTTCTTTTTCCTTTGGGACTAATGGTGGTGCGTTTCTCGTGTTGACGAAACAGCGAGAGGGAACACCAGATTCCTGTTTGAAGAGTGTGGAAATAGCGGATATTCCTACTGACTGACGACTAGATGCTGTTTGAAGAGGTGTAATTGACATTTTCACCTCTTCAAAAATATCCAGCTGATTAATCGGCTGGATAAGTGTGTGGGTAGATGACCTTATTCTCAGGGCCCGGTGGCGTTGGGGCCCCTTTGCGCCCACATGCGCTTAGGCCAAGGCATGTTACGCAGAGCGCTAGCACAGCCAGCGCCTTTATTCTGCGTTGATTGAAGGCTGCAAAAGACATCATGAGAGCGTTCCTTATTTGGAAAGACGTTCTAGCCAAGCTTCAGCTTGTTTCTTGACATTAGCAGGGGCTGTGCCGCCTACGCTTGTACGAGAGGCGAGGGAGGCGTCAACGGTGAGTACATCATAAACAGACTCATTGATGTTGGGCTCAACAGATGTCATTTCTTCAAGTGAAAGATCAGCAAGATCGCACGTCTTTTGTTCAGCCATGCTGACAAGACGCCCTGTCACGTGGTGAGCCGTGCGGAAAGGAAGGCGTAGCTCACGCACGAGCCAATCAGCAAGATCAGTCGCTGTGGAAAAACCTGCACCGGCCAACTCGCGCATCCGTTCTTTGTTAGGTTTCAGATCGCGGATCATCCCGTCCATAGCGGCGAGAGAAAGCGTGATGGCTGTTGTTGCGTCAAAGACAGGCTCTTTGTCCTCTTGTGTGTCCTTCGCGTAGGCGAGGGGGAGGCCCTTCATAACGGTGAGCAGCCCTACGAGGTCTCCGGTGATACGGCCTACTTTAGCACGCACCAACTCGGCGGCATCGGGGTTACGCTTTTGCGGCATGATAGAAGAGCCGGTTGTAAAAGCATCAGAGAGATGGACAAAGTTAAAGGCTGCTGAAGCCCATTGCACAATCTCTTCTGAAAGACGGGAGAGATGCATGGCTTCCATTGACAGAACAGAGAGGTATTCCAGAGCAAAGTCACGGTCAGACACAGCATCAAGAGAATTTGCTGTGGGGCGGTCAAAACCGAGCTCTTGAGCGGTCATGGAACGATCAATGGGGAATGATGTACCAGCAAGGGCGGCAGACCCAAGAGGGCATTCATTGAGGCGCGCGCGAGCATCGCTTAACCGTGAGGCATCGCGACTGAGCATTTCGACATAAGCCAGCAAATGGTGGCCAAAGGTGACAGGCTGAGCGACTTGAAGATGGGTAAACCCTGGCATAGGCACGTCATGATAACGCAATGCCTGAGTTGCGAGACCGGCCATGAGCGCTTCTGTTTGCTTTAAAATGCCATCAATCGAATCCCGCACCCATAGGCGGAAATCCGTTGCAATCTGGTCGTTGCGGGAGCGCGCTGTATGCAGACGTTTACCTGCTTCTCCAATTCGTTCAGACAGGCGTGATTCGATATTCATATGAATATCTTCAAGCGCTGGAGAAAAATCAAAGCGCCCTTCTTCAATATCCCGTGCAATATCAGCAAGGCCACGGCGGATGTCGTTTTCTTCTTCCTCCGTTAGGAGGCCAACTTTGCGGAGCATAGCGGCGTGTGCGAGTGACCCACGGATATCTTGACGCCATAAAATATGGTCAAATCCAACAGAGGCATTAATCTCTTCCATAATCGCAGCGGGGCCGCTTGCGAAGCGTCCACCCCATTGTGGGTTGGCCGCGTCAGAAGATGATGACGTGTGTTGTTCTGTATTTCCGGGAGTAAGCTGTGTCATGATGGCCGTTATGTTGACATTCTGGAAGAAAAAAAGACGGTTGATCCGTACTATTGGTGCCGCAATCCTAGCGACCGGGGCCGTGTTACACAATTGCGCAACGGCTGAAGAGATGCAGAAACTTCAGGAACTGACGGTACAGGCGCCTCTTTCTGCGCCTTTTACGTTACAGTTGCAGGGCCCCGACCATACTCAGCGCTTAACGCCAAGTGGGAAACCGTATATATTGCATTTATGGGCAACGTGGTGCGGCCCATGCCGTTTAGAGCTACCGAAACTGTCTCATTTTATACAAGCGCATCCAGACCTACCGATTGTGCCGGTTGCTGTAGAGAGTGGGGCACCGGAGCGGGTTTCTGCTTTTACACAACGTCTTTCTCTGCAAGGCCTTCCCATTTGGGTAGGGGAGCAATCGGCCATTCAATCGGCACTTTCCCACCTGAAAGATACAGGGCTGCCCATGACAGTTCTTGTTGATAGCCAAGGACGCATTCGCGCGGTTTCAGATGGTGGGATCGCGTGGGATTCTCCCGATTCTCAGCAGAGTCTTCAACAGCTTTTACGTGAGGCGAAATGACAGAGCCTTCTTTCTTAAGCATTCATGACCCGGCCCCTTATCATGTGTGGCCAGCACGCCAACGTTCGCCGTTTTTACTCGTCAGTGATCACGCGGGGCGTCAGGTTCCCCAACGACTAGGGGATATGGGATTGTCGGATGAACAGTGGGAGCGCCATATTGCTTATGACATTGGTATTCGGGAGGTTGGATACGGGCTGCGGGATTGTCTGGGGTGTGCACTGATCGAACAGGTGTATTCACGCTTGGTTATCGACTGTAATCGCGCAGCTGGGCATGCCACCTCTATCCCTGCTATCAGTGATGGAACGCTGATTCCCGCTAATAACTCTTTGTCGGCTCATGAGAGAAAAGCGCGAGAAGAGGCTATTTTGCACGCTTATCATGACCAGATTGATCGTTTGTTAGATCAGCAAGGGGAAAAAGAAACAGTTTTTGTTTCTTTGCATAGTTTTACACCGCATATGAAGGGGCCAGAGGCCAAGGAGCGGCCATGGCATGTCGGACTATTGCACGATCATGACCCCAAAAGTGCTCAGATCATGCGCCAGCTTTTAGAAGAGGAAGGTGGGCTATGCGTGGGGGACAATCAGCCTTACGTACTTAACCCTTTAAACGAATATACGGTGCCCCAGCATGGTGCGACGCGGCAATTGGCAGCGCTGGAAATTGAAATTCGACAAGACCAGATCGCTCACAGAGAAGGACAAGAGCAGTGGATTGAGCGTCTTGCACGCTTGTTGCCGCGTTTTTGGGATAAACGGAAAGGACAAAGCACATGATTAATGGGGAAACACGTCTGGCCGGTGTGATTGGCTGGCCGGTGAGTCATTCACGCTCTCCGCTGCTGCATAACTATTGGTGTCGCACCTATCAGGTTAATGGGGCCTATGTACCGCTTCCTGTACCGCCCAAGCAGCTTAAAACAGCCGTTCATGGGCTTGTTGCAGCGGGCTTTCGTGGGGCTAATGTGACGATTCCTCATAAAGAGGTAGCATTTCATGTGTGTGATCGTCTGACAACTGTGGCGCGACGGGCTGGTGCGGTGAATACCTTATCTTTCCATCAAGGAGAGATTGTTGGGGACTGTACAGATGGTGTTGGCTTTTGCGATAATCTTGCCGCCCATGGTGTGAGTGTCATGGGAAAAGTCTTGATCCTTGGAGCGGGCGGTGCGGCCCGTGCGGTTGCGGCATCTTTGTTGGATCATGGCTGTGAGGTTCTTATTACAAACAGGTCTCTTGAGCGGGCACGTGCTCTTGTGAACGCATTAGGCGCTGGCGAGGTCATTGCCTGGGAAGAGTGGCCTGAACAGCTCGCAGGGGCTTCAATACTCGTTAATGCAACGTCACTGGGGATGAACGGGCAGCCAGACTTCGATTGGAATGCGGCTCTTGCCGATGGTCATGAGGGGCTTCGTGTTGCCGATATTGTCTATACACCCCGCCAAACACCTTTACTCAAAGCGGCTCAAAAGCGTGGATGGCAAACTGTCGATGGTCTGGGCATGCTGATCTATCAAGCGCGTGCTGGGTTTGAGCGTTGGTTTGGTGTGCTACCTGACGTGGATAAAACGGTCTTTGATCTGCTTGCGCATGATTTAAACCTAGAAATAATAGAGTAAATCTATGCTGGTTTTAGGCCTGACAGGCGGGATGGCGGCGGGAAAGAGCACAGCTTCTGATCTTTTTCAGCGTGCTGGCGTCCCGGTTTTTGATGCAGATGCCTGTGTTAAGGCGCTGCAAAGGCCGCATGGCCGCGCTATTGCGGCTCTTGCACAGGCTTTCCCTGATATTGTGCATGATGGTGTCCTTCATCGTGGGAAACTGCGTGAGTTAGTCGCGCGAGATGAAAAAGTGCTCCCTGTCCTTGAAGGGATTATGCACCCTCTTGTTAGGCAGGAGCGTCAGACTTTTTTGCACATTTGTCGGCAGAAAAACGTGCGTTTCTGTGTGCTGGATATTCCATTATTGTGGGAAACGGGGGCCGATAAAGACTGTGACCTTGTTGTTCTGGTTCACGCACCGCTCTCTGTTAGGGTTGCGCGTATTCGCAAGCGTTCTCGTGAAGGGGGGAAGATGAGCGAAGCTGAGGCGCGGCAGCTGATTGCACGGCAAATGTCTGACCATGAACGGAAGAAACGTGCTGATATTGTGCTACAAACAGGGTTGTCGCGCGGGCATCTAGCGCGACAGATCCATGCGCTGATTCATCGCCTTGAAACAGGCGAGCTCTCATCAATGTGAGGAAACCATGTCCCGCACGATCCTTTTTGATACAGAAACAACAGGTCTAGATCCAGCGCAGGGAGATCGAGTGATCGAGATTGCGGCGCTGGAGTTGGTGAATGATCTACGTACAGAGAATTATTACCATGTTTTGATCAATCCAGAGCGGGATATTCCTGCTGAAGCCACGCGTGTGCATGGTTTCACGTTAGATGACCTCAAAGATAAGCCGGTTTTTGCGAAAATTGCCGATGATTTTCTAGCATTTGTCGGTGATAGTCGGATGATCGCGCATAATGCGCCGTTTGACTTTAAATTTATCAATGCGGAGCTCAAAAATTGCGGTCGGGCTGAATTGGATTATGACAGCCGTGCGATTGATACAGTCGTTATGGCACGCAAAAAATATCCCGGAATGCCTGCGAGCTTGGATGCGCTGTGCCGACGTTTTGGTATTGATCTCTCCGAGCGTGGCACCCACAACGCGTTGCTTGACTGTCGTCTTCTCTCTGACGTGTATGTGGAGCTGATTGGTGGGCGGCAGCGCGGGCTCGGGCTTGCAGGGCCTGAGCGTGCGAATGATGCAGAGACGGGCCGCCCTAAACGGCATGTGGTGACGGGCCGTACTCCGCGACCGATGGCGCCTCCTGAGGGTGAGGAGTTGGAGCGCCATAAGGCTTTTATTGCCGAGCTGAACGATCCATTATGGCTGCGGGAAGGATGAAGATCCTTTTCATTACGGCTCACAGGCTTGGTGATTCTGTTTTGTCAATGGCTGTGTTGTCCGCGCTTGTGGAGCGTTATCCGCAGGCGCGTTTTACAATTGCATGTGGCCCAACGGTGACGGGGTTGTTCCAGACTGTCCCCCGTTGTGAGGCCGTTATTGCGCTTAACAAGCGCAGCTATAACCGACATTGGCTGTCGTTATGGAGGCAATGCGTTACCCAGCGTTGGTTTATGGTGGTGGATCTGCGGTCTTCACTTGTTGGTTTTGGTCTCTGGGCGCGCCATCGTGTGCTCGTAAAAGGCGGACGTCGGCCCGGCCATAAAATTACGCAACATGCACATGCTCTAGGATGGGCCGACATCCCAGAGCCGCGTCTTTGGCTTAGCCAAGAGAGAGTAGCAAAACGGCGCTCTATATTACCTAAGCAACACCAACTGGTTGCGCTGGCACCAACGGCGGGGAGTCCGGTTAAGGCTTGGTCAGCGGCTTCTTTTGTTGCCTTAGCGCGAGCGTTGGAAACGTTAGGGCTACACCCCGTGATTTTTTATGGGCCAGGTGCTGCGGAATATGAGCAAGCACGCCCTGTTTTAGAAGCTTTGCCTAACGCCTATGACCTAGGGGGACGTTATCCTATTGAAGATGTTGCGTGTCTGCTGGGGCAGTGTCGGCTGTTTGTGGGGAATGATTCTGGCTTAATGCATTTAGCAGCGGCGGCTTCTGTGCCAACTCTTGGGCTTTTTGGGCCGAGCTGCGTGTCTCAATATGCACCGGTTGGCCCTTATACCATGACAGTTTGTGCGCCAGGCATTGAAGGCGAGGGGAAGATGGAGCAATTAAAGGTCGATGATGTGAAAGAGGCGGCTTTCCGTCTTTTTCAGTTAACAGAAGATGGTGCCTCGCAGAGGGAGAGAAATGATGCGCTATGATGTGATTATCCGTAATGGAACCTGCGTGTTCCCATGGGGAGAGGCGCAGGCTGATATCGGTGTGAAAGACAAGCGCATAGCGTCTTTTTCGGTGACAGCGTCAGATGAAGCGGAGCAGGAGATTGATGCAACAGGGCTGCATGTTCTGCCCGGTTTGATTGATGCCCATGTGCATCTGCGTGACCCCGGTCGTCCAGAAGTAGAAACGATTGAAACAGGGACAAAAGCTGCGGCTTTAGGCGGGATAACCTCTGTCTTTGACATGCCCAACACTAACCCTGCAGTAACCAGCATCGACATGCTGGACTGGAAGCGCCAGCATATTGAGAGAAACGCTCATATTGATGTGGCGATGTATATCGGTGCGACGCGTGAGAACACGCCTTTGCTTGCTAAAATGGAAGCTGAACCCGGCGTTTGCGCGGTCAAAGTCTTTGCAGGGTCTTCAACAGGGAACCTGATGATTGAGGACGATGAGGGGATTGAAGCGGTGTTACGCTCAGGCCATCGTCGTGTCGCCTTTCATTCAGAAGATGAATATCGCCTTCAGGAGCGTAGGCCTCATTTTCATGTTGGGCAGCCTCATCGGATGCATGCAGAGTGGCGCGATGAAGAATGCGCGTTCCGTGGCACAAAGCGTATTGTTGCGCTCGGTCATAAAGTTAATCGCCCCGTTCATATCCTGCATGTTTCAACCCAAGAGGAACTTCTCTACCTGAAAGAGCATCGTGACATTGCCACGGTTGAGTTATTAGCGAACCATCTGACCCAACAAGGGCCGGAATCATACGAGCGTTTGGGGGGGATGTCGGTCATGAACCCGCCTATCCGCAATGATGAGCGTCATTATTTGGAAAGCTGGGCGGCTCTTCGTGATGGTCGTGTGGACGTCGTGTCTTCAGATCATGCTCCCCATCCTTTGGGCGAAAAGCAAAAGCCTTGGTTGGAATGCCCCTCTGGTTTGACAGGCGTGCAAACGATCGTGCCGGTCATGCTTGACCATGTGAATGCAGGACGCCTGAGCCTTTCCCGTCTTGCTGATGTGATGGCCGCTGGGCCTGCACGCGTTTATGGCGTGCCGAATAAGGGCCGATTGGCCGTTGGGTTTGATGCTGACTTCACGCTAGTGGATATGAAGAAGAAGCGGGAAATCACCAATGACTGGATCGCGTCACCTGCCGGCTGGACACCTTTCAATGGCACAACCGTAACAGGCTGGCCTATCGCAACGATCGTTCGTGGTCACATCGTCATGAAAGATGATGAGATATGTGAAGAAAAGGTCGGACAGACGGTAACATTCCAGCCTTAATGGAGGGTTAAGGAAGTTCGCGTCCTTCTGGGGCCCCGTATGTCAGGTAATGGCTGAGGGGCCCTGGCACGTAACTCGCCGTGTCAGGATGACGTTCCAGATAGCGTTGAGAATCCCAGATATGCACTTCTTTTTCGCGAGGGCGGCGGAGTAAAATGCCGTTCCCGCGGAAATAGAGCTGCACTTCATTGTTATATGTCGCGTTATATTGTCTGCGGTTCTGTAAAATTGTTCGGACAAGATGCCCGCCGGGTAGCCCTTTGCTCTCATGCTCGCGTAATTCTTCAAGATCAGAAATATCATTGACCTCCAGAGCAAGCTTTGCCTTGGCGCGGTTGATCATCTCTTGATAGGGGCGGTGATGATTATGGAGGTAGGTAAAACGTGTCAGGGTAGAGTTGGGCTCCTCTTGTGACGTCGGGAAATGATGACCATTGTCGATTCGAGCTCCACAGCGAGCTGGCACAAAGCCTTTGGGGAAGAGACGACGCGGAGCGTACCAGCCTTCTTGCTGTGGAACGTTGAAGAGAGACAAATTGATGGTCAAAGGGCCACGGCAGGGTTTCAGACGTTCGAGTTCTTCATAGATAGCTTCTTTTTGAAGGGAGAGACCGTCTTCAGTAAAAGCACAGAGCAGTTCATCACAATCGACAGGCAGCGCGAAATCGTAATGCACGTCGTGGTCAAGAGAGGCAATAACATTGGTGAAATGCTGACCTTTTTCCCGGAAATCTCCTGTTGACGTAAGATCATAGCGCACATGACACCCATGGCGTTCTGCTTCTTTTAGAAGGGCAAGCGTAAAGGGATCTTGGGAGCCATTGTCAAAAAGAATAAGATTTTTCATGCCGAAAATTTGCCCGTAATGTGTCAGCCATCGCGCAAGACGAGGGCCTTCATCTTTCTGCATCATGAGGACTTTAACGACTGGCATGATTTATTCCGTCCTTTTTATAACTCTTTCATGTTTAGCCTGTTTGCTGCCAGCGGTGCGGCACTGTATGGTTGCCCACAGTTAACTGACTGATCCAGCAGGGAAATACCGTGGCAGACGAATTTATCCAAGAGATCAACGATGATCTGCAAGCTGAACGTATCCGAACCATTGCAGGCCGTGTGGGAATTGTGGCTCTTGGAGTGATCCTCGCCTGTGGTGTAGGCGTTGGTGTTTGGGAATGGCAACAACACACGCTTCATCTCGCACAAAACAAGGCTTCTGTTGCCTATATGGACGCGATGCAAATGCGCAACAGCCCAGAGGAGGAGCCAAAGGCTGTTGGCACATTGGCAGACCTCGCCGCTCATGCCCCTCAAGGTGTGCGGGGCTATGCTGCGATGGCCTTGGCTGATCTCAAACAAAAAAGTCACGACACGTCTGAAGCTTTATCACTTTGGAAGCAGGTCTCAGATGACACAAAGGCTGAACCTGCATTAAGGAAGATGGCACGCTATCTTAGCTTGAATGCACAGATGGATACGGCTTCTACTGAGACGTTAAGACAAGGTTATCAAAATCTCGTGCAAGAAGGGGGAAGTTGGGCCTCGCTCGCCCGAGAAGGGTTGGCTGTTTTGGATATGCGCGCTGATGCGACAAAAGCTCAGAAAAATGAAGCGCGTCGTTTGTTAGTGGAAGTAAAGATGTCACCAGATAGCAGTGAAGCTTTACGCGATCGGGCTGGTTTGTTGTTGCAGACATTGGGAGATGCTGGATGATTCGTCGCTTTTGTTCTCCACATAAAGAGCAGGAAAAGGTGAGGAGAGTGCCTCGTCGTGCCCTTCTAAAGGCGGCGTGTGCTAGCGGGGCGCTCGCATCTCTTGGTGGTTGTGGCATGTTTGAGGATGACCCTCGCAAGCCAGCTTTGCCTGGACGGCGTTCTGATGTTCTGTCCACCGGGGCAGGGTTGAGTGTGAGCCAGAAGGACACCGCATCCATTACGCTTCCTGCCGTTGAGAACGTCACACAATGGTCTCAAGATGGCCGTACGCCATCGCATGAAGCGGTCAATGCGCGGTGGACAGGCGTTCAGAAGGCATGGACGCATTCAATTGGGGCGCAGGTAGACCCAATGAGTCTTCTTGCTTTAGTCGCGATTATTCCTAATGAACATGGCGCGTTGCAATCTCCGCCGGTTATTGGAAACCAGCGCATTTTTACCATTGATGCGCAAGGCCATGTACGAGCATGGAGTTGGCCCCAACTTTCCTTACAATGGCATTTGCAACCGGCACGCCATACACGTTCGACGAATATCGGTGGCGGCTTAGCGTTAGACGGCAACACGCTTTATATCGTGGATGGTGTCTCTCAAGCGTTGGCTGTTGATGCAGCAACGGGACGCCAAAAATGGAGTGTTGATCTCATCACTCCCGGTCGTTCAGCCCCTGCTATAGCAAACGGTTTGATGGTCTTTAGTACGATTGATGAACGTCTTTATGCTCTAGAGACGGCTACGGGGCGTCAAGCATGGACATACCAAGCGACTGAAGTCAGCACAGGTATTCTTGGGCAGGCGACACCTGCAATTGTAAATGGCATCGTGTTGGCAGGATTTGGTAGTGGCGATCTTGTCGCACTGCGTGCCACGTCGGGTGAAGTCGTATGGAGCGATAGCTTAGGCGGTGGTAATGGTCTAGGGGCTATGCTCGATTTTGCCTGTGTGCGTGGAGCTCCTGTGATTGTTGAGGGTACGGCCTATGCCGTTTCCATGTCTCAGGTGATGGTGGCGATTGATATGCGTTCTGGCCGTCGCCTATGGGAGCGTGAAGTCAGTAGCCAAAACCCGCTTTGCGTGTGTGGAGACTGGCTCTACGTTGTGTCGTTAGATCAGCAAGTTGCTTGTTTGGATCGTTTGACGGGGCAAGTGCGTTGGGTGACGCAGCTTCGGCGTTTTGAAAATGAACAAGCCCAGAAAGGGAGTGTGCAATGGGTTGGGCCATTGCTTGTTGAAAATAAGATCGTTTGTTTCTCCTCCTTGCCGGAAAATGGCATGGTGGTGGTTGATGCAATAACGGGGAAGGTGGAAGGTTCTTCTTCCATTCCGGCCTCCTGTCAGGTGCAGCCTATTGTATGCGATGGGAAAGTACTGGCACTGACGCAAGATGGTGTGCTGCGCGCATATGGTTGAGAAAAATAAGGCAGGGAAACTGCCTGTCGTGGCTGTCGTTGGGCGGCCAAATGTTGGGAAATCGACGTTATTTAATCGGTTAATTGGGCGTCGTCGGGCGATTGTGTCCGATGAACCCGGCGTTACGCGTGATCGTAAAGAAGGCGAAGCCTTGTTACGCGGTCATCGTGTTCGTTTAATTGATACGGCTGGGCTGGAAGAAGCTGCGCCAGAAACGCTCTTTGGGCGAATGCGAGCATCGTCCGAGCAAGGTATTGCACAGGCAGATCTCGTCTTGTTCTGCGTGGATGCGCGTTCCGGTATCGCACCGGCAGATGCGCATTTTGCGAACTGGCTGCGCCGTCAAAATCGTCCTGTCCTGTTGGTTGCCAACAAGGCTGAGGGGCGTGCAGGTGTGCAAGGGGCGTATGATGCCTATTCGTTAGGGTTGGGAACGCCCCTTGCTGTCTCCGCAGAGCATGGGGAAGGTATGGCCGATCTTATGTCGGTGATTGCTGAACATCTTCCCAAGCATGATGATGCAGAGGATGAAGAGGCTGTTAAGCCTTTACGGATGGCAATTATCGGCCGCCCCAATGCTGGCAAGTCAACGCTATTGAATGCCTTGCTGGGTGAAGAACGCATGATTACAGGCCCCGAGGCCGGTTTGACACGCGATGCTGTTAGTGCGTGGCTTGAAGACGAAGATGGCCCGATTGAGATCGTTGATACGGCGGGTATGCGCAAACGTGCGCGTGTGAAAGCGGGCCTTGAGCGTGTTTCAGTGTCTGCGTCGATTGAAGCGATGAAGATGGCAGAAGTGGTCGTTCTCGTGTTGGATGCAGAGCGTGGCATTGACGAGCAAGATTTGCAGATTGCTCGTTTGATTGAACGTGAAGGTCGGGCCTGTGTTCTTGCTTTGAATAAGTGGGATACGGTGACAGACCGTCAGGCAACACGTCGGGCTATTTCTGACCGGATCGAGATTTCATTAGCGCAGATGCGCGGGATCCCGGTTGTGACGTTCTCTGCACTGACGGGTGAAGGGTTGCGTCGTCTTCTTCCAACTGTGCGCCGTGCGAGCGAAGTGTGGAATGCGCGTGTTGGGACGAGTGATCTTAATCGCTGGTTTGAAGAAGCGCTTGAGCGGCATCAGCCACCCTTGGTTGATGGGCGGCGTTTGAAGCTGCGTTACATTACGCAGGTGAAGTCACGCCCACCAACCTTTGTGGTGTTTGGAACGCGTGCTGAGCAGGTGCCCGATAGTTATAAGCGCTATTTGGTAAATGGACTGCGTGAAACCTTCCATTTACCGGGAACGCCGATTCGGTTGCAGCTACGAGGAAGCCGGAATCCTTTTGTGCAGCAGGATGGCAAGTAGCTGCAGAATATATGGATGAGGAAGGTTACAGGGCCGGGAGAAGTCTTCCGGCCCTAAAGGCCGTGATGGCAAGTTCTGTATAAATGATACGGGGGAGAGCTTGCTAAGGAAAGAGAGAGAGTATGGTAGGGGTAACGCCAACTCCCCGTCATGAGGGAGAGGGAGCAGCGCAAAGAAGTACAGCGCGTGCAACGGTTTTGGGCATTTTGGCGGCTCTATCGGGACTGATGTTTGGTCTTGATACTGGGGTTGTCGCGGGGGCTTTGCCTTTTATTGCGGTTGACTTCCACGCGAGCACCGCAATGCAGGGTTGGATTGTCTCTTCCATGATGGCTGGGGCAGCCTTCGGATCTGCGTTTGCTGGACGTATCTCGGTGACATTTGGACGGACAGGCGCCATGTTTGGAGCGGGTGTCCTCTTCTTAGCGGGGACGTTATTATGCGCTCTTGCTCCTGGGGTGAGCATGCTTGTCATAGGGCGCATCTTTTTGGGGCTTGCCGTCGGGGTCGCCGCTTTTGCTGCTCCGCTGTATATTTCTGAGATTACCGTTGAATCGGCTCGTGGAGCGATGATTTCTCTCTATCAGCTGATGGTCGCTTTAGGGATTTTTCTCGCTTTTATCTCCGATAGTCTTCTCTCAGCAGGTGGGCATTGGCGTTGGATGCTCGGTGTTATGGCCGTTCCAGCCGTTTTATTTATTTTGGTTGTGCTCATTCTTCCTCATAGCCCGCGCTGGCTCATGATGCGGGGTGAGCATGATCGCGCCCGTAAAGTGCTGCATGTGTTGAGGTCTGATGAAGAAGTCGCAGAAGCAGAATTACAGGATATTCAGGGCCGCTTGGCAAAAAGCAGCGATTCTGGATTTGGCCTTTTTCGGAGCAATCGAAACTTCAAACGCTCCGTGTTTCTAGGCGTGATCTTGCAGATTATGCAGCAATTAAGCGGTATTAATGCACTTCTCTATTATGCACCGCGGGTTTTCCAAGCCGCTCATTTTGGCACGAATGCGTCGGTCTGGGCGACAACGCTCGTTGGTTTGACGAATATGGCCTTTACGGCGGTGGCGATTATGTTTGCTGACCGTTGGGGGCGCCGTCCGTTGCTACTGACAAGTTGTATTGTTGTGGCGGTATCGCTTTTAGGGGTCGCTGGGATTCTGGCTTTAGGCCATCAGGATACTATGACGGCTATCGTGCTCTGCGGTCTTATTTTGCTCTTTGTTGCGGGTTTTGCCATTGGGGAAGGGCCGCTTGTTTGGGCTTTGTGCTCGGAAGTGCAACCAACACGTGGACGTGATTTCGGGATCGGTTGTTCAACAGTGACGAACTGGGCTGCGAACTGGGTTATCTCTAGTCTTTTCCCGCTTTTAATGGTTGCGGCAGGAGCCTCTTGGACGTTTGTTCTCTTTGCCGCGTTTAATGGTGTATTCCTTTTGGTCACGCTGGGGTTTGTGCCTGAAACACGTGGCGCGTCATTGGAAAAAATCGAGACTAATCTTTTTGCAGGCAAGCCCCTGCGTCAATTAGGAGAATAATGTGTCATGGTAGCCAGTAAGGCAGACCCTAGTCTGGAAGGGGAATACGATCCGGAACGCCATGCTGGGCTTTATGGAGCGCAGCGTATTAAGGCGATGACGGCTGTCTTGCTGGCTCTTCTTTTATCCATTCTTGATTATTCTGTTGCCAATGTTGCCTTGCCGAGCATTGCGACAGACCTCCATTCAGACCCTTCTCAAGCGATTTGGGTTGTGAACGCGTATCAGCTCGCCAATTTATCCTGCCTGCTCCCATTAGCTGCTTTGGGGGCACGTATTGGTTTTGGGCGTATGAGCCAAATAGGGATATTATTGTTCCTAGTTGCTTCTGCTGCCTGCGCTCTGTCTCATACGATGCTGGAAATCACGCTCGCACGTGCGCTGCAGGGTATTGGTGGTTCTTGCGTCATGAGCGTCAATATTGCCTTGGTGCGCTTTATCTATCCACACAAACTCCTTGGGCGCGGTATTGCGATTAATGGTCTTTTCGTTGGCTTAGGGGTGGCGCTTGGCCCAACGATTGGCTCTTTCATTCTGTCAGTTTCGTCATGGCCGTGGATTTTCTGGGTGAATTTGCCGCTAGGTGGGGTGGCATTTATTCTTTCCAGCATGGCTTTGCCAAAAACGCCACAGAGTGCGTTGAAAGTTGATATTCCAGGATCGTTGCTTACAGTCGCTTCCTTTGCACTGACTGGAATTGGCTTAGATAGTTTAATGCATGGCGATGTTGTGCCAGGCATTGGTTTAACAGTCGGTAGTATTGTGTGCTGGGCTTTATTGCTTCGTTGGCAAAGACATCATGTCGAACCGATTGTGCCGTTGGATCTTCTTAAAAGAGGGCCATTCCTCATTGCCTGCCTTGTGGCATTTTCTGGTTTTGTAGCGTCCAACCTTTATATCGTTGCGATGCCTTTTACCCTTACTGAAGCCTTCCACCGTAACCCAGCGACCGTTGGTTTGCTGATTGCACCTTGGGCGGTTGGTGTCGCGTCTATGTCCTTCATTGTTGGACGCGTGGCAGACCGCTTCCCGGCCTCAATGCTGTCGTCCTTAGGGTTGCTTGTAACGGCGATGGGTTTTGTTTTGCTGTGGACACTATCACCGGAAGCGAGCAATAGCGCTATTGCCTGGCGAACTTTAGTGGCTGGGTTAGGGTTCGGCCTGTTTCAACCACCCAATAATCGCGCGATCATGGTGACAGCGCCTCCGGGACGTGAAGGGGGTGCGAGCGGGATGCTGTCAGTCTCTCGCTTGTCTGGCCAAACAACGGGCGCACTTCTGGTAGCGGGACTGTTTACGATCTTTCCTCATCCTGCCTTTATCTGCCTAGGCGCGGCGGCTTGTGTCGCAGCAAGTGGCGCACTGCTGAGTGCTGCTCGAGCCTGGTTTAAGGTCAGTAAGGCTTCTTAAGGAATGATCATGGGGCGTTTTTATATGAGACGCCCCATGATAAAGCCGATCGCTAAAAGAATGCCGATGGGGATATTTTGTCGGAAGTCTTTTAGGCAGGCCGGAGCATCGTATGGTGTTAATGTGATGCCTTGATAGAGCATCCATAGAGCAGCAGGGGCAAAACCAATCCAGAAATAAGGGCTGAGAGATGCGGTGGAAGCGCTCCAGCCAAAGAGAATGAGTGTGAGGATATAACAACCACATATAAATGGTTTAGCAATAGTCAACATACGTTGTGAGGTCGATTTAACACCGATTCGTGCATCGTCCTCCATATCTTGGAAGCCATAAATTGTGTCGAAGCCAAGCTGCCAAATGACGACGCCTATGTAGAGGGCCCAGCCGCGAGAATCAAACGTACCGTGGCTGGCGACATAGCCCATTGGCGCTCCAAATCCGAACGTAAAGCCCATAACCAGTTGAGGCCACCAGGTAACACGTTTAGCGGCGGGGTAGAGGGCAACGAGGAGCAGGGCAATCGGTGCTAAGGCCCAACAGATTGGTGGTAGAGCGAGTAAAACTGCAAGCCCAATGAGCAAAAGACATGCGAGAAGGGAAAAGGCCTGACGGAGGGTCAGGGCTCCGCTCGCAAGCGGGCGGCCAGCTGTGCGTGATACATGGCGGTCAATATCACGATCCCAGATGTCATTCACGACACAGCCTGCAGAGCGCATGGCAATGGAGCCTATGGCAAAAAGCGCTGTGTAGAAGAAACGTATTTTGAGAGAGGCCCCTTCTGCTGGCAGAAAAATGCCAAACACGCCGGGGAGAAAAAGTAACCAGCTCCCAACAGGACGATCAAGCCGGGCGAGAAGAGCGTAAGACTGCCATGGTTCAGCAAGATGTGCGATCAAGCCGTCACGACGTATATCAGTATGGGAAGAATGATCAGGCATTCTTACGTCATCTGTCAGAATAAGCGGCGCGTCAACGAAAAGAGGTAACGTTCTTACCATAAGAGGCTGGCCTCACAGCGGGGAAGGCGGTATGCCTCAACGTATGACTCGTATGGATCCTCGTCTTTATTGTGTTGCAGATGGCCCCGCTTGGCAGGCAGGCCATGATGTTTCTCTCACCGGTGGGCAAGCGCACTATCTGGGTAAAGTGATGCGTCTTCAGCCTGACCATCTGGTAAAGCTCTTTAATGGCCGGGATGGGGAATGGTCTGCTCAGATCAAGGAGCTAAAACGTCATAGCGGCGCAGTGCGTCTCTTGACGCAAGAACGGTCACAGCAAGAAACGGATGGGGTCGAGCTCCTGTTTTCCCCACTTAAGCGTGATGCGACAGAACTTATCATTCGTATGGGAACGGAGCTTGGCGTAACGCGTTTTCGTCCTGTTGTGACCGCTAGAACCAACACGCACCGCCTTAATTATGAGCGATTGTCCCTCATCGCGCAGGAAGCTGCCGAACAATGTGAGCGTTTAGACGTGCCGGATATTATGCCGATGGAGCCGCTAGCGGCCCTTCTCGCACGTTGGCCAGCTAGGCGCCCGCTCTCAGTTGCGTTGGAACGACAGGGGGAAGGGCTCGCCTCTAGCGATAGTGAAGCCTTACTTATTGGGCCAGAAGGGGGCTTTTCTGAGGAAGAGGTACGTCGCCTTACAACGCATGAAGCGGTACGATGTTTTTCCCTTGGGACTCTCGTGTTACGTGCCGAAACGGCTGTTTGTGCAGGACTTTCTCAGCTTGACGTCAGACGTCGGGGGACGGCACAGTAATAAAGAGTGTTGTTTGATTTATCCTGGCTTCTGTCTGCGTTAAATGAACGATAGAGGTATAGGATTATACAAACGAAGCTGATAAGGCCGTATGAGATAGTTTGACCTCGGTCGAACAAAGAGCTGTCATTTGAATCCCAGCTCACCACGTTACGCTATTTAAGGTTGCATAAAGAATGTCCAATCCTGGCCAGAACGACACGACACCGATTGATCATCGCACTCAACTTGTTGAAGTCCTGGCGCAAGGCTGTAAACCCAAGCAGGATTGGCGCATCGGAACGGAGCATGAAAAGTTTGGTTTTGTGCAGCCTGATGATGCTGGTAAGGGGCGTCCTGCTTTTTCGGCTCCACCCTATACCCCCAAAGGTATTCAGGCTCTGCTGGAAAACTTAGCAACTGGGCCTTGGCAGCCTATTTATGACGGCGATGCTCTTATTGGTTTGAAGGGCCTAGATGCGCATAAGGGCGCGTCGGTTTCGTTGGAGCCTGCAGGCCAATTTGAACTCTCTGGTGCGCCTTTAAAAACAGTGCATGATACCCAGCGTGAAATGATGGATCATTTCACTGCGTTGAAAGAACCGATGGAGCAGCTTGGTTTAGGTTTTGCCCCGTTGGGTTTTCAGCCTTTATGGTCACGCGATGAGCTGCCATGGATGCCTAAAAGCCGTTATGCGATTATGCGTCGGTATATGCCGAAAGTGGGGCAACGTGGCTTAGACATGATGCAACGCACGTGCACCGTTCAAGTTAATCTGGATTTTAGCGATGAGGCCGACATGGCACGTAAGATGCGTGTCTCTTTAGCGTTGCAGCCTCTTATCACCGCCCTTATGGCGAATTCACCGTTCATTGAAGGGAAGCCGACGGGGTGGCTCTCTAATCGTGGTCGGACATGGTTGGATACAGACAATCAGCGTAGTGGCCAGCCGCCTCTCTTCTTTGAGGAAGGGTTCGGATTTGAGCGCTATGTTGATTGGTTGCTCGACGTTCCGATGTATTTCGTCCAACGTGATGGGCGTAATATCGACGTGGCAGGTTGTTCGTTCCGCCGCTGGCTTGCGGGAGAACCGCAGGCTCCTCTCGCAGGGTTGACGCCAACGGTTGGGGATTTTGAAGACCATCTAACGACGGCCTTCCCAGATGTGAGATTAAAGCAGTTTTTGGAGATGCGCGGAGCTGATGCGGGACGACCCGATATGATGGTGGCACAGTCCGCGTTTTGGGTCGGTTTGTTGTATGATTCTGCAACATTAGAGGCTGCTGAGGCCTTGGTGCGTGAACAGCCGTGGGATGTGTACCATACGTTACAGCATGATGCGCCGCGCTTAGCGATGGATGCACCATTCCCTTCTGGCGGGTTGCGGGCTTTGGCGCGGCGTGTTTTGGCTTTGGCGGAGCAGGGTTTGGTCGCGCGTCAGTTGGATGAGCAGTCGCTCTTAGCACCGCTTCATGCCATAGCGGAGGGGGCTCCAACGCAAGCGGAGCACTGGCTGAATCGTTATCAAACGGCGTGGCAGGGCGATGTTCGTCCTATCTTTAAAGAGGCGCAGATCTAATAGAATGAGAAGAGAATACCGGTCATGCGGTTAGTTCTTCTTTAGTGCTTATCTCTCGTGGGGGAAATGATCATATGATGAAACGCGTGTTCTTAGCGTCTGCACTGAGCTTTTTAAGCGGTGCTATTACCGTACCACAAGCTCATGCTGAAGTCGCTTTGACGGCCTCGCAGCAAACGATCGTTCATCATATTGAAGATACGCTATCCCAGACAGAGAGTTTTCAAGCACGCTTTGAGCAGGTGAGTTCTGCGGATAGACAGACGAGCCGCGGAACCGTGCTTGTGGCGCGCCCGGGACGGATGCGCTTTACCTATGACGCCCCGAGTCCTTTGTCCGTTGTCGCTAATGACGGACGGATGGTCTTCCAAGATACTAGCATTGATCAAGTGACGACCATGCCTTTGGATCGTACACCGCTAGGGTTGTTACTACGTCCCCATCCGCACTTTTCTGGCGATGTGACAATCATAGGATATCATCAACAAAAAGGGCAGATTGAGCTGCATGTGGTTAGAACGGAAAGCCCTAGCGAAGGAGAGCTAACCTTATTCTTTACAGCTCATCCTCTTGCGCTACAGGGCTGGAACGTTGTTGATGCACAAGGGAGACAAACGCGCATCCGTCTTTCAGAGGTGAAGACGGGTGTCCCGATTGATGCCAAGGAATTTGCTCTGCCTAAAGATGATGATTAACCCCTTACTTACGTGAAAGTTCAAGGGCGCGGCTATAGACTGTGCGTTTAGGGAGGTTGACCATTCCTGCGACGAGGGTCGCTGCGTCTTTGACGGAATGAGTACGCAAAGCTTCAGTGAGTGCCTGATCCAGATCTTGCGCGCCCGTGTCATCAGCGGGTGGGGGGCCAAGTAAGAGTGTAATCTCTCCGCGAGGGGCGTTTTGTCGGAAGTGGGCAGCGACCTCAGCAAGAGATCCACGAACCATTTCTTCAAAGCGTTTAGAGAGTTCACGCCCAACGGCCGCCTCGCGTTTTTCACCGAAAACATCCTTTAAGGTGTCGAGCGTGTCGCATAAACGATGAGGCGATTCGTACCAAATCAATGTTGCGGCCAGTCCAGCTTGTTCCTGTGCGCGTAGGGACGCGAAATGATGCTTGCGTGCTTCCCCTCGTGCGGGAAACCCAAGAAACATAAAGGGAATCGGAGGCAGGCCAGAAAGTGTCAGTGCTGTGATAGCAGCATTAGCACCCGGAAGAGACGTAACGGCTAGGCCAGCTTGCAGAGCTGCTCGTACAAGGCGGTAGCCGGGGTCTGAAACAATAGGTGTGCCTGCATCTGAGACAAAAGCGAGCCGTTCCCCATTATGTAAACGCGCTATAAGAGAAGGGATTCTATCTTGCTCATTATGGTCATGAACCGGAATCAGTGTATTGATAATACCATAATGGCGGATAAGTTTCGTTGTAACGCGTGTATCTTCACACAAAATTGCATCAGCTTCTCGTAAACTATCTAAAGCGCGCGCCGATATATCAGCAAGATTGCCAATAGGCGTCGCGACTAACATAAGTTGTCCGCAAGAAGAGTGTTCATTTCTAGGAGTATTATATGGTTTTTCAGACATCGGTATCCTCGGTGAGCCGCTCTGCTCCTTATTGCCGTGATAGACGATCACACGGCAAGGGGCAGAATTGGAAACTGGCCCTGATGGCCGGTGTTTTGATGACATTAAATGCGTGTTCGGGTGAGCATGAGAGGCCATTTTCTCAATCCCCTGTCTCGATGAATAGCCAAAACCAGGCTTCCACAGGAGAACAGCGCATTGGTTTGATCCTTCCGTTAACGGGGCCAAGGGCTGGGATTGGACTACGTATGCGGGAAGCGGCGCGTCTGGCGCTGCCTGAAGGACAAAAGCCTGAGCTTGATATTTTTGATAGTGCTCAACCCGGTGGAGCACTTAAAGCCGCACAAGCCGCGTTGGCCGCAAAAGATCGTGTCGTGACAGGGCCTCTGACAGCGGGGGAAACGGCTCAGGTTGCAGACATTGTCCAGCCTGCTCATGTGCCTGAATTAGCGTTTACGAGTGACGTGCAGCAAGCTCGCCCAGGGGTATGGGCGATGGGTCTAACACCAGAGCAACAGGTGCATCGCCTTGTAGATGCGTCGATTGCTGATGGACGCAAACATTTTGCTGCTTTCCTTCCCGATACAGCATTAGGGCATGCGATGGGAGAGGGGCTGGCCGCAGCCTGTCAGGAGGCCAATTTGGAGCCTCCTAAGATTGTTTTCCATACTGATCAGCCTGAGGATATTGCAACGAAAATGGCAGATCTATCGGCCATTTCAGCACGTAGGGCACCGCAGCAAACATCTGCTTCTTCTAATGGAGACGACAACCAGCCTTCAGCGATCAATCCTGTTCCCGATTCGACGAGTGATGCCACTGTGCCACCTACGCCTCACGGGGGAGTAATTGCACCGCCTCCGTTCGATGCTTTATTGTTGGGAGATACGGGCCTGAATTTGGCACGTGTGATTACGTCTCTTAAAAATGACCAAATCGATTCGCTATCAGCCGTGCGTATTTTAGGGCCTATGCTTTGGCGCTCATTTGACGGAAAGCTGGGAGATTTACGAGGGGCTTGGTACGTAGCATTCGATCCAAAGCAGAGAAGTGGTTATGTGCAGCGTTATCAAGCGGTGTATCGACATGCGCCGTCACCAGTGACGGACTTTGCTTACGATTCGGTGGCGTTAGCAGCAGCATTAACCCGTCAGAATGCACTGAATACAGCGAGTTTGACACGTCCAGATGGCTTTATGGGCGTGAATGGCGTGTTCCGGTTAAAAACTGATGGGCGTGTGCTGCGTGATCTTGGGATTTATCAAATTCTTCCCGGAGGTGGAGGACAGCTCGTTATCCCTGCGTCGCAACATTTTCAAGTCAGTGCACCCGCGCAGACTTTACCCGCTCCAACGCAAGGAAAGATGACTCCTAAGATGACCGATGGGCTGACACAAACATCCTTTACTCCATAAGAGGAGGCATAGGGAGACAAAAGAAAAACGGCCTCTAAGGGTCGTTTTTCTTCTCAGCATGAAACGCTAAATCGCTCTACGCTTGGTCGTTAATTGGCAGAACAGGACGAATGGTGCGAAGTGCTGTCGTAAAATTAACGTAGCGTCCAATTTCACGGTCACGCAGGTGGTCAATCAGTACCCAACCTCGCCCTTCAGGACGAACGATATAGGCTGGTTCTGCGTTTTCTCGAACCCAGATAAGCACCTGCTCGGCGACTTCATAGGACACGGGAGAGGAGGAAAGGGTATCAACAGCAGCGTCAAGTAACCCCATGGTTTCACCGGCTTCAAGCCAACGCATGAGATAGTCTTTATGGCGAGGAAGAATGCGCTGCCGAAGAGGGATTACTTCACAGCTGCTCATCTGATGCGACGTGGTTAGAGAGCGCGTTTTAAGAAAAGCCTTCTGTGCCATCAGGATATCCTCTTCCGAACAGAGAGTGAGCTATTCACTCCGTTTATGGCTGACATCTGTTATGAGCTTGGAGGAGGATGAAGGCTTTCTCAATTGTAAAAAGCGATCTTCGCGACGAAGAATTCTAGGTGTTGCAAATCTACCATGTTTTTTGTGCATGGCAGGATTGTCCTATCGGTAAGTCTTTTTATCCCATCGACGATGCAACCAAAGCCATTCGCCCGGGCGGTTGGTAATCCATTCTTGCAAACGATCATTAAGAATTTGTGTCACTTTTTGAATGGTATCACGACGTTTTTGGGAAGGATGGGTATATGAGTGCGGGTCGAATGGAGGAAATACTTCCAAAACCAGACGGGCAGGGCCTTCTCGGCGGACATACCCAGTGACAATGAGTGCATTAAATTTAAGGGCTAAGGCGGCGGCAGCTGGTGCGGTCATGGTTGGACGGCCAAAAAAACCAGCGCATATTCCATCATTCATTTTCTGATCGCCTAAAATGCCTAAATGATTTCCTTGGGAAAGGTAGCGCATAGAAGCGCGCGCACCTTTTGCTCCTTTTGGGAATGAGGGAATATCTGAACGGCCAATATTTTTTTTGCGAAGTTGAGAAAGAAGGCGGTCAACATAAGGATTGTTAGGCGCCCGATAGAAAGAGGCAAATGGAAGTCCAAAATACGCAACAGCAGTTGGCATAATCTCCCAATTACCTAGATGGCCTGAAAAGAAGATGATGGGTCGTTTGCTGAGTTTGGCTTCTTCCAGCCAACATGTTCCTTCGACAGACCATCCCGCTCCTGATGATGAGTTATAAGGTAATGTTGGTATGTGGGGGAGCTCTGCAAATGTGCGACCAAGGTTTTCCCAACAATCTCTTAGGATTACTTTTTTTTGCTGTTTTGAAAGATGGGGAAACGCTAGGTCGAGATTGGTTTTTCCAATAGAAGATAATGGCGCTAATGGGCCAAATATACGTAATAGAGTCCCCATTATTGTGGAGGCATGTTCTGGTTTGAAGAGGCTTAGTAATTTCATGCATAGGAATAATGCATAAAATTCTACCTTTTGAGAGAGTGTCTTCATGTCATAAGGTCTTTGGAAAGAGTTGATCTACAATGTAGGGCGTTGCTGTATCATCATGCCATAGAAGATCAACGGTAATGATTTTAATATTTTTAATGAAATCCTGAGGAAGCTTAACGGCGTCCTTTTCCGTTGTCACAAGGGTCACACCGGGGAGAGAAGCAAGTTGTGACAGACGGTGAAGGTCACGCGGCGTATAGAGATGATGGTCAGGAAAAGAGAGCGTGCGGATAACTGTCACGCCCATTTCTTTGAGCATCGTGAAAAATTTTTCGGGTCGGCCAATCCCACTAAAGGCAATGCACTGCTTGCCTACTAGATCACGGATTTCTGGGCCGGGTGAAAACTCAGCCTTGAAGAGCGGTATATGGGAAGGAAAGTGTTTAGAGAGAGAATGGCAGTCTTTGCCGATCATGACAGCCGCCTTAATACGTGAAAGCGCACTGTCGAGTGTTTCGCGTAGAGGGCCGGCGGGGAGGATAAGGCCATTTCCCAAGCCTGCAGGGCCGTCAATAACGAGAATAGATACGTCTTTATAGAGCGATGGGTCTTGGAGGCCATCATCTAAAATGAGACAATCTGCTCCATGAGCAATAGCGTCTTGCGCGCTTTGTACTCTGTTTTTTCCTCGCCACGTAGGGGCTTGGCGAGCGAGGAGAATTGTCTCATCTCCGCAATCGATAGGGTCATCGGAGGGGAGGACAAGGCGCTGCTGTTTTGAACGCCCACTATACCCTTTTGTAAGAATATGCGGGTTATAACCGTTCGCTTGTAGGTGGTGTGCTAGATGGAGGGTAAGAGGGGTTTTCCCAGTGCCGCCGACTGTAATATTCCCGCAGCATAAGACGGGTACAGCTACATGTGAGGCGGGTTTTTTCAACCGCCTCTGTCCTTGAAGACGCACGGCTCCGGCCAGCGGCGTTAGTAATGTTGTCGCAAGACTTGGTGGCTGTTGCCAAAAAGAGGGCGGACGCATTTTCATAGTGGAGCAGGGTGCGTGGAAATTGTGTCTATAATACGGGCGGCAAGCTCTCGCGAGAAGTTCTTATTATGTTGAGGGGGGAAAGGTAAGGGGCTTTCTGATGCAAGCCATTGGGCAAGGGCTGTAGAATCGTGAACAATACTGAGAAAGGAAGTGAGTTTTTGGCAGGTTTCCCGCCAATTCCCCATATATGGGCCGGTAGCAGTGCGGCAGTGTTGGCGTAACGGCTCTAAGGGGTTATGCCCCCCTCCCGGAGCGCACAAGGAATGACCGACAAAAGCGTGGGTGGCGAGCTGGAAAAAAAGCCCAAGTTCATCAAGTGTATCGGCAATCCATAAAGAGCAGTAAGGCGACGGATCTTGCCCGGAAGAACGGCAGGGGGCACCGAGTTTTTGCGCTAGTAAAGGGCCACGCTCGGGGTGTCTTGGCACGATAATCGCGAGTATGTCAGGATGGTGGACGGTGGCTTGTTGAACTGCTTGAGCAATTATTTCCTCTTCGCCTTCATGAGTAGAGGCCGCGACCAAAACGCGACGTGATCCAATGATATGCCTGAGCCGCTGTTCTTCGATTGGACAAAAGGATAAAGCAGGAGAGTCTTCCTTTATATCTCCCTCTTTCATGAAGCGTGAAAAGCCAAGCTGTTCAAAACGTTTCCTGTCTTCAGAACTTCGTGGGGAAACCCAAGTGAGGCTGGGAAAGAGTGCTTGGAAGAGAGAAGGAATGCGGTGCCAGCGCTGAAAGCTACGGTCTGAAAGGCGTGCATTAATCACCATAGTTGGAATGGCACGGCGCTGACATGCCGCAATGATTCCTGGCCAGAGCTCACTTTCGATAAAAACAGCGCCAGAAGGAGACCAGAAATTAAGAAATTTCGTCACCCATAGAGGGGTATCATAGGGAATAAATTGATGCTGGAGGCGCGCGCCAAAGGCTGGGTGTTGTGCGCAGATACGCGCACCGGTGGCGGTCGTTGTTGTAAAAAGAATAGATAAATCGCTTTTTTGAGAGAGGAGTGCGTCAATGAGGGGAAAGCTTGCGCGTGTCTCTCCGACACTTGCAGCATGAATCCAAAGGATATGGCGATTGGCGTAAAATTCACGCGGAACGTCAGAGGGGATACCATATCTTTCGGGAATACGGCTGGCATCGTCCCCTTTTTTACGGAGGATACGCGTAAGATAAAGCCTTAGGACAGGTGCCATAAAAGCACCGACCCCTTGCCATAAGAGAGGGAGGGCGGAAGAGAGAGAAAAAAAGGCCACTATGCAAAGCTCAACGCTGTCAAACGTATTCTTGGGATGTGTTCTAAAGCTTAAAAAAAGATTTGGGTAGATAGCGTAAAATTAAGAGGTAGCGGCATGTCGTATGAAGCCGCTACCTGTGCCTTGGATTTAAGGATAGAGGCGTGTGACCTCCCATTGAGGCTCGCTGGACGTTGAACGGCGTGTCCAGGTTGCGCGATCATGAAGGCGGAAAGCACGTTCCTGCCAAAATTCGAACTGTTCTGGCACGACGCGATATCCGAGCCAATGTGGAGGACGTGGAATAGGGCCTTCTTCGCCATACGTTTCGGAAACTTTAGTGAGGCGCTCTTCAAAAATGGAGCGGTCAGCGAGGGGGCGTGATTGGTCAGAGGCTAGGGCGCCAAGACGCGACATACGCGACCGGCTTGCAAAATAACGGTCAGTCTCGTCAGCGCTGACTGGTTGAACAGGCCCTTCGATGCGGATTTGCCGACGCAGTGATTTCCAGTGGAAGAGTAGAGCGGCATGTGGGTTATCACGCAGTTCCTCTCCCTTGCGACTCTCGCTGTTTGTATAAAAAACAAATCCGCGTTCATCGACACCTTTGAGAAGCAAAATGCGAACGGAAGGCCGCCCATCAGGCGTTGCTGTAGCAACTGACATGGCGTTGGGATCGTTGGGTTCGTGAATTTCAGCTTCTGCTAACCAGTCTGCAAAAAGCTGGTAAGGATGAGCGTTTAGATCAATAAGAGACTGGTTAGGAATATGGTGAGAAGGAGAGTCCGTCATCTTTCAACTCCTTTTGAGTGATGCGAATAAGACACTATAAATGTGCCCTAACTCGAAAGAGAGCGAAAAAACTCACCTGCGAGAGAGAGCGACTCTTGTCCAGGGGCGACGCTTGTGCAACCACCTGTTCCAGCAAATGATCATATATGACCATGAGGATGGTAGAACATGTCTGAAATGAAAGACAATACAAGTAAGGAGCCAGCAAAAGGCACCATAATGGCTGGGAAACGCGGTGTGATCATGGGTGTTGCCAATAAAAGCTCAATAGCTTGGGCAATTGCGAGTGCTTGTGCCGCTCAGGGAGCTGAACTGGCTTTCACCTATCAAGGTGATGCACTGGGTAAACGGGTACGCCCCCTTGCTGAGAGTGTCGGATCTTCGCTGGTTCTTCCTTGTGATGTGAGCGATGATGAAGCGATCAATGAGACATTCGACGCTATCGAGAAAGAATGGGGAAAAATTGACTTCGTTCTTCACGCGATTGGGTGGGCTGATAAGCAGTATCTGCGTGGTCGTTATGTTGATACGCCGCGTGATGCCTTCTTAAAGGCGATGGATATTTCTTGTTTCTCGTTCACGGCGGTGGCACGGCGTGCGGCGGCGATGATGAATCCAGGTGGGTCATTGCTAACGATGACGTATCTCGGAGCAGAGCGTGTGATGCCGCATTATAACGTGATGGGTGTGGCGAAAGCTGCGCTGGAAGCTTCTGTGCGTTATATGGCTGCCGATCTGGGGCGTGATGATATCCGTGTAAACGGGATTTCTGCTGGGCCTATTATGACACTTGCGGCTAATGGCATTGGTGCTTTCCGCTATATTCTACGGTGGAACCAGCTAAATGCTCCGATGGAACGCAATGTATCGCTGAAAGATGTTGGCGGGTCTGGCATGTATTTCCTTTCAGACCTTTCAAGCGGTGTGACGGGTGAAATTCATCATGTCGATTGTGGTTACAACACCGTTGGGATGAAAAACCCTCACGCTCCTGACATTGCGGCACCATCTGGAGAATAAAACGTGTCTGATAATAGCTTTGGGCGTTTGTTTCGTGTGACCACTTGGGGCGAGAGTCATGGTCCGGCCATTGGTTGTGTCATTGATGGCTGTCCTCCTCGCCTGAAGCTATCGGAGGAAGATATTCAGCCTTGGCTCGACCGACGTCGGCCGGGGCAATCGCGTTTTACGACACAACGGCGAGAAGCAGACCGCGTAAAGATTCTGTCCGGTGTGTTTGAAGGACAGACAACCGGAACGCCTATTTCTTTGCTGATCGAGAATACCGATCAACGGTCGCGTGATTATGGTGAGATTGCGCAGCGTTATCGCCCTGGTCACGCTGACATCGCGTATGACCTGAAATATGGCATTCGCGATTATCGTGGCGGCGGACGGTCTTCAGCACGAGAAACGGCCATGCGCGTGGCCGCTGGTGCGGTGGCGCGTGTTGTTCTGCGTGAGCTTGTTGGAAAACATCTCACGATACGTGGTGCGTTGACGTCTATCGGGTCGTTAAGCATTGAGCGTGAGCGTTGGGACTGGAGTGAGATTGAACGCAACCCATTTTGGTGTCCAGATGCGGAGATTCTTCCACAATGGAGTGCAGAGCTCGACCGTGTTCGTAAGTCTGGTTCTTCTATCGGGGCAACGCTTGAGGTTGTGGCAGAAGGCGTGCCGCCTGGTTTAGGGGAACCCGTTTACGGGAAGCTGGATGCTGAGCTGGCCAGTGCCTTGATGGGCATTAATGGAGCCAAAGGTGTTGAGATTGGGGAAGGATTCCACGCTGCTCAATTGCGAGGCGAGGACAATGCTGACCCGATGTATCCTACTGACGGTGATGCAAAAGTACCAACTTTCGCGAGCAATCATGCCGGTGGGATTCTTGGAGGCATTTCGACGAGTCAGCCTTTGGTCGCGCGGATGGCTATGAAGCCGACAAGTTCGATTCTCATCCCTGTTCCGAGTGTTGATCGGACGGGAGAGCCTGTGGAGGTTCAAACCAAAGGGCGTCACGACCCTTGTATCGGTGTGCGAGCAGTACCGGTAGCAGAAGCTATGGTGGCTTGTACAGTCGTGGATCATCTTCTGCGTCATCATGCGCAATGTGGGTGGTGAGGGTGGTTATCTGCCCTCCCAACCAGTTGGAAAAACGAGCTTTTTAAGGCGCTCCCCTTTTGAGGGGGGAGAAGATAACACACAATATATAGTGCAATAATAAATTAATTAGCCATATATGTGGTTTCCCAAGGCATAGCTTGCTCAAATTTGCAAGCGAAGAGTTTGCTTGCGAAGCCCCCTCAACTCATGGGAATGAAGGGGTCACTTACCGACAATTAAAAGAGCCTGACAGGGGTTTGTTACCATGAGTTTTCACGATACCCGGACAATGTCTCAACCGACGTCCGCAACTGTTGAACCAGAGCTGTTTGAGAGTGTCGTGCAGCTCCCTGGTCGTCACCCTGTAAAGATTGATCCGTCGCGCGATGAGCGTCTGACGGCTTTTGGGCGGGCGACGCTGGATGATCGCTATCTGCTTGAGGGGGAAACCTATCAGGGGCTTTTCGCCCGTGTGGCGTCTCGTTACGGAGCAGATGCTGAGCATACCCAGCGGATTTACGACTATATGTCGCGTCATTGGTTTATGCCGGCCACGCCGATTCTTTCCAATGGTGGGACGAATCGTGGTTTGCCCATTTCGTGCTTTCTCAACGAATCAGAAGATAGCTTGGAAGGCATCGTTGAGCTTTGGAACGAGAATGTATGGCTTGCTGCTAAAGGTGGCGGGATTGGCTCTTATTGGGGTAATCTGCGCTCTATTGGTGAGAGCATCGGGCGTAATGGGCGTACGTCGGGTGTGATTCCTTTTATTCGGGTGATGGATAGTCTGACACTGGCTATCAGCCAAGGGAGTTTGCGCCGTGGCTCAGCAGCGGTGTATCTGCCAATTTGGCATCCTGAAATTGAAGAATTTATTGAGATGCGTCGTCCCACAGGTGGGGATCCGAACCGTAAGGCGATGAATCTTCATCATGGCGTATTGGTGACTGATGACTTCATGCGTGCTGTTGCGCAGGATGAAGAATGGCCTCTGATTTCTCCTAAAGACCACAGCGTGATTCGCAAGGTCTCAGCACGAGCCTTGTGGATCCGTCTTCTAACAGCGCGGATGGAGCAGGGCGAGCCATATATTATCTATTCAGATACGGTGAATCGTGCCCGACCGGAACATCACCGTTTAGCAGGGCTTGAGGTTAAAACCTCCAATCTGTGTGCAGAAATCACTCTGCCCACAGGGATTGATCATCATGGGAAAAATCGAACAGCGGTGTGCTGCTTATCTTCCCTTAATCTCGAATATTGGGATGAGTGGAAGGATGAGCCGCAATTTATCGCTGACGTGATGCTCTTCCTTGATAATGTCTTGCAGGACTTCATTGATAACGCACCCAACCATATGGATCATGCTCGTTATGCTGCGATGCGTGAGCGCTCTGTTGGATTGGGGGCGATGGGCTTCCACTCCTTCTTGCAAAGCAAGATGGTGCCGTTTGGCAGTGTGATGGCAAAGGTTTGGAATAAGAAAATCTTCAAGCATATTTCTGAGCAGGCCAATCAAGCCTCTAAGGATCTTGCACAAACGCGTGGAGCATGCCCCGATGCTGAAGAGTATGGGTTTATGGAGCGCTTCTCCCACAAGATGGCTGTAGCGCCGACGGCGTCTATTTCCATCATCGCTGGGAATGCAAGTCCTGGGATTGATCCCATTAGTGCGAATGTTTTTCTGCAGAAGACGCTTTCTGGTTCTTTTACCGTGCGTAATCGCCATTTAGCTCAACTGTTGAAAAAACATGGTCGTGATAACGAGGAAGTGTGGTCTTCTATCACGTTAACGAAGGGGTCTGTGCAGCATCTGGACTTCTTGTCTCAGGATGAAAAAGACGTCTTTAAAACGGCCTTTGAGCTGGATCAGCGTTGGGTGGTGGAACATGCAGCGGATCGTGCGCCATTCATCTGCCAGGCACAGTCTGTCAATCTGTTCTTGCCGGCTGATGTCCATAAGCGTGATCTCGTTCGTATTCATTACGAGGCATGGAAGAAGGGCGTAAAATCTCTGTATTACTGCCGTTCTTTGTCCATTCAACGGGCTGATACGGTTTCTAATATGGCGTCGAAGAAAGACATCATGGAAGGTGATGACGATCATCTGCCACAAACAACGCCGCGCCATAATGAAACAGGGGCGGGTAGCTATGAAGAATGCTTGTCTTGCCAATAAGGCGGTCTTTGTAAGCGATAAGTGTTAGTTAGTAGGAATGCGAAGGAACTAAATGATGGTAGATCAAGCACCTCTTCCGTCTGCACCAGAATCAGAAATTGAAGCGAACTTGCTTGTTGAAAACCCCGTTTATAAGCCATTTCGTTACCCTTGGGCTTATGATGCATGGTTGACGCAGCAGCGTTTGCATTGGCTTCCCGAGGAAGTCCCTATGGCGGAAGACGTCAAGGATTGGCATCGTACGCTAAGCGACGTAGAGCGTAATCTGGTCACGCAAATTTTCCGCTTCTTTACGCAAGCTGATGTGGAAGTAAATTCTGCATATATGAAATACTACAGTCAGGTTTTTAAGCCGACTGAAGTCTTGATGATGCTTTCATGTTTTTCGAACATTGAAACCATTCATATTGCGGCCTATTCACATCTTCTGGATACTATTGGCATCCCGGAAACTGAGTATTCTGCTTTCCTGAAATACAAGGAGATGAAGGATAAGTATGACTTCATGCAATCCTTCAATATCAACAGTAAGCGCGATATTGCGAAAACGATGGCTGCTTTTGGGGCCTTTATGGAAGGGCTTCAGCTCTTCGCATCTTTCGCCATTCTGTTGAATTTTCCACGCTTTAATAAGCTTAAAGGAATGGGGCAGATTGTTTCATGGTCTGTGCGTGATGAAACATTGCACTGCCTGTCCATGATTCGGCTCTTTAGGACCTTTATTCGTGAGAATCCTGAGCTATGGACGCAGGATTTCCGCGATGAGCTCGTTGAGATTTGCCGTCAGACCGTCAAACATGAAGATGCTTTCATTGAGCTGGCTTTTGAGATGGGCCCCGTGGAAGGATTGGATCCCGCATTGGTTGAGCGTTATATCCGCTTTATTGCGGATCGACGCCTCACACAGCTTGGTTTGGACCCGATCTATGGCATTGATAAGAATCCGCTTCCGTGGGTTGATGATATGCTGAATGCTGTTGAGCACACGAATTTCTTTGAAAATCGCGCTACAGAATACTCACGTGCCTCAACCCAAGGGAGTTGGGAAGAAGCATTCGAAAGTGATGTTTTCAACTAACGTTTTGTTGGTAAAATCGCACGAATAGAGCGGGGAATAAGAGCTATGATCTTGACCCCGTCTATTCGTCTGCTCATATGGTAGACGTAAGTCTTTGTTAAAATGGCCGTCTAGTGTCTTTTCTCCATTAAAGACATGGGACGGCTCCTTGTATGTGCCCTAATACCCTCATTGCGAGGGTTAGGGAGTGGAGTTGTGACCCTTGGTTTCTTCCTCGTCAGATCCCCTTGCTACGCGCCATTCCACCGCTGCTAGTCGTGAAAATGTAAGGGAAGAGGATGCTTTGAAGGCTTTGTCCGCCTACCTTGCTGATGATATGCGAGCATGTAATCAGGCTATCATTGATAGAATGCAAAGCTCGGTTCCACTGATCCCACAATTAGGGGCACATCTTGTTGCGGCGGGGGGGAAGCGCCTGCGTCCATTATTGACGCTCGCTTCGGCTCGTTTGTGTGGTTATCAGCCAAGTGCTGAGAATCAGCGTCATGTTGGTTTGGCAGCGTGTGTTGAATTTATCCATACGGCAACACTTCTTCATGATGACGTCGTGGATGAAAGCACGTTAAGGCGTGGCATGGCGTCGGCTAATGCGCTGTTTGGAAATAAATCTTCTGTGCTGGTTGGCGACTTCCTTTTCGCGCGTTCGTTCCAGCTTATGACGGCAGATGGTTCACTTAAGGTCATGGCGATTTTGTCTGAGGCATCGGCAACGATTGCTGAGGGTGAAGTGTTGCAGATGTCGACGCAGAATGACCTTTCTACGCCTATTGAACGGTATTTAGAGGTTATTCACGGAAAGACAGCGGCCTTATTTGCAGCGGCTTGTCGTGTTGGTGCCGTAGTTGCCGGGCGGTCCGAGAAGGAAGAGTTGGCGCTAGAAGCGTATGGCACTAATCTTGGTATGGCCTTCCAGTTAGTTGATGATGCGCTAGATTATGCGGCTGACCAGCAGGTGTTGGGGAAAACAGTGGGTGATGATCTTCGTGAAGGCAAAATTACCCTACCTGTTTTAGCGGCCTATGATTCTGGAACTGAGGAAGAACGTGTCTTCTGGAAGCGCGTCATAGAGGATAACGAGCAGACTGACGCAGACTTGCCGCGCGCTTTAGACATGATCGCTCGAACAGATGCGATTAAGACAACGCTGAAACGGGCAGAGCGTTATGCGCATAAAGCAGTTGAAGCATTAGAGATCTTCCCAGAGAGTGAATTAAAGGCACTTTTGGTGAAGACGGTGCTTTATACAGTGAATCGCGTTAACTAAGAAAATTGTGCTTTTCGTGGAAAAGGGAAAAGCACACAGTCGCTAAAACCTAACCATGTGATATGTTGTGTCAGGCTGTCGTTTTCTTTCGGGAACGCGGTGACAAAGCAACGCTGCGGGGCCGTGTGCTGAGCCGGTTGGCTCATAAGATCAAAATGCTCCGAAAGACGAGAAAGCGCATGTTGAGCGACGGCAGGTGCCGGATCTAGCCACATGATGGAGGACGCTGCATTAAGGCGACGGAAGATAGGCATGAGAAAGGTATAATGCGTGCATCCCAGCCCGATTGTATCAATTTTTTCCCCGCCTTCTTGAGAGAAAAGGTGCGTCAGCTCAAAGGCAACGTCTTCTGAGGAAGGGTTTTCGCCTCGGAACGCTTGTTCTGCCAGTTGAGCAAGATGAGCGGACCCATGCACGATGAGACGACAATCAGCAGCAAAACGTTGATGAAGATCACGCAGATAGGGTCGACGAGCCGTGGCCGTGGTGACAAGAAGGCCAATAGTGCGGCTGACTGACACTCGGCCAGCCCAACGAATGGGTGGGACGCAGCCGACAACAGGAAGGCTGAGCGTTGCTCTAACGGCGGGCAAAGCAAGGGTGCTTGCTGTATTACAGGCGATGATGAGCAAGTCAGGAGATAGCTTCTGGCATGCCTCTTTAAGAAGCGCGACAATGTGTTCTGTCAAAGGAGCATCGGGCTGTTCCCCATAAGGGAACAGAGCCGTATCAGCGAGATAGTCTACATGCACAGAGGGAGCGAGGCTACGCAACGCTTGAACGACCCCCATGCCACCAATGCCAGAGTCAAAGACAAGAATATGTGGACTATGGTTAGACATGGGGGCCTTCGTGATTAGAGGGACGAATTAGCTCTTTTTAAAAGCGAGTGCTTCTTCTGCGCTGCCGACGCCGCCATGAGCGCGTGACCAACCGCAAGGGTCTTCTAGAAAACGGCGCACTTCAGCGCTGTCTTGGTCGGAGAAATATTGACCATTGGCGCATGCTTCTAACACATCCCACCAAGTGCAGAGAGAATGGAGGGAGATTCCCATATCTGAAAGGGTCTTCTGAGCGCCTGGGAAAACGCCATAGTAGAAGACAACGAACGTATGATCGACAATCGCACCAGCTTGGCGAAGAGCATTGGCAAAACGGATTTTGGATGCACCATCTGTTGTTAGATCTTCGACAAGAAGGGTGCGCATATTTTCAGGCACATCCCCTTCAATCTGCGCGTTACGGCCAAATCCTTTTGGCTTTTTACGTACATACGCCATAGGGGTCATGAGTCGGTCAGCAATCCAGGCGGCGAAGGGGATGCCTGCTGTTTCCCCACCGACAACAGCATCAAGACTTTCATAGCCGATATGGCGTCCAATTTTTTCGACAGCAAGTTCCATCAACTTGGCGCGTGCACGGGGGAAGAAGATAATTTTTCGACAATCAATATAGACGGGCGACTTCCATCCAGATGTGAGCGTGTAGGGCTCATCTGGGCGGAAATTAATCGCTTTAATTTCCAGAAGAATACGAGCTGTTGTTAAGGCGGCGTCACGGTCCCACTGTGTGTGGCGGCTGCTATGAGAGGAGGTGCCGGATGCGGTCATTATCTTCTCCAAATAAAGAGGTTCCTTTTGAGACATCTAGCGGTTACAAAGCAAGAGGGGTAGAGGAAAGATGGTTTCATCATCTCTTTCTGTTAAAGAAACCTTGTTTCAGTTATAAGTTTTTCTATATGGTGAAACGCCCTAGCTCACATTCTCTGTGAGATACCCAGTTAACCTGAGAGAGTAAGGCTCAGAGATGGAACTCGAAATTAGCCATATCGGTCGCAAATGCGAACGTGCTGTTATCACGGCGTATCAGGAGCTTCATGGAATGGGGCAAAGTGAGATGCAGATTTTCTCAGCGTGTACGACACTCTACCGCATTCATCATCCTGAATCGTCCATCCCAGAAGCCCGGCTTTTAGTGTCCGAGTGGATTGACCACCATATTGTGCGCCGTGATCGTGGCGCGACCCGAGGCTGCAACTGCTAAGGCCGCTATAGCGCAGGTGGAGATATTGGAAGAGGCGAGCGATCATAAAGACACGAAAGACACTGATGATTCCAGTATTGTTTGAGTGATCGGGGATGAGCGTTTGCGTGTCCCCGTGCTTTCAATGGCATATTACCCATCGAAGTGATTGTATTCGAAAGGCCTATCAACAGGGATATGGTTTTATCGCTCGTCCATAGAAGGAACGGGCCGAGCCTCTTCGCCTGTGTAGATTTGGCGCGGGCGCATGATGCGGTTGTTGGGATTACTTGTCATCTCAAGCCACTGGCTGACCCAGCCTGTTGTACGAGCGATGGCAAACAATGCTGTGAACATGGATGTCGGAATACCCAAGGCTTTCAAAATAAGGCCAGAGTAAAAATCGACATTTGGATAAAGCTTTCTTTTGATAAAATACTCATCTTCTGTAGCGATGCGCTCAAGTTCCATGGCGAGATCAAGCAGAGGATCACGTTCTAAACCCAGCGTTTCAATCACTTCGTGGAAGCTTGTCCGCAGCAACTTAGAGCGAGGATCCACATTGCGGTAAATACGATGTCCAAACCCCATAAGGCGAATGCCCGATGTTTTGTCTTTCACCTTAGTGAGAAAGGCTGGGATATTCTCCTTGGATCCAATCTGATGGAACATATCAAGGGCGGCTTCATTAGCGCCACCATGGGCTGGCCCCCATAGGGCGGCAATCCCAGCAGAAACACAGGCGAATGGATTGGCCCCCGTGGAGCCAACTAAACGCACGGCAGTCGTTGATGCATTCTGCTCATGGTCGGCATGAAGCATGAGGATGCGATCAATTGCTCGTGCGAGAACGGGGTTAACATTGTAGCGGCGTCCAGGCCGCGCAAAAAGCATGTGTAGAATATTTTCAGAAAAAGAGAGTTCCTCTTCTGGATATATAAAAGGTTCACCGATCGTATATTTATAAGCCCAAGCAGCAATTGTTGGCACTTTTGCGACCAACTGACGGGCCGCGAATTCACGGTGATCACGATTGTTCGTATCAAGCTCGTCTGTATAAAATGTCGAAAGTGCTGCTACTGTTCCACATAAAATGGCCATTGGGTGAGTATCACGACGGAACCCATTAAAGAAATTACGAATTTGCTCATTAAGAATACGAAGCTCAGCCATTTCATGGCAAAAAGACACGTATTCAAGCCGTGTGGGGAGATGCCCTGAAAGCAGAAGATAGGTGAGCTCGGTGAAGTCTGCTTTAAGTGCGAGTTCTTCAATCGGATATCCACGATGGAGCAGAATGCCTTTTTCTCCATCGATGTATGTAATCCCACTGCAACATGAGGCTGTAGAAGAAAAACCAGGGTCAAAAGCCAGTGTTGAAGAGTGAGATGTGAGATGGCGCTGATCAAAACCAGCAGGACCGATGGTTGATTGAACAGTCGGTAGAGATACAGAAAGAGAGAGTTCGGGATGTTGGTGCGTCATCTTTTGGGTATCCCTGTGATCTATTGCAGAGAAAAAGCTAACCCTATTTTTTATTGAGAACAATATAGCCTATGAAATGTTTTCATTTTTTAAGCAAAATAAAAATGGTGGAAAGGAATGCTCCTCTCCACCGTAATAATATATCAGAAAAGTGAATTTATTTAGTGAATGGTTTCAGGAAGAGCATATACAACAAGCGAGTCCGAGATCGGTGTTCCCATGAAATGATGTCCTCCTGCCATGATAGCAACATACTGGCGTCCATTAACGGCATACGTCATTGGGGTTGCTTGACCACCCCCAGGAAGAGCATCATGCCAGAGTTCTTTGCCGGATTTCATATCAATAGCATGCAGAAGATTATCTGTGGTCGCAGCGACAAAGGCGACCCCTCCGGCGGTAATGATAGGGCCACCATTATTGGGTGTACCAATGGTGAGGGGCAGGCCAGTGGGTAAGCCCCAAGGACCATTAGCACGTGCCGTTCCTAATGGCCGCTGCCATAGCACGGAATGCGTTTTGAGATTGATCGCTGTGATCATTCCGTAAGGAGGCTGATTGCACATCATTTTGGTGAATTGGTTCCAAAATGGTGAAACAATAATACCGTAGGGTGTATCCGCTTGAGCTCCGTTTCCTTCAGCGCCGCCGCCGCCAGGTTTGTAGTCTGGGGAATCAATAGAAACTAAGCCAAGATGATCCGCTTGTTTGCGTGTAACCAGCGCATCATACATAGGCAAATTGTTCCAATTAGCGAGAAGAATACCGCTTTGTGGATCATAAGCCATACTGCCCCAGTCACTCCCGCCATTATAACCGGGATATTCGATCCAGGGTTTACCAAGACGAGGTGGAGTGAACTCACCCGTATAAGCAGCCCGACGGAACTTAATGCGGCAAAAAAGTTGATCTAAAGGTGACATGCCCCACATGTCAGCTTCTCTAAGCTTTGGGAAGCCTAGCCGTGGCACAGCAACAGACCATGGTTGTGTTGGGGCGCGTGTATCATCAGGTACAAAACCAGGTGAAGGCGCTGCTTTTTCAACGACAGGGAAGTCAGGTAGAGGTTTACCGGTGCGTCTGTCTAAGATGAATGTCTGGCCACGTTTGGTTGGCATAATCAGCGCAGGAATGATGCTGCCATCTGGCGCATGTGCATCAAAAAGTGTTGCTTGAGAGCCAATGTCATAGTCCCATACGTCTTTATGAACTGTCTGGAAGACCCAGCGTGGGGAACCCGTTTTGACATCAAGGGCAACGATGGAGGACGATACCTTATTTTCAGCATCGGTGCGTAAGGCACTGTAATAATCAACGGCTGAATTCCCGGTGGGGACGTAAACGAGTCCAAGCTCATTATCACCCGTCATAGCGGCCCATGAGTTGGGTGTGCCACGACTATAGAACTTACCGGGTGCAGGTTGGTGATGATTGTCGGGATTGTTGACATCCCATGCCCAGACAAACTGACCGCTTTCTGCATCATAACTGCGGATCACACCAGACGGGGCCCAACGGCGCTGTCCGTCAAGCACTTCATGATTGACGACAGCAACGCCATTGATCACCGGAGGTGGTGTTGTCATGGCGACAAAACCGGGCACAGACCATCCGATGCCTTGCATGAGGTTAACTTGCCCGTCATGGCCAAACATTGGGCAGAGAGCCCCCGTATCTGCATCAACTTGAATCAAGCGTTCATCAAGTGTCGCTTCCATAATACGATTATGGCAGGGCTGACCTTCGGGCACGAGGGAGGAGGTAAAATAGGTTACTCCTTTGCAGGCAGCTGTGTAAGGGATGCTTTCATATTTCTCGCCTGAATGAAAATGCCATTTTTCCTGCCCATTCGTAGCGTCAACACGCATCATGTCATTTGTAGCAGAGCATAAATAAAGTGAGGAACCAACCTTAATTGGGGTGGTTTCGGGAGCCCATTTATTGGCTTTCCCCTTCGGCACTAAACTGCCTGTATGATAGACGAAAGCACGTTTCAGCTGTGCGACATTTTCAGGCGTAATTTGTTTAAGAGGCGAAAACCGGCTTTGGTGGTCGTCATGACCGTAAACAGGCCAATCGCTTTCTTGGGGATGCGCTCCTTGTTGTGGAGCCATGGTTGGCAGTTGGTTAGCGGGTATTTCACCGATATCAGGTAGATGAGCGGGGTTGACGCTTAATGGTTGGGGGGTTGTTGGAGACGGTGGAGGATACAGGGAATGGTAAGGCTGATTATGAGAAGATTCTTGCTGTTCTAAGCTGGGGGGCTCAGAAGACGGTGGGATTTGTGCAAAAGCTGAAAGGGAGATGGATGCGCTGCTTGCAAGAAGTGTTGCAAGAAAAAAGTTCTTACGCATGGCGTGCTTCTTTCTGGATACGAGATAGTGCGAGAAGGCTGAACGCGACAGCGATGGCAATCAGAGTGGGGCCTAAGAGGCGAGGGAGCCATCCCCAAAAATCGAACCCAACTTCGTAAATTGTCCAAGGGATCGTTAAGAACCATGCCAGCAGATAAAGCCAGCCGCCCATTGCTTGTTGACGGAGCATGAGAATACCCGAAGCTGTGAGGAGAATGCCGCACAGCACATAATACCAAGAGCCGCCGAGCCAAGCGAGTTCTGACCCTAATATGACGAAATAAAGGCCAAAGACCAAAATAATGGCTGCAAGTATTCCGATGAGAACAGGAGCTACCTTCCATCGGGATCGGGAGGAGGGAGAAGAAGAAATCACAGACAATCTCCTAACTGGAAGAATATTCTTTCAATTAGGGGAGCGTCACAAAGTAAAAAAACCCATCATCCAACACGTTTACGTGAAGGAACGATCACAAAAATATGAGCATATCAATCAGTCTCTAAAGAGCTGGCGATGCGCTTATGGTGAGCAATGACTTCTGACACGACAAAGGAAAAGAAACGTTCTGCAAAATCGGGATCAAGCTGGGCATTTTCAGCAAGCTGACGAAGACGGGCAACTTGTTGAGCCTCACGCTCGGGATCAGATGCAGGAAGCTGGTACTGCGCTTTTAGCTCGCCAACTGTTTGTGTTGTCTTAAAACGCTCTGCCAACAAGCACACAAGAGCTGTGTCGATATTATCAATCGTATTGCGGAGTTGCTGAAGAGCAAGGTCAGCTGTCTCAGAAGTCATTGAGGTCAATCCATGCTAAATGGCCACCTTTTCCGGCACCAAGATCCATAAAGACTGCTTTCCCACCCAGACGTCCGGTACGGTGCCACGGCCTTCCATCATAAGAACGGCGGTCATGACCGACATAGACGGTGATACCTGCAGGGATACGGTTAATCCAGCTTAGGCGGCGCTCGGGGTATCCATCAGGTTGCATACGACTGGTGGTTTCACCAAACAGCGCACGAGACAGAGGGGGGGACATGTCGTCCAACCCTGTCGGAGGAGGGGGCGATGACAGCATGGTTGTGTGAAAGCCACCATGTACAAAAATAATATTATTTAATCGCTGCCAGGCCGGTGCATGACGAATAGCTTCGTGTGCACGTTGAGCGAGATCATCTTGAGCAGAAAGGCTAATTTGCCTAAGTGTTTCCTCAAGCGGTGGATCACGTCTCAGTCGTCGTCCCTCTAAAGCACGGCCGAGTTTGCGGTCATGGTTCCCAAGGACGAACATCCCTCGTTGAGTCTCAATAAGATCCAGCATGACTTCAAGCACGCCAGCGCTATCGGGGCCGTGATCCACAAGATCGCCCAATTGTAAGACATAACGTTGGGTTGCGATGGCGTGCCGAAAGGCGTTGAGATCACCATGCACGTCTCCCACAACGCGCAGCCCATGCTGGCGAATGCGGGTCAATACCGATTCGCAAAGTGTAGGTTCGGCAAAAATAGGTCGATCTTTCACGGCTCCGGCTGTCTTGGTTATCCGGGTTGTTAACAGGAGGTGCTGATTGTCTGATGTCAGGGCGTAATCGTCAACCGTTAGCCATCTTGATACTTTCATCTAAATTAACAGAGAGCAAGCGGCTGACACCTCTTTCCTGCATTGTAACGCCAAAAAGACGATCCATATGCGCCATAGTGAGCTGATGATGGGTAACCACTAAAAAGCGTGTTTTTGTCTGTTTCGTCATATCCGTTAGAAGATGGCAGAAACGCTCAATATTAGCATCATCTAAAGGAGCATCCACTTCATCCAGCACACAAATTGGCGCTGGTGTGCAGTGGAACGCGGCAAAAATCAGAGAGAGAGCCGTCAAGGCTTGTTCGCCACCAGAAAGAAGGGAAAGGGTCGATAATTTTTTTCCCGGTGGTTGCGCGAAAATCTCGAGCCCAGCATCTAACGGATCGTCACTTCCGACCATGGCGAGATGTGCCTTCCCACCTCCAAACATACGCTCAAAAAGAGACTGAAAATGCTGGTTGATCTCTGTGAAGATCGTTGTGAGCTTTGAGCGCCCTTGTCGATTAATCGCTCCAATCCCACCGCGAAGACGCGCAATAGCCGTGGTGAGCTCGGTATGTTCTTTAAGCAAATGCTCTGATTCGTCGCGAGCTTTCTGAAATTCTTCTTCAGCACATAAATTAACAGGGCCAAGTGCTTCGCGTTCCTGCGTAAAGCGCTTTACATTTCGCCGGAACTGTTGCTCGGCCTGTGCGGTGACCTCCGTTAATGTAGGGGAGTTTTCTGGAAGAGGCGTATTGTGGCGGAGTGTATCGTAAGCGGAATAGGCCTGTTCCAAACGCTCTTTGATACGGATAACTTCTTCAGCATACTGAGCACGCTGTTGATGATCATGATGGTGACGGGCAGAGCGTTGCTCTTTGTCTTTATACAATTCTTCGAGAGCACTGCGGTTCGTCTGCATCTCCTCCTCTAGCTTTGTGAGCTTTTCGGAAGAGCGCGTTATATTTTCCTCTAGGGCAGTTTGGTTTTTTCCACTGTTTTCTGAGGAGGGAAGAAGCTGTTTTTGCCGCTGAAGGAGCGCTGTTTCTTCTTCGTGTAGATGGTCTAATGTTTCTTCAAGCATTTTATGTTGCTGTTGAAGAGCTTCATAGTGCGCACGACAGCTCTGTTCCTCTTGCTCTAGCTGCGCATGGTGTTGGTGTAATTTTTGTACGTGCGTACGTACTATTTTAAGAGCGTGCTGTGCTTCAGTCACTGCATGCTGTGTACTCTCTAGAGTTGGGAGGGATGCTTCCTCTTGCGCAAGCTGTGCAGTCTGTTCTTCTGAGCGGGAAAGTGTATCTTTCTGTGTCTTGATACGTTGCCCAATAGTGTCAGCTTGAGTGTTTAGGGCAGTGAGTTCACGTTCTAACTGTGTGTAGTGCTCCGTCAGCTGATCAGCGTGTTGTTGGGCTTCTTTGTAAGCCTGTTCGGCCTGTTGACGTTGCGTCAAGGCCTCAGCAAGTGAGGTGTCACCTTGTTGGACACGGGCATGGAAGGTGCGGACATCAAGACGTTTCTGCTCCTCAAGAAGTTCATTATGTTCTCCTTGTTGGGAGCGTATTTCTTGAGCGAGTCGTTGGTCAGAGAGCTTTAATTCTGCGAGGCGTTCTTGCGTCGTTTTATGCGCCAGAAGGGCCTGCTCATAAGAGCGTTCAGCTTTATGAAGTTCTGCTTGACGTTTTTGATAAGCATCGCGGGCTTGGCGTGCCTGTTTTTGTATAGCGTGTGTGGCTTCTTCCGCGAGGCGAAGCGCATCGTGTGGTTGTTTGGGGAAATGCGTCAGAGCGCTTTCTTGATGTTGTCGCTGCTCCTTAAGGCTTTGGAGGGCGTTCTTTTGCTCCTCTAGCTGTTCCTGGGCTAGCGTAAGCCGTTCTTGATGGAAAGAGAACCGGCGTGACAGCTCCTGCGCCTGAAGATGGGCTTTACTATGGCTGTCTTTCAGCTGCTGATGCTGTCGTGTGAGCGTAGCGACGTGCGTGCGGCATGACACAAGTGTTTTTTGGCTGGTAGTAAATTTTTCCTGCGCTTCGGTCAGAGCCGCTTTGATGGCTTTAATCTCTTTTTCAAGACTGCGAAGGCGCTGTTGCTGCTCTAACCGTATCGTTTCGGCAGATGGAGCTTTATGACTACGAACAAACCCATCCCAGCGCCATACATCACCCTCACGCGAGACAAGGCTTTGCCCTGGGGCTAGCTGGGCTTGGAATGTTTCGCCTTGCTGTGGATCATCTACTAAAAAGACTGAAGAAAGAGCACGTGAGAGCGCTTTTGGAGCGGTCATATACGCGCTCAAAGGCTGTAAAGAAGCAACGCCATCTGCCGATAAGATTGGCAAATCTCGCCAATAGCGCAATGTTTCGTGATTGCTTGAAGGTGGAAGTGGGAGGGGAGACAGTGAGGCTTCCAGTCCCTCTGTCAGAGCGCAAGCGAGGGCACGTGTAAGCTCTTCTGGAACTCGGATATGGTCAATAACAGGATCTGGTGTTTGGGTTTCATTGGCTCCAAGGCTTTGACGAAGGCCTTCGCATTCGCCTTGGAGTTGCGCTAACTCCGCTTCCCGTTGCATAACCTCTTGGCGTATTTTCTCAGCATGGCGTTGTGCTTGCGTGAGCTCGTTTTGCGTTTTGGAGAGTTTCTTATTGTGGGAGGAAAGCTCTTTCTCCACAGAGGAGAAGTTATTCTCAGCTTGCTCAACATCGTGAGCAGAGAGAGGTTCTTGATTCATTTTTTCAATGGCATCAAGAGCATTTTGATAGCGTTTTTCTTGCTGAGACAAAGCGTGGGTGAGGCGCTCAATCTCTTCGGTTAAGGCGGTGTGTTTACGTTGCCATTCATCATGACGAGCGCGTTTAGTCAGCCATTCTTGTTCAACCTGTTCTTTTTTCTGGAAGAGTTTTTTCTCGCGTTCTTCTGCTTCTTTGGTCGTTTTTCTAGCATTACTTATGGTGCGTTCCAGCAGGTGTTTCTGCTCATCTGAAAGCAGAGAATCTTCCAACATTTGGCACTGTGTTGCGTCCGACTGACGGCGTTTTTCAAGTTCCTCAAGATTGTTCTTTACACTATGAAGGCGTGTTTTAAGCTGTTTCTCTTGTTCTTCGGCTTGCTTAAGAGCTTGAGCAGCAAGCTTCGCTTCTAATACACATTCTTGGTGAGCGGACTGTGCCTTTTGCAGTTTTCGCCGGGCATGTTGCGCTTGGTCTCGTGCTTCCTGTGCTTGCTGAGAAGCATGGTGAAGCGACGGGAAGTCAGCCTGTTTTTGGTGAATTTTTTCGTGTTCGTTCTCAAGTTCCTGAAGCGCAGTACGTTCTTTTTTAAGCTGTTGGTTGCGATCCTTTAGCTGGCTTTTTAGCGTTTCGTGTTGGAGATATTCTTTGTTGTACTGCGCAGTGAGCTCATCGTAAGAACGCTGCTTGTCCGCTTGATCATGGGAGAGGCGTTCGAGCTCTTTACGTAGTGTCTCCTGCTTTTCAGGAAAGAGAGCTTCTTTTTCCTTTAGAGTATTGATCTCGGATAGAAGAGCGTTTTTGCGTGCGGTAAGTTGGTCGCGCGTGTTCTTCTGACGTTGTAAGTCACTTTCAATTTGTGCAAGCCGTTCAGCCGTTTCTTGTTTGGTTTTCTGCGAATGTTCTAGGTTTTTTTTGGCGACCTGAATGCTAACACGAAGCTCCTCAATAGCGGGGCGAAGTGTTTCAATATTACGTTGATAGATTTTCTCTTTTTCTTTTTGCTCAGCAGAATATTTTTCCGCATTATGAACCTGTGTTTCTATTTTATGAAGTTTGTCTTTAATTTGAGAAAGGTTTTTCTGGTGCTGTTGTATGGATTTTTGCGCACGAGCATGTTGTGCGGTGAGTAAGAGAAGCTCTGATTCACGAATTTTCTCAGAAAGGGAGCGATAATGCCGTGCGTGCGTTGATTGATCTTCAAGAACATCCAGCTGCTCGGTGAGCTGTTGCCGCCTATCTTCAGCGCGTTCTAAATTGCTTTCTGATTGACGTAGTTTCAATTCAGCGTCACGGCGCCGTGCATATAACCCTGTGATTCCAGCGGCTTCTTCAAGGAGCGCACGGCGTTCTTCCGGTTTAGCGGCGATCAGCTGGCTGACACGGTTTTGGCTGATAATGGACGAGCTACGAGCCCCAGAGGAAAGATCCGCGAAAATTGTTTGAACATCGCGTGCTCGCATCGTCTGGCCATTAATGCGGTAGGCACTCCCACGCCCACGTTCAGCTTGGCGTGAGATATTGAGTTCATCACTTTCCCCAAAAGGAGCGGGAGCTAAGCCTTGGGCATGATCAAGCGAAAGCGTGACCTTAGCAACATTACGTGATGGACGAGCGCCCGTTCCAGCAAAGATAAGGTCATCACTTTCACCACCACGGAGAGCGCGAGCTGAGCTTTCTCCCATCGTCCAGCGCAGGGCTTCTACAATATTAGACTTGCCACATCCATTGGGGCCGACAATGCCTGTAAGCCCAGGCAGGATGTCCAGGTGGACATCATCAGCAAAGCTTTTGAACCCGGCAATATCCAAACGGGTAATGGTTGCCCTGTGCTGCGTCATGAAAAACCGTGTGTGTTAGATGGTAAAGAAACGCTTTTAGGCGTTACGCACTAATTCAGCAAATTTTTCAATAGTTTCGGGGTCTTGAGCGAAGGGCTTGTCATTAAAGCGGAAATACGGCGTGCCTTGGATGGAATAGATACGGCCATCATTTTGCGATTGCTCATACAGCTCTTTAGCCAGGGTTTGATCGTTACGGATAGCGTCAAAGCGGCTAGGGGCCATACCGGCAAGGGCAGCTTCCTGACGTAAATGTTCAATTGGATCGCTAGAACTAAATGCCCATTGTTGTAAACGTGAGAACAGAGACATGATGAAAGGTTCATAACGCTCTTCTGGCAACGAGCGTGCAACTGCCGCGGCAATCAGACCAATTTGATCAAGTGGGAAATCATGGAACTGATAACGAATTTTTCCTGTATCAATAAATCTCTTCCGAACTTCGGGGAAGACATCTGTCGCAAAATGCGCGCAATGTGTGCAGGTGAGAGAAAACCATTCTTGCACGAGGACGGGAGCATGGGGGTTCCCGATAATACGAGGGGTGAATCGTGTATCTGGCGTTTCTGCTGCATGTGCAAATTGCGTGCTTGCAGCAAAAGCAGGGAGCGCACCTAACATAGTACGACGAGAGAGAAGACGCTGGGTCACGACTGAAATTCCTTAATGAAGAACGCGGAGAATAGCTCTATCAACGACATAGAGCTTTTTAAGCGTCAAGGGCTGGTGATATGTCCTCTTCTAAGTTGGGAGGATCGTGCCTTTTACTCCAGTCAGGAGGTAAATGCATTCTGAGAGTGAGAATATGGCGCGCATCAGCTTCTAACACACGGAATTCTATACCGCTCGGGTGGGTGAGTACTTCATCACGAGCGGGGACATGCTCGGCAAGATGGAAGACAAGTCCGCCGACTGTTTCAATTTCAGCTTCACGCTCTTCGGACGTGAGAACTTCTCCGAAGCGTTGCTCTAGCTCTTTAACGGAAAGCCGGGCATCAAGGTCGATAGACCCATCAGGCCGTTCAATCCACGGTGTTTCTACGGGATCATCATGTTCGTCAGAGATGTCGCCCACAATTTTCTCAATGAGGTCTTCAATCGTGACAAGTCCGTCGATACTGCCATATTCGTCAATGACGAGAGCCATATGAGTACGGCGTTGCCGCATTTGCAATTGAAGATCTAGCACAGGGATTGTCGGGGCAATCAATAAGGGCTGGCGTAAGAGCGATTGAATATTAAAAGGGGCTTTCTCATCAAGGTGAGTGATGAGGTCTTTGACGTGGATCATTCCCACAATATCATCAAGCTGGTCATGATAGACCGGCATACGGGAGTGATGTTCCTGCCGAACAAGGGCGAGTGCATCTTCAAAAGAGATATGGTCGGGCATGGCGACGATATCTGCCCGTGGTACCATGACGTCATCGGCTGTAATGTTACGCAAATGCAGAACATTCATGATAAGGGCGCGCTCTTGGCGGTCAAGCTCAGGTGTTTCCTGTGATGTGGCGGCACGGTGGGAGGCTTCGCTAACGATCTCTTCAATCGCATGACGAAGGTTATAGTCCCGACTTTTTCGATGGAAAAAGTTGAAAAAACTTGAAAGAGAGCTTGAGGAATGATCGGACGTCATGCGTGTGGCTTTGCTCCGGTTTTCCAAGGGTCAGGGAACCCCATACGACGCATAATATAAGTTTCTAACGTTTCCATACGGCGTGCTTCACCTGGATGGAGATGGTCATGCCCAGCGAGATGAAGGAGGCCATGAATAAGCAGATGTGTCACATGCGCTCGCAATGGGCGTTGGGCTTTGTCGGCTTCACGCTTCATCGTCTCGTAAGCAAGGACAATATCGCCGCCATGCTGTGGGCCAAGGGGCTCGAATGTTAAAACATTCGTTGGCTTGTTCTTTCCACGGAATTGGAAGTTGAGCTTCTTTACGTGCTGATCGTCAGAGAAAAGCAGTGACGGTGCTGTTTGCTGGTTAACATTTATTCCACCGAAACGGCGCACCATTTGGTATGTTCGCTGCACAAGGCGATCAAGGTCACTAATAGCGCCATACCAACGCACTGATTCTACAATAAGATCAGCGCGTGCGATAGGGTTTCGCGGTGTCATGAGATTCCCGGGATGAGATGTCGGAAGAGGAACGATCGTAAGCTTCAACGATACGAGAGACAAGTGGATGACGTACCACATCAAGTGCGGTGAGGTGGCAGATTGAAATACCTTGCACCCCCTCAAGTGTTGCAACGGCGTCTCTTAAGCCAGATGTAACGCCTGCGGGAAGGTCAATCTGGCTCATATCACCAGTGATGGCCATATGGGTATTAGGCCCCATTCGCGTTAGGAACATTTTCATCTGAGCGGGGGTCGTGTTCTGCGCTTCATCCAAGATGACATAAGCATGACCTAGTGTGCGGCCACGCATGAAGGCGAGAGGAGCGACTTCAATTTCACCACTGCTCATACGTCGCGTCACTTGGTCTCCCGGCATCATGTCATGCAGGGCGTCGTAGAGAGGGCGCAGATAAGGATCAATTTTTTCACGCATATCACCAGGTAGAAACCCAAGACGTTCACCCGCTTCGACGGCGGGGCGTGAGAGAATGATACGATCGACCTGTCCTGCTTGAAACATAGCGACGGCCTGCGCCACGGCGAGGTAGGTTTTTCCCGTTCCTGCTGGCCCAATTCCAAAGACCATTTCTTGTTGGGCTAACGCTTCCATATAGGCTGTCTGCCCGTGAGAGCGAGGAGAGAGTACGCCTCGCTTTGTTTGGATGGTTGGAAGGTCTTTTAGGCGGGCTGCAGGTGGATGCTCACGAGTTGGAGAAGAATGCGGCATAGGGGCTGCTTGACGAGAGGAGGGGAGAGAGCTGAGGCGAATAATCCCCTCAACATGTTCTGTATCAAGAGTATGCCCCTGCTCAACCTGACGGTAAAGAGCAATTAAGGCCGCTTGCGCCTGCTCAACGGTCTCTGGAGAGCCTGAAACAGCGATTCTATTACCCCGACACGTTAAGCGAACATCAAGTCCATGCTCAAGTTTCGTGAGGTAGCGGTTATGATCCCCAACGAGCTTTTGAAGCAGGTGGTTATCATTAAATCGCAACGTGGTTGTGCGATGTTCTCCGCTGGAGGGAGAAGAAGATGACGTTTTGGCAGACGAAGTCAAACGGCCAATGCCTCCTCACACAAAACACCCCCGAGGGAGTTTGTGCGTTGTGTTGTGATACGAACTTGAACAACGCGACCAATCAGTGATGGGTCTCCTTCAAAATGTACGGGCTGAAGATAAGGTGAACGCCCCATAACTTGACCTGGCTTTCGACCCGTACTGCTGACGAGAATATCTTGAACCGTGCCAAGAAGAGAAGCATTAAACGCATCTTGCTGCTCACGTAGAAGTGCCTGTAAGCGTGCGAGGCGGCGGTCTTTCACATCTTCTGGCACCTGGAAAGGTTGCCCGGCGGCAGGCGTGCCCGGACGAGCAGAATATTTAAAGCTATAAGCACAGGCGAAGGTTACATCTTTCACCAGTTGCATCGTGGCTTCAAAGTCCTCATCCGTTTCACCAGGGTGCCCAACGATAAAGTCTGAGGACAAAGCGATATCGGGCCGAGCGTGGCGAAGGCGTGTGATAATATCACGATATTCATCAGCTGTATGACCGCGGTTCATGGCTTTTAAAATACGGTCAGAACCGCTTTGTACAGGAAGATGCAAGAAGGGCATGAAGATCGGATTATCGCGGTGAGCTTCAATGAGCGTCTCTTCCATATCGCGTGGATGAGAGGTCATGTAGCGGAGGCGTTCAAGACCGGGAATGTCCCTAAGCTTATCAGCAAGCTCGGCCAAAGTGACGGAACGTCCTTCCCATGTACCGTGATAAGCATTCACATTTTGACCAAGGAGAGTGATTTCTTTAACTCCGCTGTCAACGAGGCGTTTAGCTTCGTCTAAAACAGAAGATACGGGACGGCTCGTCTCAGCACCACGGGTGTAAGGGACGACACAGAAGGAGCAGAATTTATCACAGCCTTCTTGGATGGTTAGAAAGGCGGTGAGGTTTGCACTTGTCTGCGGAGCGGCTTCTTCTGGCAGAAAGTCGAATTTCGCTTCGACCGGGAAATCCGTATCAATAACGCCGCCACCGGCGCGCGCAACGCGTGCAACCATCTCAGGCAAACGGTGATAAGTTTGTGGGCCGAGAACTAGATCAACATAAGGAGCGCGCGCTAGAATTTCTTTCCCTTCAGCCTGCGCAACACATCCGGCAACAGCTAAGAACGTCGATTTGCCGGATTTCTCCTTACGTTCCTCAGTAATTTTACGAAGTCGGCCCAGCTCCGAAAATACTTTTTCTGCAGCTTTTTCACGAATATGACATGTATTAAGAATGATCATATCTGCGTTTTCAGGACGATCAACGGGAGCATATCCCAATGGTCTTAAGACATCGGCCATACGTGCGCTGTCATACACATTCATCTGGCAGCCCCAAGTGATGATGTGTAAACCATGCGGTGTCGAAGAAGGAGAAACGTGTTCAGACATGGGCGATCAAAGTGAACTTTCTAAAAGAACCGATTAAAGGCGGTGTGGGGATGAAGGGTCAACACGGTTTTGTCTGAGGGCTTCATTACCCTTACGGATGAGGTCATGAGACACATTAGCAAGAGCTTTTCGGGTAGGAAAGTCCTCAGGTTTTAAGGGTTCATGGAAGAGGATAGTGGCACGCATGGAGCGCCATTTTCCCAAAGACCATACATGTGGCATGAGATACATATCACCAAACCATGAAAAAACGGAAGCCCGGCGTGAACGTCCAACGGGAAGACCTTCAAGCTGATCGTATGTAAGGGAAATGGGTTGGACAAGAAGGGGGGGGAGTTCTTGGCCAGTTTTTCTTTCTCTTTCTTTCTCTTTTTTCGTTGGTTTGGCGATCGCAAAAAGTGAGGAGAGAAATGGTCTTACGGCGCTTCCGTCTGATGTTGTTCCTTCAGGGAAAAAAGCGATATTGTACCCTTTAATGAGGCGTTCCAGAACATTTTGTACATTTTGGGCCGCCTCCTGACGGTTGCGTGTGATATAAATTGTGCCACCAAGCCGCGTTAAGAACCCGATAAAAGGCCAGTTTCTAACATCCGCTTTCGCAATAAAAAAAACAGGAAGTACGGATCCCAAAACTAAGACGTCAAGCCAAGATGTATGATTAGCGACAAAAACAACACGCCGACCATCTTGGCGAGGGGAGAGATGTCCAGCCATTGTACCGAGTTGACGTATATTGATCCCAAGCAAAAAACAAAGAACACGCCAAAATAAGAGAGGGAAAAGAAGATTCATCTTTCCTGGAAGGATCACGCAAAGCATTTGAAGGCCACAGCCGATAAGGCTCCATGCAAGCACAGCAGAAAGACGGCAAACACAACGCATCGTGCGCCACACCGAAGACGGAGTTGTAGGGCACTGGCGATGAATGAGCTGAGACGGATCGAAATGAGGGCGTTGCTTGCTGGAGTGTTGGCGCATTTTTAAGAGAGGCGTGACAGAAGACATGAGATACGTGATAAGCACCTTTATGGTGGCAAGGCAATCGTGATCTTCAATCATCATTATTCGAAGATGATGAAGCGAAGAGCTGCATTCGATTCAAGGCTACCATAAATAAGCTGGGTTTCTTAGTTAGTTTTTTTATATTCTTTGCTATGGCGTAAAATATAGCTGTTATTGGTGTGTCATAAGGCGTTGAGGATGATGGTGTGAGGCCTCCATATACTAGGGTGATCGCTAGGGTCGCTGTAATCATCATTGGCTGGGCTGGGCAGTCTTCTTTTGGGAGTGAGCTTCCAAAAGCACATGCTGATCAGTCTGTGACGATCGCATATCGCACTGTGATCACTCCCACGGCGGATTCCGGTGTTACTAAAGGCATGGGAGCGGCGTCCTCATTAAAATCATTACAAAAAACGCATGACGTAAGCCCGTATGCGTTGGCAGGCCGTATTCGTGGAGATTATGAGCGCCTCATGGGAGCTCTGCGGTCACGTGGATATTATGCTGGCCATGTGGGGATTAAAGTTCTTGCGGAAGGGAAGGCACTTGAAGGAGATGATGTACAGCTTGCGTCATTTCTAGCAGCTTTACCTCCTGGTAAAACAGTTGAATGTCGTATTTCGGCCGTGCTTGGGACCCAATTTAAAGTGGGAAGACTTTTCTTCGTTTCAGGAAAAAGTGGAACGACAGAATCGTTATTGTCTGCGAAGGAAAATAAACTCACGACGGGAGAGCAGAGTGTTCTGCAAGTTCATGCGGGTGATCCTGCGATTGCCGCGGATATTCTCGCCATACCAAGCCGTCTTCTAACGTATTTGCAAGAGCAAGGATACGCGCAGGCGAGTGTTTCAGCTCCTCAGGCGGTTTTGAATATGGAGAGAAAAACCATTGACGCAGGTTTCTTTCTCAATCGTGGGCCCAAAGTTGTTCTTGGTTCTTTCACGTTGAATGGCCTCAAACACGTAAAAGCTGATTATATCTATCGCCGTCTTACGATTCATGAGGGACAGCTTTATCAGCCATCTGTGATCGAAGCGGCTCGAACAGACCTAGGCGGGACAGGGCTTTTTTCTTCAGTGCAGGTTAAAAATGGCAAGAAAGTGCAGCCTGTTTCACAAACGCGAAACTCAATGGCGGGCATTAATGGAGCCATGCCCCTTAACTTTGATTTTATCGAAGGGAAGCGCCATCGCATTACTGCTGATGTTGGTTATTCAACAGACTTAGGCGGAAGAGCGGGGGTTACATGGTTGCATCGCAATCTCTTAGGGCGAGGGGAACAGCTTCGCCTTGCGGCTATTGCAACAGGCCTTGGGGGAACCGCCCAGCAGGGACTGGGGTACGATATTTATGCTGACTTCAATAAGCCTGACTTTATGGAACGCAGTCGTACCTTAAATTTGCGTGTTGAAGCGTTGAGGCAGCTTTTATATTCCTATCATCAGACGGCTTGGCTAGCGCGTGGAGGGGTGTCTCAGCCCATTGGGAAAGACTGGTTTGTGAGTGGTGCTCTTTCTTTAGAACAAGAGCAGATTATTCAGTTTGGAACATCACGTAATTATTTTATTGCATCTGTCCCATTGCAAGTGAATTTTGATAACACGCACCGTAGCAACCCTATTGAACCGGCGACGCATGGTTTTCGTTTCACTGTGGGGGTCACACCTTCAGTTTCTTTAGAGCATGACACCTCTTTTTTCTTGCCGATGAATGCGCAAATAGCGACTTATTTTGATTTGCATCATTTGGGCATTAGCCGACCTGGCAACAGCGTGATTGCTTTACGGGGAAGCGTGGGGTCAATTCAAGGGGCTTCAACGTGGAATATTCCACCCGATCAGCGTTTTTATGCTGGGGGCCCCGCTACTGTGCGTGGCTTCCGTTATCAAGGGGTGGGCCCCCAATATGGCAGAACAAAATATGCCGTTGGGGGGACTTCTATGGATGCTGGGACAGTAGAATTTCGTCAAAAGCTCCCCAAAAATTTTGGGGTTGTGGCGTTTGCTGACGCTGGGCAGGTGGGGTCATCCTCTATTCCTGGGCATGGAAAATTGCGGGTCGGTTATGGCGGTGGTGTGCGTTATTTTACACCCATTGGCCCAGTGCGTGTTGATGTTGCGTTGCCTATGAACCGTCCTTATCGCGGCGATAAATGGGAGCTCTATTTAGGGCTTGGGGAGACTTTCTAATGAAACGGATGCATAAAATTGCTCTCTATGCACTGTCTCTCCTGGCAGGTGTGCCGTTGGTTCTTGTGGCGGGAGTGCTTGTCGCGGCTAATACGCCTTATGGAGAGCGTTTGATTGAAGATAAACTGCCTTCCCTCACTGGGGATATGGTACATGCTAAGGGCTTTTCACGTATTCTCCCGTGGCGGTTAACGGTAGATCATGCCACCCTTCAAGATCATAAGGGTATCTGGTTTACATTAGAAAAAGCAGATTTGCGTGTAGGGTTGTTAGATCTTATGCGTAAGACTGTTCATGTAACGTTTTTACGTGCGGCGAAGCTTGAGGTTGCTCGGACACCCATTTCCTCTACACCGCCCGCTCCGGCATCTAAGAAAACATCGCTTCCTTCGCTAGGTGTGCGTATTGATGAACTGTCCGTCAAGGAGATTGACCTTGGTCGCGATCTCGTTGGGCAGGCTCTTTCTTTGTCTCTTTCCGGGCATGCTTTTATTCATAATATCGCTGATTTTTCAGCTCCTTTGCGGTTTGATGCTTTGCCGGTCATGGCAATTGGGCTGGATGTTCAGAGGAAAGACCGAGCCGGGACGGTTCATCTCAATGCAGCCATACAGCGTCAACACACAGATGCGACACTGCGTTTTGAAGAGGGAGCAGAAGGGCTTGTGAGTCTCTTTGGGCACCTTCCAGCTCTCGACCCGCTTTCTTTACAGGTCGATATCCATGGCCCTTCCCGTCATTTAAATCTGTTTATGGGGATGAATGCAGGGCAGGCTCCATCAGGCCCTTTGCAGAGCACAATTTCTGGAACAGTTGATCCTCTTCAGCGGGTAGGAGATTTGTCTGTTCATGTGACGTCTCCGCACATGACACTGCGCCCTGACATTGGCTGGGAGGGTATTAATCTTGCTGCGAACTTGCATGGAAGCATGGCTGCGCCCGCTGGGAACGGAACGCTGACAATTCAGGGACTGTCAGTGGCTGGAAGTGGTGCGCAAAATATTCATGCCGACTTAGGTGATACAAACCAGAAGCTGAGTTTAAAAGGGCAGATTGATGGGTTGAGTATCCCGGGCAAAGCTCCGAGACTTTTTGCAGCGTCTCCCGTTTTTCTTGAGGCATGGATGCAACCTATGGAAACGTTGCGTCCTTTTTCACTCACAGTGAAACATGATCTCTTACAGTTAGCTCTATCTGGAAAATTATCTCCTGCCGCGTCGGGGCATGTGGCGCTTATGCTTCCTCGGCTGGAAGGGTTAGTTGGGGCGCTGGGCGGAACGTCTTTGCAGGGTAAAACTCAATTGAATGCAGATTTTGCGTTGCCTGTAACCAAAAAGGATGACCTAACGGCTCAGCTCAAAGGTACTCTTTCCATTACGGGGGGGCAAGAGCAGGCGGCTCAGTTGATAGGGCGTGATGGGCAGTTGCAGCTTCGTGTTAAACGTACGGCCGATCATGCGATTTATCTGGAAGAACTTACGCTCAATGGCGCGGCACTTCATCTTGATGGGCAGGCAACATTAAGTGGAGACCAGCATCTATCGTCTGCTTTTAATGTGCGTTTGCCCGACCTTAGTCGTGCTCAATCGACCTTACGCGGCAAGGCAGATTTGGCGGTTTTAGCCCAAGGAGCGCTCAATGATCTTGAGGCAACAGTAACGCTGAAAAGTCTCTTTGGCATGCAAAGAGCAGGAACCATTATAAAAACAGCCCCACTTTCTCTCAACGCCCATGTTGATCACCTACCATCATATCCAGATGGCGGAATACAGCTAACGGGTGAATTAAATCGGTCGCCGGTACAAGTGCGAGCCAATTTTAAGCGTGACACACAAGGTTCTCTAACTCTTGATCTCAAAGCTTTAGATTGGGCGAGTATGCAAGGGAAAGGAGTCGTGATGCTACCCGCTGGGCACAAGATTCCGAGAGGTGACCTTGATGTTGCTATTCGCCGATTGGATGTTTTTCGTCCATTGATTGGTAAACCCATCAGTGGGCATCTTACTGTTGGGTTACATACGCAGCAAGAAGGACAAGCGGGACAGAAAAGCGCATCTGAGCAGGAACGTTTACAATTAGCTGTAGATGGCCAAGTGGCGATGGCCGATTATGCTTTGAGGCATATTGGCCTTAAAGGCACACTTAATCACTTACCAGATGATCCTTACGCAGATATTCGCTTAATGGTTGAGGGGATAAAGGCTCAAAAAATCACGGGGAATCTTCAAGCGCACATTATAGGGCCTCAGTCAGCATTAGCACTCACAACAAAAGGGGATTTTGATCATATTCTGGGTGGGTCTGCCCATTTAACGATGGCGGCTGTCGAAAATATCCCTGACAAGCAGCTTAAGCTGAAAAGTCTTAAGGCAGATGTGAAGGGAGAGCAGCTTCAGTTAATGGCTCCAGCTACTCTGTCATATGGGGTGACGACGGGCGTTGACCATTTGAAAGCAACGTTGCAGGCAGGGCGTAGTCAATCGGCAATGATCAATGTCGCTGGGCATATCAAACCCGATTTTGCACTTGAAGCGTCCATCCAGCACGTTACACCGGCGTTAGCGACACCGTTTGTGCCATCATTGAAGGCTGATGGTGTGCTTGATGCTCATTCTGCTGTACATGGTTCTTTATCGGCTCCTGTAGGGCAGGTCACTATGGATGGGCGTGGACTGCATATGAAGACAGACCCAGGTGCATCTCTTCCTCCAGCCTCATTTCATGTACAAACAGATCTGCATGGGAAAACAGCCCAAGTTCAAGCGCATTTAGAAGCGGGGAAAGGGGCTTTGATGGCTGTACAGGGTGCCGTTCCTCTACAAAAAGACGGAAAATTTGGCCTTGCAGCAAAAGGGAATGTTGATCTCTCTTTGGCTAATGCCCTTTTAGGAGCCTCAGGCATGGGGGTTAGTGGTCAGCTTTCTCTTGATATGGCCGTGAATGGAGCATTGAAGCAACCGCGTGTGACAGGTCAGGTAACGATGCGCGATGGAAGCTTTGATCATTACGCTCAAGGGGTTCATCTTTCTGGTATCACAGGAGACGTTACTGCTGATGGCGATACAGTACATATTCAACGTTTCCTTATTCATGCAGGCAAGGGGACGATGAATCTGACAGGGGATGTCGGAGCCCTTCGTCCAGGGCTGCCGGTCGATCTCAATTTTGTTATGGATCATGCTCAACCGTTGCAGAGTGACATGCTTGAGGAAACGATTGATAGCCAGCTGCATATTTTCGGCCAAGCAACAACCCGCTTGGATGTCACAGGGAAGGTAAAGATCCCAGAGGCTTCTATTACTATTCCGGATTCAATGCCGGCTTCTGTCCCACAGCTTGAGCTGATTTCTCCACAAAAAGAGCAGGAGAGGAAGGCTGCATCACCACCTCTTATTATTGGGTTAAATGTTGATGTGACATCTCCAGGGAAGCTTTTTGTGCGGGGGCATGGGCTTTTTGCGGAGATGCAGGCCAAGCTCAATGTTGGTGGAACGAGTACATCACCGGCTATCACAGGAGGAGTTGATCTACGACGTGGAAGCTTTAATCTTGCAGGGATCAGCCTCAACTTTACCCAAGGAAGAGTTGGGTTTGATGGAGTAGGCGTAACAAATAAGATTGACCCCACTGTAGATTTTAGAGCGGACAGAAACGCGAACGGTACTTTAGCGAGTCTTCTTGTTTCCGGGCATGCGAGTGCTCCAAAAATTGATTTTGTCTCCACGCCACAACTTCCACGAGATGAGGTGCTTTCCATCCTTCTTTTTGGACAAAATAGAGGGTCGCTCTCTGCAACGCAGTTAGCAGAGCTTGGAGCAGCTGTCGTGCAAATTACAGGAGGCTCTGCTTTTGATCCATTGGGAACAGTACGTAACACCTTAGGGTTGGATCATCTCGGCATAGGTGGAGGCGGAAGCGTTGAAAATGGGGGGAGTAGCGTTGAAGCCGGAAAATATGTGATGAAGGGTGTCTACGTTGGTGCTAAAGAGGGGTTATCTGGTAAGGGGGCTCAGGCACAAGTGCGTGTTGATCTTACCAAGCATCTCAAGCTGAATACGACCGTAGGAACGGGCGGGCAGGTAACAGGCTTTACGACACCTGAAAATGATCCCGGTTCTAGTGTAGGGCTATCCTATGGAATCGATTATTAACGTCTAAGGAAAGTGCATGATGAAAGTCTCTTACCCCATTGTAGCGACGTCGCTTGCTATGGCTTTGTCATGGGGGATGCCTGCTATTGCGCAAACGGCTCCTGACACAGGGCAAGTTAGTGCTGGGACGTATCACGTTGACCCTAACCATACACAGGTTGTTTTTTCAGTTCTTCATCTAGGATTTAGCCATTACACTGGCCTTCTGTCCGGAATAAAGGGGACGATGATTCTTGATCCTGTTGAGGTTAAGAATACATCACTCAGCATTGATATTCCTTTGAGTTCATTGTTGACCACAAGCGCTAAGCTGAATGATGAATTAAAAGGTAAAGAGTGGTTCGATGCTGAAAAGTTTCCGACCGCTCATTTCTCGGCTACCAAAATTGTGAAGACAGGGAAAGATAGTGCTTCTGTTGAGGGAGCTTTAACACTGCATGGCGTCACGAAACCAGAAATATTAAAGGTACGTTTCATCGGGGCAGGTACAAGCATGATGAGCAAGAAATATACAACTGGTTTTGAAGCACAGGCAACAATAAAGCGCAGTGATTTTGGCGTGAAAATGTTTGTTCCTTATGTAGAGGATAATGTTGACCTTCGTATTGCGGGTGCATTCGAGAAAGATAATTAGAGTTAAAAATCATACTCTTTCTTTTAAAAGAGATATAATAAAGTCTTTGACATCACAAATGACATTAGACCAATTATCGAATTCTTTTTGACGATATATTTGCAAAGAGGGGTACCATATGCTTGTAGAACTATGGTACCCCCATCTCCAGCAGTTGCAAAAACGATCCATCATGATCGTGGGTTTCCCTAGTCCGCCCGCTAGATGAACGATTGATGTATCGACAGTAACAATGAGGTCAAGTCCTTGGATAAGGGCGGCAGTATCTTCCATATCATTGCATTCAGGCATAAAGTCAATAATTGGGTATTGGTCATGATTTAACTGTGTTGCAGCCGGGCCTTTTTGTAGACTATAGAATGATATTTGTGGAATAGAAAAGAGAGCTGAAAGCTCAGATAGGGGCATCGACCGATGCCTATCCAGAAGGCGTGCCTCTCGTCCTTCGTTATGCTCTCCACCAGCCCATGCGATACCAATACGAAGAGAATGGGAAGGAGCTGAATCTGATTTTTGGAACCAGTATTCTGTTTTATGGGGAGGTACGTGCAAGTATGGGACAGGTTGTCCCATACGCTCATTAGGAAGCCCGTTAAAAGCGCGTGGAAGACTAATAAAGGGGCAGTGATAGTCATACTCTGGACAGTCTCCATCGACCTGTACAAGCTGAACACCATCGACATGTTGCATCAAATTGGCGAGCTCTTGATTGCCCCAGACATGAAGGTGTGCTCCACGGGCAGCAAGAAGAGGAAGGTAACGAAGATACATGAGCGTATCCCCCAACCCTTTTTCCTGAGTAATGAGTAAGCGCAGACCATCAAAACGTTGTGCCTTAGATAGACACGGAAGGATTTTTTTGTAGGGAAGAGTGGTATGGCCAGGTAGTCTTAAGCGCCACTCATGCTCATGCCATCCCTGAGAAAATCGTCCAGCTTTTAGAAGAGCAATTGAGTGATTGAGACGAAGCTTAGGCTCCGTCGGTGACAACATAATAGCACGGCGGTAGGATCAATGGCTTTGTCCATCAGGCCGATGTCATTGAGTGTGCAAGCCAGATTGTTAAGCGGTTGCCAACGATCAGGATAGTCGTCGCATAGCTTTTCAAGGATACTCAGGGCCTCACTAAAAGCCCCCCGCTCTCCTAGGATAGTAGCCAAGGCATTTTGCAAAGCGAGATGATTAGGACAACGCCTTAGAGCACAACGTGCGACCTTTTCAGCATCTTTAAGAAAGCCAAGTTGAAGGAGAGAAAGCGCGCGTAGCTCAGAGAGAATTGGAGTGTGAGATTCGTGTATTTCGACGGCATCCAAGAGCTCTAAAAAACGTTTCTCAACGAGGTCAGTTCGTATTTCTTGCTGAATAAGGATGCAAGGGTGGAGAGGAGTGAAGGCTGAAAGTGAAGAGAATTCCTTCGCTGCTTCTCCTACCTTCCCTTGAAGGAAGAGGAGCCATCCTTTGAGAAAAGTATGAGTCTCCCCTCCTTGTAAACGCTCAATAAGAAGACTGGATTCCGTTAGAGCATTTTGCCGAAGGTGGGCTATAATAGTCGTTTCTAAATTACCTGGGGTAGAAGTAAGTGGCAACATGACGAACTCCTTCCCCAAGCATGAGCTTTTTTGTTAGGAAGACCAGTTCTTTTCAAAGTCTCCATAAAGCGTTAGGCCGCCATCAACATAGAGAGTTTGGCCTGTGATGTAGCTGCTTTCGGTTGCCGCTAGAAAGCCAACAGTTGCCGCGATTTCTTCACTCTGACCTGGCCGTTTCATAGGAATATGACTTGAAACAGCTTCATACTGTTGAGGGTCTTTAACCCAAGAGTCATTGATGGGCGTGACAATGGCCCCCGGGGCGACAGCATTAACGCGAATGCCACGACTTGCATATTCGAGAGCTAATGTGCGGACAATATTGCCTACAGCTCCCTTAGATGCAGAGTAACCCAAATAATGGGGTTTGGGAATAAGCTGATGGACAGAGGAATTTACAACAATACGCCCTTTAATACCTTCTTTAAGCCAGTAACGTAGCGCTTCACGGCAAGCGAGCATAACCCCCGTGACGTTAACGGCCATAACCCCCTCAAAGTCAGCTAGGCTAATATCTTCCGAAGGAGAGGGAATTTGATACCCTGCATTGCAGACTAAAACATCCAGTCCACCCATTTCTTGAATGCTTTTAGCCGTCAAGGCTGCGACATCGTCTTCTTTTGAGATATCCCCTGCCGCAATGACATGATCACCCTCTGGTACCTTGGGAAGGTTCTCTCGGACAGCAAGAAGTTTGTCTTCCTTCCTCCCATTGAGAGCAACGCGTGCTCCCTCCTGAGCAAAATAAAGCGCCGTTGCTTCACCTATTCCCTGAGAGGCACCGGTAATAAGGACTTTTTGGCCTTTGAAGCGAGATCGTGATGAGGTCGTCATGGGTCACCAATTCCTTTCAGGATCAGCCAGAGGAAGGAGTTTTATAAAAGAATCACCCCTAACATTTCTTTATTATTAGGGGTGAACATGACATAATTTAGGCGTTCTTCATGGTTTGAGTGAGTTCATCAAGAACCTTAGATGGCTCTTTGCCTTCAAGAACAGCGAGCTCTGCCACAAAACGTTCCTGAGCAGCTTCAAAAATTTTACGTTCAGAGAAGCTACCATCAAGGCTATCAACGTTTCGACGTAGATCGCGCAAAACCTCGGCGATTTGCACAAGGTCACCAGAGTTGATTTTTTCTTGATAGGCGACGGCTCGCCGTGCCCACATTCCACGGCTGACATGCGGTTTACCTTTAATGACAGCCATTGCTTTATCAACGATTTCACGCGTCGCAATCTTGCGTAAGCCCGATTTGCGAGCTTTTGCCATTGGAATGCGAAGCGTCATTTGGTTGCCGGGGAAAGAGATTTGGATCATCTCAATCTTGGTACCGGCAACTTCTTCCTCGCCGATGCGGTCAACATGGCCGACGCCGTGAGCGGCATAGACAATTGCATCCCCTTCACGGAAGGGGTTGCTACCCTGTTCTGGGTCTTTCTGGCGAGCGGTGTTCTTGGCAGCAGTGCGGGCCATTTCGTCCGTTACGCCAACTTTATGAGGCATTCTGAAGCTGTTGTTCATAGTGCTTATCCTATCAGAAAAACCACTCTTTGTCTCGTATTTCGTACAGTTCTTCTATTTACGGAAGAATTCCATTTTTAGGTGAGGGAAGAGGGTGGTTTTTTAAGCCAATTGGCTGGAGAAGGTCGCGTTCAATCGTACGGGCCATATTCAGCATTGGTAGAGCATGTATGGTATTGCTAAATGGCTCCTGTAAGTCCCGCCCGCTACGGTCTAACATCTGAAAAAGCAAGCCAATAATGCTGGAGCCGAGTGGCGTAATCCAGCCAAGTGTTTGCACGGCAGAGAAGGGGAGAACAATACAGAAAAGATGTGTCACAATATTAGGGAGAATCGAATACTGTACAGGAAGAGGTGTGTTCCGAATTCTCTCAAGTCCTCCTTGTGCATTAGCGAGGTCAGACAAGATACGATCTACTGTACCATGAACAGCACCATCAATATTGTGACGTTCTACCTCCTTTTTGACCTCAATTCCGATTTCGTAAATTAACGCATTAGACGTGTTTGTGCAGGAAAAAACACGGTCTTTCATTTTGGGTGTAAGAAGTGTGTCAATTTCAGATCCTACAGCATTACCACTTAATGAAGCGCGCAATATATATGGGTAAGCCGCCATTGCGCGTGCGAGATCTGGGCGGTTATGCAAAAGGCTTGCTGTTTGCCGACCGAATGAACGACAATTATTCGTAACAGACCCCCAAAGGCTTCTTCCTTCCCACCAGCGGGCATAAGCAGCATTGTTACGGATACCAAGGAAAATAGCGAGTGCCGACCCCATTAAAGAGATAGGTAAAGAGGGTTGTTCCATCCATTCCTGGTGAAAAACTTGGAATAGAATAACAACGATAGAATCCCATAGAGCGAGGATGATAAGAGATGGCATGGTCTCTTTGACCAGGGCAATCATACCGTAGCGGCGTTGGACGATCAAAGGATGATGCTCCTCGAATTTAGAGAAAACAGAAGACAAGGGCTTGAAGCCCACGCATGAAATGGCACATTCAAAGGGCAAAAATATGAAGAAGGAAAGATATTATGGACGTGCGTGCTGCTATTGCAATGGAGGCTGGGAAGCCTCTTGTTGTTGACACTGTTCAGTTAGAAGGCCCTCGTGAGGGGGAAGTGCTCGTTGAGGTAAAAGCGACAGGGCTTTGTCATACAGATAAATATACGTTGTCTGGCCAAGATCCAGAAGGTTTGTTTCCGGCTATTTTAGGTCATGAGGGGGCGGGAATCGTACGTGAGGTTGGTTCTGGTGTGAAACACCTAAAGCCAGGCGATCACGTTATTCCGCTCTATACACCGGAATGCCGTGAATGCCCTTCCTGCCTATCGCAGAAAACGAATCTATGCACATCTATTCGAAGCACGCAGGGGAAGGGGCTTCTCCCAGATGGGACAACGCGCTTTTCCTACAAAGGCAAGCCTGTCCATCATTATATGGGCTGCTCTACCTTTGCGAATTATACGGTGATGCCTGAAATTTCTCTGGCTAAAATCCGTCCAGACGCCCCTTTCGATAAAGTTTGCTATATCGGTTGTGGTGTCACGACAGGTATTGGTGCTGTGTTATTCACCGCTAAGGTGGAAGCTGGATCAACAGTCGCTGTTTTTGGACTGGGCGGCATTGGTCTGAACGTCATTCAGGGTGCCAAAATGGTAGGCGCGCGCCGGATTATCGGAGTGGATATTAACCCAGATCGCGAAGCTATGGCGCGCAAATTTGGGATGACAGACTTCGTTAATCCAAAAGATCTTGGTGAAAACGGTGATATCGTTGGCCATTTGATCGAAATGACAGGCGGAGGGGCTGATTATACGTTTGAGTGCGTCGGTAATGTAACACTTATGCGGCAAGCTCTGGAAAGTGCACACCGTGGCTGGGGTGTCTCTTGTGTCATTGGTGTGGCCGGTGCCGGACAGGAGATTAGCACACGTCCATTCCAACTCGTGACCGGACGTCGCTGGATTGGTTCTGCATTTGGTGGTGCACGCGGCCGTACAGATGTGCCAAAAATTGTGGATTGGTACATGGAAGGTCACATTAATATTGATGACCTGATCACACATAAATTGAAGCTTGAGGATATCAACGAGGGCTTCGAAATGATGAGTCGTGGTGAGGGAATCCGCAATGTTGTGGAGTACTAAAGTATGGTGGGCGATACAGCACAACTGCTAGAACGCCATGCTTGCTGTGGAGGGGAATTACGCTTCCTCTCCCACGCATCGCGTGAGCTTGGGTTAGACGCCAAAGTGGGTGTTTTTCTGCCTCGTCAAGCCTTAGAGGGGGCTTCTGTCCCGGCAATCTACGTGTTGGCAGGCTTAACGTGCACGCAAGAAACGTTTTTGATTAAAGCGAATGCCGTTCGATACGCAGCAAAACACGGCATTGCGTTGATTGCGCCAGACACCTCACCCCGTGGGGCGAACATTGCGGGAGAGGACGATTCTTATGACGTCGGAACCGGTGCTGGATATTATGTAGACGCAACGGCCCAACCGTGGTCTGAGCACTACCGGATGGCCTCTTATGTTGGGGAAGAGCTCCCAGCTCTCATGGAAGAGACTTTTCCCTTTATCCCAAAGCGTTGTGGCATTATGGGGCATTCTATGGGGGGGATGGGGGCACTTAGTTTTGCCCTTTCTGCGCCAGACAAGTGGAAAACCGTCTCAGCTTTTGCCCCTCTTTCTTCCCCTTCTCAGACTGATTGGGGAGAGAAGGCTGCCGATCTATATTTCGGCGGCGATCAATCGCTGTGGCAACAGTATGATCCGTGCTTGCTGCTTAAGGCTGGCAAGCGTCATCCAGGGACATTACTGGTTGACCAAGGGTTAAGTGACAATTTCCTTGAGAAACTGCAGCCCAACTTATTGCAAGAGGCCGCTCGTAGTGCTGGTCAGGCGCTAACGTTAAGGCAGCATGAGGGTTTTGATCATTCTTATTGGTTTGTGCAAAGCTTTATAGAAGATCATATCAACCATCATGCGGCAGCGTTACGCGCTTAATTTTTTGAGTGATAAAGCTGATCAGGTGAAATGTCGGGAGCTGCGTTTTCCGTTAAGCCTTGCGGTGTAACGCTTTGGTAAAAGCAGCTCCTGCGGCCTGTATGGCAAGCGACTCCTTTTTGCCTTACTGTTAGCAGAACAGCATCCATATCGCAGTCCAGATCAGCAGAGAGAAGATGTTGCTCTTGTCCTGAGGTTTCCCCCTTGCGCCAGAGCGACTGACGACTCCGGGAATAGTAACATACGCGGCCAGTTTTTAATGTTTCAGCTAATGCGTCTTTATTCATCCATGCGAGCATCAGGACGTGACGCGTTTCATCTTGCGCGATTGCCGTGATGAGGCCATCACTGTTGAAGGAGACTGATTCGAGAATATCGTGAAGCACGCTATCAGGGACGGAAGACCAGCTCATAAAGTAAATTTATCCTTTTTCAGGGCGTAATGTCGTTGGAAGCCATTCCGGCCATACAAGCTGGATAGTGCGCTCTTTCATATTAAGATAGTTACTGTTCCACGCGTCCCGGTGAACCATCGCTAACCCATATAAACCGCAAGTCGATCTTAATGTGCCTATATGTTGGTCATGAGAAAAAATGTCGTCTCCATAGGAGAAAGAAGCGTCATCGGGAAGAATGATAGGAAGGAGACGTCTCTTCGCATGGGCACGATAATGCATGCGCGCCGTAACCTCCTGCCCTAAATAGCAGCCTTTCTCCCATGAAACGCCATTGAGAGCATCCAGATTAGCTTCTAGCGCCAGGGTTTGCCCGGGAGTGCCAAGGTCTGTCATTTCAGGAATGCCGAGCTCGAGACGACGACGTTGGAAGGCACCTTCACCCTCATGGTTCCCTTCTGAAGAATAGTCTGCAAGGGCACGCCAGCCGAGGCGGGGATGGCGTGGGTCAGGGGCGCAGCATAGCGCGTGTGAAGGAAGAGGATCTTCACAAGAACCTACGAACACAGCGAGGGAGGTCAGCTCGATAGTGACGTCAGCTCGAAGACGGAAACGTTTCAGCTGCTTCATGACCGTTTCTGCGTGATCATCAGGAAGATCAAGAAAAAGTGCGTCAGGCGTTCCAAAAACAAAGAAAAGGCTTTGGATACGTCCTTGCGCGTTCAGAAGGGCTGCCCAACGGATCTCTCCATTTTTCAGGGAGAGAACATCGTTAGTGATGAGACCTTGAAGGAAGGTCAAACGTTCTTTCCCAGTGAGAGAAAGAACCGAACGGTGAGAAAGATGGTTGCGCTTCATCATTAGCGGCATAATAGTAGAGAATGTGAGAAACGGACAGCCCGTCATCTTTAAAAAGATGGGCCAAAACTCCCAAGACGTGACGATCAATAAAAGGGTGAAGAATCTTGTCGTCAGATGAAATCGTTGATCCCGCCGCGAGCTTAGCGAACCGGCGTTGGCAGATATTCCAGTTTATAGCGCCTATCTTGGGGGTGTTTCTGGTTATCGGTACCATCGCTCTCGTAACGTTGCACACCTATCATACGATGCGTGAGGGGGCGATTGTCCTGTCGCGCAATCTTTTGAGGACACAGCAGCGTTATATTACGCAAGAAGTCAGCGATTATCTTTCGCCCGCAACATCTACGTCTATTGTTGCACGTGATGCGTTGAATAGGCCTGAGGTCGAACAGAATGCTGCAACTTTTATGTCATTGGGGCGGGCTGTTCTTAAAAATGCACCACAAGTTGATAGCTTCTTTTTGGGAGATGAAGATGGGCGCGTGTGGATGGTTTCGCGCCATGGAGATGATTATGCTGAGATGTCACTTAAAAAGAAGGATGGCGGAAATCTTTTTGAAAACATAATTACGGATTCTCATGGGAAGTTTCTGAACGCCGAGAGTTTTCCGGCAGGTAATTACGATTCAAGAACCCGTCCTTGGTACACAGGAGGGATCCGCCATGAAAATCAAGAAGGTAGTAACCGCCTCTATTGGACAGACCCATATCCGTATGTCTCAACACACCAATTTATTGTTACCGCATCAACATCTTTCCACACATTAAACGGGCATCGCTTTGTCTTTGCGATTAACGTCTCTCTTAACCAATTAACGAAATTTGTTAATAGCTTGAAAGTTGGTAAGAGTGGAAAAGCCGTCATCGTTGATTTGGATGGTCATGTTATTGCTGGTCGCAATATGGAGGGTCTTGAAAAACCGGGATTTAATGCTTCCGATGTTCATTTAGACCCGGTTATCCAGCCTGTTTTTGTGCGAGCATTAAATATTTTCAGGGTTAGAGGAGATGGTGCCGGTTTAGTCCATGCAAGGGGACAGAACTATGTGACAATTGCATCTGCTATGCCATTGGCAAAGCGGTCGTGGGTACTGCTTCTGAATGCTCCGGAAAATGATTTCGCGAGCTTCACGCAAGATGTGCAAAAGCAAACGATCTATTTTTCACTCCTTATCGTCGGTCTTGCTTCCTTACTTGCTCTAGGGCTGATCTATCAAGGGCGCCGTGTGGAACGTTTGCAAAAGGTTATTCGCGGCCGAAGTGATGAAGAAAAACGTGAAAACGCGATTTTGCTTCGGGTAGCAAATACACCAGGCTTGCTTAATCCTTCTCAGGAAATTCCCATTTTGACAGAAGCCTTAGCAGAACGTTCAGGAGGAAAGAGAGTAAGCACGTGGCGCTTACTTTCAGATAAGCAGCGTCTCATTTGTGAGGATATGTTTGATGCAACCCGTAACGTGCATGCTGCGGGCATAGAGCTTAATAAATCGTCTTACGAGAAATTGTTTGAAACATTATCTGAGATGTATGCCGTTAATGTGTCGGATGCGACGCAAGATAAGCGCTTTGAGGTGTTTCATCGACTGGTGATGAGAACCGCGAACACAAAACGGTTACTTTTTTTCCCTGTAACAGAGCAGCACCGTCCTGTTGGGGCTCTTATGATAGAGAATGCCGGTCACAATGAGGGGATAGAGCGTATCGTTGCCCTAGCGTCCTCTGTATTAGCTGTTCGCTTTGCTCAAGAACAGCGGGGAGAGAAATCTGCACCATCTACAGGGCAAGATAGTTATTTTGAACGTGCTGTTTCTGATCACGATGAGCAAACCCATTACGTACATGGCTTTTTGGTTAATCCGTTGGATGGAACGAAGGCGGTTCCAGAAACCGGATTATATCCAACAGTTCCACTTATGGTACTTGAATTTGCTGGTTCTTATACAGCGCAGCAAGATGCTGCAAAACAGATGATCCAGCTCATTGGTGACCTGTCGTCTCGAATACAGAATATAGCGCGCGAAACGGGGTTGTTTGCCGTACAGGTTTCTGGGAATCGTGTGGTCTTTTTAGGGAGTTGTCAGCAAAAATTTAATCACGGAGATGCTCTTCGTTTGGCTGATTCAGCGATTAGGATACGTGAAGCATGCTTGATGGCTTTAGCAGGAATTAATACTGACCTAACTTTTCGTATTGGCTTTGATGTGGGGCCTATTATGGCATCCCATCTGGGGGAAGACCCTGATGTGTTTAATATTTGGGGAGATAGCCTCAATGTTGCAGAGTTGCTGGCCCGTAATTCTCCTGACGATGGACAAATACAAGTTTCTGAGCAAGCCTACCAAGAGTTGAGAAGTTATTTTCTTTTTAGACCTAGGGGAGATTTTTACTTGCCGGGTAGTGGTGTCACTCGAAGCTATATCTTGGCAGGTCGGCGATGAATATTTCTGAACGTTTTTTAATTATACATCGCATAACCGGTTTTGTCGGGCGGGTTACGCGTGCTCAACCGCGTTTTATGCTCATTATGATTGGTGCAGGATGGGGTATCTTAAAAGAGATATTTCTTCCCAGCACATGGCGTCGTACGGTTAAGATCGAGTTTTGGAAGACCTTACGTCAGGTCACGGCGGGTGGTTTGCTTAGTGTCATTGTTGTCGCGAGCATAACAGGGTTTGGAATTGTCGCGCAGGCTGTTTTTTGGCTTGGATTTGCCGGGATGGCGCAGATGACCGGGGGAATCCTCGCAAGCGTTTTGGTACGTGAGATAGCGCCTGTTCTCGTTGGTGTTATTCTACTCGGCCGGTCGGGCATGTTGATGCTCGCTGAGATGGGAAATCTTGCGACGCAAGGACAGTTAAAAACACTGACGAGTTTAGGCATTGATCCATTTTTAAGTTTCGTGTTGCCGCGCACTGTTGCAATGACCATTAGTGGTTTCACGCTGGGAACATTATTTAGCTTGATTGCTTTGGGAACAGGCTATGTTGTTTGCTGGGCCAAAGGGATAGTAACCGTTTCTCTTTGGTCGTTCATGTTTCAAGTGGTCAACAGCGTTAATCCGCTTGATTATATCGGCATTCCCATCAAATTCTTGTTAAGCGGTTCAGTTGTTGGGCTGTGTTGCTGCCTGTCCGGAATGGATATTACATCAGAAGACAATTTAACAACTCTTCTTCCTCGTGGTTTTTCGCGAGGAATGCTGTCTGTCCTTGCGATTAATGTTGTCGTTGATCTGGTTCTAGGGAGCGTGTGATGAGCGAAACAATGACAACAGTCTCCTATTCAGCTGCTTTGGAGCTTATGGAAGCACGGCCTATGCTAGGAGATAGTGGCTTGGCCTCGGCAAAATATAATTTCCTGTTAGGGCCGGGAGAATGTGCTCTTATCGAATGTCGTGATGCGGTGCAGCGAACGCAATTTGTCGATGTTTGTACGGGTGTTTTGCCAGCTGGTGAAGGCACCGTAAAATGTATGGGCTTGGATTGGAAAGCCCTCGAAGAGCGTCAAATATGGGCTTTGAGGGGGCGCATAGGGCGCGTTTTTTCAAGTGGTAATTGGATAGACCTTTACGGTACTCACATGAACGTCATGTGGCCTCGCCTTCATCATAGTTCAACAGATTTAGATGTATTGGTTGAGGAGGCCGTAAAGCTGGGGATACGGTTTGGTTTGCCTGGGCTTCCCATACAGCCTCCGGGGCGTCTATCAGCTCTTGATCGACGGCGTGCTGAATATATTCGAGCCTTTTTGGGAAAGCCTTCTTTGCTACTGTTGGAAGACCCCGTTTCTTTACAGCCGGAGGGACTATATGAGGCTTTTCTTTCTGAGTTGACAGCGGCCATGCAGAGGGGCTGTGCTGTTGTATGGATAGCGTCTGACCATGCAGTTTGGCATGATTACGTGAAAGAGAACATGCAGGTGTTTCGCCTAGGTGATAGTGGTCTTATGGAAATGAGGAGTGCGTGATGCTGAGCCTAAAACGTCAGACAGATACAGCAAGGCCATTATTTCGTAATCGCTACGCTGATGAGTGGGTCGGGCTCCTCGTTTTGGTAGCACTCGTGGTGTTGATAGCGGCTATCATTGAGGCGGGATTCTTGCGGCAATGGCTTACTCCGGCAGGGCGGATTCATTTTGTGCTCCCAGAGAGCGGTGTTGCCGGATTAGCGATCAACAATGACATTGAGGTAATGGGTGTTCATGTTGGTGAGATTCGTAAGATTGATATGAACGAAGCTGGCCGTATGTCGGCAGAAGGGACGATTGAACCGCAGTTTGAGCGTTATATTCGCACAGACAGTACAGCAACAATTCGACGACGTTTCGTTGTGGCAGGGGCGAGTTACATTGAGCTTTCACGTGGGCAAGGTCAGCCGCTTGATTGGGGGTTTGCGGTTATGCAAGCCAATGTTGAGCTCAATCCTGCTGATATGATTATACAGACTCTAAGAGATGTGCGTGCTCGTCTCTTACCGGCGATGGATAACGTGCAAGCGATTACGCAGCAAGCGAAGGAATTGCTTGTAGACTTGCGAGCTGGGAAGGGGACTGCAGGAGAGTTGTTGAGTAAGCCAGAAACGGCTCAGCATGTTAACCAGCTTTTATTAAGCCTCAATACGGCTATCCAGAATGTACAGCCTCTTGAAAGAAAGCTTGATACGACGTTGCAAGAAGCGAATGGGACGTTAGGCAATACACACATCATAACCGGAGACCTCAAAAAGTCTACTCCTGATGTGAACGCCATCATGCATAATACAGCCCTGAGTACGGAACAATTGCCACAGCTTATGATTGAAGCCGAAGCAACGGCTGATAGTTTACGAAAAATGACAGATCAACTTCGCTCTCTATGGATTTTAGGGGGGAGTGGAAGCTCTAAAGTTAAACGGCGTTTACCAGCTTATGAGGTGCACCCATGAACAAGACATATTTTTTCTCCCTTGCTGCATTGCTGATGCTTGGGGCGTGTAGCCCGCAACGTCAAGTGTGGGAGGATGGACAATATTCCTTAGCGATGGATACAGGTCATACGATTTTTAACCGCGGTCATATGAGCCAAGCTGCCATTCAGTATAACAGGGCGCTTCAGAGGGCTCTTGCCGCGAATGATGCGCAGGGTATCCATGATGCTGGGTATAATTTAGCGACTGCACAGCTGCGTCAAAATAAGCTGGATGAATGTTTAGCAACGCTCGATCAGGTTGGAGCGGCATTGTCTGTTCGCGATTGGAGGCAACAAGAAGATTTAAAGCTTATTCGTTCTTATGCTTTTTATGGCCTAAAAAGATGGCTTTCTTCCGAGAAGGAGGCGCGTCGGGCTCTTACGTCACAGGATGTGGAAACGCAGGAGCAGGCTTATACGGTTTTGGGCTTAAATGCTGCGGCAACCCAAGATAAGGCACTGTTGCAAGAAGCAATTGAACACCTATCGCAGTATAAAGAAGCGCGTGCGAAAAGTAATTTACTGGAGCTACAATCTCATCATTATTTGATGGTGCATGACTGGTCTAATGCTGCCACCTTTACAGGGAACTTAACGAAAATGCGTGAGGAAGCAGGAGATTATCGGGCGATGCGCCGCGCTCTACTTCTGCAGTCTCAAGCCTATGATGGTTTAGGTGACTTCGATAAGGCCGCGAAGTTAAGGCGGCAAATACAAGATAGTGTTCAAAATGACAATGCAGGATAAGGAAGCGTGATGCCGACGCCCCGTCTATGAGAAGACGAGGCGTGGCACATGTCTTTACGAAGACACCAAAGCTGGGTCGCGATCCATCATGGGCGACATACCTAAAAGCTCAAGAAGCTGCCGGTCTCTATTTTCTTTAGGGTTAGGCGTCGTCAGAAGTTTTTCTCCCCAAAAGATAGAGTTTGCTCCGGCAAGGAAGCAAAGAGCATGAGCGGCTTCTGACATGTTTTCGCGTCCCGCGGCGAGGCGAACATGACTGGCTGGCATCATGATACGAGCTGTCGCGATAACGCGCGCAAACGTGACGGGGTCTACTGTTTCTGTATCAGAAAGTGGTGTACCTTCAACGCGGACAAGTAGGTTGATGGGAACACTTTCAGGATGTGTTGGTAAATTAGCGAGCGTCATTAGGAGTCCCGCACGGTCAGAAACATCTTCCCCCATGCCGATAATCCCGCCGCAACAGACCTTAATGTCTGCATCACGGACATTAGCCAGCGTATCTAGGCGATCTTGATAGGTACGTGTGGAGATGATTTTCCCGTAAAAATCTTCAGACGTGTCAAGGTTATGGTTGTAATAGTCCAACCCGGCTTCTTTGAGACGTTGGGATTGGCTGGGTGTTAGCATGCCAATCGTAAGGCAAGTTTCTAGCCCTAATGCTTTGACTTCTTTTACCATCTCACAAACGGGATCGAGATCCCGGTCTTTAGGAGCTCGCCACGCAGCCCCCATGCAGAAGCGGCCAGCGCCGGCTTCTTTGGCTGTTTTAGCATCCGCAATAACGGTCTCTAGCGGAAGGAGCTTGGCAGCGTTTTGCTCATTGTTATGACGAGCACTCTGTGGGCAGTAAGCGCAATCCTCCGGACAACCACCTGTTTTAATGGATAGTAGAGTAGAAATTTGAACCTTGGTTGGATCAAAATACTGACGGTGAGCTTGCTGCGCTTGGAAAATGAGTTCCGGGAATGGAAGAGCAAGGAGCCGTTCGACTTCCTCGCGCGTCCAGTCGTGACGTAGCGGAAAATTTGGTGCATGCTCTGTCATATGATCAGCATTCATCTAAATGTTGTCTCCTATTGGCTGCCTACACCTACCCATAATGCCTACGGCATGCCATCTGGAAGTACGAGGCGATGAGCAGTCTATATATCAAATGTAAACGAATGCACAGGAGAGGGACGTTGTGAAACATTGGCGCATTGAACAAATGGATTGGGACGCGTTTGAGCCATCAAAAGTGAACCCTGACATGATTGCCCTCGTAAAAGCAGCTTCTGTGGTTGAGCGAAACGCTCGTGATTACACGGACTATCTTTTGCATGTTTTTGCAGGTGATGAGGGGTTTAGTGCAGCAGCGCAGAATTGGGCAGAGGAGGAGGTTCAGCACGGAGATGCGCTAGGAAAATGGGCTATGTTGGCTGACCCAGCGTGGGATTATACAGAGGCATTTGAGCGTTATCGGGATACATATCGTATTGATGCTGATGTTGATGCTTCTATCCGTGGTTCCCGAACGGGTGAAATGATCGCCCGCTGTATGGTCGAAACCGGAACGTCGTCATTTTACACAGCGCTTGCTGATGCAACAGAAGAACCTGTCTTGAAGGCGCTCTGTAAGCAGATTGCAGCGGATGAATATCGTCATTTTAAGCTATTCTATGACCAGATGCACCGCTATCTGGAACGTGAAAAGCTGGGCCCGTGGTCACGTTTACGGATCGCACTTGGGCGCGTTCTTGAAAGTGAGGATGATGAGCTGGCGACAGCCTATCATGTGACGAACGAGCGTTCTGACGTCATGTATGACCATAATCGTTGTATTGCAGCTTATATGGGGCGTGCGATGGAATTTTATCAGCAAAAACACCTCGACCGAGTAACGGCGATGATCATCAAAACAACGGGACTAAAACCTCACTCTCGCTGGCAGCGCCTCATTGCTCGAGGGGCTTATCTTTTGATTAAATGGCGGCAGAAAACATATTTGAAACAAACAAAGATAGCTGCTTAACATCATTATGAAGGGCGATCATGTTATCGCCCTATTAGGAGAAAAAATGTGCGATTCTCGCAATTTTCATCACGAGTAACACAAACAACGGGGCTCGTAGCTTTAGGGCTAGGGGTAGTATGGGGCGGTTTAGACGCAGCGCAGGCCTCTTCTGTATCTGTGCAGCCTTATCATAATGACTGGGGCTTTAATCAGTCAGGTATGGAGACAAACATTCATCCCGGGGATGATTTTTTTCATTATGCGAATGGGCACTATTTGCAGAATTTAAAGATTCCTGACGATATGAGCAGCTATGGGCCGTTCAGGATTCTTTTTGAGCTTTCTCAAGTCCGTCAAAAAGCTATCCTAGAAGACGCCGTCCAGCATCCAAGAGGCGCCCAGAGCGAGCTAGGGAAGCTGGGGGTCTATTACGCAAGCTATCTAGATCAAGCAGCGGCAGATCGCAAAGGAGGAAAGCCTCTTGCCCAAGATCTTTCCATTATTCGTTCGGTTAAGGATCGCGAATCTTTAGCGCGTATTTTTGGACAGTCTGCTCATTCTTTGATGTTTAGCACTTTTGCGTTCGGTATTGAGCAGGATCAGCGCGATCCAGAACGGTATATGCTGATGCTTGACCAAGGGATGAGCATTGGTGTTTCAGGCGGGCTCGGCTTGCCGGACATTAGCTATTATTTTGATCCAAAGCTTGCGCCAAAAAAAGAAGCTTACCGCGCTTACATTGCACGTTTGTTGACGTTAGCTCAGTGGCCTGATGCTCAAAAGTCAGCAGATGATGTAGTGGCGCTTGAAACGTCATTAGCTCATGTTGAAGCACCACGTGATCAGACGAGGGATCCACTAAAAGTCTTTAATCCAATGGCCATTAAGGCGCTCGCTATTAAAGCGCCAGATGTCGATTGGAAGAGCTTTTTTCTTGCGGCAGGTTTGCCTGAAAAAGGCTTGGAGGATCGCGTTATTGACGTTCGTGAGCCAAAAGCCATTGCCGCAATGGGGCGTGTTTTAGCCCGTACTGAGCCAAGGGTTTTACAGGCATGGCTTGCATTTCATCTTGCCGACAATGCGGCACCATATCTGTCGCATGATTTTTCTGATGCATCCTTTAATTTTAACGGCCATACGTTGACAGGTGTCGATGTACAGCCAGTGCGTTGGAAACGTGCAGTGAGCGCGACGGACAGTGCGATGGGATGGGCTCTTGGGCGTGAGTATGTTGCACGTTACTTCCCAGCCTCTGCAAAAAAGCAGATTACAGGCTTAGTTGGGGAGCTAAAAGCAGCTTTCCGGGAACGTTTGCAGCATAATACGTGGATGGATGCACCAACACGACAGAAAGCTCTCGTGAAGTTGGATCATTTTGCGATCCAGGTAGGCTATCCTAAAAAATGGCGTGATTATAGTGCATTTGAGGTTCGGCCAGGGGATATTTATGGCAATGCGAAACGCGGTATTGCCTTTGGGTGGGATTATCAGCTTTCTAAGCTTGATCGGCCCGTCGACCGTGATGAGTGGGACATGACGCCGCAAACGGTTAATGCCTACAATGACCCTACGATGAACGAGATTGTGTTCCCAGCTGCTATATTGCAACCTCCCTTCTTCGATCCGAAAGGCGATATGGCAGTCAATTATGGGGCTATTGGTGGGGTGATTGGCCATGAAATGAGCCATGGTTTTGATGACCAAGGACGTCATTATGATGAACATGGTCGACTTTATGATTGGTGGAGCCCCCAATCATCATCCGCTTTTGAAAAGCTCGCTAAACGCCTTGGTGCACAATATGACGCACAGGAGGTCTTGCCAGGGCTACACGTCAATGGTGCGATGACAATGGGCGAAAATATTGCTGATCTCGGAGGCTTGAACTTAGGGCTTCAAGCTTACCACAATTCGCTACATGGCAAGCCAAGTGTTGTGGTTCATGGCCTTAGTGGGGATCAGCGTGTCTTTTTAGGCTGGGCTCAAGCTTGGCGGGAGAAAGATCGTCCTGATGCATTGCGTCGGCAAATGCTTTCCAATGAGCATGCTCCTGCTATCACGCGTGTTAACATGCCTGCCCATAATATTGATGAGTGGTATGATGCGTTTGGGGTAAAGCCGGGGCAAAAACTTTATTTATCACCAGATCAACGTGTGAAAATCTGGTAACATCGGCTCAATAACCTCTCTGTCATTTTATTAATGAGACAGAGAGGCTTCACAAATAGGGAGCCCCTGTTTATTCCATATGATAATTTCTTATGGTTGTAGGGGCTTTCCTGATGTCTCATCTTGCTATTGGTCATCTTTACACCGCGCTTCATGCGGCATGTGCGAGTGCTGTTGCACGTGTGGTGGAAGCAAACGGCGTGGATGTATCTTATGTTGATCTCAGTGCGGATGAGCGTGAGGAAGCGCTTGCACGTCACGATATCGACATTTTGGTTTCCGCATGGATGCCCCAAGATGATGCTCTCGCTCATGAAGGGCGTGAAGCCATCGGTGATCTTTATCAGCCTCAGCTGGCGTTGTCAGTGCTTAAAGACGCTAAAGATGGCGCATATACTAGCTTCATTGTGACAGAAGAAAGCCTTTCTTACGTGAAGGCAGCTCAGGAGCAACATCAAGCGTTAAAAGATTTAGCTGTGGAGACCATTGGTGAAGGGGCACTACTCGACCGCGTGCAGCAGGCTCATGAGCGCGGGGAAAATCCAGTTTTCGCGGTATGGCAGCCTCATGCAGCTTTCCATGATGGATTGTTAATTGAGCTCCCAGATAGTAATCTTCTGCAAGGCCAATCTGTTTCTGCTCAAATTATTTTGCGTGATGGGTTGCGTGACGAAGTTGATGAAGATTTGCTAGATGAAATGTCTATCATGATGCTGGGAACACGCGTCATGAATGCGCTGGACTATGCTGTCAGTGTTCAAGGAAAAGATCCTGAAGAGGCAGCGGAGGCTTGGCAAAGAGGGCGCCTTTTGCCGCGCTAATGTCAGTATATTGAATATCCCACGATAGAAATACGTTCATTAAGGCCGTCTGCAGGGCTCTTTTGGGGTAGCCGGAAGGGCCTGCGCAGGTTACATAGCGAGACAGTTGAATAAAGAGTAGGGGTCTGCATGACACGTCACGCGTTTGTCTTCCCAGGGCAAGGCAGTCAGTTTGTTGGTATGGGAAAAGAGCTTGCTGAAGCCTTTCCTGTAGCACGGGCCGTATTTGAAGAAGTTGATGATGCTCTTAACGTTCATCTTTCTCGGCTTATGTTCGAAGGGGATCCTAACGAGCTCACAGCGACTGAGAATACGCAACCGGCTTTGTTCGCTGTGTCTATGGCGACTGTACGTGTGCTGGAAAGTGAAGGAGGGTTTGCTCTGAAAGATAAAGCCTCCGTCGTTGCAGGCCATTCTTTAGGTGAATATGCCGCTTTGACGAGTGCGGGGGTTATGTCCATCTCTGATGGAGCAAAGTTGCTTCGTCTTCGTGGTCAGGCAATGCAGCGTGCAGTTTCCGTGGGGGAAGGTGGCATGGCCGCTTTGTTGGGTGTCGATTCTGATAAGGCAACACAGCTTTGTGCTAAAGTTGCTGATGGACAGGTTCTAGAAGTAGCCAATGATAATGGCGGGGGACAGATTGTTGTCTCAGGTCATCTCCCTGCTGTTGAACGTGTTATGGAGCTCGCTAAAGCAGAGGGAGTGCGTCGTGTTGTGCAGCTTCCTGTATCTGCACCATTCCACTCTTCTCTCATGCAGCCAGCGGCCGACGAGATGCAAGAGGCCTTGGAGAAGGTCAGTTTCAAGGAAGCGGTGATCCCCGTGATTGCTAACGTTACGGCTCAATCTGTAACAACACCTGATGAGATCAAAGCTTTGCTTGTACGTCAGGTTACAGGGCGTGTGCGTTGGAGAGAAACGGTTGAATCTTTTGAAACACACGCTATTACCCAGCAGCATGAATTGGGAGCGGGGAAAGTTCTGACGGGCCTAGCACGTCGGATTGCACCGGAGTTAAAAGCAGACTTTGCTGGTAAACCCGGTGACGTCGAGACCATGCTGAAAAATCTTTAAGGAAAGGTCACGTCATGTTTTCTCTTTCTGGAAAGCTTGCGCTCGTCACGGGAGCCTCTGGCGGTATCGGCAAGGCGATTGCAGAACATTTGCATCGCCAAGGTGCCTGCGTTGTGTTGAGTGGTACGCGTGAAGAAGCGCTTAAGAACGTCGCGGAGCAACTAGGTTCAGATCGTGTTCATGTTGTTACAGCGAACCTTTCTGAGGGTGAGCAGGCTGATGCTCTTGTCAAGCGTGCTGAGGAAGTTGCTGGACAGACATTGGATATTCTCATTAACAATGCAGGTCTCACGCGTGATACGTTAGCGATGCGTATGAAAGATAGCGATTGGGAACAGGTCATGAAAGTTGATCTTGAGAGCCCATTTCGCTTGGCACGTGCGGCATTAAAGGGGATGCTTCGTCGGCGTTCTGGACGTATTATTTCCATCTCGTCTATTGTGGGTACAACGGGTAACCCAGGACAGGCGAATTATGCAGCAGCCAAAGCTGGTTTGGTTGGTATGAGCAAGTCTTTGGCTCAAGAAGCAGGATCACGAGGCGTCACGGTAAACGTTGTCGCTCCTGGTTTTGTGGAAACCCCAATGACAGATGCGCTGCCAGAAGCGGCGCGTGAACGTCTCCTTGGTGGGATTCCACTTGGGCGTATGGGACGGCCAGAAGATATCGCTTCTGCTGTGCTATATTTGGCTTCAGATGAGGCTGCCTGGGTCACTGGTACCACACTTCATGTGAATGGTGGTATGGCGATGGTGTGAAATACTTGGCCAAAGGAGGCAAAGCGTGCTAATGCGCCCCTGCTTTGCCTGACGAAGGCCGCTAACTTGCTTCGTCACGCGGCAATGCTGTCTTTCGTGATGGAAGCTGGCAGAGTTTTGTTTAGTAGCACCCCATGAGGGGAGAAGGGAAAAGGCAAATGAGCAACAACGAAATCGCTGATAAGGTCAAGAAAATCGTCGTCGAGCATCTTGGCGTTGAAGAAAGCAAGGTTACACCAAATGCGTCTTTCATTGACGATCTGGGTGCTGATAGCCTTGATACCGTTGAGTTGGTAATGGCTTTTGAAGAAGCATTTTCTGTTGAGATCCCAGAAGATACAGCAGAAAAAATTGCAACGGTTTCTGATGCTATTGACTACATCAGCAAGCAAAAAGCTTCCTAATCAATCTCTTTGGCAAGAGATGCATTGGAGACTGGTTTTTATGCTAGTCTCCATTGTGAATGGAAAAGCGGGGTGGTGTAAGGCTATTCCGCTTGTTTGATAAGAAGAATACGAGGTAGGGCGTCGATGAGCGGGGCTGGAACAAACAGGAAACGTGTTGTCGTCACGGGAATGGGTGCAGTGAGCCCGCTTGCTGTTGGTGCTGAACTGACATGGAAGCGTCTTACCGAAGGTCACTCCGGCATTGGGCCGATTACCCATTTTGACCCATCAGAACTTGCTGCAAGAATCGGTGGGCAAGTGCCAGAAGGCCCCACTGAAGAAGGTGGCTTGACTTTATCAGATTGGGTAGTTCCCAAAGACCAGAAAAAGATGGATCGTTTTATTCATCTTGGTTTGGCCGCAGCTATTCAGGCTGTTGAAGATTCAGGTTGGAAGCCTGAAAATGAAGAAGATCGCTGCGCGACCGGTGTGATGATCGGTTCTGGGATTGGCGGTCTTCAAACGATTTATGAGAATTCTCTTGCTGTTGCGAACGGGAAGGCGCGGCGCCTGTCACCTTTCTTTATTCCTGCTGCGTTAATCAACCTCGCGTCCGGACATTTGTCGATCCGCTATGGTTTTAAAGGCCCAAACCATGCGGCTGTAACCGCTTGTGCGACGGGGATCCATGCGATTGGTGATGCTTCTCGTCTTATCCAGCATGGCGATGCCGATGTGATGGTTGCTGGTGGTACGGAAGCGGCTATTTGCGCTCTCGGGATTGCTGGCTTTTGCTCAGCTCGTGCTCTTTCAACAGGCTTTAACGATGAGCCGACGAAGGCTTCGCGTCCTTGGGACAAAGAGCGCGACGGCTTTGTGATGGGCGAAGGGGCAGGGGTGCTTGTGCTGGAAGAGTATGAACATGCCAAACGCCGTGGAGCAAAGATCTACGGTGAGATTGGTGGGTATGGTCTTTCTGGTGATGCGCATCATATCACAGCACCTGCTGCAGGGCATGAAGGAGCCTATCGGGCCATGACTGCTGCTCTGAAAGACGCACAGACTGATGTGAGTGAGATAGGCTATGTGAATGCTCATGGCACCTCCACGATGGCGGATGACCTTGAGCTTTCTGCTGTTGAGCGTCGCTTTGGAGACCATGCGCGTCATTTAGCCATGTCGTCCACAAAATCATCCATTGGGCATTTGCTTGGAGCCGCTGGAGCTATTGAAGCTATTTTCTGTCTTCAAGCGCTTCGTGATGGGGTTATTCCGCCTACGCTCAATTTAGACAACCCTGCACGTGAAACCGTGATTGACCGGGTTGCCCATGAAGCTCAAGAGCGTAAAATTGACGTTGCGCTTTCTAATAGCTTTGGATTTGGCGGAACAAATGCAAGTTTAATTTTAAAGCGCTTTGCCGGGTAAAATGAGGAGTATCGGGAGTTTCTCTGTCTTAGGCTTGAGAAGCTCCTCTTCTCATTGTATCATATAGATCATGTCACGCTTCTCCCTTTTTAAGAAATCAAAAGAAAGATCAGAGGAATCTTCTTTGGGGGACGACACTCAAAAATGTTGGCGTGATTATGTTACGGTTGGTCGTGCTTTCTTCTTTGGAGTGTGTGTCTGTGTAGCTTGTATCATTGCAGGTTATGGGCATTATACAGACCCTGGCCCTCTTTCCGAAGAACGAACGGTAGTGATCCCTCAAGGGGGGATGCATAAGGTCGCTCAAACCTTACAAGAGCAGCATCTTTTGTCACCGGGTTGGTCTTCACTCGTTTTTTTTCGTGCAGCCGCTTTAGTGACGTTGAGACATGGTGGAATCCACGCAGCGGAATTTGATTTTCCGGCGCGTGTTTCGATTTCTCATATTCTTTATATTTTGCGGCATGGTCGCCCTGTTACACATAGTGTGACTATTGCTGAGGGCGTTACGGCTTTTCGTATTCGCGGCATTCTTCAAAGAGCCGTAGCGTTGCAGGGTGAGCTTCCCGAAATTACGGAGGGGTCGGTTTATCCTCAAACGTTTTTTTATCGTTGGGGAACAGAACGACGCAGTCTTTTGGCAAAGATGCAAGAGTTGATGCATCGTCACGAAACCCAAGTCTGGGAACATCGCGATCGTGATGCTCTGCAAGGTATTGTGGAGACACCTGAACAATTACTGGTGTTGGCTTCGTTGGTAGAACGAGAAACAGCTCTTCCTGCAGAGCGGCCGCAAGTAGCACGTGTTTTTTTGAATCGTCTCAAGAAAAATATGCGCTTGCAAACAGACCCCACGGTTATTTACGCCGTAAGTGAAGGAAAGGGGAGTTTGGGGCGACCTCTGTCTCATGCTGACCTACAGTATAACAGCCCGTATAATACGTATGAAAATACGGGGCTGCCGCCTGGCCCTATTTGCTCTCCAAGTCGTCAATCAATGGAGGCTGTTGCTCATCCTGCAGCTGGTGATGCCTTATATTTTATGGCTACGGGGCGAGGAGGACATTCTTTCTCACAGACGCTAGCAGAGCATACACAGCATGTGCGTGATTATCGTAAGCAACGACGCACTCCATGACGGAGGTATGAAGGCCACTTCTTTTAGGAAGCGGCCTGTTTAGTCATTACTGTGCCTTCTTTTCAGCTTTCATTAAAGCACGACGTAAAACGTCTGCAGAAGGATTGTTGACGCGCATATTTACAACAATATCTTCTGGCCCAACATATTGCTGGTAATAGGCTCGGTTTGCAGCGCTGTCTGCTGATAGTTTGCTTCCTCCAAGCGCTCCTCCAGCAAAAACACCATTCGCTTGCTGTAAGGCGTAGATATCATGTTTCCCACCGCTTACATGACTGCTCTGAGCGCTGCCCCCAAAACTGGTGAAGGAGGCACTGGCGTTGGCATCAAAAGTGAACTGATGATCCAAAAGCGCCTGAACGCCACGTTTGGATGTGATAAAGAGCATGAGTTGAGAATGCTGATACCCAAGTTGAAGCCCAAAAGTGCCTGAGCTGATGGTATAAAATGCCGGATCTGACCATGATCCGCGTGCATCACGACTTAAAAGTGTGCATCGTCCACTAGAGCCACCAAAAATAAGAGACATATTCGATATAGAAGGGCACACCATAACAGCGTGTGACTTCTTTAAAAGCTTTGCTGCTCGCTGTGCTTGGTTTCCATTGCTGAAAAAACTCTTCACAGACGACGCTGCCTGCTCAACGAGAGGCTGCTGTTCAGATGCAGTCGTTGCTGAACTTGTTGACGAGCAGGCACCCAATATTGTGATGCCACCTAGAGCGCATAGCGTTTTAGTGGGAAAGCGCGAAAAAGAGGGCATAAGAAGGTTCTTTCATCAGGATAAGACCATACAAAATGTTCGTAAAATGATCTGAGGAAAGCGTCACGTCATTTTTACATTAAAAGATTGTGATAAAATAGATGAGACGCTGGGAGCACTTGCCAGAATGGTTGTAGGCTGTGTAGTTCCCCCCATTTTGATGAACGGGGAAACATCAGCACCTGCTTCTTTTAAAAGAATCAAAGCAGCCGCGACGTCCCAGAGAAAAATAGTATGCTCTAAATACCCATCCGAACGACCACAAGCGACATCAGCGAGAGCTAACGCTCCAGACCCGAGGGAACGAGGCATGGCGCCTAAAGAGAGCATCGACGACATACGTTCTTGAAACCAGCCTTCAGGAACATAGGGCGACCAACCAATCTCAACCATAGCTTCGTTCATGGTTGAGGTTTTTGAAGCATTGATGGGCCGGTTGTTGAGGAAAGCGCCCTGACCAAGTTGAGCTGTAAAAATTTCCCGTAGAGCTGGAGCATTAATAATACCAGCGACTGGCGTATTTTCTTTCATGAGACCGAGCGAAATGCACCAACGGTTGCGCCCGCGCGCAAAATTTGAAGTTCCATCAATAGGGTCGATGACCCATTGATATTGAGCACCAATGCCTCCGCCTTTTTCTTCCCCAAGCACGCTATCCTGTGGGAATAGAGCCTGTAGGCGTTCTGTCACAAATTTTTCTACAGCTTGATCTGCCTCGGTGACGTAGTCCTGCCGTCCTTTGAGGGAAGCTTGAGGTTTCCCTGGGGCAGGCTGCATAGAGAGAGCAAGCTCGGCTGCATCGGCGACAATATTGGAAGCGGCTTGGAAGCGGAGGTCAACCTCCGTATTTGCCATGGTGTTTTTCATCAAGGTAATTGTTCCTCGCTAACATAAAATCATCTTTTATGATAGTAATATAGAATGGAGAGATGGTCACAGCATAATGTCATCAAATTATATAGGAGAGGTCATGTCACTTTTTGAAATGGATCATTGGCGTTGTGCGATTGTGCATGCTCCTTTTGAAGAGGTCATTAAGCGCAATACTCTTGAAGGTTATGGCATCACGTGGCTTCCAGATTATGGGAAAAGACATTTTTTCGCAGATCCATTTGGTATTTGGCATGATGGTCGTCTGTATGTTTTTGTAGAGTCATATGATTATCATCCAGGGAAAGGTAAAATTGACGTTTTGGTCTATGATGAAGCCTTCTCTCTCATAGAGCATGAAACTGTTTTACAAGAACCTTGGCATCTTTCTTACCCACAAATCATTCGACATGGTGATGAGTTTTATCTTTTGCCCGAAGGATATAAATCTGGCCGTCTTTCTCTCTACCGTGCCGTGAAATTCCCTTATCAATGGGAACGGGTTACGGCTTTTGATTTCCCAATTGGTGCAATTGATGCGACCCCGTTGTTTTATAGGGATCGATGGTGGCTGTTTTGGACACCTCCAACGCCTAAATCTTACCGTCAAAGCGCATTGCACATCGCTCTTGCCGAAGAATTAACAGGCGCTTGGTGCGACATGGGCTGCGTTCTCGTTGATCGAGAAGGGGCACGTCCTGGGGGCACGGCGTGTGTTGTCAATGATGACGTCATCCTGCCTGTGCAAGATTGTAGTTCATCTTACGGTGGAGGAATGCAAACATTGCGTATTTCTGGGCTAGGTTACGGGAAACCCCGCATAGAGACTAGAGGTCATTTTCCGCTACCTAAAACATTAGCAGGCTCGCATTCTGATGGCATGCATACATTGTCAGCGGCAGGATCAGTCACATTGGTCGACTTTAAAAAGATCAACTACGGCATAGCTCACAAGATTCCATTGATCCGGGATCTAATTTTAAACGATAGGAAGCTTAGACAGTCATAGAGTTATGTCTCTATGACTGCTTCTTTTCTTCATTGAGTAAGTCATTTACGAGGTGAAAGTCAGAGACTTTATCGACGTCAATGGATGCTTTACCGTCTTGCAGGGTGACAATTTTGACAGAGGCATGAGTTAAATGAGCAATGCGTTGCTCAATGCCACTGGTGTCTAATTGTCGAAGAATAAAACGTAGAAGCGTTGGAATGCCTAATGTCCACGCCATTTTTAGAGGACGCTTCCTGTTGCGTTGTAAGTTCTGCCATAACGTAACGACAGAGCGTGCACGAGCATCATGGAAGTAAAAAAGATTACACCCTGAAAATGTCAGATCAGATAGTCTGATATATGTGCGTTTCGTATTGGGGACATCACGTCGGATAGCTTGGTCAGATGCTACTCCTGCCGTAAGGTCGGCTTGAGAAGCACGGCTTTTTTCAAGAAATTCTTGGATCCATTGAGAAGACAAAAGGGCATGATCAGCCGTCGTAATAAGGCATGGGGTGCCGATTTCGTCTAATGCCTTAGCAACACTCTCACTTGGGGTAGAGGCTGCTTCTAAGACGCGAATACGTTTCCCTAAGAATTCTAAACAAGAAGGTTTTTCAATACTTACCCAAATTGGGCCAAGGTCGGGAGTATCCTCAAGAACACGCACAACCCGCTCAATCATAGGAATACCAGCAATTGGGAGAAGTGCCTTATGGGAGACGTTTCCCAATTGGGCTAAAGGGTCACGCTCACCATCACGTGACCCTGCTAATACCAAGACAGGAAGCATCATGCGCGCCGGTTCAGTTCTTCACGCCTCGGAGCGCGTGCAGGATCAGGCCGATCACGAGGAGGGGCGCCTGTTTTTTTCATAACCCATGGATAGCGCTCGGCTTCTTCAACCGTATATCCAAGGTTGAAGACGTATGGGCTACGTGGTCTTTCTTTTGCTTCACGATAGAAGGTTCCAAGCAAACGGTCTGGAAGGTAGTTTGTGATTCCGTAATTTCCGTCTTCATCGTGGAAATGATGCAGCACATGAAGCTGTTTAATATAAACAACCCAATTCCAACGAGGTTTATATGCTAGATGCTGAATGCAATGAAAAAATTCATAAATGCATGTCATCACCAAAGCTGTAGAAAGTGCTGAAAAAGCACCGCTCCATCCGCTAATAAGTGCACCAATAGGCATGGTGATCACCATCATCGTTGGCACGGTATTGAGGGGGGAGCCAAATAACACTTCTAACAGATGAGGGTCTTGATGATGGTCAAAATGGATGCGTTTCCACATAGAGGCTGTGATAGGGTTACGATAAAACCAACGCCCATGAAGAATATAACGATGAATCATGTACCAAGCTGTCGGATAAACAGCGATGACAACAGGAACAGGAATTAAGCTGAGCCAGATATTGTGTGAGAGATAAGCTGAAAAAACAGCCGTTCCGATAATGAGAAGAAAATATAACATAATTATCGGATAGGTCAGGTAAGCAGACCATAACTGAGCAAGGTTCATCTTGCCGAGGTCGTAACTCCGCCCTTTTCTCAACAACGGGGCTTCTTTAAAGAATTTTCCCAGCGTACTCATTTTTCCTCCATTCGCAGCACCCAAGCCAAACTTAGTAAAGCCGCTATGATATGCCCAGAGCTGACAGCAAGCAAAACTGGTACAGAACCAGCATTCCCTAGGGCAGAGATCATTCCTTGCAAAATGACAATACCTAATCCTGACGCCATAACATATACCGGCAGAGGATTTCTTAAACCAGCCCGTGGAGGGATATAGGTGATTGGAAGAGTGATGAGAAGCATAACGGCCATTTGCAAGGGAAGGAAAAAACCTGACAATAAGGCCATCAAATAATTAGATGCTGGCAAACTAGAAGGAATACGGCCGGATAGAGCGGCCCATATTTGAGAGGGAGTATAGAAAGTTCCTCCTACAGTCATATTAATAATCTGTCGTGGCGTCACGGTCAGAGGAAATTTTTGAGGGAGTGGGGAGGTCTCGCCCTTATCTTGATTTTGGTCAATCGTTGTTTCTAAGGAGTCGTTGCTGGCGATCCATCCTGAAGGGCTCGCAGTGAGGGCGGAGAAATGTTTGGTCTTCTGTAACAGCCCAGTATCGGGCTGACGCTTATAAATTGTTACCCCCTTTAGATGATAGCCGCCCGCACTAATTTGCTCGATATGAGCAATATTACCGGCATTGCGGAACCATATACCTCTGAGAGCATCTTGATCGTTGGAAAGAGTCGCTGTTTCGTTCCACCAAATATTAAGCGTTTGCTCGCAAGGAGGAATGACCCAAAATTGAGCAATCATTGTGAGAATGCCAATAAAAATTGGTGCCGGCAAAAGATATTTAAACATGTTAAATGTCGATAAGCCCGACGCTCTCATAGCTGCTATTTCACTGGAAAGAGTCATTTGTAAAAGTGTGAACAGAGAGCCAACCATGACGGACAGTGGCATGATTTCCGCGGCTAATGTTGGGAGGTGGAGAAGGCTATATTTTATAAGTCCATATACGCCTAAATGGCGCGACAATATTGTAGATGCTTCTTCCAGAAGGGCAAGCACTTCAAGCAGTGCAGATAGAACGGCGCAGCAAAGCAGAATACGAGCTGTAAGCGGCTTTAGAAAAACACGAAGTAATGTTGAATGCCGTGAAAAAGAGATCATGGATGATTACCCGTGTGAGCACGCTTTGAAGGACGGTACCATGCAGGGTACGATCGTGAAAGCAGAACTAGAATACAAGCTGTGCAAAAAATTATCTCAGGAACCCAGATCGAGAGCCAAACAGGAGAGGCTCCTTCAGCGGCAAGACTATGCCCAAAAAGAAGTGTCTCATCAAAGCCTACCAAGATAACGGCAAGAGCAATTTGTCTAAAAGCAGATTTTTTTCTTTTCCGGCCAACAGCTAATGCAACGGATAGAAGGGGGATAAAGGGAATAGCAATTGCTCGGGCAAGTCGGAAATCTAGCTCAGAACGTAAGGCTTTATACGGGATCCCGGGAGCGCCATGACGTAGGGCATGAACGAGCTCCAAAATAGTCAGTTCTCTTTCGTCATCACCACGTGAGCGAAAACTTGTCTTTTTATGAGAACGTTCAATCAGGCGCGTAATATGATCAAAGTGCGTTACAGTAACGTCATTTCCAAGGGTATCTGGATGTTTGGAGGACATAATGTGACCATTCCACAAATCAAGCTGAGTTGCTTCTGTTTGCTCTGAAATGGTGAGTATGCCTTTGGGAGCAGTGATGATTTGAACCGTCCCATCCTTTTTAACATCACGAATAAAAACACGAAGCAAACGTGAGCCGCCGTGATCGACGCGATCTGCTGTGATCATCGTATGGCCCGATGTGCTTGCAAACATACCCGACTGTAAGTGAGGGGCCCATCCCGTGTGGCGAGCGAAATAGAAGCCGGCACGATAATCATAACGGGCAACTGGCTGTATATAACCGTAGAGAAAAACGCTTAATATGCCGAGAATGAGACCGACCTTCATATAGGGAAGGGTGATCCGCAAAAGTGAAATATGGCTAGCGCATAAAGCGTCAATCTCATTATGCTCACTCATGCGATGAATTGTTAGAAACACCGCGATGCAAAGTGCAGCAGGAACGGCAAGCCCCATATAATGAGGCAGCAAGTCTGTCAGCAACGTTACAAAAGTCGCGATAGAGCTGCCGGAATTTGCTAAGTGGTTAAAAAGGATGAGTAGCCGTTCTAAGAGAAGGGCTATCAGCATCGTCGTGAGCGCTATGCTAAAGGGGGGGATTAATTGACGCAAAAGATAGCGATCTAGTGTCGGCAAGCTATTTTTCATAATAGCCCCCCGATCGGCGCTGACCATTGTTTTTGGGTCATGATTTCCCCCTCGTAATTGTAGCGCATTAGCTGAATATGGTGCTCATTTGTTTGAGGTGTAAAAATGAAGTGATTCCAGCTGGCTTGCCTATGGTCGCAATGGCTATACATGGACGCAGCACCGATCCCAACGAGAGGAATATCTGTATTCTCGACGGTCGTCACGGTAGCATTGTGGGAGTGCCCGTGCACGACAAGCTCTGCTCCTCTTCGCTGTAAAATACGCGAAAGTTTATTCGTATTAAGAAGGGATTTTTGTTTTTTTAAGAGCCCTTTTTTAGGCGGGTGATGAATCATAACAACCCGACAATAGCCTTGTTTTCCAAGAGTTTCGAGCAGTGATTCTAGCTCAAGAAGTTGTGATTTGGAAAGGTATCCATAAGCCGTGAACGGTGGTGTAGGAAGAGCCGAATTAAGGCCGATAATAGCAACATGACCAATGAGGCGTACAAAAGGATAGCTTTCCCCGGACCATTCTTTCCATAGGGCAAGGCTTTTTTCGGGTGTAATGGGCACCATAATGTCATGATTGCCTGGTACAACAATAGGCGGTGCAGGCAATCTTTGAAGCCAACTTCTTGACGAAAGATATTCTTCGTAAGTTCCGAAGTTTGTAATGTCACCACTCACAAGAATGTTAGAAAGTGTCTTAACACTCTGGATGCTTTTCAACAGTCTCTTATTAATATCAGGGCGGAGGCAGTGCTGTCTCTTTATGCGCCATAAAAGTGCACTGAGAAGTCGCTTATTGAGAAAGAAAGATGTCCAAGGGATTGAAGGAAGAGGAAGATGTGGGTCTGATATATGTGCCAAGCTAATCGTTTGAGCAGCCTGCAAAGGGGCTGGAGGAAAAAAGTGAGCTCTGGAAGGCATATGGTTCCGACATCAAGAAGCGAGAGTATTATTTTCAGTGAGGAAGAACCTTCCTTACTGGTTCCGTTAACATAGCCGTGATATAAGACCTCGGCTAGCACCAGAACAGCCAGTTGAGCATTTTGCGCCTCTGGTTTCCACATTTATAGCCATAAAGACCGACTAAAATCGTGCGACCAGCTCTTATTCATAATCCAAACAGTCGTAGAAATCAGCAAGATGGGGGCAAGTTTGTCGCCTTTGCGCGGGGAAAGCTCGGAAAGTTTTGTGTATGCTCCCAGCATGATGAGCATTTACCTGAGCATATTCGTGAATTGAAAAAAGACAATGTTGATTTGATCATGATCAACGGAGGGGATGGAACCGTTAGTGCCTGCTTAACGGCGATTGCAGCTATTTATCCAGAAGATAACTTACCAGCAATCGCCATCTTGCCGGCAGGGAACACAAACCTCATTGCTTCCGATGTTGGGTTTGGTTTGCGTGGGCCCGCTGCTGTTGACTATGTCATGGCGGGAAAAGCACTTAAATCTAGTGAGCGGTCACCTATTCGTCTCTCATGGCATGACGGTAGTCAACCTAGCGTATTAGGTATGTTTGGGGGATGTACGGGATACGCGCGTGCTATTCGGATTGCTCATGAACCGACGGTGATTCGCTTTGCTCCTCATGATTTGGCTGTTATTTATACGTTTTTAACGAGCGTTGTTAGTCTTTTCTTTGCGCGTAGCCGAAATTCTTGGATGAAGGGGAACTATCTAAAGCGTGAGGTTTTTCCTCCCTGTGAAAGGGGGGATCGTGATGGAGATAGCTTTCTCTTCATAGCGACGGCGTTAGAAAAGCTATCTCGTGGTATATGGCCCTTCTGGAGCGATAAAAGGCACGATGAAGGTTTCCACTTCTTAGATGTCGCTTCTTTTCCTAAGAATCTTCCTAAAGTTCTTGGAAATCTTCTTAGAGGAAGAGTGCCAAATTGGCTGCAACAGCATGAGGATTATAAGAGCGATCGGGCGATTCGTATTGCTCTTGAAACTGATAGTGATTTTGTTTTGGATGGAGAGGTTTTCCCAGCTAAAGATGACAGGCGCATTTTTTTAGAAAAAGGCCCCAGCTTTAGGTTTTTGCATGTCTGATTCTCTGGAAAAGATTTTAATAAGCGAGCTGACAGAAGCGACTGATTCTGCGGTGAGTGAGCTAGCCGATTATGTTGCGCATCTATTTAAAGCTCCTCCATTAGGGATTCTTTTTTATGGATCCGTTTTGAGAGAAACGGACTATGAAGGGATTTTAGATTTTTACGTCATCACAGATCGGACAGTTAATCTGAGCCACTCTAGCATAGGACGATTGGCTAATAAGATTCTGCCACCCAATGTATATTATGTTGAGCATACCATTCCTGCAGGCAAAACGCTTCGAGCAAAGGTTGCAGTTTTATCTCTCTCTCAGTTTCTAGCTCGCAGCACATTAGAAAGCAGAGATAGCACAATATGGGCACGTTTTTGCCAACCGGTACGGTTGGTCTGGGTGAGAAATAATAAAGCAGCTGATGGTATTTTAGAGGCTCTCAGACGTTGCGTTATTACAGCGTCTTGTTGGGCTGCCTTGTTAGGCCCGTATTCAGGAACAGCTGAGGATTATTGGCATGACCTTTTTGCTCGCACTTATAAAGCAGAGCTAAGAGTGGAGAAAAAAGGACGAAGCCGAAATTTGTTAACGGGAAGAGAGAAGCGCTATAAAACTATCCTACTGGCAGCATGGCATCATGCATCTTTGAGTGCAGACGTTATCAATGAGACGTTGCAACCTCACTTAACACCAGCTGTACGCTTAAAAGCACACCACAAGTGGGGAGAAATTCAAAAAATAGGACATTTTTTGAATGTAGTACGTCTTCTAAAAGCAGCTTTCACGTTTAGTGATGGGATTAAATATCTATTGTGGAAAATTCAGCGGCACACGGGAGAAAAGATTACTCTCTCTTCTTTTGAGATGACTCATCCCATTCTCAGTTTACCGCTTCTTTTATGGCGCTTCAGGCATATAAGGTCTGCCTTCCGAAAATAAAAAAGTGTCTTTTTTGATTTGAAGGTAAAGGGAAAGTAAGTTTAATCCTTACTTACCTCCCTTTGCGAAGCTACATCCGTTAAGAGATGACACCGAGAGTGCGAGCAACATTCCCAAAAACATTTACCGCCTTAGCAATCTCTTCAGAAGAGTGAGCAGCCATAACAGAACAACGCAGAAGAGGGCGATTGTCTGGCGTTGCGGGAGGTAGCGAAAGATTGACGTAAACACCCGCTTCTAGAAGAGCATTCCAAAAAGCCATAGCTTGCGGAATAGTCTCAAGTGTAACCGCGATAACGGGGGAGACGAAATCACTTGTCGTGAGGCCTAATTCTTTCAACCCTGCATGTAACTGAGTAGAATTTCTTTGCAGAGTAGTTCGCAGTTCTGGCTTGTTCTGAATATCCTCTAATGCCGCGAGAGTCGCTGCAATAATTTCGGGAGGTAGAGAGGCTGTGAACATATAGGGGCGTGAGCAGAGACGCATGAGGTCAATTTCATCATGATCCGTAACGCAGTAGCCGCCAACTGTTCCCAAAGATTTAGAAAACGTGCCAACGACAAAGTCAACGCCATTTTCGCAATTTTGTAGCTCAGCGACACCTCGTCCATGTTCACCCAACACACCAAAAGAATGTGCTTCATCGACCATTAAGGAGGCATTATGGCGATTTTTAACATCCACAAACTCTTTAATAGGGGCAATATTCCCGGTCATGGAATAAATACCCTCAACAATGACAAGGCGAGCCCCTGGAGAATTTTTTGTACGAGCTAGTCGTTTATCTAGGTCAGCAGGGTCATTATGGCGGAAGCGGATGACCTGAGCGCCTGATAGTTTTGCTCCATCGTAGATGCTTGCATGGCTATCCGCATCTAGGAATAAGATATCGTCCTTGTTGACCAAGGCTGAGATTGTTCCCAGATTCGCTTGATAGCCTGTTGAAAAGACCATCGTGTGTTTGCGATGGAAAACTTCGGATAAGCGTTTCTCCAACTTCTTATGAAGGGAGAAAGTACCATTGGCAATGCGCGAGCCTGTTGTTCCAACGCCCATAGACGTCGCTGTCTCAATAGCAGCATCGCGTGCATGTCGAGACTGACTTAGGCCAAGATAATTGTTGGTTCCAAAAAGAAGCGTTTCACGCCCTTCAATGATGCCAACCGTAGCCGATAGAGGACGCTCAATAACCACACCGAACGGATTACGTGGAGAGGCCTCAACGAGAGATTCATATGACTTTTTAAGAGATGCGTACTTATCAAACAATCCAGATGTCATGCTTGTTCTGCCTTAATACCATGTAAGCACGATGCTAAATCATTGATCGTCCTTATGTCCGCCAGTCTATCAAGAGGGACAGAAACATCAAGCGTATCTTCAATTTCCATCACAAAGTTCATAACAGCTAAGCTATCGAAAGCAAGATCTTCGACAATGCGGCTATCCGCGTTAATGTTACGTGGAACCTTAGGGTTAGCGAGCAGCTTCTCAATAATCATATCGGCGATGTTAGGGATGCTGTCAGTCATGAGCTTCGAACCTTTGTAAGCGTCTAAAAAGGGAGAGCGGGGGTGTACTCTCCCAAATGCATTGCCCCATTATACCTACTTAAACTCTCCGGCCAAGAACATGTTTTTGGCCTTTGCTCTACTTAATTTCCCGGACGAAGTTTGAGGGAGCGTACGGGGAGCAACAAGGACAACATCCACATCAATACCGTGCAATCGTCGGAAGAGAGACGTGAGTCCGTCCTTTAGCTCTTCCCTAAGTGATGTGTCCGTTATGCGACACTGAACAAGCGCGACAACCTTTTCACCATCGGTATCATCTACAGAGAAAACGGCAACATCACGTGAGCGTAAAGAGGTAATTTCACTCTCGGCAGCCCACTCTAAATCTTGTGGCCAAATATTACGCGCATTGATGATAATGAGGTCTTTGGCACGTCCTGTGACAACAATTTGTCCATCAAGGAAATACCCGATATCTCCTGTATTTAACCACCCATCCTGAGAAAGCGTCTGAGCTGTAGCTTCAGGTTGATTAAAGTAACCGACCATGAGGCTAGGCCCACGAACGAAAATCGTTCCGACTTCTCGTTCCGCAAGAACAGTTCCATCTGGTGATCTTACTTCGATTTCATGCAAGGGTAATGGTTTACCGCATAGCACAAAAGCACGTTCCGCTGTTGTTTGCTCATCAGCAGGGCGTGCGTAATTCTTCCCTTCTAAATAACGAAGGTCAACTGTATCCGCTTTAAGTCCTTGATTTAAAGGAGCAAAACTGACGGCTAGTGTTGTTTCAGCCATGCCGTAGCTAGCAACGAATGCACGTTGATCGAACCCTCGACAAGCGAAGATATCAGCAAATTGTTTCAAGATATGGGGGCGAATCATATCCCCACCGATTCCTGCTACACGCCAGCAGGAGAGATCGATTTCATCACGAGCACCGCGACGAGCACACAGTTCAAAGCCAAAGGATGGGCCATATGACAATGTACCGCGATTGCGTGAAATAAGTTCGAGCCAGATATGGGGGCGTCGTGCAAACTCGCGCGTTGGAAGAAGGTCAACCGAAAGCTGGCAGGTCATGGGGGTGAGGAAGAAACCAACCAACCCCATGTCGTGATAAAGTGGAAGCCAAGAAACGCAACGGTCATCACGAGGGTCTTCGGATGGATGAACACACAACCCGTAAGCTGCGATAGCATGTGCATTCGCCATGCCTGCTTTTTGAGTAACCGCTACTCCCATAGGAAAACGGGTGCTTCCTGAAGAAAACTGCAGGTATGACAGGTCATCGGGAGTTATCTGGGGGAGTGAGCAGTCCTTGGCGGGATGCTCCATCAGTTCGGCAGGAGAGCCGCCAAAAACAATATCTAATCCTTCGACGATGGCTTCAGTCCAGCCGCCGATCACTTTGGGAACGATAACCGCGCGAGCACTCGCACTACCAATCATACCACGAAGCGTGTCTATATAGGATTCACGCCCACCAAAAGCGACAGGAAGTGGCAGAGGAGCGGGAACAAGACCTGCGTACTGGCAGCCGAAGAAAATACGGGCAAAGTCACCGTCACTTTCAGCGACGAGAGCGACACGATCCCCCTGTTTTAATCCAAGCCCTAGTAGCCGACGAGCAATGACCAGCGCCTGCTCGCGCAGCTGACGGTACGGAAGTGACTCTACGAGGGTTCCGCGGCCCGAATAGATATTGAATCCAGAATCCCCCTGCGCTGCGTAGTCAAGCGCGGCTGGAAAGCTTGGAAAATCCCCATAGCGACGTGCTAAACCTGAACGGCTTGGCGTCATAGACAGGGGGCTTTGGGTATTTAGGTTGGCCTCGGTCAAACCTTGACTAGCTCCATTCGGACCACCGACACTCTCAGGGGCCTTATGCGAAAAATGACAACATGTTGCTACCCGGATGGGCAGCGCAAAAGCAGCTCTGAAAACGCGCTGCTTGAATTGCTGACTGTCTGTAATACAGAATACCCCTTCTCCTCAAGCTTATGAGTGAGAGTTTTGAGGATGAAAGAGGAATTTTCTGGGGTATGGTAAGAAAACCACTCAACAGGGTGTGAGAATATGGCTACTCTCTCTTGCCATATTTTAAAGAATTCTAGAACATATCAGATCTGTCTCCCCGTAGCATTAGATGAAGCAGGACGATCTTCATGACCTCACAACATATAAAGAGGGGCAGAAAGGGATCAGTTCAAAGGTTGGATGTGAAACAAATTAATCAACAGACAAGCGCATTTTTAAAAATCAATTTAGCAGCCATACGACATAATTGGCTTTCTTTGCATAGGCAATTTGTCGGAACGACAGAATGCGCTGCCGTTCTCAAGGCTGATGCGTATGGCCTCGGTATGGAAGAAGTCGCATGTGCATTACGAGACCATGTGAAGACTTTTTTTGTTGCTCATCCAGAAGAGGGGATAAGTCTGCGTGCTTTTCTCCCATCACAAAAAATCTTCATACTACATGGCTTTTTGCCTGATCAGATCGACGATATGGTGCGTCATAAATTAGTTCCTGTTTTGAATAGTTATGCGCAAGTGAAACAGTGGCAGGATTTTTGCAAAAGCCATGGATGTTGTCATCCGGTAGCTCTGCAGTTTGATAGCGGCATGTCACGCTTCGGTTTGTCAGAAGAAGATTTAGACAAAGAAGCGTTGAGCTCTTGTCAGCCTGTGCTCGTGATGAGTCATTTGGCTTGTGCGGATCATCCCAATGACCCTGCTAATGAGTGGCAGCGTCAGAATTTTATCCGCATGGCGCAGCGTTTCCCAGGCGTGCCTCGTTCTCTCGCTGCGTCGTCAGGTATTTTTTTGGGGGCCAAGTATCATTTTGATTTAGTGCGTCCCGGGGCTGCGCTTTATGGAATAGCTCCGAATGAAGAAACGCCACATTCTCTGAAGTCCGTTGTTGAATTGGATGCTCGTATTCTACAAATACGCCATTTATCCAAAGGGGCTAGCGTAGGTTATGGCCTAACATGGGAAGCGAAACATGCAACGCGTATTGCCACTGTAGGAATCGGTTATGCAGACGGTTTTTTGCGTTCTGCTGGGAATAAAGCAGCTTTATGGTGGCACGATAAACGCTTGCCTGTTGTTGGGCGCGTTTCAATGGATAGTCTTTCTGTCGATATAAGTACTATTCCAGAATATGCCCTTAAGGACGATATGTCTTTGTCGGTTATTGGCCCCCATCAGGATGTGGACTCGCTAGCGCGATCCGCAGGAACGATCGGGTATGAGATTTTAACCTCCTTGGGAAGGCGGTTCAGTCGTATTTATTGCGATAATGAATAAAATGAGAAAGATAAATTTTACGTTGTTTCTTGACGCTTAGAATAAGGGAGCATAGCGTAAGAGTTGTTCCGAGGGGTGCCCTCTTTTTGAAAGAGGGCTGAGATAGCGTGAGCTGGACCCTTTGAACCTGATCCGGGTCATGCCGGCGAAGGGACAGGAAAGCATGAATGCCTTATATGCTCATATCCTAAACAATCGTCATTCCCGGATCTTTTCCCGCGCTCTGTCTGTGGAGAAGATCAATGAAGGATTTTACCGTTACCACTGGCCCTATATGTGGTTCCCAAAAAACGTACCGTTCTATTCCTGGCTACGCGGATATTGAGGTGCCTTTTCGTAAGGTCGCACTCAGTAACGCTGATGAAGAGGCGGTTTTGCTTTATGATACCTCTGGCGCATATACGGATCACAATGCCTGTATTTCTTTAGAAAATGGCCTTCCTTCTATTAGGGAAGAATGGCTGAAGAAACGTGATTTCCATAGTGTTTCTGCTGATTATCGTCATCAGCATAGTAGTGTTTCTTATTGCCCTGCGTCTTACGACATTCGACAGGGTAAGAAGGGAAAACATGTAACGCAGTTTCAGTACGCTCAGGCGGGTATCATTACTGAGGAAATGGCTTTTGCGGCTTGGCGTGAAAATTTGGGGCGTGAACAGCAAAAGGATGAAGGTCTTCCACTGCGTGGAGAGCGGGTAGGGCCTGCATTGCCACGTACTATAACGCCCGAATTTGTAAGAGAAGAGATCGCAGCAGGGCGTGCTATTCTACCGGCTAATATTAATCATCCTGAGCTGGAACCGATGGTCATCGGTCGAAACTTTCACGTGAAAGTCAATGCGAATATCGGCAACTCAGCGGTGACAGCGGGTGCTGACGAAGAAGTTGAAAAGATGGTGTGGGCGACCCGTTGGGGAGCGGATACGATTATGGATCTTTCAACGGGAAAACATATCCAAAATCTTCGATCATGGATGTTGCGCAATTCACCGGTGCCCGTAGGGACAGTTCCCATTTACGAAGTGCTCGAAAAAGTTGGCAATGACCCCTTAGCACTGAACTGGGAAATTTTTCGTGATACCTTAATTGAGCAAGCTGAACAGGGCGTGGATTATTTTACAATCCATGCGGGACTTCGTTTGAAGCATATTCCTTTGACAGCACAGCGCGTTACAGGGATCGTCAGCCGAGGAGGCTCTATTTTAGCAAGATGGTGTCTTGATGGGCACAGAGAGAGCTTTCTCTATGAACATTTTGAGGAAATCTGCGAAATTTGCCAGCGTTATGATGTCGCTTTGTCGCTCGGTGATGGGCTGCGTCCAGGAAGCATTGCCGACGCGAACGATGCAGCACAATTTGCAGAATTAGAAACATTGGGGGAACTTACACGCAAAGCATGGGCGGCGGGCTGTCAGGTCATGATTGAGGGGCCAGGGCATGTTCCTATGAACTTAATCCGTGAGAATGTGACCAAGCAAGAAGCACTATGTGGCGAGGCACCTTTTTATACGTTAGGCCCGCTCACGACAGATATTGCACCGGGCTATGATCATATTACCTCTGGGATCGGTGCTGCGATGATCGGTTGGTTTGGCACAGCGATGTTGTGTTATGTCACACCAAAAGAGCATTTAGGTTTGCCTGATCGTGATGACGTAAAAACAGGTGTCATTACCTATAAAATTGCTGCTCATGCAGCCGACCTCGCGAAGGGACATCCTTCTGCTCATTACCGTGATGATGCATTGTCGCGTGCTCGGTTCTCTTTCCGTTGGGAAGATCAGTTTAATCTGTCCCTCGATCCCGATACAGCACGTGCTTTTCATGATGAAACCATGCCTAAGGACGCCCATAAAACGGCTCACTTCTGTTCGATGTGCGGCCCTAAGTTCTGCTCAATGAAGATTTCTCACGATATTCGCGAAGAAACGCAGCGTCTGGAGGGCTTGGAGCAAAAATCAGAAGAATTCCGTCAGAAAGGTGGGGGGCTCTATGTTGAAGCCATCTGACGAACAAACAGATATTGCTATTATTGGTGGTGGAGTCGTTGGTCTCGTCACAGCATTGACGCTTCAAGATGAAGGTTATGCTGTGCATCTATATGAGAAAACGCCTGAGTTAGGGCCTCAGACGTGCTCGTGGTACGCTGGAGGAATGATTGCTCCATGGTGTGAGCGTGACGGAGCAGAGACTGAGGTTATTGAGCGTGGGCAGCAAGCCTTAACATGGTGGGAGCAGCACTATGCGGGTGTTAAAAAAAATGGAAGCCTCGTGCTTTCAGCGGCCCGAGATCGAAGCGAAGTGCTTCGTTTTTCCCGCCGAACAGCTGAACATGTAGATCTGGATGCTCAAGGGATTATGGAGCTGGAGCCCGTGTTAGGGAACCGTTTTCATGAAGGGCTGTTCTATCCCAAAGAAATGCATGTAGATCCACGGGAGGCATTACCCGCTCTTGCACACTCTTTTGTGCAAAGAGGAGGGGTCTTATCAATGGGATGCTCTGTTTCAGCTCGCAATTTATCGGAAGCGTTTATTATTGATTGCCGAGGCCTAAGCGCACGCCATGATCTATCAAGATTGAGGGGTGTAAGAGGGGAAATGCTACGGATCCATTCACAGGACGTACATTTTTCTCGTCCCATTCGGCTGCTTCACCCGCGTCAGCCGATTTATGTGATCCCGCGTGACTATAGAATCTTGATGGTTGGCGCGACGAGTATAGAAAGTGACTACGATGGGCCTGTGACGGTTCGCTCCGCCTACGAGATGCTTGAAGCCGTGCAGCGATTGCATCCCGCATTAGGTGAAGCGGATATCATAGAAGCCAGTGCTGGCGTGCGTCCGGCTTTTCCCGACAACTTACCTGATATTGAACGTGATGGACGCGTTATCTACGCCAATGGTTTGTATCGGCACGGCTTTCTTCTGTCGCCATGGTGTGCCCAGAAAGTGGCCTCTTATCTTCAGGAATTATGCGGGAAAGCAGCATGACAATTCTACATGTTAATGGTGAAACTCGTCCTCTTTCACCTACCTTAACGGAACTCTTAAAGGAACTTGGTTTGGGTGATGCTGTTGTTGCAACGGCATTGAACGGACATTTTGTTGCAGCCGATGATCGTGATGTGGCAACGCTCCGCTCTGGAGATGCGATTGAAATTTTAGCGCCACTTCAAGGAGGATGAGTATGTCTCAGCTTTCTCTCTATCAAGAAACTGTGCAATCCCGTTTTCTTTTAGGAACGGCGCGCTATCCTTCACCAGCTTCTCTCGAAAAAGCGGTAAAAATATCGGATTGTGATATTGTTACCGTGTCACTACGCAGAGAGAAGCTTGGTTTTTCTCACCATAATGAACGACCCGGGCAGAGTTTTTGGTCACTTATTCAGAAAATTGGAGTGAGAGTTCTTCCTAATACAGCGGGCTGTTTTTCCGTTCAGGAGGCTGTCACCACAGCCCATATGGCGCGTGAACTTATGGGAACTTCGTGGATTAAGCTGGAAGTTATTGGGGATGAACATAGTTTGCACCCCGATGTTTTTGGCTTAGTTGAAGCTGCGCGCATTTTGACCGAAGATGGTTTTTCCGTTTTCCCATATACAACAACGGATCTAGGTGTAGCTGAGCGTTTGTTGCAAGTGGGGTGCCAAGTCTTAATGCCGTGGGCATCTCCTATAGGGAGTGGGCAAGGGTTAAGTGATGTCGCAGCATTGGAAGCTATGCGTGCCAGTTTTCCCAATGTTCCACTGATTGTTGATGCTGGGATTGGGCGTCCTTCACAGGCCGCAGAAGCTATGGAAATGGGGTTTGATGCTGTACTCCTCAATACGGCCGTTGCGCGTGCTGGAAATCCGATCCAAATGGCTTTGGCTTTCTCTAAAGCCATTGAGGCAGGGCATTTAGCTTATCAAGCCGACTGCATGGAACCCTATAAAGGAGGAATGGCTTCGAGCCCAATTATCGGAAAGGCATGCTTAGGATGACGCATCTACCAGATAGTTTCTATCCTATTGCAAGCTCTGCAGATGAAGTTGCACGAGCGGTAAAAGCGGGAGCATGTTTTATCCAATTACGTGCCAAAACAGAGGATAGAAATTTTGTTAGACACGAAGTGAGGAAAGCTCTTGAGGTTTCCCGTGCCTATCAATCTTGTTTGGTCGTTAATGACCATTGGGAAATTGCTCTAGATGAAGGCGCACCTTATATTCATTTAGGGCAAGGAGACCTTCTATCGGCAGATTATAAAGCCATTCACAGGCAGGGTGTTAAGCTAGGGGTGAGTACTCATGATCATCATGAGCTTTCTGCAGCACAAAAATTTGATCCGTATTATATCGCATTGGGGCCTGTATGGCAAACAACGCTAAAAGTTATGCCGTGGCAGCCTCAGGGGCTTAAAAGAGTGCATGAATGGGCTTCTCTGATTGCTCCTATTCCTTTGGTTGCAATTGGAGGTGTGACAACGGAGCGTAGTTTGTCATGCTTAAAAGCTGGTGCAGAAGCTGTCGCGGTTGTCAGTGATGTTTTCCGTCATACCGCTTCAATTGAGCAAAGGGTTAAAGCTTGGCAAGAAGCGTTGAGAGATAGTGGTTCATGCTAACACGTTATATGACCCAAATGTCTCTCGTAGAAGTTGGAGCTACAGGGCAACGTGCCTTCTCAGAAGCTGAAGTCGTCGTGGTTGGTGCTGGAGGGCTCGGATGTGCTCTTTTACCGTGCCTTGCAGGCTCTGGAGTAGGGCATATTCATATCGTTGATGGAGATAGTGTAGAGGAAAGTAATCTCCATAGACAAACTTTTTATACGACAGATGATATTAGAAAAAGTAAAGCACATTGTATGTGTAAACGTCTTTCTGCATTGAATCCAACGATACATGTTATTCCACATGATTTTTATATGACATCACATAGTGCTGAAAAAATTATCTCGGAAGATGCCATTGTGATTGATGCTGCAGATAACTTTGCGACAACGTATATGCTTAGTGATATTTGCCAGCAAAAGAAAAATATATTGATTAGTGGATCAGCTGTGGGGTTAGGGGGGTATGCTGGCGCTTTTTGTGGCAATTCCCCTAGTTATAGAGCAGTTTTTCCAGATTTGTCTCGTAATGCCCCTGACTGTCGTATTGGTGGGGTTCTTGGGTCTGTTGTCGCGCTTGTTGGTACTATCCAAGCTCAATTATGTCTTTCGCTCTTACTGAATAGGGAATCCTCTTTGGCAGGGACACTCTATCGTTGGGATGCTCGGGAGATGCGTATGAGTCAGTTTTCTTTTCATTCAGCAAAAGAACCTCGTAAAAAATGGTCTTTTATTTCCTGGCAGGATGTCGATGATGATGATCTAGTGATTGATGTGAGAATTCCTGGCGAAAGACCTGTTTTATCAAGGAATAACATTCGTTCCACACCGTTGGATCAGTTTACCGTTGAAGGGCGTGATCTTTCGTATAACGGCCGTATCGTGTTGTGTTGTCAGACAGGAACACGTGCGGCTAGGGCAGCAGAACAATTCTATGAAAGAGGGAAGAGAGACATAGCAGTTCTTGCGTTGGGGAAGCAGGCGTTATGACATATGCAGTTCTTACGATTGCTGGAACAGACCCGACAGGCGGTGCAGGGATCGCAGCAGATATAAAAACGCTTTCGGCGCTTGGTGGATATGCATTAATTTGTGTAACCGCTGTTGTTGCGCAAAACAGCCGCCATGTAGGGGAAACGGTTACCATGGCGGCCCATATCATATCACAGCAGATAGATATGGCATTGCAGGAAATGCCAGTAAGTGCAATTAAAATAGGAATGATCGGCAGTAATTCTATTGCAGAAAAGCTTACAGTCTTACTGCCTTCTTTCTCGAAACTTCCAATCGTGTATGATCCTGTATTGAAAGCTAGCTCTGGGGATAGGCTATATAAAGAAAATCTCTCTCAAGATATACTGGAAAAATTTATAAAGACTGTCACGCTTATAACGCCAAACTTAAGGGAAAGTGCTACTCTTCTTAATCGTTCAGAGGCAAAAACAGTGGCAGAAATGAAAGAGCAAGCAATTATGTTGCACAAGCTAGGTGTTCCATGGGTTTTGCTTAAAGGTGGGCATTTAAGTGATCAAGAAATTTGTACAGATGTGCTTGTCGGGCCAGGCGAACAATGCCATTTTTATTCTCATGACCGTGTTAAAACCTTACATGGACGAGGCACTGGTTGCACTTTATCGTCAGCATTAGCTTTTTTCATGATTGATCATCCTGTGCCACAAGCCGTTTCACGAGCACGAAATTATCTTATTAAAACATTAAAAACAGCTGATGCTTTAAAGCTTGTTGCGGAGCATGGGCCGTTGAATCATCAAGGTTGATTTTTTTACATTATAGTTGGCATAATAATCATTATGTGACTATTTTGTGATCCATATTTCCCATTTGGCTCACTTTTTGAAAGATATTTCATCGCTATCTTAGCGATGAAATATTAAGCTCTGCATCATGTGCTGGCAAAACGTTTCTTCCGTTTGATGTAACAGCAACATTTGGAAGAATGAGACCATTACGGCGCTGCTGGTTGCGTTTGATAACCTGTCGTTTAATGATTGGATACATTTCAAGCAAATGCTCAAATTCATCTTTTGGAATAGCCAGCATATGCGAAAATTGTAAAGATCGAACCGTTGCGCGCATCCGGTCGCCTTTGAGCAGACTTACAGCCCCTACTAAGTCCCCTGCCCCCAGCTGAACGTCATTTTCTTCTCGTTGCAGCTCGACTAAGCCAGCCACTTGCGCATAAATAAATCGAATTTTGCTTCTTTTTTTGAAAAGAATCTCACCAGGTGATAAAAAGCACATGGAAACTTTAGATGCTAACTCGTGCAATGCGGCATCAGGAACGCCATTAAAAGCTGGGAAAGCTCTTAAACGCTGCTCAATTCCACTCCTTAGATTAAAGCGTAATGGTGTTTCTAAACGAAGGCGATGACGTTCAATGATACGGTGGAGCTCTCGATGAAGTTCCTGAGAAATAAGATTTTCCCGGACGAGTGTTTCATATTCCTCATCTTCCATCCGCAAAGAAATCTGTCGTAGAATACGGCTCTCTAATGCTTCAGAATACCCTGCATAGTGCATTCTTAATGCTTCAAGAGCATCGTCAAGAAGCTTACGTTGACGCCCGAGAACTTCAGAAACAATTTCTGTAATACGTGGGCCTAGAGTAGGTTCCATGCGGTCACGGACAAAACGCATCAAAGACGTTGAAACGAGATGTGTAATAATCAACATTTCAAAGCGTTCCATCATGCAAAACATCATGGGACGATCAATACGAAATTTTTGGTGAATCATTTGCGCAAGTTGAAAACGGTAGCTAGGCTGTAGTCGTCTCTTACGAGCTCTCACATAGCCATAACGTCCTTCTCTTTGAGCACCATCAACCATTGCTTCAGCTGTACGTAGCAATATTTCCATAACCCGGCGACTTGACATGCCTTGAACGCGGAACAGATCAAGAAGGAGACTGCGCTCTTGGTTAGCGATGGTAATAAGAGCCATTGTGACGCGATCACGGTCTCCTAAGGCAGCCTCAAAATTATTGGCTTCTTTTTCTTTCTGAGCGCGTCGCTCAATCCGACTAATAACGCCCGAGCGTGTTCTCTTGCTGAAACCAAGTTCATTTGAGACTTGCTCAACGCGGTTGGCAACATGTCCTAACCCGATACCAATAATTTGATGTCGAATAGCTTCATCTACAGGTGACAATTGATCCAACTTCAAGAAAAGAACCAAAGAACGTAACGTTGTTCCGTTAACCAATAACGTAATAAGGACGAAACCTGTTGCAACAATACCGACGAAATGAGTAATAGATTCATTAATATGTTGGTTTTCATTGATTGCGAGAGCTAAAGCTAAGGTAATAGCCCCTCGTAATCCCCCCCAAGCCATGGTCGTTTTAAAGCGTGTTGGAACTGGAGGCGATAAACGTGTGATGCTAAGAACTGGAAGTAATCCAAAGATCACGGCAGAACGCGCTAATAACCCTGCTGCACTAGCGATCAAAATAAGCACGCAATCCCAGCGTGTCATCCCAACCATCATGCGTGGAACGAGCATGGCCGCGAGGATAAAGACTAGCGAACCCGCCCAATAAACCAGCTGCTCCCAAAGTTCATGTAGAAACCGCCATACCTGTGGGCGAAAGGTCGAAGGCCCATAGGCGGAGATCGTAAGACCAGCAGTAGCTGTAGCCACAACTCCCGAAAATCCCAAAATATCATCACATATAATATAAACGGTGTACGGCAAAACGAGCGTTAAAGTGACTTCTGCTGCAGGGAAACCACTGATCGTTGAAATTAATAAGAGCATTAGCCGCGCAACAGCAATACCAACGACAACGGCTCCAGAAAAACTCGTGAAAAAGCTAAAGGCTGCCTCACCTAAACTCACAGCATGATGAGCCGTTGTTGCTGCGACAAGAATAGAAAAAATAGCAATAGCAGCGGCATCATTAAAAAGCGCTTCACCTTCAACAAGACGGCTCAAACGTGATGCAGCACCTATATCACGGAATATGCCAGCAACAGCAGACGGGTCTGTTGTTGCGACGATGGCCCCTAACAAGAGGCATACGGTAAGGCTTTGTTGTGCAAATGGATATAAAGCGAATCCGATCGTCGCCGTCGAAACGACAACTGCTACAATAGCAAGCAAAAGTACCGTCGCAATCTCGTGCGTAAGGCTGCGTACATTGATGCTCATGGCACCATGGAAGACCAACACAGGAAGGAATATAAGCAAGAAACCTTCACTGCTAATAGGAAATGATGTTAGTGCCTCTGCTGGACCTTCCAGTAAGTCAATCCCCAATGAGTTACTAATAAAGGATGCACTACCTCCTACTAAAATACCAAGGATAGCAATGAGAACAGTTTCCGGGAAATTCAATTTCCGGGCGAGAGGTTGAGTAATACTGATCAGAAGAAGAAGGAACACTAACGTTAGAAGGATAGCTGCAAGCCCTATTTCCATTATGTCCCCTCACCTTGCTCTATGTCTTCCCGCAGCTTTGCTTGTAGCAGATCTTTCCTCATTACGCAGTTATAAAAGGCGATGAACTCTTACTGTTTCAAGATAGCATCTCGTGTTTTTAGCGAAATGAAGGGGTTTGCATGGAACCCTTTTCCCTTATACGAAGGAGATTATTTAGCGATACCCTCATCGGATGAGATTTTTCTCAAAAACTGGAGAGGATGAAGTGGTCGAAAATCTGTCATCCTTTCACTTTGGCAGCGACAAGAAAAACCTTCGATGAGAGAAAAAGAATTTATATTATTTTCCCAATGTTGACGAAATATCTTTTTAGATAACTCTACATTTGTTCCCTCGTGGCCAAAAAGACCTGCCATACCGCAACATCCGAGTTTTTTCTGTGTTATGGTAATTCCAAAGGATGCCATAACATGAGACCATAATTGACCATTCTCGGGAGTTAATGCTTGTGATGTACAATGTGAAATAAAATGAGCATCATATTTTTTTGATAGGATTCCTTTATGATCCTCGCGCCGATCATAAAGGAATTCTTCTGGAGAGCATGGATGTGCTGAATGCTCTCCATATTCGTCTCTATATTCATGCTCAAACATCAGACCCGTCGCAGGGTCAAGGGTTATCACAGGTATATTATTCTGTGTGATAGAAGAAACTTCTCGGATGATTTTCTGCGCTGTTCGTAAGAAGGGTTGTCTAAATCCCTTCACATGACAGGCTTTTCCGTTATTCAGAACAGGCGTGACGCGTACATCATAGCCTAGTTTATGAAGGAAAAAGTAAGTATCCTCTACTAAGGAACCATCAAAACTTCCCGTAAAGCTATCTTGTAAGATAACAACTTTTTTGCTGCTATCCCCATCTTGAAGCCACTTATCCGTTATTTTTGCAGAAGAAGGTAATGTTGCTGGAGAAAAAGAGGGAAGATCGACTAGACCAATAAAAGAAAATATCTTTCTTGATAGTCTATTCTTCATACCAACATTTGTTAATCTTGGCATAAAGCGACCTAATGTAAGAAGAGGCTCGAGGAAAAGAATAAGATAATCTTTTAACGGCCTCACACGGAATCGGTAATATTCGTTGTAAAAACGTGAGCGTAATTTTGGAATATCAACTCGGATAGGGCACTGAGAGCTACAAGCTTTACAGGAAAGGCATGTTTCCAAGTTATTTTTTACTGAAGATAAAAAAGAGCGATACACTTTTTTGTTCTTTTGTGGGGTGGTAGAAAGCCTTAACCACTCACGCAATAAAGCAGCACGTCCCTTCGGCGATTGCAAACGATCTTTTGTGCCTTTGTACGAAGGGCACATAATGATATCTGGCTCTTGGTTAAAGCAGGTGCCATTACCATTGCAATGGATAGCTTCTCTATAATTTTCCTGATGTTTTTCTTTAATAGAGCCATCAAAGGTTCCACGAAAAGGAATTTCGTCAATTTTTAAAACATGATGGTCATTAACAGGAACGAGTTTTCCGCGGTTAAACAGATCATTTGGGTCAAAGGCTTTTTTAATACGGCATAGCTCGTTAAAGAGTGTCTCACCAAAAAAGAGAGGTGAAAACTCCCCACGAACTCCCCTACCATGTTCTCCCCACAACAATCCCCCATGATGATGGGTTAACTGAGCAACCCTATCTGTAATACGACGAATACGGTGCTGATCTTCTGGGGATTGCATATCCAAAAAAGGTCGAACGTGGAGACAGCCCACATCGGCATGGCCGAACATGCCGTAATCTAACTGTTCATCGTCTAATACGCGCCGGAAGTCGCGCACATAGGCAGGAAGATTGTCAGGAGGAACAGCCGTATCCTCCACAAAGGGCACTCCCTGCTTATTGCCTCTCGGACGCCCTAAAAGACCAACGGCCTTAGCTCTGAGTTCCCAAAGCTGCGAAATGACAGCAGGATTGACAACTGTATGGCAGTCAATAACTCCTGGGAAGGAAGAAAGCTGTTTCGCTTGCTTAAGGCGCTGTTCAAGCGAAGAGATATCATCCCCCACGAACTCGACAAAATTGATTCCTCGAACCGGTTTCTCTGTCTCTCCTCCAAGAGCCTCTTTAATTGTAGACCACGAAGCATCATCACGGGCAGTATCTAAGAGCCGGTCATCAAGAACTTCAATCGCTAGAGGGTCGGAGGATAATAATGGCTTGATATGTCGTAAGGCAGCATCAAATTCATCATAACGGACAACAAGAAGAGAGCGATGTGTGGGAATTTCCTTTACACGAAGGACAATTTCTTCCGTTAAGGCAAGTGTTCCTTCAGAGCCTGCAAAAAGCCGTATTGGATTAAATTCACCACTTTCAAGGCAAATCTTTTGCAAATTATATCCCGTCAGACCTCTATTCATCTTAGGGAAAACACGCTCAATCTCATCCTGTTGTTCTGTAACAACGCGATAGAGCTCGCGGCATCCGATTGAAGCGCGGTTTGTTCCTTCTAATAGGGTTTGCGTTTCCTCTTGAGTAAAGGATTTAGCGCAGAAGGACGAGCCGTCTGACAAAATAACACTCAGAGTTTCAATATAGTCCGATGTTTTCCCATAAATACGAGACCCCTTCCCCGATGCATCTGTCGCAATCATCCCACCGATTGTTGCGCGTGTTGCCGTCGAGACCATTGGTGGAAAAAACACACCATAAGGTTTGAGGAACGCGTTAAGTCGTGACAAAATAACTCCAGGTTGGACACGAACCGTTAATTTTTCTGGATCATACTTAATGATCTGATCCATGTAACGCGATACATCAACCATTACGCCTTGCGTTAAGGACTGGGCATTTGTTCCCGTCCCTCCTCCCCGTGGAGAAAGAGGTATCTGCGCTTGTTGAGAAGCTTCTACCGCAAGCCTGAGGTCTTTCCCATGTTTAGGATAGATAGCAAGTTTCGGCATCTGCTGATAGATGCTATTATCTGTTGCCGCTATTAATCGTTCAGCATAGGAACTGCCAATGTCCCCCTCAAATTCTCCATCCTTGAGGTACTGAATAAACATCGTCAGTTCAGTAGATTCATGGCGACGGGAGGTCATGATGGCAGCTCCTTAAAGGATGATCACTCCACAGTGACAGACTTAGCAAGGTTACGTGGTTGATCAACATCAGTTCCTTTTAACAAAGCCACCTCATAAGCGAGCATTTGCACAGGAATGGTGTACAAGATCGGTGCTACAAAGGCATCAACATCAGGTAGAACCACAAGATGCTCGGCAATATCATTGAGACGCTCTGCACCTTTGGCATCTGTGAAAGCGAGGATACGCCCGCCTCGTGCCTTTGCCTCCTGTAAGTTTGAGAGTGTCTTATCAAAAAGAATAGTTGACGGTGCGATGGCAACAACTGGAACGCTAGGGTCTATCAAGCTGATAGGGCCATGCTTGAGCTCTCCAGCTGCGTAAGCTTCAGCATGTATATAGCTGATTTCCTTTAATTTTAACGCGCCTTCTTGTGCAATCGGCATACAAATACCGCGGCCCAAATAAAGGACATCACGCGCTTGCGCAATCACGCGTGCCATGACACGCACTGCGCCAAAAAGCTTCATCACTTCTGCAGCGCGAGAAGGAAGATCAAGCAGATGATTGGTTAATTCTCGCTCTCGCTGAGCATCAATAATATCTCGTTTACGCGCAAAGGTGAGCGTCAACGCCGCTAGAACGGATAGTTGTGCTGTGAAAGCTTTTGTCGAAGCAACCGAAATTTCTGGCCCAGCAACCATACCGAGGACAAGATCACTCTCTCGTCCCATCGTTGAATGCTCAACATTCAAGATAGAGACAATTTTTTGTTGCTCTCTTTTGAGTACGCGCAATACACCTAGCGTATCTGCTGTTTCCCCAGACTGCGAGATAAGCAACGCCATACCTTGGTTAGGTTGAGGCGGATTACGATAACGAAGCTCCGAGGCAACATCAATATCAATCGGCAAACGAGCAATTGACTCCAACCAGTAACGCCCCACCATCCCAGCATAAAAGGCAGAACCACATGCCGTAATCGTCGCTCTTGGCAAGGTTGCAGGGTCAAATGGCATTTCTGGCAAGACAAGCTGACGTGTTGTGGGGTCTGTAATCCGTTGTAATGTTTGACCAATTGCTAAAGGATGCTCATGTAGCTCCTTTTCCATAAAATGACGATAACCGTCTTTTCCGATTTGTCCGCTAGTCAAAGAAGCCGTCTGAATGGGGCGATGGACTTCATTCCCTTCTGGATCGAAAATCTCAACAGAATGTGTTTTAAGAACGCACCAATCCCCATCTTCGAGATAGGTAATTCGACGAGACAGAGGAGCAAGAGCCAAACTATCGGAGCCGAGAAACATTTCCCCTTCCCCATAGCCGATCGCCAAGGGGGCCCCATGACGTGCCCCAATCAATAGGCCATCATGGCCCTCAAAAATCATCGCAAGAGCGTAAGCGCCCTCAAGTCGTCTAATCGTAGCGAAAGCTGCCTCTTGAGGTGTATCGCCATGCTCAATGCATTCATCAAGAAGGTGCGCAATAACCTCGGAATCTGTCTCTGTTGTGAATGACCGACCTCTTTCGCTTAGTTCACGCTTTAATTCGGCAAAATTTTCAATAATGCCATTATGAACAATAGCGACTTGGCCGACATGATGCGGATGTGCATTGAGGGTCGTCGGGGCGCCGTGCGTCGCCCAACGTGTATGGCCAATCGCTGTTGTCCCTGTAAGAGGAGTTTCACGAAGAGCCGCTTCAAGATTATCCAGCTTCCCAGCGGCACGGCAACGCGTGATATGTTGGTGATGGTCGATCGTCGCAATACCGGCTGAATCATAGCCCCGATATTCTAAACGTCTTAGCCCTTCCAATACGATCGGTGTTCCAGGATGATGTCCGACAACGCCACAAATACCACACATTAGCTTTGTTCCTTTTTCGTTTTAAGCGCCCTTTGATAGGCTAAGCCTCGTTCGGCTTTAATGACTTGTTTGGCCCGCCCTAGAGCCATTGCCTTGTTAGGGATATTCTCCGTAATAACACTGCCAGCAGCGATTAACGTATTGTCTCCTACAGTAACGGGAGCAACAATAATGCTGTTTGATCCTACAAAACTGTTATTCCCTATTGTTGTTTTGTGCTTAAAGACACCGTCATAATTACATGTGATCGTTCCAGCGCCTATATTCGTTTTTTCTCCAATAGTCGTATCACCCAAATAAGAAAGATGGTTCGCCTTACTGCCCTCACCTAAAACCGTATTCTTCAGTTCAACAAAATTACCAACATGCGACCCTTCTGAGCACGTAGTTCCAGGACGTAAACGAGCATAAGGCCCAATGGCAGCATTTGCTTCAACAATGCAGCCCTCTAAATGAGAAAAAGCACGAATTGTGCATCCTTCTCGCAAGATAACCTGTGGGCCTAAAAACACATGTGGCTCAATGGTAACGTCTGGACTTATCTGTGTATCAGCACTTAAGAAAATAGAAGCTGGGTCGACGAGTGTTGCGCCATTTTCCATAGCCTGAAGGCGTAACCGATCCTGCAACAATGCTTCTGCACGCGCAAGTTCCATGCGAGAATTTACGCCTATGAGCTCGTTTTCATCCCCTTCAACACAACACACTTCCCCGCTAGAAGAGGCCAGACTGACAACATCAGTGAGGTAATATTCACCTTGGGCATTGTTGGGCTCAATTTTTTCCAGCCATTGTCGGAATAACGATGCATCTGCACACATCATTCCGGCATTACAAAGCGTAATGGCACGTTCCTCAGGTGAAGCATCTTTATATTCAACAATACGCTCAATCGTGCCATTCCTTCCGGCGACGAGACGTCCATAATGAGCAGGGTTAGCTGGGCGCATACCAAGCAACGACAGACGAGCACCATTCTGACGAGCCCGCAGCAGGCGTTCCAATGTTCGAGACGTTAACAGCGGATTGTCTGCGTAAAGGAAAACAACGTCTCCCTCACCAACATATGGCATAGCTGTTAACGCTGCGTGCCCTGTGCCTAAGCGTTCTTTTTGAACAACTGTCTGATGAGGAGCTACCGTTTCTTCAAGCTCCGTCATATCAGGACCGACAACAACGACGATCCGGTCTACGATAGCCGAGGCCATCTCAATCACATGCGTGACCATAGGACGGTTGGCCAAACGTTGCATAGCCTTAGGGGAGCGGGACTTCATGCGTGTTCCCATTCCGGCAGCAAGAATGACAGCGGTCGTCATTGATGTCATGGCTACTCTCTTCTCTACTTTCTATCGTCCGGGTTACCTGAACTTACAGAGGACGTCAAAAGAAAGACTGATGATATTTTAGGGTATGTGCTTCGGAAGTGGTTTGACATTATTCCCATGTGTGATCCTGGGGGCCGACTGCAAAACCAAAATGAGCTGTCCAAGCTTAGGATGTAAAAACTCTATACGAACTGGAATAATATGACCATCATCGAGTTTTTTAAACCATGCAGCTCCTGGATGAGGTGATGCTTGTATAGCTTTATGGGAGGATCCTTGCACAAAACCACCGATTTGCCGCCCAGTAAAGTCACATCTCATTAAGGATCCTGTATAGTACGGATCCCGCTCTTCGGGAACGGTATCGTTGCGTGGGCCGTGTGCATCAATTTGCATGAGGCGGAGCCCATCAAAAACAGCCCCCGACACATCGCATGACTGTTTTGTTTCCAAACGATGAAGCAAAGAACCTAAAGCACTCAGAATGTCCATTGACGCATGCAAAGGTTCAGAAGGCAGAGGCTCACGATCATCGTCTTTAGGGGTTTGCGCGGTGATATGAGGGCCGTCATGGTCAAAGACTAAATGAACATGACGGTTATGACCGCGAGAATAGCCGTAGCTATCATAAACAACGGGAGACGTTTGTTCACCAACAAAACGCCCCTCTACAGTAGCCGTTAAGTTGACGGTCAAAAACCAACTCGCCAGTCCAACCGTGGACAAATTGGCTGTGGCACCATATCCCCAAGGCTGCAAGATATAAGAAGCTGTCGTGTCGATGACATGATAGCCATGAACAATTGTTGCATACCGAAGACTAATCGTGTCTGACGCAGGTGCCGATGTTTGGGCACCTGCGTAGGGAGAAACACTCAAAGAGATAACACAAGCACAAAGAGCAAAGGCTGCTCTCTTGAGAGTGTGACCTACATAAAAGCGCTTCTTATACATCAAGATTAGCAACTCTGAGAGCATTATCGATAATGAATTCACGACGAGGCTCAACAACATCCCCCATCAGTGTGGAGAAAACTTGGCTTGCTTCATCAACATCGCCAACTTGAACTTGGAGCAGTGTCCGTGTAGCTGGGTCGAGCGTCGTATGCCAAAGTTGCTCATCATTCATCTCTCCAAGCCCCTTGAAGCGATTGATAGCAAGGCCACGACGCCCTTGAGAGAGAATATAATCTAAAAGCAGTCCAGGCCCTCCAAGGGTGAAGCTTTTTTGGTCAACTGTCAGAGTAAGAGGTTTCTGGAAATCACGTGCCAAGCGCTCTCCTTGCTGAGCCAAGCGACGGGCTTCTGTAGAACGGATGAGGCTACCTTCGAAAGTATATACTTCCCCTACGCCACGTAAAGAACGCGCACAGCTAATCCCTTGATCCGTAAGTGAGACCTTCCATCCGCGCTCATTCTCAGGGGACGCGGCATCAAGACGTCTCTGGAAATCGAGCATATGAGCTTCTCTTACAGAGGCCTCCGTACTGAGAACTTGTGCAATGGCAGCTTGCTCAACAATCCAAAGCGGGATCCGTGCAGACAACGTCTGTAGCCCATGAGCAATCTCACGTAATGAGAGAATTTCACGACGGAGCGCCTCACCTTCCAGATGACGCCCATCACAATAGTCCAATGTGGCCCGGTTGAGCGTTCTATCAAGAAGATAGGTTTCTAGAGCAGCATCATCTTTCAAATAATGCTCTTCTTGTCCACGTTTGGCCCGATAAAGAGGTGGCTGGGCAATGTAGAGATGACCATTTTCAACCAATTCAGGCATTTGTCTGAAAAAGAAGGTCAGCAGAAGTGTGCGAATATGGGATCCATCCACATCAGCATCCGTCATAATGACGATCTTATGATAGCGCAACTTCTCTAGATTAAACCCACCTTGCTCGACAGCACCCCGGCCAATGCCCGTACCTAATGCAGTAATTAAGGTTCCAATTTCAGCGGATCCCAGCATACGGTCAAAACGGGCACGCTCAATATTAAGAATCTTCCCACGCAATGGAAGAATTGCTTGGAAACGGCGATCACGCCCCTGCTTCGCCGTCCCGCCAGCAGAATCGCCCTCCACAATGAAGATTTCAGATTCCGCAGGATTGCGCGTCTGACAATCGGCCAGTTTTCCCGGAAGTGACGAAACGTCCAATACCCCTTTGCGGCGTGTTAGTTCACGTGCCCGCCGTGCGGCTTCACGAGCGCTTGCTGCATCAATAACTTTGCCAACAATCGCCCGTGCTTCTTTAGGGTGCGTCTCAAACCAATGACTAATCATGTCAGAAGCCACGGTATGAACGACCGGCTGAACTTCTGATGAAACCAGCTTATCTTTGGTTTGAGAAGAGAACTTAGGGTCAGGCACTTTAACGGAGAGAATAGCCGTCATCCCTTCCCGCATATCCTCGCCAGTTAAAGAGCCAGCCTCTTTCTTGGAGTGTTGAACGGCATATTTACCGACAGCACGCGTCAAAGCCTGGCGGAAGCCGGCGAGATGCGTTCCCCCATCGCGTTGGGGAATATTGTTGGTGAAGCATAGCATCGTTTCATGAAAGCTATCGTTCCAACAAAGAGCAAACTCCACCCGAATGCCGCTTTCTTGGTCTTCTGTTTCCCCTGTGATAGGCGGATCAAAGAGAGAGACTCTTGAGCTATCAAGCCACTGAGCAAAGGCACTTAACCCACCCTCATAATGAAAGACAACTTCCTTAGAATCACTTGAACGTTCATCACGGAGGATAATCTTCATGCCTGAATTCAAAAAGGCAAGTTCCCGCACGCGTCTTTCGAGGGTCGCGAAGTCAAATTCCGTTTTAGTAAACGTCTGCTGGCTCGGCTTAAATGTCACTTCAGTGCCATTCTCTTCTTCCGACGAACCAACGACGTGCAAAGCTTCGTCGCGCTCACCATGCTGAAAGCGAATGATATGTTCTTTGCCATGACGCCAAATGCGAACGAGCATCCACTCAGAAAGTGCATTCACAACAGCGGCACCAACGCCGTGCAACCCACCTGAAACCTTATAGGAGTTTTGGTTAAACTTCCCACCAGCATGGAGTTTGGTCAGCACAACCTCAGCAGCGCTTATCCCCTCTTCTTTATGCATATCTGTAGGAATGCCGCGTCCATTATCACGGACGGTAACAGAACCATCCCCGTTTAATGTGAGGGTACAATAAGTTGCGTACCCTGCTTGTGCTTCATCGACGGCATTATCAATAATTTCAAACACCATATGATGAAGGCCGGAACCATCATCCGTATCACCGATATACATGCCCGGGCGTTTGCGAACGGCATCAAGCCCTTTTAACACCGAGATAGCGGAGGCACCGTATTCCTCTTTATCAACAGAAAGATTTTCCGGCTGCTTCTGATTTTCTGACATGCCTGCGCACCACTCCGGTTTACGATCAACGTATAAAAAGTGATTATACGTTGATTTCTTTTTCAAAGCCAGAGCATCACTCACGCTCTGGATAAAGATTGCCTTCTTCAACTCTAATAAAATCGGCCCAACCTTTCATGGGAAAGAAAAGCTGGGAATCTGTTCCTGTTAGCACACCGGTCGTTTGTATTTTTTTAACCGCCTCTATAAGGGCAGTGCGATGTTTTTCGTCTAAATGCACAAAAGGCTCATCCAGCAAAATAAGAGGAGCTTCTCCCCAGTTTTTTTGCACACATCGGCCATGAGAGAGAATAAGGCTCAAGAGCATAATTTTTTGTTGCCCACTACTGAGAAATGCAGCGTCTTGATGACTAGCAGAATCACGTACTGCAAGGTCAGCTCGGTGAGCGCCCACACTTGTAAGACCTTTCATGCGATCAGTTTCTCTTCTCTTTTTCAGACTATCCCGTAGCCAGTCTTCAACATGAAGAGCGGGAGAAGAACATAGCTGTTCAGCTAAAGAGCAACGCAAATGAAGTGTCACTTTCGGGAAGCCGGCGACGCTCAGAGATGAGTCATGTAACTGTTCGAGCGTTGCCAAACGGGCTGCCGTTATGGCAACAGCATGACGGCTGATAGAAGCCTCAATCGAATCAAGCCACACGCTTTGATCTGCTTGGGTAGCGAGAATACGATTACGACTAGCAACAGAGCGATCATGTGCGACCAGTTGCTTCGCATGATCGGGCATAAGAGCTGCAACAAGACGATCGAAAAAGCGTCGTCGTTGGGAAGCCCCTTCACTAAAAAGACGGTCCATTTTGGGAGTTAGCCATACACAAGCGCAGAGTTCGGCAATATCGCTTTGTGTTTTGACAGGCTCATCATCAAGTAAGAAGAGGCGCCGGCCATTCCCAGCACTTTGACACCCCGTTGCCAAGCGAAATTGTTGGGAATGGCTCTGTAAGAAAGCTGAAATGCCCCATTGCTGGGCACCGTTTCGGCTTAAACGATGAGAGGCTGCACCATGGAGGCCGCGTCCCGGTGACAGCAGCGATAGCGCTTCTAGCAGGTTTGTTTTCCCGCTACCATTGAGGCCATAGAGAACATTAATAAGGGAGTGTGGCTCCCACACGGCCCGTTGATAGTTACGGAAATCAGTGAGAGCCAGCCGTAGAAGTCTCAAAAAACCATCACATTACGGTTTATACGCGAATAGGCATAAGCACATAAAGAGCAGACGCTTCCTGCGTATCACGGATCAGAGTAGGCGATGCACTATCCGCAAAGCAGAACTCCGCTTCTGCATCAATCTGGTCAGTAATATCTGTCAAATAACGCGCTTGAAAGCCAATCTCCATCGGCTCTGCATTATATGTCACCTGGTTTTCATCAAGCTCTTCCTGCGCAACACCTTGATCCGAGCTTGTGGCTGAAAGCGTCAAATGGTTTTTCGTTGCAATCAACTTAACAGGTCGTGAACGTTCCTGACTAATAGCTGAAACACGTCCAACTGCTGACGCTAAATCCTGACGAGATACCCGTAAAATACGATCATTCCCTTCAGGGATGACACGGCCATATTCTGGGAAAGTCCCATCAACCAGCTTAGAGGTAAGCGTAACCGAACCAGCACGAAACTGAATGCGTGTCTCAGAAAGTGACACTTCTACAGTAGCATCATCACTATCTAGCAGCTTACGAATTTCTGCAACAGTTTTGCGCGGGATAATAACACCCGGCATTTCTTCTGCCCCAACTGGGAGGTCTGCATCAACCTTAGCAAGGCGATGGCCATCCGTGGCCACCGCACGCAACATATTAGACCGTCCCTCATTGGCAACATGAAAGAAAATCCCATTAAGATAATAACGGGTTTCCTCATTTGACATCGCAAATTTCGTACGATCAATCAGGCTGCGTAATACACCGGATTGTAACGTGAAATGATGCGGCAAATCTCCTGCAACCATCGCAGGAAAATCATCAACAGGAAGGACGTTGAGGTTAGTTTCATACCGCCCTGCACGCACAAGAAGGGGGGCATCCTCTTCGTTTTGCTCGAACTCGACCGCAGCCCCATCAGGAAGTTTGCGAACAATTTCAAACAAAACAGCCGCTGGTACCGTTGCTGAACCAGGACGCACTGCTTCGGAAGGAATCTCTTCCACCAATGCAATTTCCATATCTGTTGCGGTTAAACGCAACACCTCGCCATCATGTGCAAGCAACACATTGGCCAAAATGGGAATTGTATTACGTTTTTCCGCCACGCCATGGATATGAGCAAGGGCACGTTGTAACGGTACGCGGTCGGCTGTGAATTTCATATCTGTCCCAAACCCTTAAGAAATCTCAATCCCTCTATGTAACAGAGCTCAAAGATAGAAGGAAAGATCTTTTAATTTTCCAGCATACGCTTCAGCAATTCAACGCTTTCAGCGAATGTTGCATCTTCTTTAATCAGCTCCGTCACGCGTGAAACGGCATGCATAACGGTTGTGTGATCCCGGTTCCCGAACTTACGCCCAATTTCAGGCAAACTCCGGCTCGTCAGGTTTTTAGCAAGATACATAGCCACCTGACGGGGGCGGGCAACGGCACGTGCACGACGCGCAGAAGACATGTCCGTAAGACGAATATTCCAATGTTCGGCTACTTTGCGTTGAATGTCATCAATCGTAACGCGCCGTTCATGGGCTTTCAGCATATCTTTAAGGACGTCTTGCGTGCTTTCTAGTGTGACAGGACGTCCAACCAAATCAGCATGAGCAATAAGACGGTTTAATGCTCCTTCAAGCTCACGCACATTTGTTGTGATCTTATGCGCGAGATATTCAAGCACTTTCCCAGGGACAGGAACCCCAGAAGCGCCCGCTTTCGCTTCCAAAATGGAGATACGCAGTTCAAAAGTCGTCGCATGAATATCGGCAACCATGCCGCATCCTAAGCGCGTTCTCAGCCGGTCTTCCAACCCTGAAAGATCAGATGGGCTTTTGTCAGCGCTAACAACAATCTGACGCCCTGCATCCACAAGAGCATTGAAGGTATGGAAGAACTCCTCCTGTGTATTGTCCTTCCCAATGAGAAACTGGAGGTCATCAATCATAAGAACATCCACAGAACGCAGTTGCTCTTTAAATTCCATCGTAGATTGAGAGCGGATAGAAGCAATGAAGCGGTACATAAACTTTTCAGCAGACATATAAGCCACTGAAACATTGCCCATCCGCACGAGTTCAGAGCCAATAGCATGCATTAGATGCGTTTTACCTAGCCCTACTCCACCGTACAGAAAAAGAGGGTTAAATCCGGGGCTCGATGGACGTTCTGCAACGCGTCGAGCACAGGCATAGGCAAATTCATTTGGTTTGCCAACAACAAAGCTATCAAAGGTAAAACGTGGGTCGAGAGGGACAGCGAGGTCGCTTTTAATCTCGTTCGCGAGAGGGCGTGCATTGCTCGTTTCTTCGGCTGCGGAAGTCTCAACCTCCGGTTCGGGCGAAGATGACGGCTGATCGCTCTCTGAAGGAGGGGTCATTCCTTTGCGAACCTGGAGCTCTACGCGCTGAATGACCTTGCTTTCTTGGCGCCAAAGAGTCTGAAGACGTTCACCATATTGGCTGCGTACCCAATCGCGCAAAAAACGTGATGGGAGGAAGAGAACAATCTCATCTTCTTCGACAGGCCCTAGAACGATCTGCTGAAGCCATGTCCGGTATTCAACCTCACCAACCTCAGTTTTGAGGCGATCGCGAATGCGCACCCAAGTCGCCTCAAGAAGGGCGGATTCAGAAGAGGTGACAGCAGCGTCCAAAGACTGAGCGTTTTCCACTTCCGATCTCCGTTCTCAATTGCTTATGGCGACCTACAGAAAGGTCTTTCCCCCTCTCTGCCCGGCCTTGATGACAACAATAACCTGCTCTGCAGATGCACAAGGATAAAACATTCTTCACCTGCTAAGCAAGCGAAGGCTGCCTTATACACAACAGAATAGTTCCAAAAAAAGAACGCGCCCAAAGGCGCGCCCAAAACAGCTTCCAAAGAAACTGTTTTTATAATCTAGAGCTACGTGCTCTTACGCTGCTGCTAGCGACTTAATACGTGCTGACAGGCGTGAAAGCTTACGGCTAACCGTATTGCGTGCGATCACACCCTTACCAGCAGCGCGCTGCATTTCAGGCTGAGCGGCGCGGAATGCAGCGTCAGCTGCAGCCTTATCACCGGAAAGGATTGCTTTTTCAACGCTCTTCACGAACGTACGCATACGTGACAGACGGGATGCATTGCGCAGACGGCGACGTTCGTTCTGACGGATGCGTTTACGTGCTGAAGGAGTATTTGCCATGGGTCTTCCGTTATTTCCTGCGGACAGTTCGCTACAAAATATTGATAGCCCTCTACCCTTAGATCAGCTCTTCGTCAAGCATTCTTCCTTAAACCGACCCGTTTAATGCTCACTTTTCTGGTGCTGTGGGCAAAAAAAGGTGGATCGTCCCGATTGAGTGATTTTCGTAATAAGCGCTTTTCGTTTTTTTTGAGCACATATTGGGCAAGATTCCCCTGCCCGCCCATACACTTGATGAAGCTCCTGAAAGCTTCCCTTTTGGCCATCGGCAGTGACATAATCTCGCAATGTAGAACCTCCTGCTGCTAGCGCTTCACGTAGAATTTCGGGAATAACGTGAGATAAACGCTCATACTCAGTCTGGGAAAGCGCGTTCGCAGTTTTTTGTGGATGAATCCCAGCTCTAAACAGGGCTTCACATACATAAATATTGCCTAATCCAACTATTTTGGTCTGATCAAGAAGTGCGTTTTTGATAGGAGAATGTGTCTTCTCAAACAGGTCTCTTATAGTAATTGGCGTCAAGGGTTCTTCTCCCAGAGGCTCGATTCCTAAGCGCTTCATAAAAGGCGGCTCTGACGCAGGGGGAGACGGGAAGGCATCCACCATCCCGAAGCGTCGTGGATCCACTAACGCAATGCGTGTCCCTTCGTTGAGCAAAAAATCAAAATGCTGATGTTTACGTAATTCATGAGCATCGCTGGCTTTGTCTATAAAGAGACGCCCGGACATGCCCAAATGTATGAGCACGGTCCAATTATTATCTAGGTCAATAAGAATATATTTAGCGCGTCGCCTTACCTCCTGCACCTTTGCTCTCATAAGGATCATCTTAAGGTTCGATGGGAATGGACGACGTAGATCAGGACGGTTTATATGTACCTGCTGGATACGCTTTCCCTTAAGGGCAGTGCGTATTCCACGCATGATGGTCTCAACTTCGGGTAGTTCTGGCATAATGCTCTACAATACGGTAACGATGAATGTATGACAGATAGCGCTAAACCCCACCTCTCGTCTTCTCCTTCCTCCAGCCATGAGGAAGAAAATATCGATTTCGGCTACCGTGACGTGCCGCGTCATGAGAAAAAATCTATGGTTCGTCACGTATTTGAAAGCGTTGCGGGCAAATATGATGTCATGAATGACGCCATGTCATTGGGAATTCATCGTGTCTGGAAACGCATTTTCATTACGATGCTAGCACCGCAGCCAGGTCAAACACTTCTTGATCTGGCAGGAGGCACTGGCGACATCACGTTTGGCTGGCTGAAACGTGGGGGCGGTCATGCTATTTTGTCCGATATTAATGAGGCCATGCTGGACGTGGGACGGGAGCGTGCCATTAAGGCCGGACTTATTGATCGCATGGATGTGCAGGTTGTGGATGCAGAAACACTCCCCTTCCCTGATGCATCCATGGATCGCGTGTCCATGGCGTTCGGCTTACGTAACTGCACGGATAAAGACGCTGTTTTGAGAGAGGTCAGACGCGTTCTTAAACCGGGTGGACGTTTTCTCTGTCTTGAATTTTCAAAGGTCGATATTGCCGCTCTCGCACCGATTTATGACGCGTGGTCATTCCAAGTGCTACCGCGGATGGGCCAAATGATCGCAGGCGATGCTGAAAGCTATCAATATCTCGCTGAAAGCATTCGCATGTTCCCTGACCAGGAAACGCTTGCCTCTATGATGCGCACAGCTGGGCTGGAACGTGTTACATACCAGAACCTCTCTGGCGGCATTGTGGCTATCCATTCAGGTTGGCGTCTCTAAAAATGGCTCATATCGTGCTGGTTATCAGTGGAGGGATTGCTGCTTATCGCGCGTTGGATGTGGCTCGGATGCTGCGCCGTGATGGGCATCATATTACTCCTGTGATGACAGCAGCTGCTCAGGAGTTTGTGACTCCTCTTTCGGTAGAAGTTTTATGCGGAGCCCCGGTTCATCATCAGCTTTTTTCATCAACTGATGACAGTGCGATAGACCATATCGCCTTAGCTCGTTCTGCTGATTGCCTCTTATGTTGCCCCGCAACCGCGAACCTTATAGCGCGCATGGCTCATGGAATGGCTAATGACCTTGCGACAACGGTTTTATTAGCCACTCGCGCTCCCATTCTGTTAGCTCCTGCTATGAATGTGCGCATGTGGGATCATCCCGCGACCCGCAACAACTTAGCGCTCCTTACACAACGTGGCGTAAGCGTTATTGAGCCAGAGGAAGGGGAAATGGCCTGTGGGGAATATGGCGTTGGTCGGCTTAGTAGCCCTGAGCACATTGTCGCTGCTGTTCGCACATGTTTATCCCCACATCAAAAGCCTTTGACTGGACGTCATGCTCTCGTTACGGCTGGCCCAACTGTAGAACCTATCGACCCGGTTCGATTTTTGTCTAACCATTCATCAGGCTTACAAGGTTATGCAGTTGCCAAAGCGCTTGCACAATTAGGAGCTGTGGTCACATTAGTAAGCGGGCCTGTGTCTTTAACGACTCCGGAAAATGTTACGCGTATTGATGTGCAAACAGCTCAGCAAATGAGGGAAGCTTGTATTTCTGCTCTTCCTGCTGATATTGCCGTTTGTGTTGCTGCTGTGAGTGACTGGCGCCCTAAGCATGTAAGCGTTGTAAAAAACAAAAAAAATACAGGCTCTCTTCCACCAATCGAGCTTACGGAAAATCCAGATATCCTGCGTGATCTCTGCCACATAGGGTCACAACGCCCTTCCTTAGTGGTCGGCTTCGCAGCGGAAACAGACCATGTTCTGAAGCATGCTCAGGAAAAGCGTCGTAAAAAAGGCTGTGAGTGGCTGCTTGCCAACGACGTTAGCCAAGGCGTTTTCGGACAAGAAAACAACCGCGTTCACTTTATCACAGAAGATACGGTAGAAGACTGGCCTACGATGAGCAAAGAGGCACTTGCGATGCAATTAGCCCAGAAAATTGCTTCTTTCTTTCACCAGCAGGACACATAATAAATCCCATGACCCATATTGTTCATGTCCCCCTCAAACGTTTACCGCATGCAGAAGATTTAGACCTTCCCAGCTATGGAACCGCTGGCGCTGCTGGGGTCGATTTTCTGGCAGCCGTTACAGAGCCAGTTATTATTCCACCAGGTGAACGAGCATTGATCCCGACGGGACTATGTGTTGCTTTGCCGAGCAATTATGAATTGCAGATCCGGCCTCGTTCTGGTCTTGCACTCAAGCATGGATTGATTGTCCCTAACTCTCCGGGAACAATTGACGAAGATTATCGTGGCGAAATCCGTATAATCGTCATGAATGCTGGTCGTGATGCTTTTACAGTTGAAAGAGGTATGCGAATTGCTCAGGGTGTTCTTGCGCCTGTTGTGCGAATCACATGGCAGGAATGCGATAGCCTGGATGAAACAGCACGCGGAAGCGGGGGTTTCGGCAGCACGGGACATTAAGGAAGGAACGATGGACGACCGAATACCCATGAGTTGGTCATGAGAGGCTGCTTTCCTCTCATGTCATGGATATCGAAAACCGAAGGCAGACTTGCCCATTGGCTTTCTGTTGACGGGGGGCGTGGTTTTTTCGTTTGTATTGTTGTGCTTGGTCTTCTGGCTTATGGAGGCCAGCTCCTTGTACCGAATAGTTTACCAGCACTACACAATGCAGACTTATGGACGGCTCCCTTAGTCACCTTAGCTCAGGCTTTTGCAGCAGGAGGCCTTGCACTGAGTGTGGCTTTCTCGATTTTAGCCCTTGTCTCGTGCTCACAAAGATTGCGTATTTTGACACGCACTATCTGCGCTTTCTGTTCTGATATCCCTGTTCTGGGGGGTGTTAGTTTAGTCCTAGGATTGTGCCTTCCCTTCTCCGCTGTTGTCGCTATAACAGCCTTTAGTTTATGTGTCCGTATTGTGCGGGCGGCGTTAAATGAAGAAGAAAATATTCCTTCTTCCTACCTCAAAACGGCCCAATCACTAAGGTTGAAAACGTGGCAGTGCTTCTGGCGTATTCATATGCCCGTTGCCTTTCCCAAAATTGCGCAAACAATTCTCGAAGATGTACCTGATTTTTGGCTGCGTCTGTTAGGGGCTCAAGCATTACTGGCTATGATTGAACCACATTATAGCAGTGGATGTGGTGCTCAAGCTTTTGAAGCGCTAATGCAGCATAAAATGGGCCTTTTTTGTTGGGCTCTAGGCGCCATGTTCCTCATAAGAGCACTGGTATATCAAGCCGTTATTGGCCCGTTAGTACAGCGTTCACATCGCTATCATACTCCGCCCCACTTGGCTCCTTCTCTCCATGATGATGGAGAAACACTATGGTGGAAAAAAAGCCTCGTATGGCTCTTTCTAGTAAGTGGATTATTGATCTTCTGGACTATTATAACTCCCCTACACTCGTGGTTTTTCTTCCTTCGTGAGGGAGGGGTTTTTCTCATTAGCAGTCTTATCATTTTAACCTGCTGTGCGGCACTCTGGACAGTGCTAGGTGGGTATATGATAGGAAAACGAGGCAATCTCCGACGGTTGTTTCATCTCCTTTCGGCTCTTTTTTTGATGAGTCCGTTTGTTTTTTTAGAGCCTTTCTTCCACTCTTATATCGCTTTTGTCATATGCCTTATCTTATCTCTTCAAGGAGCGTTCGGTTGGAGTATTTTAGCAAAAGATGAAGGCAAGCATCAAAAACGATTATATCGAACTGCACGACATTTACGCGTCCCACCCTTTTCTTTTTGGCAAAAAATTCGCCTTCCTCTAGCACTCCCTGCCGTTTCTCGTGGAGCTCTATATACACTTTCGCCTATGTGGAATTCTCTCTATCTTGGAGGGGCGCTCTCACCTCTAGTATGGGTGGCTTTCAGAGAAGGTAGTTTCTCTAAACAGCCTGCAGAAACATTTTCTCTCCTCATCATTATGACGTCCTGCGCTCTTATAGTTCGTCACGCTATCGCATGTCCTTTGCAGCGCTATCTCCTCCGTAAATACAAGGTTTCACCATGAGCGTTCTTCTAAGTTTGCAAGGCTGCACGCATTCTTTTGCTAAACGCCATGCCTCCCCCATTACAATCCTTGAGAATATCACGCTCACAATCCGCGAGGGTGAAATTTTAGGGCTTGTGGGGCGCTCTGGCTCTGGAAAGTCGAGCTTGATGGAAATTATGAGCGGCCTGCTGCTTCCTTCCCAAGGACGTGTCTTGTGGCGCGGTGAGACTGCAACAAAAAATGATCTCTCTCATGTTTCTGCTGTTCTGCAGGATGACACTTTATTCCCGTGGCTAACCGTACGAGAAAATATCTTATTGGCATTAGAGGCCTATTCATTATCAGCAGCTCGCCGAAAAGAAATTGCAGATGATGTCATTGAGATCATGGATATTGACGGTTATGAGGGTGCTTTCCCACGTGAGCTATCTGATGCTCTTAAACAACGCACAATATTAGCACGAGCGTTAGCGCAGCAACCTGAACTGCTTCTCCTTGATGAGCCTTTTTTAGATCTTGAGATGCTCAGCGCTGAAAATCTTAGAACAGATCTTATTGAATTGTGGAGTGAAAACCGCCTTTCCCCCTTAAAAGCCATGATGCTTGCCACACATGCGATCGAAGAAGCTGTGTTAATGTGTGACCGTATTCTTCTATTTTCATCAGGGCCGGGGCGTATCACGCACGAGATTCCTGTGCCTTTCCCTCATCCACGCAATCGACAGTCAGCTGAGTTTCGTCATTTCGTTGACCAAATTTATATTCTTATGACGCGTCGGGCGCCAATTATCTCTGAAGCTGATTTACCAGCTTCACCAGCACATGAAACGCTCTCCTCTACGGAAGACGATGACACATTTATTGTACTTCCTGATTTGTCGATCGAACTTCTGGTGGGTTTGCTCGAAACTCTTGAGACACCGCCACTTTGCGGTCGTGCTGATCTTCCCGATCTTGCACAGCGCTTGCAGATGACACTGGATGATCTTCTCCCGCTTGGGGAGATTTTACAGCTTCTCGATCTTGCCGAGCTTGAAGATGGGGATCTCCTCCTTACAACAGCCGGGCAAACCTTCACAGCAGGCGATGCTGATGCGCGACGTGACATCATGCGATCAGCTCTCCTGCATGCTCTCCCCTTATTACGCGCCATACGAGGAGCTTTAGATGAACGACATAGCCATACGATAGACGCTGATTATTTCCGTCGTCAGCTCGAAAAAAACATGTCTGAGAACTACGCGCATCAGACGCTTAACACCGCCATCGCATGGGCGCGTTACGCCAGTCTTTTCGGTTATGATGAAGAGACTGATCGTTTTCTTCTTGAAGCTGACGACTAAGGGAATAGGAAATTTATTCCGGATTTTTTAAACGGTCTCTGTACATTTTACGTGCTTTTGCCACTTTAGGGGCGACAACAGCTGCACAATACGCCGTCTCAGGATTACGTGCGAAATAATCGCTATGTTTTTCCTCAGCTTTCCAGAAAGTAACTGGCCCTTCAATCGCTGTGACGAGCGGAGCGCCCCAGATATTTTCTTTTTCTATAGCTGCTTTTACATCGTGAGCAACGGCTTGCTGCTGGGCATCACCAAAAATGACAGAGCGATACTGCGTTCCCTTGTCATTTCCTTGGCGATTAAGCTGCGTGGGATCATGCGTGGTGAAAAAGACCCGTAGAATGTCTGCCAATCCAATAATGGCCGGGTCAAACGTGATACGCACAACCTCCGCATGACCTGTGGTATCCGTGCAGACCTGCTCATAAGATGGATCTGACGTATGACCGCCCGCATAGCCTGGTTCTGTTGAGAGAATGCCTTTTAGGCCATTAAAAATCGCCTCAACACACCAAAAGCACCCTCCACCAAGAAGAATTGTGTCTTTTTCTGCCATAGCTGGTCTCCTAATCTTACATGTCATCCAAGTATGGTTACATATGAGCCCTACAAGCTTCTCTCGCTAGGGGGAGAAGAAGGTGTTTTCATATCTTTCAATTTTTATAAAGAACGTTTATTATTATTTCTCAGAAAAAGTTCTAATCATTACCCTGTTCGAGGTTTTTATGCCGGCTTATCGTTCTCGCACCAGCACTCATGGTCGCAATATGGCCGGGGCACGTGCCCTCTGGCGGGCGACGGGAGTCGCCGATGGAGATTTCGGTAAGCCCATTATAGCCATCGCTAATTCCTACACGCAGTTCGTACCCGGCCATGTACATCTGAAAGATATGGGCCAGCTTGTAGCTTCCGCTATTGAGGAGGCTGGTGGCATTGCACGTGAATTTAACACGATCGCTGTCGATGATGGCATCGCAATGGGCCATGGGGGAATGTTGTATTCTCTCCCCTCGCGTGAGCTGATTGCTGATTCTGTGGAGTATATGGCCAACGCCCACTGTGCTGATGCGCTCGTTTGTATCAGTAACTGTGATAAAATTACGCCGGGCATGCTCATGGCCTCATTGCGTTTGAACATCCCTACAGTATTCGTTTCTGGCGGGCCGATGGAGGCTGGTCGTACGGATATGGATGGGGTCGAACGTGCCACAGACCTTGTGACTTCTATGGTTATGGCAGCAGACGACCGTGTTAGTGATGAGCAATCAGAGCTTGTTGAGCGCTCTGCTTGCCCAACATGCGGCTCCTGTTCGGGTATGTTTACAGCCAACTCAATGAACTGCTTAACTGAAGCATTAGGTCTTTCGTTACCCGGGAATGGTTCTCTTGTTGCGACACATGCAGATCGACGTAATCTTTTCTTAGAAGCAGGTCGTCTCAGTGTTTCCTTAGCCAAGCGCTGGTATGAGCAAGATGATGGCACAGCCCTTCCCCGAGGTATTGCCACCCGTGAGGCCTTTCATAACGCCATGACGCTTGATATTGCGATGGGCGGTTCAACCAATACGGTGTTACATTTATTAGCTGCAGCGCGTGAAGCTGAGGTTGATTTTCATATGAGCGATATTGATCAGCTTTCGCGCCGTGTTCCAAACCTTTGTAAAGTTTCACCCGCAAAAGCTGACGTACATATGGAAGATGTGCATCGTGCAGGGGGAATTCCCGCTATTTTAGGTGAGCTAGATCGTTCGGGATTGCTAAAAACCGACGTGCCAACAGTTCACAGTGCATCATTGGATGAGTTCCTTAAAAAATGGGACATTACACACCAACAACCAGAAGCTTTAGCACTCTTTAGTGCCGCCCCCGGTGGTGTGCGAACTGTCGAAGCTTTCTCGCAAAAAAGTCTTTATAAAGAGCTTGATCAAGACCGAGAAAACGGCGTTGTACGATCACGTGATCATGCTTTCTCTCAAGATGGTGGGCTTGCTGTCCTGTACGGCAACCTTGCCGAAGATGGCGCTATTGTTAAAACAGCTGGCGTGGCAGATCATATCCTTACCTTCACGGGAAAGGCTCGCATTTTCGATAGTCAGGACAGCGCCGTTAATGCCATTTTAAACAAAGAAATCGTTCCTGGCGATGTAGTGGTCATTCGTTATGAAGGGCCTAAAGGCGGCCCTGGTATGCAGGAAATGCTTTATCCAACAAGCTACCTTAAATCCATGGGTTTAGGGGAAAGTTGTGCTCTGATCACAGATGGTCGCTTTTCAGGTGGGAGCTCTGGCTTGTCGGTGGGTCACATCTCACCAGAAGCGGCTGAAGGTGGTCTTATCGGATTGATCGAAGAAGGCGATGTGATTGAAATTGACATCCCTGCCCGCCGTCTTCATCTAGCTTTAAGTGATGAAGAGATTCAACAACGTCGTGATGCGATGACCGCAAAAGGCGAGCATGCTTGGCGGCCTCAACGTGCACGCTCGGTCTCTAAAGCGTTGCAGGCTTACGGAGCTATGACAACTAGCGCCGCCCACGGAGCTGTGCGTGACCTATCACAAATTATCGTCAAAAAACGCTCTTAATATAATGCTGCAGCAAGGGGCTTCCTATCGGGAGGCCCTTTTCTAATGTCAAACGAACGATCCGTAACGACATATCGTATGAACATTCTTTTTAAAATGAGAAACACCAAGGAAGGTGATTATCTCTCAGCATAATGTTAATCTAACTTTTCCAGAATATGAAAAGGGCCTTCTTTTGGAAGGGCCCTTTCCCATTTCGCAAGAGATTTTGTTGGCTCTGAACGGTTAATCTAATCGTCCCAGAGCTGCCTTCTGACGTGTAAGGTCATGCTCAAAATGAGCTAAACGATCACGATTTTCTTGCACCACTTCAGGCTTAGCGCGTGCAACGAAATTTTCATTACCCAGCTTTTTCTCAACCTTTCCAATTTCCGTCTCAAGACGAGAAATTTCTTTACGTAAACGTGCCCGTTCTGCATCAAGGTCAATTAATCCTTCTAGAGGCAGGAAGATGGTTGCTTCGTCTAGAATAATCTGGGCAGCAACGCGTGGGCCATCTTCAGACAACGCCTTTACTTCCGAAGCACGAGCCATGCGGCTAATCGCCTCTTCCCAACGTTGGGCACGCTCAATGGTTTCAGGTTTTGCATCACGGAACCAAAGCGGTGCTTTTTGGGATGGTGGAATCTGCATTTCAGAACGGACAGTTCGCACTTCTGTAATCAGACGAACCAGCCAGTTCACTTCCTCCGCTGCGTCTTGAGCTTGAGCGACGTGCGGCAGCTCTGGCCAAGGTTGGGTCATGAAGTCTCCCTCATAACCAAGTTTTTGCCACAACGTTGCTGTCACAAACGGCGTAACCGGTTGCATCATTCTCAAAATAATGCCGAGCACATAGGCACTAACAGCCTTGAGCTCTTCTGTTTCAGCTCCATTAGCGTTGAAAACAGGTTTTGCGAATTCAACGAACCAATCGCAGAAAATATTCCACACAAACTGATAGCAGCAGCGTGCATAATCATCAAAGCGTGATGCTTCTAATGCCGCATTCGCACTATCCGTTGCTTTCCGTGCTTCTTCAATGATCCAACGTGATAACGTGCTCTGAACTGCTGTTGGATCAAAATTAGCGACAGGCGCAGCGCCATTCATTTGTAGAAAGCGCGATGCATTCCAAAGCTTCGTGACAAAGGAGCGATGCTCTTCTACGCGGCCACGCCCAAGCTTAATATCACGTCCAGGCCCTGCTCCTGCACAAATTGCCAGCCGCGTTGCATCGGCACCAAATTCGGCAATGAGATCCAGCGGGTCAATGCCATTGCCACGAGACTTGGACATCTTCTGTCCCTTTTCGTCGCGCACCAAACCATGGATTAACACCTTATGGAACGGGACTTCATCCATAAAATGGAGCCCCATCATCATCATCCGAGAGACCCAGAAGAAGATAATGTCGAAACCCGTGACTAGCATACTGGTCGGGTAATAACGCTTTAAGGCTTCTGTATCATCTGGCCAACCTAGCGTAGAGAAAGGCCATAAAGCCGAGCTAAACCATGTATCAAGAACATCTTCCTCTTGGGTTAAGGTGACATCTGGCCCAGCTTGTTTGCGTGCATCTTCTTCTGTTTCTGCCACATAGGTCTCACCGTCAGAACCATACCAAGCCGGGATGCGATGACCCCACCAGAGCTGACGGCTAATGCACCAAGGTTGCAGATCACGCATCCACGAAAAGAAGGTATTTTCCCACTGACGTGGTTCAAAAACGATTTTATCTTTTTCAACAGCTTCAATAGCGGGCCCTGCAAGTTTAGGCGCATCACAATACCATTGTAGCGTCAAACGTGGCTCAACAATGGCGCCCCCGCGATCTGCTGTGGGCACTTGCAGCTTATGGGGTTCAACTTTTTCAAGCCATTCAAGGCGCTCAAGCTCTGCCACAATTTTCTTGCGCGCTTCATCCCGATGCACACCTGCTAGCGACTGCACGAAAGTGACATCTGCCACCCCATCAATATTTTCTAAGGAATCAGCAATTTCATCCAGCCAAATATGAGCACTCTCATCTAAGATTGTCGGGGCTGGCAGTTTGTGCCGTTTTCCAACCTCAAAGTCGTTGAAATCATGAGCCGGTGTGATCTTAACCGCACCTGTTCCTTTTTCTGGATCAGAATGTTCATCCGCAACGATGGGAATTTTTCGTCCTGTCAGCGGGAGCACAACCTTGTGACCAATCATATCACGATAGCGGTCATCCTCAGGTGATACGGCGACGGCAACATCACCAAGCATGGTTTCCGGACGTGTTGTCGCTACCGTAATGGTTCGTCCATCCTCTGAAGGATAGCGAATATACCACATTGACCCTTTGGTTTCTTTGTTTTCCACTTCAAGGTCTGAAATCGCTGAACGGAAAACAGGATCCCAGTTGACTAAGCGACGATCTCGATAAATCAGGCCTTCCTTGTGAAGTTGTACAAAAACTTTTCGTACCGCCTTAGAAAGCCCATCATCCATCGTGAAACGCTCACGAGACCAATCAGCTGACGCCCCTAATGTACGCAACTGACGAATGATCGTGCCACCATATTCTTTTTTCCATTCCCATACACGATCAACAAACCCGGGACGCCCAAGCGCTGTTCGGCTAATGCCTTCTTTATCAAGTGCACGCTCGACCACCATTTGTGTGGCAATACCAGCGTGATCTGTCCCAGGCTGCCATAAAACATTAGCACCTTGCTGGCGTTTCCATCGTATCAAAATATCTTGCAGCGTAAAATTCAGCGCATGTCCAAGATGCAACGTGCCTGTTACATTAGGAGGAGGAAACATAATGGAAAATGCTTCCCCTTCTTTTTCGGGGTGCGCTTTAAAAACGCCACTTTCTTCCCATTGACGGTATAAGGTTTCCTCATACGCCGCTGGAAGGAAGGTTTTTTCCAATGAAGAGTTAGACAAAGAGGCAGTTTCGTGCTGTTCGGACATGGTTTTCCGGATCATGAAAAAATGTGACAGTGAAGGTGCTTATATCACTGGAACGCCAATAAGCCGAGAGCAAACAGCGTAAATCTCTTAACGTCCGGGCTGATTAACTGCGTAATCGCTGATACCCCACAAACGATTTTTAACAGCATTATAATAGGCTTTCTCGTCATAAAGCGGAACAGGAAGCTTCAGATCAATAGCGGTTAAACGCCCAATGGCTGCAGCGATATTGTAAGAGCTGTTCACAAGGGTCGCAATATTTTGGATAAGCGCTTCCTGTGCAAGCAAAAGGGTCTGTTGCTGCTGGAGAACTTCCAGCGTACTTGCCGTCCCAACAAGAGCTTGGCGCTCGACACCAGCCAATGCTGCAATATCAGCAGACACAGCGACGCGACTGCTTTTTAACGTCTCTTGGGCCGCCAACATATTTTGCCAATTTGCAGAGGCTTGTTGCAGAGCTTGCCTACGCTGCACATCGACTTCATGGTGCGCGCCTTCGGCCGTTTGGCGTGCTTGGCGGATACCCGCATATTCACCCCCTCCCTGATATATGGGAACCTGCATTGCAAGCTGGGCTGTTTTACTATCTTGATTAGTCGCACCATCTCCGTAGTTTCGAGTATTTTGATAGCCCAGTGTTGCCGTGATCTTGGGCATAATAAGTGACATCTGAACAGAAATATTATTCTTCTGCTGGGCTTCCGTAAATAATGCTCCAACAACACTTGGATTATTATGAACTGCCATGGCAACAGCTTCACGTTCACTATGAACGGGAAGGTTAAGTGGTTGAGGTGGAACAAGGTCAGAGGCCGCAGGTACTCCAACAACCTGCAGGTATGCAGCTTGAGCTTCCTTCAACGTTCCTTCTGACTGCTGCCTTTGTGCCGAAGCAGAAGCCAAAGCTCCCTGAGCTTGGGCGACATCAGTACGACTAATTTCACCCAACCGGAAACGTCGGTTAGCTGTTTCTACCTGCTGACGCAAAACACGCTCATTGTTCATACTGGCTTGTAAAAGCTGTTCATCTTCCACAACGTTGACATACGCATTAACCACGCCAAGAAGAACCTGCTGTTCAACAAAAATCAGATGCGCTCTCTCAGCACGAATTTGGTTTTTAGCGACACGGATATTCGCAACCGTTCTCCCACCTTGGTAAATCGGTTGAGTAATTGTAACGCCGCTACTATATCCTGAATTGTTATAGGTTTGAGCTGTCGGAATTTTTGTAGAACGGCCACCAATATTAACATCTTGTGTCGTTGCGGAATTCCCTTTCATGGCCGATAGGCCAAAAGTTCCTTGTATTGTCGGATGCCACCCCGCCACGGCTGCGGGCATCTGCTCATCCACAGCACGCAGCTGAGCCCGTTCCTCACGCAACTGGGGATTAGTTAGATAAGCACTTGCCATCGCCTCGCGTAATGTATGAGGAAGAAAATTGGGAGAGCCTTTCCCATCATATTTTTGAGCATCGGCAGCTTGCCATGACAGAGATGAACATACACCAACCCCAACCGTTGCGCGTACCATCCAGCCTATTTTTAACGTGTAAAAATGATGTGTGCTCATTTCGGTGATTTGTCCAATGCCCTATGTCACGAGATGTTAACGTGCTGGCGAATGATAACTTTTTTATGCTCGAAAGAAAATGTTTAACCTAATAGCTGATACCCTATTGACGTAAGGAAGCTAAAAAAGTAAGAAGCCCAAACGTTCTCATCGAGGTCCGGTGGCAGAATGGCGATGTAGCGGACTGCAAATCCGCGTATGTGGGTTCGATTCCCGCCCGGACCTCCAGAGAATGTTCCCAGAAAGAACCAATATATCCCATAGGCCGTAAAACATAGCGGTTTTATGCTCTTTTGGTTGTCCCGGTTCGTTTCACGATATACCGTTGCATCCCCATAAAATGGGGTATTGATAGGGGTGTCGTTTTTTAGGATGTGACATCATGCGAGCAGCCGCGAAAAACAGTATAAACCATCCGATTCCCAAGAACTATATATTCTTGTTAAGCTTCAAATTAAGAACAGGTAGTCTCACCGTTTATCGTGAGCATAATACAGTGAGTTTTTCTGATCACACCCGGTCTTTCTGAGAGCCGCTAATTGAGGCAGTTTGTCCAAAGGAAAAGATGCTGCCCAAATACCTTTAATGGACGATATCAGAGATTTTCTGGCATCATCAGAACAATGCGACATGGCGGATACTCTCTGAGTGTGGCCCTTAGTGAAGGTCTATCCAGTGCTGCATTCGATACTCAAAAGGAGAACATAAAGACATTCAGAAACATCATGAAGCTCTTAGTCGCTCGGATGGAATAAAGTCTGCGTAGCCGTTAGCGGGCACGGCAGTGCCCTGTCCTTAATATACTGTCCCTGGATAGGAGCACGAACCGCCATATGTCTGTGTCCTACTTGATACTCTCTATCTCACACTCATCTAGCTATGCCACTAGCAACGGTAGTTCGCGTTCTGTCATTTCATCACGGCGGAACGCCCCTGAAATCACTTGTTCAATATGAACCTGCAGACACCATTATCTTGTTGAAAATCCATGAGTCAGGCTCAAGGAATGGCGGGCTGTTGCAACCCAGAACGAAAAAAATCATCATCCTTTCTCCCCGTCTCTTTCATTACTGCTGCAGTAGAAACGATTAAGGCCTAATAATAGTAGCTAGAGAATTATCTGCTCGCTGGCATCAGAAAAGTTACAATCGAGGTATTAATTTTTGATTTTCTTGCACTTTTAAATGTTCGTGGCGCGGTAACTGTGTGAGTTTGAAATGAATAAACAACACGAAAATCCTGATTATGACCGTGTCAAATCTATATCAATTTCTATGACGAATCGTGAACTTTTATGAATAGATATGAACAAAGTAACTTTTCTGTTACTCACTCAAAATATCTCAAAAACGGCTATTTTTTTTGGGGGGTATTTTGTCTTATCGGATGGTGGGCGCAACAGGGATTGAACCTGTGACCCCTACCATGTCAAGGTAGTGCTCTACCGCTGAGCTATGCGCCCTCGCCATCCGGTGAGTGGGTATTTACCTGAGGTAGATAAATGTGGCAAGCCATTAACGTGAAAAAAATTCAAAAAATCTTCTCTTCTGTTTTTTCTCATGCTGCATCCCCAGTTTCTGGCGGGCCGGTAGGATGCCATCTAGCCTCTTTAGAAAGCTCATCGCCCCTTTTATTATCCTCTCCACATTCAGGGCGTCATTATAGTGAGGACTTTCTAGCCATGGCCTCTCTACCGAAGCATGAGTTAGAAAGAATGGAAGATCGCTTTACCGACCTTCTCCTTCAAGACGCTCCGTCTTACGGCGTTAGCCTCGTTCAAGCCCATTTCCCACGTAGTTTCTGCGATGTTAATAGAGACTGGAGAGAACTTGACGGGGCTATGTTCATCCCCCCTTTACCTTCATATCCTCTCATCCGAAGCAGCAAAGTCGACGCAGGATATGGCGTTATTCCGCGCTGTTCAGCTCCAGGAAAAGCAATCTATCGTTTCTGCCTTCCGCATACAGAAGCTGAACGACGCTTGTCCACATGCTGGGAGCCCTACCAGCAGGCCTTGCAAAAAAAACAACAAATTCTAACAGGCCGTTTCGGTTTTTGTGTTCTCTTGGATGTACACTCTATGCCTCCACTTCCTCAAAAGAGACGCTGCGATATTGTGCTTGGCGACCTCCATGGCCGCGCGTGTTCGCCCATTCTGACGGACTTTTTAGAAGAAAGCTTCACGCAACGTGGATACCATGTCCAGCGCAATACGCCTTACGCCGGAGGCTATATTACCAACCGTTACGGTCAACCTGCACAAAACCAACACGCCCTCCAAATTGAGATTAATCGAGCCTGCTATCTCAATCTCAATACCTTAAAGCCCCATAAGAAATTTAAGCATGTGCATCGTGATATAAACGAGATTTTGTCACAGACGGCCTCTTGGCTTTCCCACGATGGCCACCATCTTCTCGGCTCTATTTAGAACATATCAAAATGATGCCTCCCCGTGACATTCCTTCCGGTAAACAGTATAGAGGCGACCGGCTGTATCCGTTTTACTGAGCAAAGTTCATCCATGTCGGCACAAAACACTCTTATTTTAGATGGCGGTATGGGCCGCGAACTCCACCGTATGGGTGCTCCGTTTAAACAACCTGAATGGTCTGCACTGGCCTTATTTGAAGGGCCGGACTTTGTTCGCAAAGCCCATGAAGCTTATATTAATGCTGGCGCAAACATTATCACCGCTAATAGTTATGCCGTGGTTCCTTATCATATTGGGGATGAACGTTTTCAACGACATGGGGAAGAATTGGCTCGTCTCGCTGGAAGACTTGGCCGAGAGGCCATACAGAATACACGCCCTTCTTCCGCGTCCTTAGCGGGATCTCTCCCTCCAACGGGGGGCTCTTATCGTCCAGATCTTTTTGATCAATCACGAGCCCAATATATTCTTTCAACTCTCATAAAGGGCCTATCGCCTTCTGTTGATCTATGGCTTGCTGAAACACAAAGCTCTATTGCCGAAGCTCAAACGGCACGACAAATGATAGATCGTAACGATAAACGTCCCTTCTGGGTCTCTTTCACGCTAGATGATAGCCAAATTCAATCACTTTCATCTAACAACCACATCTCCATTACGTTACGGTCTGGAGAGCGATTGGTAAACGCTCTACACGCTATGCTTCCTTTAGGTATTGATGGGGTTCTTTTCAATTGTAGCGACCCACGCATTATGGAACCGGCCCTCATAGCAGCCTCTGAGTGTATACGCTCCGAACCGGAGGGAAAACGCCCTCGCCTTGGTGTCTATGCGAACGCTTTCGTAAGCCATGACCACGGACAAGGTGAGGAAGCAAACGAAGCCATCAGCACTCTTGATGAAGACCTTACCCCCCAGCGCTACGCCTCTTTTGCAGCACAATGGGCGCATGCAGGAGCAAGCATTATCGGTGGATGCTGTGGAATTGGCCCAGAGCATATCGCACAACTTTCCAAAGAAAGGTAAAAGCGTCGCTTCCTCGAATATGTTCTTTTTTCATCTCTAATGATGATCCAATTAGAGTGCTTAGGATGAGATCGTCTGTAAATCTTTTCAGATCGTTTTGAGTAACTTTTTCTGATAGGTAATTACTCATATCTCTATAAATGCGTCATTTTTATTCTGCATCGCTCTGATTAGCAGCTTTCTGGAAACATTCATTAGGGCCCGTTATTTCTTGAAAGACAGAGCAGGCTGCCTATTTCTCTGTCACGAGTATGATAGAGAGCCTCTTATTGAGGATGTCCGTCCAAAAGGAAAGACGCCGCGCAAGAACCTTCGTCGAACGATTTTCTGGCAGCATCAGAACGGTGCAAAATGGCGTACCTTACCCTCTAGATTTGACTCTTGGTGGATTGCTGCTCAATTGTTTATTTGGTAGTCAAAACTTGGTATTTGAAAACGTCTTTTTGACAAGGTCAGTCGCAAAGATTCAGCCTTGGGCGTGGTTTCCCTTGATGGTCAGATGACTCGCGCTCATCACAAAGCAGTCGGGACGACTAAAAAAGGGGATACACAAGAAGCCAGAGAGACCATGGAGCGCATCCTGTTATTCCAACATGACGAGACGAGTCTGACGTCAGTTGTCCAAAATGGCCTTACAGGCATCGCCATCTGATTGAAAACCTGTGGGCAAGGCTCAAGAAATGACGGGCTGTCACAACCCGATATGAAAAGACCGCCTTCTCCTTTCTCTCCATGATCCTCACCGCTGCTACAGCAGATTATCTCAAGAATTAACAGAGGCGAGAACCGGCTCTTTTCGCTAAAAAGACATAACGATAGCCAAATATCTTCCATTTATTGTGGCTATTATGTGTCATCGACGACACAATACACATATATTTTTCTATTATATCCTTAAACACGTGATAAAATCGTTGATATTTAATGCTCTTTCACTAACCGTGTAGCTCCTCACTCATCCCTCTTCAGCCGGAGCTCTCTCACATGCGTTGTCAGAACAGAATTTTGGTTCTCCCCGTTACCCTTCTGTTCGCTTCCTCCGCTTACGCAGACCAACTGTCTGACGGGAAACGCTCTTCCCATCATCCCATTGCGACATCCCATAAACATTCATCGGCACTACAGCACCATAAGAAGAAAAGGTTTCTCACCGCACATTCTCCTGAGACCCTTAGCGTCACGGCACACAACACCCCCCTTCGCCGCGCACGGGCGAGCACAACACCTGTCGATATTATCTCAGCTCAACAGCTTCATCGCACCGGCGCTATCAATCTGGCGGATGCTCTAGCGCGCGTAAATCCGTCTGTCACAATTGGGACGGCAGGTTATGATGCTGGCGCTTTTACCTCATCAATCCGTCTCAGAGGGCTTAACCCTAACCATACGCTTGTTCTGATTAATGGAAAGCGCCGCCATACAACGGCTAATATTTACGCAGATTCTGGGCCGCAGGAAGGCTCCAGCCCTGTGGATCTCAACATGATCCCAGCAGAGGCGATTGACCATATTGAAGTCTTAAGAGACGGAGCTGCTTCTCAATATGGCGCGGATGGGATTGCTGGCGTTGTTAACATCATCCTCAAAAAAACTGTCTCTCACCTTGATATGGATGCCCAAACCGGCGCCAACGCTTATAATGGCGATGGGTGGCAGTATCAGTTTGGCTTTGATGGCGGCCTCCCGCTTGGCGATGACGGCTATGCCAATCTCAGCGGGCAAATGTACCATACGGATCATTTCGTGCAGAAAGGGATTGATTCCCGCACTGGCGTTTCGGATGACCCTGCTCTTAGCCTCTCAGAAGAAACACGCCAAACCCTCAGTCTGAATGCCGGAAAACATCTGACACGCTCTCTGGAGCTCTACGGTTTTGCGACCTATGCCCACCGGCATGGAGAATCATATCAAGATTACCGAACGCCTGATATTTTACCGCAGATGTACCCGCAGGGTTTTGTGCCCATCGAAGCGCTTGAGGAGCAGGACTTTGCCATTACGCTTGGGCTTAAAGGTCGCCTCCCCGCTGGGTTTAAGTGGGACTTAAACACAACCTATGGTTTTGATGACGACCATATGTCCCTCAAGAACACGGCTAACCCCGCCTACTACGCTGACTATGGATCTAGCCCAACCAAAGCCCGCACAGAAACATTCAACCATATGCAATGGACGAATGACCTCAATATTAGCCGTAAATTCTCTTTGGGTTCCGGTCGTTTTATCAACCTCTCCTTTGGTGGGCAGCATCGGCTGGAGATTTACCATATCGGTGCGGGGGATCCTGTTTCCTACTATAAAGGCGGAACACAAGGCTTTGCAGGCCTCATGCCTGAAAATGCAGGACGATGGAACCGCGATGTCTGGGCGGGATATATCGACACTGATTTTCACCCAACACGTAAGCTGGACATTGATGTTGGTGGCCGCTTTGAGCATTACACCGATACAGGCAACGCAGAGACAGGGAAGGTAGCCGCTCGGTATGATTTCACGAAGCGTTTTGCCGTACGTGCAACCATTAGTAACGGGTACCGTGCCCCAACGCTTCTGGAAGAACATTATAGCGCCCTCAACGTCACACCTTTTGGCGCTTCTGCCAGCCTCCCGGTGAACTCTCCCGCAGCAAGCTCATTGGGCGCCCAACGCCTTAAAGCTGAGCGCTCAACATCCTTGAGTGGCGGTTTTGTGATGGAGCCCGTTGATAATTTCCACGTGTCCGTTGATGCTTACCAGATCAATATCCGTAATCGCATCGCCCCTGGTGGCAGCTTCCAAGGCGGGGCTGCTGAAAATGCTATCGGTCTGACAGGTGCGACGCTTCCTGGCGGCCTCGCATCTGATAATGTCACAGCGACCTACTTTGCCAATGGGGCAAGCACCCGCACGCAGGGGCTTGATATCATGGCGGATTACGCCCTCAGCCTTCGCCGCTACGGACACCTTAACCTCAGCATGGCTCTGAACTTGAACCGCACCCGTATCAGTCATCTTGCAACGGACGGTACTGGGTCACCTTTCCTGAACGCACAGCAGATTGGGTATCTCACAACGGCATCACCACGCAGTAAAATCATCTTGAACGCCTATTGGACGATTGGAAAATGGAGCGTCAATGTACGTCAGACGCGCTATGGTGAAACCGTTAATAACGTTACGTATCAAGACCAAGCGCCTGCAGCACTCCAATATTCACAAAGCCAATTTCATCGTTTTGTGAATACTCCTGCGTGGCTAACGGATCTTGAAGTGGGTTTCCAAGCCACTAAACGGATTCACCTCGCTGTTGGCGGGAATAACCTCTTCAACGTACGTCCACGCCGGATGCCCTTAGAAAACTCTTATTTAGGCACACTTTTTTACGACAACAACTCGGCGGGTATTCCAATGACGGGAGGGTATTATTATGGCCGCATCAATGTCAGCCTTTAAGGGCAGAATTCTCTCGTGAGTATCTCTCTTCGTAAAGGGGCTACCGTCTTTTTAAGAAACGCGGCATGATGCGCCCCCTGAGGAGGAAGTCCCCTTTATGACGTCGCCGATCGAACAACATACAATCTACCCCATCCCTGAACAGGGACGGTATGGCCGTCCGTACAGCCAATTTACGATTTGGTTCAGCAGCAACATGACCCTCCTCACCGTTGTTACAGGAGCAATGGGGCCTGCAGAATACCATCTTTCCTTCCTTTGGTCGGCCATAGCATTGTTATTGGGAAACCTTATCGGTGGGTTTTTTATGGCGCTTCATGCCGTGCAAGGCCCTATCTTGGGCGTGCCTCAAATGATCCAAAGTCGTGGGCAATTCGGCAGCTGGGGCGCGGTGCCTATCATTATGATGGTCATCGTTATGTATATCAGTTTTGTTGCGTCAAACTGCGTTGTCGGGGGAGAAACGCTGCAATTTGTTCAGCCCACGCTCCACCGCCATACGGCTATTCTTGTCATGGCGTTGCTCAGCTTTATCCCCTGTATTATCGGCTATCGCACCATCCAAGCCTGTGCATCACCGCTCTCTATCCTCACAACACTCGTCGTTATTCTATGCTTTGTCCTCGGGCTTTCAGGGCATACGCAACAGATTTTGACCGACTGGCATGGCTCTATTCCCGGATTTTTACAAAGTTTTTCTATCGCTGTTTTATGGCAAATTGCGACTGCTCCTTACGTCTCTGACTCCTCACGCTATCTTCCTGCCAACCCTAAAACCTATCCACGCGTCTTCCTCGCTTGCTATAGTGGAACTGTAGGCGGATCATTTCTAGCAATGGCCACAGGAGCTTTTCTGGCCGCGCAATCTCCTCTTTCGACAATTGCCGCTATTGGTCATATCACCGGAGGATGGGGGGTTCTTATTGTCCTTATTCTCGGGCTTTCTATCGCCTTTGCTAACGCAATGGATCTCTATTGCAGTACGTTAGCCACCATCACATTTTGGCACACATTCAAACCACACTGGCACCCGCGCGGGCTAACGCGCCTCACCATCAGTACACTTACTGTTATCCTTGCAATCTGCATTGCACTTTTCATGTCAGACGCTTTTAATGCAACTTATACGGCTATTTTAGATATTCTCATGATCGTTATGATTCCTTGGACAGCCATCAATCTTGTTGATTTTTATATCATCCAAAAAGGTCACTATGACGTACCTTCTTTTTTTCAAAAAAACGGTGGCCAATATGGTCGTGTTAATAAACCTGCGATCCTCAGCTATCTCATTGGAATTGTTGCAGGCATCCCCTTTCTCAACCTAAAATTTTATCATGGCCCCCTACTCGCTTCCCTCCATGGGATTGACGTCTCCTGGCTGATCTCTCTTGGGAGTGCAACCAGTTCTTACCTAGCGCTGCATTGGAAAAAAGAACCTTAGCCCCTCCCTGACGAGCCCTTTCCTATGACCTCACATCTTAAAATGGCATCTATCGCGACAAAAATTACCATCATTCATTATGAAACGGCACAATCCGCCGCTATATATGGCTTGCAAGATCTTTTCTCCGTCGCGTTGATAGCACATAAACATAGCTCCAGACGGCCTAACCTTTTGAGTCAAATTTGCTACGAGGATAGCCTTCCCACTCTTGAACCTCATCTACGTCATATCATCATTATCCCTCCAAGCCTTGAAGGCATTCCTGATCCCAAACGCCACAGTGCTCTCCTCCAAAAGCTGACCTCTTGGTACCAACAAGGAGCCTTCATAACAGCGGCTTGCGCAGGCACGTTCTTAGTTGCTGCAACTAAGCTTCTTGATGGACAAAAAGCTACCACGCATTGGTCGTATAAAGAGAAGCTTACACAACAATTTCCAGCCGTTACTGCTGATGTCCAGCAGGTTCTCATTGATAATGGCCGTATCATAACGGCTAGCGGACTCATGGCGTGGGTTGAACTGGGGCTGCATCTTATTGGTCGTATCTTCGGAGAGGAAGCAAGAGAAAGAACGGCTCATTTCATGTTCGTTACGCCAACGCATGAACAGTATCGCCCTTCTATCGCCGAATATCCTTCTATCAATCATTCAGACAAATTCATTCTTAAAGCACAAGAATGGCTGGAAAAAGCAGATGGAACCTCCGTAACAGTCTCCAGTTTTGCTGATGCAAGTGGCCTCACACAGCGCACATTTCTACGCCGCTTTAAAAGGGCAACAGGGATGACCCCAAAAGATTATCTCCTCCATTATATAATGAACAAATCAAAACATGATATTGCCACCACCTGTAAGTCCATCACTCAAATCGCATGGGACGCAGGATATAGCGAACTCGGAGCTTTTCGACGCGCTTTTAAACGTGCAACCGGCTTCTCTCCCGCTGTTTATCGGCATCGTTCAAAACTTTCCTAAATCAATGTCATTTTTGGACTCATTTTTGTCTTTTTCGATCATTTAACTCCCTCATAATTCTCTTTACTCTACAGTCATCAACAGATGCTTAAATTACCTACATTTCTCATCTTGCAAGGATTCTCTTAATGACTGCTCTTCTTCTTATCGATATCCAGAATGATTACTTCCCAAACGGAAAGTTCCCACTTCCTGAGATGGTAGAGGTTGGATTGCGTTGTCAAAACATCCTCAACGCTGCACGTAAAAATGATCTTTCTGTTGTTCATATTCAACATATTTTCCCCAAAGGAATGGGGAAGTTTTTATGTGCTGGCACTCAAGGTGCTCTCATTCACGAGTGTGTCAAACCCTTGTCTCATGAGACAATTATTACCAAAGAATTTCCCAACTCTTTCCATAAAACTAGCCTAAACAAACATCTTCTTAAATTGGGGTGCAAACACGTCATTCTTATTGGCGCGATGACGCAAATGTGTATCGACGCTACAGCCCGCGCTGCCTTGGATCTAGGCTACCAGGTGACGATTTGCGACGATGCGATCGCTGCTCAACGTGTCAACCAGCAAGGTATCAGTCTTGATACAACCCAAGTCAACGCAGCCTTTCTTTCGGCGCTCTCTATGGCCCAAGCTCGCGTCTTACCTTCTACTCAGCTCTTGCATAAGGAAAGCTTATCAAACGCCCCTTCGTAGGGTCTCACTCGCCTCTACCTTCTGCAAGGCATACCTAACGCTTCCTATAAAAACACAGCTTTATAGTGTTTGTGATTGTCAGGCGCTCTCTAAAGCAGCTTTTATGAGAGTGTCCAAGGAAACCAATAATATAGACAAGAAATTTCTATAATACCTACACCAAATTGTCTAACCATGGAAAATACATGACAATACTTATGATAATCAGTCGCAATTAAAGTTAAAATATCCTTTTACTTAAAAAAATATTTGATCCTACCCTCTTAGAGGCTTATAAGAGTGCAAGAAAGCGATGTCGCTTTGCCTTGCAGAACATGAACCATGTCGAAAGAACGTACTATGGCAGCTAAAGATCCTAAAGTCGTTGAGATTCTCAACGTCCAGCTTGCGAATGAACTGACCGCCATTAACCAGTACTTTCTGCACTCTCGTACTCTTAATCACTGGGGTGTTACAAAGCTGGCAAAAAAAGAATATGATGAATCCATCGAGGAAATGCGCCATGCTGATTGGCTCATTGAGCGTATTCTCTTCCTAGGCGGTCTGCCTAACCTGCAGAAGCTCAATCCACTTCAGATAGGTCAGGATGTTAAAGAAATCCTTGAGTGTGACCTTAAAGCCGAAGAACTTGCTTTGACCCATCTTCGTGAAGGCATTGCCTATTGCGAAAGCGTCCATGACTTTGTAACCCGCGACCTTCTTTTCCGCATTCTGGCAGATGAAGAAGAGCATGAAGACTTTATTGACCGTCAGCTTGATCTGATCAAGCAGATGGGCATTGAACGCTACATCCAGCTGAACTCAACGTCAGCTGACGTGAAAGAGTAATAGCCCCTAGACGCTTCTTACAATGTAAGCGCTCTCGTAACACCCGGCTCCTATGCCGGGTGTTGTCGTTTCTATACTCCGACAGTAGCGCCTGCCCCATCTTTTTCCATATCAATAAGCATAGGCTTCGCATTGGCCCTGGAGGGAAGGTCTGTAATGGCTACAATATCCTCCGCACATGTTTTTCCACGCACTTCTAGGGCTTCTTTCAGGCGGCATGCCATATTACGCACACATTGCCCGCATTGAACCCGACATTGCCTTGATGCGTACACTTGTGAGACGCGGCACACCCCCCCTTGGACGGCACTCACGACGTCTTTATCAGACAACGAATTACACGAACAAATGATCATATTTGAGGCCCCCGGCTCCTCTAAGGCGATCTTCTTTCTTGACGATAGTGAAAGTGATAGTCGTTCGCAAACAAAATTTTATCTTTCATGTTGAATTTATTAAAAATCATTTATTATCAATAGATTATATAACAGTTATGAACTTTGCTTTGTCTACTCTCATACAACGTACCCACCTTGCATTCAGCGTTGCGTCCAATTTCGATTATCCGCTATGCAGGTATTCATTCAAAAATAATCGCAGGGTTTCCAATGAAAATTCACTATATTGTCACGAGCTTAGAAACAGGCGGAGCCGAATTCGCGATTCCAACAATTGTTAACGCCATAAAGAAAGAAGGCCATAGCGTTGACATTACAGCCTGCGAACCCCGAGATATGGGGGCGGCTTCACTTCTAGAAAAAGCAGGCCTGCCGTATCGTGTTTTATTTCAAAAAAGACCCAGTATTTTCAAAACGATATTTAATTTCATACAAATTTTGAGGAAAAACAAACCTGATATTATTTGGACTTCTTTAGGGAGAGGCACGACAGTCGGACAAATAGCCGGAGCGCTCATGGGGATTCCCGTTGTTAGCTGGAAGCATAGCGCAAGTGCACGGCTCTCCATGCGATTGGGAAAGAAACTTACCTCTTTTTGGATCGCAGATTCCTCGTTTGTTGCTCAATTTTTATCGGACAAGATGAATATTCCTAAGAATAGGATTGAGACATGGCCTCTTTATGTGTGCTCCCCCAATCATAAGAGCATCACAGCGTGGAATGGCAAAACAATCCTACAAATAGGCAGTACAGGTCGCTTACACGCCGTTAAGAACTACCCTTACCTTTTGAAAGGGCTCGCTCTTTTTTGCTCCCGACACCCACAATGGGCACAACATGTCCACCTTTCCATTGCGGGAGATGGCCCGCAACGCTCTGAACTTGAGCACATCATTCAAGATCATGGGTTACAAAACCACGTGTCCCTTCTTGGTTTTACCAACGACGTGGAGGGATTTTTACGCAACCTCCATGTTTATACGCAACCCTCTCATTATGAAGGGATGTGCCTAGCTGTCCATGAAGCTATGGCAATGGGACTTCCAATTATTGCTACACCCGTTGGAGAAATGGTGCGCAGTGTCAAAGAAGGGAAAACCGGTTTTCTCCTCGGCCGTGACGAAAAAATTGTAGAAACATTCTGCACTAAACTAGAAGAAATTTTTCAAAACCCTAATTGCTTAAAAAAATTAGGTAATAATGCTCAATCCTATGTCTATGATCATTACGGTCAAGATCAATATAGCAAAAGATGCCATAAGATATTACAGAAAATCCTTACACTGACACATAAACGATAAATTTTGAGGAGTTATTTCCTTTCTTGCATATTTCCTTGCTTCTCTGTGCCATTATATATTAGTATATGAACGAAGAATAATTTCATCTTCCATATACCTATCTTCATGGGAACTATGTCTTTCTCCCGTGCAGGTTTGGTATCAAAACATGAACACTGGCCCGAGCACTCTCGTAGGGCCTTTCATAACGACGCGCCCCATATCTAGTTTTAGCAATGAGGCTGATATTAGGTTCGTGGCGTGCCCCAATTGGTGGAGAGACTTTATTCATGTCTGAAGCGACAACTGAAAAACGCAGTTTTGTTGAGAAAATAGGCATCCCTAAGCCCTTATTCTGGGCTTTTGTCGGGCAACTTCTCTTCATGGTCGGAGATGGTGTCGAAGCCGGATATCTCGACACGTTTGAACTACATAACGGGCATACGCAAGACTTCGTTAATCAGCTTTTCATGTATTATGGGATCACCGTCATGATCTCCGCATGGCTTGCTGGCCCCCTTTCCGATCTGTTCGGCCCTAAACGCGTCATGTGGTGGGGGCTTATTTTATGGGCTGTTTTAGAAGTTGGTTTCCTCGTATTGGGCCTCACTCCCAATAATGGGTTCATGACGACTCTCTTCTATACCCTGCGCGGCTTTGCTTATCCTCTGTTTGCCTATGGCTTCCTCGTATGGATTTCAGCAGCAGCTCCAACAAAGATGCTTGGTTCTGCAGCGGGGTGGTTCTGGTTTTCCTTCTCCGCAGGTCTCCCGACATTAGGGTCTCAATTTGCACGCTATGCTATCCCCCAGATTGGCGAGATTAATACGTTTTGGTGCTCTCTTGTGCTCGTGATTATTGGTGGCCTTATTGCGCTGCTCTTTACCCATGAGCCTACTGGGAAAAAACGTCTCCTTCCCGAAAATGTGTCAGTAGCTCAAGCATTCTCAGATTCACTGAGCATTACCTGGCGTGAACCTAAAACCCTTATTGCAGGGATCGTCCGAACCGTTGATACATCATCAGAGTACGCCTTCTTGGCCATTATGCCGGGCTTTTTTGTCAATACACTGCACTTCTCCCAAGGTCAGTGGCTTAATTTGCTCTCTCTCATTTTCTTGAGCAATATTTTGGTGAACCTGGTCTCTGGCATGGTGGCTCATAAACTTGGCTATCGCTTTGTTGTTGCTGTTTTTGGCGGGGTTGGCGGTTTTGTCACTATTCCTCTTTTCTATTACATCCCTCTTTGGTTCCCTGGAAATTTCTGGGCGGCAGCGGCTGCAGGTGTTCTCTACGGTGCCTCGGTTGCAGCTTTTGTGCCTCTTTCCGGCTTGATGCCTCAGATTTGCCCACGCGAAAAAGCTGCAGCCCTTTCCATTCTTGGTTTGGGTGCTGGCGCATCAACATGGGTTGGCCCTGCTGTAGTCGCGGCTTGCAGTGCCTTTTTTGGCCCCGGTATGGCTTATGTCATTTGGGCATTTGCAGTGATCTATCTGCTCACTTCTCTCCTAACGATGTCCCTCACCATTTCGCCAGAGGCTCGTCGCTATACAGAAGAGATGGACGCGAAAAAGTCTTGAAAACAAGCTTCTTCTCCCGTTTTTCAGGCAAGTTGCTCCATCAGACACCCCTGCTTTGCAGGGGTGTTCTTGATTCCAATGCTTAGATCGCTCATTTTATAGAGAAATAACATTCATCTTTTCATTAAGAGGCTCCCTATGAAATGTATCCGTATTAATGACCAGCTCACAATTTCAGAACAACCAAACCTAGAGACATTAGCGTCATTAAAAAAAGAGGGCTTCACAGATGTAATAAATCTACGCCCCGACAATGAGGCGCCAACATACCCTCTCCATAAAACGGCTGCCCATACCGCTCGTGAGGCGGGGCTTAACTATCATTATATTCCCGTTACACTAAAGAATATAAAGCGTGCAGATATCCGGGCATTCCAGGATGTTCTAACTCACCATAAAGGGCCAATTTTCGCACATTGTGCTTCTGGTAAACGCGTAATGAGCCTTTACGCCCTCAGCCTGGCTCTTGATGGACACCTTCGCGCTGATGACATCACTTCCTTCGGTCGTAGTCAGGGATTTGATCTTAGAGAGGCTGAAGCCTGGTTTAACTGTGAGCAGCAGCGCCCTCTTCTCGTAGAAGGTTTTTTTGAACCACGCACGTGGACTGCTCAATATATCGTGATAGACCCAGCGACCAAACATTGCGCGATCATTGACCCTGTTTTGGACTTTGACGAAAAATCTGGCACGACAAGCACAGGCAGTGCAGACCATCTTCTCCACTACGTTAAACAGCATGGTCTGACCATTGACTGGATCCTTGACACCCATCCTCATGCAGATCACTTTTCAGCGGCTCATTATCTGAGAAGTAAAACAGGGGCTCCAATGGGGATCGGTGCCCAAGTCACCGCGGTACAAAAACTCTGGAAAGACCTTTATAACCTCCCTTCTCTACCCACAGATGGCTCTCAATGGGATCGTCTCTTCAATGATGGTGATACATTCACTATCGGGTCTCGCACAGGTCACGTATGGGCTTCACCCGGCCATACTCTCGCTTCTGTAAGCTTTCTGATTGACGATGCAATCTTCGTGCATGACACGATGTTTATGCCAGATTCAGGAACAGCTCGCACCGATTTCCCCGGTGGTAGTGCTCATACGCTATGGCAATCTCTTGAACGTATCCTTTCCCTGCCAGATGAAACGCGCGTTTTCACCGGACATGATTATCAGCCTGATGGTCGCCACCCACAATGGGAGAGCACCATTAGAGAGCAAAAAGAAGAAAATCCTCACCTAAAAAACATGACAGAAGAGGGTTTCATTACACTGCGTGAAACGCGTGACCACACACTTCCGATGCCCAAACTTCTCTTACCCGCCTTGCAGGTTAATATCCGTGGCGGGCAACTTCCAGAGCCTGAAGATAACGGGCGACGTTATCTGAAGATCCCTCTCAACGCGATTGATGATGCCGCGTGGTAACCTACCACTAGACATCGTATGATGATGCCGGCTCTTTGATCTGGCCATCATCATACTTCTTACGACTATTGTTTGAGCTGGAGAACCTGCACTGTGATTGAAAATTTTAAGTTTGGCCGTGTCACAGTCATTGGTGATATTATTCTAGACCAATATATCACGGGATCAGTTAGCAGGGTCTCTCCAGAAGCTCCCGTTCCTGTATTGTTACGCTCTCATCAAACATTTGTCCCAGGGGGGGCTGCTAATGTCGCGGTCAATGCGGCTTCTCTAGGCTGTAGCGTGCAGCTTCTAGGGATCGTTGGCGATGACCCTTCTGCACAAGCTCTCCGTCGGGCTTTAGCAGCCTGGCCCACCATTGATGCACATTCTTTGGTAAGCTTTCCTGGCTGGCCCACCATTACAAAGACACGCGTTCTCAGCGGTCGTCAACAAATTGTCCGCATTGATAATGAGAATACAACGATCCCTTCTGATATTTCTCAAAAGCTTATTATGGCCGCCCAGCAGGTCATCACGTCGTCTGATGTCATTATCTGCTCCGATTATGCTAAGGGGGCTTTGTCGGATGATGTGCTACGCTTCGTGATTGACACCGCTCGCGCTCACAATATTCCTGTTATTGTCGATCCTAAGCGTCCTGACTTTACCGTCTATCATGGTGCAACACTTCTTACCCCCAACCGCACCGAAATGGCTCGCGCAACACACAATCTTCCTCTAAAAACCGATCGAGACGTTGAAGAGGCTTCCCGTATCGCCAGTCAACAATTTGGCGGTGATGTTCTCCTCACACGGTCGGAAGAAGGCATGTCCCTCTGGTGTCGTGATGGCCGCATCATTCATACCGCCGCTCGAAAGTCAGAAGTTTTTGATGTCTCAGGCGCTGGGGATACGGTTATTGCAACTGTTGCGGCTGTTCTCTCCGCCGGGAAAGGCTTGGATATTGCGACAACGATTGCAACAACGGCCGCTGCTCTTGCCGTGAACAAACTAGGCACCTCGGCAGTCTCACGCGATGAACTCAGCCGTGCTTTGCAAGGAGAGATGGAAGATTCCAACGTTATCGTTCCTCTGGAAGCCGCCCTTCAAACAGTGGACGACTGGAAACGACACGGAGCCCGTATCGTCTTCACCAATGGTTGTTTTGACCTCATCCATCCTGGCCATATCTCACTCATTGAAGGAGCAGCTCGCCAAGGAGATAAACTCATTGTTGCCCTTAATACCGATGCGTCAGTGCGGCGTCTCAAGGGCCCTCAACGTCCTCTACAAGACCAAATATCACGCGCTAAGGTCGTCAGTGCACTTCGTCATGTTGATCTCGTTCTCCTGTTTGATGAAGACACCCCTCTTGAGCTGATTAAAGCTCTCAAACCACATATCCTCGTAAAAGGGGCAGATTATCGTGAAGAAGAGGTTATCGGCGGCGATATCGTCAAAGAACAAGGGGGACGCGTTGTCTTAATGGATATCGTTGAAGGACAATCAACGACGAATATCGTCCATAAAATGACCTAGTTGCCAGCGGCTTACAAAGGGCCTAACCTGCCTACCCAGTAGAGGAAATATAATGATGACTGTACATTCTCTTTGGAAGAACTGGCTAACCACCCAAGCATTTCCTCTTTGGAGTGGCCCAGGCTTTGACACTTCCCGACAGTTATACCAAGAGCGCCTCGCCTTTGATCATACACCGATTACGCTTCCTGCGCTTCGCCTTATGGTGCAAGCACGCCAGATCGCGACATTCTGTCAAGCTTCCTGCGATGGGTTGTATCAACAAGCTGACCAAGCGCATCATTGTTTAGAGCGCGTAGAAAAGCTGTATTATCAGCCTGATGGTCAAGCTGGCTGGGTTTTTTCTATCGGCCCTGACCAGAGCCCCGTCAATACAACGCGTGATTTATACGGCCATTCCTTTATTCTTTTTGCTTATGCATGGGCTTATAAACACACACCGACTCCCCATTACCTCCAGATGGCTCGGCAAACGGTTCACGAGGTTGAGCAAATCTTCCATACTGGAAATGGCGGCTTCCTGGACAGTTTTCCTGCTGTCGATGCCATAAGGCGCCAAAATCCACATATGCACCTTTTAGAAGCGCTTCTCACCCTCTTTGAGGTGTCGAGTGACGCATTTTATTATGACAAAGCCCAAAGTCTTATTGACTTTAGTCTCAGAAATTTTCTCTCAAAAGATCCCACCATGCTTCTCGAGTTTTTCACAGAAGGGTGGCAGCCTGCTTATAAAAGAGGGGAAAATCGGGTTGAAGCAGGTCATCAGTTCGAGTGGTCATGGCTTCTTAGCGAATTTAATCGCCTCTCTCCACAGCACACACATCTTAACGAGACAGCGCATCACGTGGCGTCATCTCTTTTCAAAAATGGTCGCCAATACGGCCTAAAAGAGGGGCTTGTCCTTGACGCCATGACAGAAACGGGAACGCTCACAGAACTATCCTATCGCATCTGGCCTCAAACAGAACTGATGCGCCTTCTCGTCCGCCATGCAAACGCCCCGGAAACAGAGCGGCTTGCCCTGCTGAATAGCCTGTCAGAACGTTTCTTTCGACAATTCGCCCCCAGAAAACTAGCAGGTGGATGGATCGACCGCTTTCATGAGAACGAAAGTCCTGCGACCGATTTTATGCCAGCAAGTTCACTCTACCATATTTACAGCGCTGCCCGTGAAATAATGTTTCATCCTTTTGAAAGATAATTACTTCATATATTATATAGACTTCCCTCTATTATTTATCTCTTGATTGGGTAATAAAAGGAAAGAATCGTCCTTACGACGTTTTTTATTAAAACTGACGACCAGAAAGGAGTATAAAACCAGCTACCTTATTGCCAGGTGGAACATGGCAAACTACTCCCATATAATTACTATTCACATTTCCATCGGCATCAATATTCCCAATTTCACCGCCATTTTCATCTGTTACATTCCCGAAAACATCAACATTCCCTAGAAAATGTCCCATGCTGTCTTTAACATTCCCAGAGCTATCAATATTACCTACAATCTCATCATCCTCATTCGTGATATTACCTGAAGAATCAACACTTCCTTTAGTCAAGCCATCTGGAGCGCTCAGATTTCCATATCCATCAATTTTACCTATTAGGTGCCCATTGCCGTCGGTCACACTGCCACTATTAAATGCCCCTTGAGGGCCATCATCAGCATGAGCCATAGGTAGAAATAAACATAATGCGCTTCCCACCACACAAAACATAGCAAAATTTCGAGAGAACGACATAATTAAGTATCCTTTTTCTAAAATCATCTTTGTTTTTCCTCTCTAAAAAAGCAATATATTATAAATTATGGTTTTTTAATTATTAAGAAACAAAACAACTCTTCACAACGTCATTTTTCCATAATCCCTTTCAGAAGCATTATGTTCAAATAAGCGTTGTTAGATCTGGATATGCTTTACTGCAGCGGCGATAAAAATGACGGCATCATACTCATCTCAAACAGTTATGAAGCCCGCTTAGCCGCTTAAAACCTCACAAAAATGAGGCGTTTGAGAGCAATAATGCTGATATTATTTTAGCGCATGGTCTGGAAGGCTGGCCACGCGGTCCTGGCCTATAAAACTCAACCTGTTTGAGAGTCTTGCAAAGAGCTGATGCCAGCCTCACTTTGTTTACTGATCAGACCGTAACTATTATCTTCCCAATCTGCTGATTAGCTTCCAGAAACTTATGAGCTTCCTGAATGTCATCTAGTGAAAAAGTTTTTGCTATGAGTGGTCGAAGTTCTCCAGATTCCAATCCCTTTAGAATAAAGGCTTTGGCGCGCTCGAGCGCTTCAAGATCAGAAATAATTTCTGCGTAAAGGAAACCCTTAAGAGTCAGGCTCTTTCCTAAAACAGTAAAGAGTGGGAACGGAGTTGGCTCTGTGCTTAATGCGCCATATAGTAAGAGGATGCCGCCTCGGGCCATGCTCTGTGTGAGAGGCTCAAAAGATGGGCCTCCAACAGGATCGAATACGACGCGTGCACCCTGACCGTTAGTTAATGTCATGACGCGCTCGACGATATCTTCTTCATCGCTAACGATGACGTGAGTGGCTCCAGCATCCAGAAGTGCTTGTTTCTTTGCACGGGTACGCGTAATTGCTATCGCCGTAGCGCCAACCATACGAGCTATCTGGAAGGAAGCTAAACCGACACTACTTGAGGCGGCAGTAACTAAAACAAAATCGCCTTTCTGAAGGTTTGCCTACTCAATAAGAGCGCCCCATGCTGTAACGTATTGCATCCAAGAGGCGGCTGCTTCTTCGAAGGACAGATTCTCTGGCTTTTTAACGACGAGGTAGGCTGGCACATTGGCCAATTCTCCGTATGTTCCCCAACAGGCAATATCCAGTGGGGGGGATCAAGTCGACAGAATCTCCCACTTTAATATTTGTTACCTGACTACCAACAGCCGTTACAAGACCAGCAGCTTCGTAACCAAGGCGGCTTGGGAAAACAGCCTCCTACAAATAAGCGTGATTACGAAACATCACTTCGGCGCGGTTTAGGCCAATAGCTTTAACACCGATCTGTACTTCGTCTGCTGCGGGGGCTTGTACATCCAACTCTTCCAGCTTGAGGACGCTAGCGTCACCGTATTCATGGATTCTTACAATTCGCGTCATTGTGCTTGTCTCTTGTGTTGTTAAGGTCAGATACCGAAGGCATACGGGATAACTCAATGAGAATAATTCTCATATTTGGCTGTTGATCCGTTTTGCCATCAAGGCGTAATCAACCATTTAGAAGTTGCTCGCCAATGGATAAAGACTTATGTCGGCTCAAGATTAGAAACATAAGGTTTATAATGGATCGTTTATCTCAGATAGCTACATTCGTTAGAGCAGTGGAGCTGGGCTCGTTTAGTGCTACAGCTGACGACCTCAATATGTCTCCTCAACTGGTTGGCAAGCAGGTAAAAATGCTTGAGCAGTATCTTGGGGTCTCTCTGCTGAGGCGAACAACACGTCGGCAGAGTCTCACCGACTTCGGTCGAACATTTTATCAGCGCGCTAAAATGATCCTAGCAGACATACAAGCGGCAGAAAGTTTAGCTGCTGAAGCCCGCGGTATACCTAGCGGTCGTTTGCGCATAAACGCTCCAGTTACCTTTGGCATGCATGCATTGTCTCCTCGTCTTCTTGAGTACATGGTCAAGTATCCTCAAGTGTCGCTAGACCTAACACTATCAAACGAACTGGTTGACGTGGTTGATGGCGGCTATGATGCTGTATTTCGGATCGGTGAGCTGCAAGACAGTGGCCTCAAGGCACTTCCGCTCGCCCCCTATCGGTTAGTTTTATGTGCCGCTCCGTCCTACCTGGAGCGGAGGCCACCTATCAAAACTCCATGGGATCTCCAACAACATGAATGCCTAGGTTTTGCCTATTCTGATGGTCGTTCGAACTGGAATTTTGAAGGCCCCGAAGGCCGAATAGATGTGCCGATTACAAGTAGATTGACGATCAATCAGGGGGATCCGCTACTTGCAGCAGCCGTAGCCGGACTAGGAGTGATTCTACAGCCACTCGAACTGGTCGGTGATGCACTGCGCAATGGCACTCTTGTGAAACTACTGAGTGAATATGATGTACCAGCGTCACCTTTGCATATTCTATACACTCCAGACCGCCAAATAACGCCTAAACTACGTAGCTTCCTAGATTTCTCTGTAATGACATTTAGTCATAAAAGTAAATGATATAGATCAGTACGCTCTTATCGTAACCACACGGAGGTTTGAACTTAAGGTCTGTGTCGCTGCTGATGGACGCGACAGAGCGCTATCCCTTCTTCTTTCACCCAGATAGGAGTTACGAACTGCCATGTGCTTAGGCTCTACGTGCTGATCTACCTCACACACCTCATTTAAGGTTATTGGTGACCGTAGCTATGCTTCGTATAAATTCTGTGAAAATCTCTGGAAACGTGGGGCTCGGCCTATCATCCAGTCACGCCAAAATGATCTTGAAATCACTTCTCCAAGATGAAACCTACAGACACCACCATCTAGTTGAAAATTTATGGGCAAAGATCAAGGAATGGTAAACTGTCGTAATCCGATATAAAAAGACCGCATCGTCCTCTTTCTTTGTTATCTTTATTGCAGACGTAGAAGATGAAATAAAAGTATATCTTTTTATTTATCTACAATATACATATATACATCAATAAAATAATTATGATACATTAGACTTTAAAGTATAACTTTCCTCTTCATCTAGAGGGAGTAAGTATAATGAAAGCGTCATTTCTGACAGGATGTGGCTCCGTCTTGCTCCTCCGATTGACGAATATCGTCCCAAAAGCAGGGAAGCTCCACATGATCTGAGACGAACTATTTCAGCCATTTTCTGGCGTCATCAAAATGGCACGAAATGGCGTGCCATTCCTTCTGAACTGGGGCCTTGGTGGCTAGCAGAAGCTGTTTCGTCGTCTCAGCGAAGCTGATCCCGCCTTGGGTATGGTGTGTTTTGATGGCACTATCATACGTGTCCATCACAAAGCAGCCGGGGCCGCAAAAAGGGGGAACAGAGGGCGATCAGGAACGTGTCAGGGCCTGAGACGCTCACGCGGTGATTTGGGGATCAAAAGTCTGCGTAGCGTCGGATGAGCACGGGAAAGCTTTGGCTTTTACCTTTTCTCTGGCCAGGCTCATGAGCTGCCGCAGGCCCGTGACCTTTTTGATCAATAGTCCCAGCTCCCAACCTATCTATTTTGTGACAGAGGATATGCCTAAATGCTTCAACAGCATAAGTGCATCCCTGTCATTCCTCCGGCAATTCCCTTGCCACTGCCCACGATGGGCATACCGAAACAGACATGTGGTGGAAAATCTCTGGGTAAGTCTCAAGGAATGGATAGCGGTGGCAACACGCTATGATAAAACAGCTTCATCTTTCATATCCGTGCTCTACATCGCTGCTTCAGTTGATTATCTCAAATCCTAACAGGGCTCAGACGATGTACTCTACCATAATGATGAGAGCTTCCCGTTATGATGTGGGATAATGAGAATGAACGGTAAGAGATTCGGTATTTTTCTAAGAAACCTCGACAGCTAATACGATAACGACAGAATCAACCAAAAAGGGCCTCTATGAGGGCCTCGCGAAAATGATTAATTCTTTTTTCAGCTATTTTCTGGGGAATATAGAGAACCCGCTGGCGGAGGGGATGGGATTCGAACCCACGATACGGGAGTTACCCGTATAACGGTTTAGCAAACCGAATACAGACAAGTAATGAAAATTGTTTGGCTGTATTCTGCCGTTTTTAGAATCAAATAACTCCCATATCTGCCATAAAAACAGTCTCCCTCCCCACAAAATCCCCCACAGCTAAAGGTCGCTTTGAAGCTGAACCCTTTCTTGTTCTTCGATGGTCAAATAGCCCAAATAACTATGTTCCGTCACCTTCACAGAACTATGTCCTAAATGACGTGACAACGCATAAAGACTACCACCATTTTTAAGCCAGCGGATCGCAAAAGCGTGCCGCAATGAGTGAACATTAAAGCGCTTATATTCCGGGTTGGCCTTTACCATACGGCGCATCAGTTGTCCGTGGTTTGATGAGAAATTAGCAAACGCTTCTCCTGTATCACCACTCCGATATAGAAGCCCTTCCTTTTCGCCAGCTAAAATAGCATCAGTTGCATTGCCCCCATATGTTTCCCACGATAATGCACGAGGGCGGTTGCTTTTAGTGCGTGTCAGAAGAATTTGCCGTTTTTCATAATCAATTTGAAATGCCTCTAAAGTGACAGCTTCCTCCATTCTCATTCCCGTCTGGGACAGTATTCTTAAAATACCGGCCATACCGGGAGATGCTTCTGCAATAGCCTGTGCAACCTCGCGTTCTGTAGGGGGACGCTTAGGCTCCCTTTTTTCCCTAACAATAGACCGATCATAAGACTGAACAGGGTTGTCACATCTCCATCCAATGGCACAACAAAAGGACATAAGACGAGAAAGTGCTGTTAGGTCTCTCCTAATCGTAGCATTAGAGATTTCTTTCTTAGCTCCTTCTGTATTATTTCTTCCCCTCTGCCCTGTATCCTTACGCCAGTTCACCCACTCGGCGATGTCTTTCGTCGTTATTTTCTCCAAAAGCAAATCTCCAAACAGCGGATCAAAATTTCGGATGCTTGATAAATACCGTTTTGAGACAGAAGGCTTAACGCCATCAAGGCCTTTTTGCATCCACAGAACAACGGCTGCTTTCCATGATTGCTCGCCTTCAAATCCAGAGGCCTTTCGAGTTAGTTCCTCCTTTAATTGTTCAACCCGCTTCGCTGCTTTCCTCGCATCATCTGTGCGTAAGCTGCATCTGTGTCTGACGCCTGAAACGACGATTTCAGCCCACCACGTTTTACCGCGTTTGAAGCAATTCGCTGGCTTTTTATAACGCTTTCCTGATGAGGTGACCGACACAGATTTGCTTCCTCTCTTTCTTTAATCCACTGATCCACACGTGAGACGCTAAACCTCCAGCGCCTTCCAATTTTGGTTGCGGGTATTCGTCTTTGTTGCGCTAACTTGATGATCGTGCTGGAAGGGATGCCGGTAAAATTGGCAATAACCTCAGCGCCAACTCGCTGCTCAGGCGTCGCTGTCATTCTCCGCCCTCCTGTTCTTGCAAATCATCAGAGCGTGCACCGCATGTATCGCAAATCAACGGTTTCTCTTCGCAATGAGAACAAGGGGCACAAACATGACAGGAACAATGCTCAGACACTAGGAAATATCTTGTCCCATCGCATCCCATTACCTCACAGCTATCAATATCTACTCTCATCCCCGCCTCCATTTCTTCCAGAACACGACCGCGATCTTCCACGGCCAGAACAGCATTGTTGTCAGTGTTGGGATGCCCCCTCGCGGGCAGTTAGGGCGGAAACGGCGCTCTCGATGTCTGACGTAGAGGCCCATTCCGCAATAAATATTCATTGATAGAAGTATGGCATGAAAGATATTCATCACATGCCCTCCGCAAGGTTGTATACCTTGTCAAGCAAGTAACTAAACTCGCTTCGGTCTTGCGTTTCAAAAGCACGCATCAAATCAGCGACCAGTTCATTGCCCGTTACATCACATGGTTTTGCTGGAGGTAGATTGAGTTTGCGACTCACGACTTCTTCCAGCAGATATTTATCATCGACCTGACTAATGGCGTCGTCTGCGTCTATCTCGGCTTGAAC
>NZ_WVHP01000001.1 GCF_009834765.1 Saccharibacter sp. EH611 | reverse complement strand
TACTGTTACGGGGGATGTGTCCAATAGCGGTCATCTCACCTTGGATGGGAATACGGTTGCCGGGACATTGTCTGCACAGAATGGTACCTTCACAGTCACGAATAATAATGTGGCTGTTGGATCCTTAGCGGGGAATGGCCAAGGCGTGCTTAACGGTCAGCTTTCTGTCACGAATGGCCATGATACGTTCGGCGGAGACCTGTCAGGCGCAGGGACTGTGCAGATTGACGGGGGAAAACAAACGTTCTCAGGTGGGAATGATTATACAGGCGCGACCACTGTAGCGCGCGGTACCCTAGCGCTTGCCCAGAATGGGTCAATCCAAAAGTCTGCTGGTGTGCATGTGGCCAGCGATGGGAGCTTTGACATTTCAGGGCTTGGCACAGGTACGACAGCGGTTCAGGCTCTTGATGGAAATGGGAGCGTTGCTCTGGGGTCGAAAACTCTGCAATTGTCCAATGCGAATGCGCCATTTGGGAATGTGTATTCCGGTGTGATATCTGGTGATGGCTCGTTTAACCTGACGGGTGGTCGGGAAATTCTGACAGGTGATAGTACTTATCGCGGAGCAACGCAGATCGCCAAAGGCGCGCAGTTGGTGTTGGGGAACAATACGACCACGGGCTCTCTGCAGAGTAACACGATTAATGTGGATGGTGATCTCACGATCAATAGAAGCAATCGTGCGGTTTTCAATCAAACGATCACAGGCTCTGGGTCGCTTATTCAAGATGGCGATGGCGTCACTCAGCTTAATGGCATGAGCAGCTATAGCGGTCCGACGATAGTTCAGCGCGGTGGATTGGATGTCGAAGGCGCACTGTCTGGTTCTGATGTTCAGGTTAATGCAGGCACTTTGTCTGGGACTGGGATGGCCAAGAGCGTTACGATGGAACGTGGTTCTACCTTTGCGCCCGCTGGTGATGGGCAGATCGGGACATTCTCTATGGGAAATGGCCAGAATAATGCGCTGGTCATGAATGATGGTTCCACTCTTTCAATTGACGTGAAAGGGAGTTCTTCTCTTTCTGCAGCAGAATTGAATGATGGGCTGTCGACACTCACGTTCCAGAAAAGACTGTATCAAGTGCTGCCAAGTGACCAGATCCATGTCACGGGGTCTGCGCAGATTGGCAATAATGTTGAGCTGAGCCTGCCAAGAGGTGGAACGATTAAACCAGGTGAAGCCTTTACTCTGGTTACGTCAACGAATGGGGTTAATGGGTCGTTTAGTGGTATCAGTGGGTTGAATGCTCTTTCGGCCTTCGTGAAGCCAGAATTTATTCATTCAGATGATAATAAAGACCTTACCCTGCTTCTAGAACGCAATAGCCTCGCCTTTGGTGATATTGGAGGGACACGGAACGAGCGTGCTACCGGAACGGCTCTGGATCATGTTTCCGTAGAGAAAAATGTGGTTCAGGCCATGTTGTCGTTGAATGAGCGTGACGCACGGCAGGCGACGAATTCACTATCTGGTGAGCTTCATGCTTCTGCGCGCACAGCCTTAATTCAAGATAGTTATTATATCCGTCAAGCTGCGTTAGACCGTCTCGATAGTGCTGATTGTGATGGAAGCAGTGGGAATGGCATTGGCACGGCTGATTTACGGACAGGCCAAAAAACGCACCAATGCTTGTCTGATCGTCCTGTGCTGTGGGGTGAGTCCTACGGGAGTTTGGGAAGCAATTCTGGAGACGGAAATGCCACCTCTCTTCATCATTCTGCAGCCGGGTTTGTGATGGGGGCGGATGCTCCCGTGGTGGCCCAGTGGCGTGTAGGTGGCATGGTTGGGTATGGCCATTCCATGTTTAACCAGAAAAGCGGGAGTAGTGGTTCTGGTCATAGTGATAATATTACGATTGGGGCATATGCTGGCCGTAATTTGGGGAATATTAGCTTCAAAATGGGGGCAAGCTATACCTGGAACCTCCTAAGCACACGTCGGACGGCTAGTGTTGGATCTTCCTATAGTTCGCGTTTGACAAGTGGTTATACAGGCGGAACGGCTCAAGCTTTTGGTGAGGTAGGATATAAAATTCATCTTAACCGAACCATTATTGAACCTTTTGCTAACGTTGCGTATGTTAATCAGAACACAGATAGTTATCACGAGCACGGGGGAGACGCGGCCTTGCGTGGACGTTCCATGGATACGGGGGTGACGTTCTCGACATTTGGTGTGCGGGCGTCATCGTCATTCATGATTGGCAAGACGCAGCTAACCCCGCATGCTACAGTCGCGTATCGCCGTGCTTATGGCGTTACAACCCCGACTGCACGTGAGCTGTTTGCATCGTCGAGTAGCTCCACCATGAATATTGCTGGTGTTCCTCTGTCAAAGGATTCAGCTGTTGTTGATACGGGCATCACTGCTCGTTTGACCGATCGGATCAACGTCGATGTGTCTTACATTGGGCAATATGGGAACCAGTCGGTCGATAGCGGTGCGCGTGCGAACATTAACGTCCAATTCTGATTGATACTAAGGAGATATGTGATGATCCGGACTTTGAAAGCGGCAATGATTGCAGGAGTGGCTTGCGTCTTGGCGGCGAATGCTCCGACAGCTCTGGCACAGGGTGGCAAAAAGCCTTCAGTTCATAAATTGCCGGGGGGTGCGTCTTCGCTGAACGAGACCTATCAGGATTGGCAGGTCATGTGCCAGCAAGGGTCAGCAGGCGCACGTTGTGCGGCTGTTCAGCAGGCTTTTAATAACCAGAATCATCAGCGTATTCTTAGTGTGCAGCTGATGCCAGAGAATGGTCGGACAACCGGTATTATCGTGGCTCCTTTGGGGGTTGCTCTTGCTAAAGGGGTAACGCTTCAGTCTGACGGGCAGAAAGTTGGAGAGCCGATGGGTTTCACAGCATGTGTGGCTGATGGTTGTCTTGCTCCAGTGTCCTTTAATGAGTCACAGTTTAGTAAGCTTCAAAATGCTAAGAAAGCAACTGTGAAACTGACGGCGCTGACGGGGCAAGATATTGTTTTGCCTTTCTCAACGAAGGGACTGAGTGACGCTGTTGCTCGTGTTAATACGCTTATGCACTAAAAAGTGTGATTGAGGATGTATAAAAAAGGCCCTCCATTTGGAGGGCCTTTTTGTAGGAACTCTCTTAAAAGCCAGCGGCAATAGCGTTAATGGAGATTGTCCCTGAGAAATATTTATTGGGGGGTAACGTCACTTGGCCGTTGCCATTATGAAGAGGAATTGTGCCGCGTGTATGAGGGAGAATACTTGACGTGTGCGAACCAATGGTATGCTCAATCGCAGCGGAAAGAGAATAAGTGAGTGTTCCGTTATCGTTACTCTGATTTTTATTGGGTTTTAGACGGACACGGAGCGTGTAAGCATTGATCTTATAGGTATTATCGCCCTGATCGACACCAATATGGGTCATATTTTTCCGATTATTAGGGGCGACTTGTGTCTGTAGGGAGGTAGCAGATACGGGGGTTTTTGTAACGAGTGGTGTCGGTGTTACCATCGCTTTCACTTGGTACACTCGGTCAAGTCCTTCCGCATGAACAGGGGTGCTCGCCAGAGGAAGGAGGCCACCAAAAGCTGTGCAGGCTACAAGAAAAGCTCGACGAGAGGATGAGCGGAGAGAAGGGGAGGTACGGAAAAACACAATGTGCTCCTGAAGAAACCTATAAAGATGACTTGCACTAAACCGAACAAGCTTTGTCAAAATGTTTCTACGTCACAACAAACTATCGGGCAAGAATAAGGCTATGAGTTAAGAGATGGTCTCCTGTGCAGAGCCGTTGACTGTCCTATGGTTGATCAAACGGACAAGGATTCTTACCTCTAGCGCTACGGAGATAGTAAGATGGAGATGACGATGGCATCCGGTATTTTTGTGATTGGTGCGGCAGGGAAAGTTGGGCGTCGCCTTGTCCCTCGGCTTATTAAGGCGGGGCACCATGTTACGGCACTTTACCGTCGCCCTGAGCAAGAGGAAGATCTGAAGAAGCTCGGGGCAACTCCCGTGTTTGGGTCTTTGACAGAATTGTCCGTTGAAGAGCTCGCTCAGAAAATGAAGGGAAGTGACGAAATTGTCTTCTCAGCAGGTGCGGGGGGAGCAAGTATTGAGCTCACAACAGCCATCGACAAGGATGGACTAGAAAAAGCTGTACAAGCAGCTCAGAAGGTAGATGTAAAACGGTTTATACTGGTTTCAGCCTATCCGAAATCCTGGCGTGAAGAACTGTATGCGCAGGTTTTTGAGCATTATATGCATGTTAAAAAGGAGGCTGATACCTATCTGGCAGAGAGCCCATTAAATTGGGTGATCCTTCGTCCTGTCGCACTAACAGATGAGCCCGGTGTGGGGCGTGTTCGTGCGGGATTGTCTGTCCCTAATGGAAGCATTCGACGTGATGATGTCGCGGACTTTATTGTTGCGGTGGTTGATAAAGCGACGCTTTCTCACCGGATTATTGAGTTAGTCGAAGGTGATACGCCGATTGATGTGGCTCTGAAACACATTCCGTGAGTGTATTGGAAAGGTAGAGCATACGAAGAGCTCTACCTTTCCGCTCCTTATCTATTTGGAAATGAAATATTCCGCTTGAATAACTAATGGGTATAGGCATGCTTTTTGTCTCAAACGTTTTGATCAATCATTTTGCTCTTTCTTTTCAGCCTCATCAATAGCGTGCTGTTGAGCGGTGATTTCACTGACCGTTTCTTGAGCTGATGCTCCATGATGAATTTTGGCTGCACTATCAATGATAATATTTGTCAAATCAGGGCCTAGCTCTTCGGCTTTGCCTTCTTCCTCTTGATGGTGATGTTCGGCGATCAGCGTGCTTAAATCTCCAAGAGTGAATTTATGATCATTTAACGCATCTACAATGGGGTGGATATTGTTAAAAAATTCGGGGTTATCCGTCTCTTTATGATGAGGGTTTGAGACTGTTTGTTCAAAGATATGGTTGAGGGAAGCGGCTGTATGTCCGTCTCTAACACCGATCCCAACCCAGCTTTTCTCATCATTGGAAGGGATTCCCGCATCTGTAAAACTCTGCGTATCTACAACAGGCGGTGCTTGGGGGGATGGCGTATTTTGGCTGCTAGCAGCAGCCGCTGCTGCGGTATGGGAGCCCTGAGCGCTCTCCTCTGAAGAGGAAGAGCTGCTCGCGTGGGCATTTTTGTCTGTGGTAGTGTCTTGTGTGGAGGTGGGGGCCTGTTGCTGAGCTGTTGGCGTTTGAGCCGTGTTTTGCGTGTTTTCTGTATGTGCGTTTTTGTCTGCGGTTAGTGCGCTCTGTGTGGAGGCGGGTGTCTTCTGCTGAGGTGCAGATGCTTGTTCAGCAGTTGGCGTGCTTTCCGTATGCACATTTTTATCTGTGGCAAGGGGAGAATTCTGCGTGGAAACGGAAGATGTAGTCTTTGACATCGCTGCATGTTCTGCATGCGAGGGGGAGGCTGCAGGAGCTGTCTGCTGTGTTGTGGATGCAGAGGTTGGGGGAGTTTGCGGGACCGTTGGGGCTGAGACGTTCGCAGCGTAAACCGGACCAGCTAAACTGGACGTTAAAAGAGCAACCGAAGCAACGCGAGTGAGCGAGGTCATACAGGCAATAGGTCCTTGAGCTGGTGGGAACGTTTCAAAACGGAAAGCGTTTGCCAGAGGGTATACGAATTCATAAAATTTTCTACGATAAAGACACTAACTTTTTGTCATCCTCAGGTAAGGAAAGAGAGGGATGATGATTGTGTTGTGCGCTAAAAAGCGTTTACCTTCCGATAAGCCTAGGATTTATGATTGTGCGCACGGTCATTATATCAGGTTGTTGCCTCCCGCTGTTGGAACGTTGCGAGATTAGGATAACGCTATATGACTAAAAGACATTATTACGCGGCAACAGCTTTGCTTGGGGCGTTATGCTTTACGCCGGCTTGGGCTGAAGCGCCTTTTTCATTTAAAGCGACGCCGGGGCAGCTTTCAAAGAATACGATCCCATCTGCTTATGCGCTCAATGTGAATCTTGATCCAGATTCTCTTATATTAAAAGGGCATGAAGCGATTACCGTTGCGGTCGTTGCGCCAACGCGGAGCGTGACATTAAATCAAGCCGGGTTGCATGTCACGCGTGCCGCCATTGATGATTATGCGGTGCGGGCGATTGTTCATGATGAGAAGAAACAAACAGTTACGCTCTTTATGCGCCGCGTGCTTAAAGCGGGGCAGCACCGTATAATGCTTGATTATGATGGGGCGATTTTAACGACCCCCAACGGACTTTATAGCAATGATTATCGTGGGGAAGATGGCCAAACGCATCGGATGCTGGTCACTCAATTTGAGGTGGCGGATGCGCGGCGGATGTTCCCTGTCTGGGATGAACCTGCTTTTAAAGCGACCTTTAGGCTGAAGGTGACGTTGCCTGCCCATTATGTGGGGGTGAGCAACATGCCTGTTGAGAAGACACGTCGCGTTGGTGCAGGTTGGAAAACACTGACCTTTCAGACAACACCGAAGATGTCGAGTTATCTCCTTGCTTTCATTGCTGGTGACATGGGCTCTTTGCAAGCGCGGTCTGGTGCGACAGATATTGGGGTTTATACCCCTAAGGGCAAACAAGAGCAGGGGCGTTATGCTCTGCAAGCGGCCCAGTCGTTGCTGCCTTACTATAATAGCTATTTTGGGACATCTTATCCGCTTCCCAAGATGGATATGATTGCCGTTCCTGGGAATTATCAGGCAGGTGCAATGGAGAATTGGGGGGCCCTGACCTACATTGATAATGATCTGCTCTTTGACCCCACAAGCAGTACGTTATCGACTAAGGAGCTGATTTACGAAGTTGTTGCCCATGAGATGGCCCATCAATGGTCAGGTGATCTTGTGACGATGGGCTGGTGGAATGATTTGTGGCTCAATGAAGGCTTTGCAAGCTGGATGGAGGTGAAAGCCACGGCGGCCTTTAACACGGATTGGGATTTCTGGACACGGCAGCACCAAACGCGAGAAGCAACGATGGCCCGTGATGCTCTGCCCAGCACACACCCCATTCAACAAGTGATCCATAATGTCGCTGAAGCGGAATCCGTCTTTGATGCGATCAGCTACGGCAAGGGAGAGCTGGTGATTCGTATGTTGGAGGGGTGGCTTGGTGAGGACACATTCCGTGATGGGATGCGTCATTATATGCAGGCCCATGCCTATTCTAACGCGACAAGCCAAGATTTATGGAATGCTCTGTCGCAAGTTTCCGGGCAAGATGTTTCTCGTGTTGCGAAAAGCTTCACAGAGCAAAAAGGTTTTCCTCAACTTAATGTTGCTCTGCGTTGTGTCGGGGGGAAGGCTTCTTATACGCTGTCTCAGCGGCGCTTCGTTGTTCATGATCCAAAAGCGAGCGCCTCTATATGGAGTATTCCCGTCGTTGTGGGCGGGCCGAATCAAGCTGTACAAAAGCTGGTGGTGGGAACGCGCCCTGTAACGGTGATGGGGGCTTCTTGCCAAACGCCTTTGGCTTTTAACTGGGGTGAGAGCGGGTATTACCGCGTTAATTATGATGCTGCCTCCCTCGTCTTGTTGGAAGACCATGCTGCAGCCTTGCCCGCTGTGGAACGTGCTACTTTATTAGGCGATCGTTACGCCTTGTTTGAAGCTGGGAGGGCTCCGCTTTCGCAGTATCTCAATGGAGTGATCCGCCTTGTTGGTGCTCAAGAACGCAATAGTACGGTGGTGGAGGAAGTTCTATCTCGCTTCACGGTGCTGAATGGTTATGAGCAGGGGCAAGCAGATCAAGAGGCTTTTCAACAGCGGGTGCGTCCTGTGTTGCAACCGCAGCTTGCTCGCTTGGGGTGGGACGCTCAGGAAGGTGAAAGCGTTTTAGACAGCTTACTTCGTCCACAGGTGATTGAAGCGTTAGGGTTGCTTAATGATCCGCAGACGCTCAAAGAGGCAAAGCTCCGCTTTACAGCGTGGCTTGCAGACGCGAATGCTCTGCGGCCTGAGCTGGTCGCGCCAGTGACGGCTGTGATGATGCGTCATGCTGACCAAAGCACGTGGAACCGCGTGGCTCAGCGTATCCAGCATGCCGATAGTACAGAGGTGAAGCTACGTCTCTTTAATGCGCTGTCTTATGTCTCTGATCCATCATTGATTGAGCAAACTGTACAGTTTGCCTATAGCGGAGCGATTCCTAATGGGCGTATTAACCGCGTTCTCGTGATGATGGCGCGTCATAGTGCTCATCCTGAGCAGGTCTGGCAGAGCGTTTTGGCGCATAAAGACGAGATCCGTGTGCATTTAACACCTGAATCACAAGATACATTTCTGGCTGATATAGCCTCTTGGCTGCTGGGTGTGCCGACGCGTGAAGCGCTGGAAGCGGATGTTAAAGCTCGTCCGACACATGGGGCAGAATTGGCTTTAAAACGTGCTTTGGAGCAAAGCGCTGCGCAAGAAGATAACCGTCATCGTGCTGTCATGCAGCTACATGATTGGTTGCATGCTCGATAAGTCATGTAGCGAAGAGCTTTCTTCACTCTCTGTTCATGGTGTCTGTGTAGAAAAGGCAGCGACTATAAATGATGCTGTGCATGGCCTCAGGAAAGAGTGTGCCCTTGATATGAGGACGTGATGAACGTTGGGATTGGGCCCCTCTTTCTTGCAGAAAGGAAGGGAGTCTCAATGCCTGATACGTTGAAAGCGCCAGGGCTTCATGTGACTAAAATCGGTGCCCGTTTGGGCGTCGTTGTGCATGGAATTAACGCGAAGGAAGAATTGACAGACACTCAATGTCAGTTCTTGCGAGAAGCACTCCGCCTTTACAAAGTTCTGTTTCTCAAACGTCAATTTCTTGATAGTGACCAACATGAGAAGCTTGCTTCTGTTTTTGGGGAGCCGATTTTGCACCCCACGATCAAGGCGCCTCATGGGCCGCGCTATCGCTTTGATGCGGTGGCGAATTATGAAGCTCCGACCGATACCGGCCATACGGATGTTACTTTTATACCGGCCTATCCGAAAGTGTCTGTGCTCCGTGCATTAGAGATACCTCCGGTAGGTGGGGCAACTGTATGGGGGAATACAGCGACGGCCTATCAGGATCTTCCGACAGCATTAAAGCATTTTGCGGAAGTCGCGTGGGGTATTCATTCCAATAATTGTGGATGTAATGAAAAACGCCTCGATGCTCACGCCCAGATTGAAGAGCAGGCGTTTGAAGGTAAACTGCCGTGTTATATTACCCGGCACCCTGTGGTACAGGTTCACCCTGAAACAAAAGAACGCAATCTCCTGTTAGGGGATTTTATTAGTGGCCTTGATGGGTTTTCAAGACGTGAATCAAATGTTCTTATAGAACTGCTTCAACGTTATGTGACTCGTATTGATAATACGGTGTCGTGGCATTGGGAGGAAGGTGATGTGGCGATTTGGGATACCCGCGCAACCCAGCATTATGCTCCTGCCAATTTTGAGAGCCACCCGCGATTACTGCGACGCATCACGGTAAAGGGTGATGTTTCAATGAGTTGTGATGGTCGTCCCGGTCAGGCGCTTGTTCAGCCTGAGTAAAGTGGGGGTAGAAAAGATTTGCTTTTTTGGTAAAGGCCCGCCATTGTTGTTTTGATAATGATAATCATTATCACACAGTCATCCGCATATAACGCTACACCGTCGGGAGGGGCCAGAGCCTTCCGGCGGTGTGGTGTATTGAGGGCGAGCGTTCTGACAGTGTTGTGTGTGCAAGGGCTGGGCGCCTAAAAAGTAACGCCTGCCTGTGCAAAGACGGATCGTCCCGCAATAAATCCGCTATAAAGAGAAGAGGCCGTGTTAAAGGCTCCGTCTGCGACAAAGGGCGGACGGCGGTTGAAAAGATTATTGATGCCAACATTTGCCTGCCATTGGCGGTTTTGATAGCTCAGGGTGATATCCTGTAAAAAAATACCAGCTGTACGCGTGCGGCCCGCAGTTGCGGCTGTGAGATCATGCGTGCCGTCATTCCAGCGAAGAGAGCCCGTGTAATTGACGAGATAGGTGAGGCTAAAATGGTTATGCCGCCATGTTACTGTTGTGTAGCTACGGTGGCGAGGCATGCCGCTGCCACTAAGATACAGCATCCGTCCGGTGAAATTATGCCATGCACCGCTTTGGCTGTAGCGTTGGCGGTAGCTTAGAAGATACTGAAAATTTTCGCTTAAAGAGAGCACATCTTGCTGGGTAAATGTGAGATGGTAGTTCAGAGTCATATCCACACCATCGGTTTTCATCCCCCCTGTATTTTGAGGAATGGCGGAGATTGCCGTCAGCTGATTACTGGCTGAACGTGGCGCAATAAGTGAGCAAAATTCAGGATTGCTTCCCGTATAGCACCCATCAAGAAGGGTTTGTGTCGCGAGGGTCGTGATCATATGGCGAAGGCTATAATGCCAATAGTCCACAGAGAGATGCAGACCCGGAGCAAAGCGCGGTGTCAGATCCATCCCGAGAGTAAAAGCACGTCCGTTTTCAGGGCGTAGAGCCTCATTCCCACCAGAAAGCGTCGGAAGTTGCCCGACAAAAGCAGAGCTAAAATTATTGGGATCAATCTGCTCTCTTCGACAGCGCGCAGTGACATTATGAGCCGCTGCGCCGTAGCTTGAAGCGCGGGTGCAGGGGTCGGAGGCGGAAGGGTATCCTAGGGTGCGCCCACTATAGAGACTGTAAAGATCAGGCTGCCGGTAAGACGTTCCCCATGTTGTGCGGAACGCAATATCGCGTGTGGGAGCCCAATGCGCACCGATTTTCCAGTTTTTGGTCAGGCCGAAGCGGTTATAGGCTGAGAGGCGTCCTTGTAGATTGAGGCTCAGATCATGCGCGAAGGGGGCCTTTTGCAATAAAGGGAGGCGGGTTTCTGCGTAGCCCTCGCTTACGGTGAAGCCTCCACCCGTATAGGCCCCTGTTGTGCCAGCGGAGTCACCACGGGCAACGACATCATCGGGTGCGTAACTTAGCTGTTCTCCGCGGTGTTCCATCCCCAAAGAAAGGCCAATGGGCCCACCATAACGGGTGGGGAGGCTGACAAGATGAGGGTTGCGGAGGCGAAAATTAACGTCACGCATTTGGTAAAGAGCATGGTCTTTTTGCGTAAAGCGGATGTAATCCGCCGCTTTTCTCTGATAGGGCGCAAAAGGGTTTTGTAAAACGCATCCAGCAGCGTTGGAGCAGAGGTTAGGATTATACTGAACAGCACTGCTGGGTGATGTAGGATCAAGCGCTTGTGTGCCCGTGCTGTCCAGAAGGTGGCGGTAATTGACCATATTGGCGGTGCGCGCGGCGAGGCGGCTTCGTCCATAGGTCATAGAGAGGTCATAGTCCCAATGCGCGCCAAGCGTCCCGTGCAGACCACCTAGAAGCGTGAGTGTGTTGGTTGAAATAGATTGGCGGCGCGGCCCGAGCTCCGCCATGCGTTTGGTGATGCTGGCCTCTTGTCCCCACGGATTATAGGGGCTCCCAGCTGGGAGAACCCACGAAGAGGGCAGCGTTGAGGGAGGCACGCTTCCTTGCACGGGGGCTGGTGACATATCGCGCGAGGCAACGGTGCGGCTAAAGCGTGTTGTTCCATAGAGGGTGATCAAGCGTGAGAATGTTTCGTGCGCATCAAGGGAGAGCGCTGCATTTTGATGCGCGTTGGCAATGGTGGAGTTCCGTCCAAAATTATACGCATCACGCGAGGTATTATAGGCTCTGAATGTACCATCGCTATTAGGGACAAGCCGTTTTCGCGTCCCTGGTTCAAACGCTACCCCTGATGGGATGATGGATGAGCCGAAACTTGGTGCTCTTTGAGCGGGATTATCGTTTTGGGGAAGGGCAGCCCAGTCGCGATTGCGAGAATAGATCGGCCCTGTTGTGTCATATTGCCCAAAGAGCGTGATATTGCCGCGTCCTTGGTCAAGGCTAAAACCTTTATAGGCAGCGATTTGCCCTGCCCGTTGGTCGCCTTCTTGGCTAAGACCGCCCTTGAGGGTGATTCCGCCTGTGGTGAGGTCATGTTTGAGATGAATGTTAATCACCCCTGCTACAGCATCAGCCCCGTAAAGGCTGGATCCGCCATCTTTGAGGAGTTCGACACGCTCAATTTGTTGCAGTGGAATGCTGTTGAGATCCACACATTCTGATCCGGCATTCAGTGTTGTGCGTTTCCCGTCAATCAGAACTAAAACGCGTTGTGAACCAAGATTACGTAGATCTGTGCAGACGGTTCCCTTCCCGCTATTGGTGGTGCTGTTCGTTGTGCCAGAAGAACCAATGGACGGAAGGCGAGAAAGATAATCCCCAAGTGAGGTTGCGGAGGTTTTTTGAATGTCTCGTGCTGTAATAGTTTGCACGGGGTTAGGAGAGCTCCCTTTGCGCCCGCCAAGAGAGGATCCTGTGACGAGTAAACGCTCAGATGAGGAAGCGAGCGCTGTATCCTCTCCATCTGCTGCGTGGGCGGGAGAGATGAAAAACGGGCTTGCAGACAAGCTCAGACTGACAAGAGCAAACTTGTAGACGGACAAGGCAGTGGCTCGCGAAGGGATTAAATAATATTTTATGATATATTATAACATAATCAACTTCTGCAAGCATTTCCGTCATGGCGGTGTAAAAACGGGCCTCATAGAAGAGGTAGAGGCCCGTTTTGTGCGTTATGGCGTAATATTAGGAGAGAGCATGGTGGTGGGATCGGCTACGCTGTCATACTCTTCGGCTGTCATAAAACCGAGGTCTAACGCGCTCTGCTTTGGAGAAAGGCCGTTTTTGACCGCATGATGCGCGACTTGTGACGCGCGATCATAGCCAATGCTGGGTGACAAGGCGGTGACAAGCACAAGCGAATGATCAAGTTTCTGCTTAATATGCTCTTCATTGGCGACAATGCCTTCAATCATAAAGCGACGGAAATTTTCCATTCCATCATGAAGAAGGGTGAGGCTTTGCATGATGTTATGAATCATGAGGGGCTTGTAAGCGTTCATATCCAGCATGCCACCAGCGCCGCCCATGCCAACAGCCACATCATTGCTCATGACTTGCGTGCAGAGCATGGTTAGGGCTTCAGCTTGCGTGGGGTTAATTTTCCCCGGCATAATTGATGAGCCCGGCTCATTGGTCGGGAGGGTGATCTCTCCAATTCCGGCACGTGGGCCACATGCGAGTAAGCGGAGATCATTGGCGATTTTGAAGAGGCTTCCTGCTAAGCCACGCAACGTGCTGGAGAGGTGAACGAGCCCATCATGCGCGCCTTGTAAGGCAAATTTATTGGTCCCGCTGCTGAAATCCAGCTGTGTAAGGCGGGCAATTTCAGCGCAAGCGCGCTCGGCAAAGCCTTGGTCTGTGTTGACGCCTGTGCCCAGTGCGGTTCCGCCTAACGCCAGCGGGAGCAGGCCATCGCGGGCTTGTTCAAGGCGGGTGATATGCTCATCCAACATCCCGACATATCCGCACCATTCTTGTCCAAGAGTGATGGGCACAGCGTCTTGCAGATGGGTGCGGCCAACCTTGACGATGTCTTTCCATTGCCGTGCTTTTTGTTCAATCGCATGGCGCAGACGCGTTAACGCAGGGAGGAGTTGCCGATCCACCGTGAGCGCGCTTGCAATATGCATGGCACTGGGGAAGGTATCATTGGTGGATTGGGCCATGTTGACATGGTCATTGGGATGGAGCGGTTCTTTGCTTCCTAATGCATAACCAGCAATCTGACTGGCACGGTTCGCGATGACCTCATTGACGTTCATGTTAAACTGCGTGCCTGATCCTGTCATCCACACATGGAGAGGGAACATGCGATTATGCATCCCGCTCATGATTTCATCACAAACGGTGAAGATAAGCTTACGCCGTTTGTCAGACAGGCGCCCGCTGGCATTATTGGCCGTGGCACAGGCGCGTTTGAGGATCGCGTAAGCCTCAATCATTTCATGGGGCATGCGCTCCTTACTAATACTGAAATAGCGGAGGGAGCGTTGGGTCTGCGCGCCCCATAACACGTCGTTAGAGACTTCGATCTCTCCAAGACCATCGGTTTCAATACGGGTACTCATGGGGGTCATTCCTTGACTAAAAAGAGAGGGAGTGGGGTTAAGCGGGTTGATAGTCTTGGTATGTCGGGGCCCAGCTAAGACGGTCTAAGGCGTCTTGGAAATCCTGATCGGTAAAGTCTGGGCATAGTTTTTCATCACGGGCATGATAGGCGACGGCACGTGCAACTGTGCGGGCAATCGACGCACTATCGTCTAATGGAGGCAGCAAATTGTTCCCGCCCTGAAGGAGTGGGGAAAGCTCTGCCACAGCTTGCGCTGATGCCATGAGCATCCCGTCACTAATGCGCTGGGCTCCGCAGGCGAGGGCGCCTAACCCAAGACCAGGGAAGATGTAGGAATTATTGGTCTGATCTATGGTAATTGTGCGCCCATTGATCGTGACAGGGGCAAAGGGGCTGCCTGTGCTGACAATCGCCTGACCATTCGTCCATGTCAGAATATCCTGTGGAGTGGCTTCCACATGACTGGTTGGGTTGGAGAGAGGGAAAATCAGTGGGCGCTGACAATGCGTGCTCATGGATGTGATGAGTGATTGCGTAAAGAGCCCCGCTTGCCCTGAAACACCGATCAAAATAGTGGGGTGCTCCGTCGTCACAACGTCTTCTAGCGTGCGGCCAACACCATCGCGTGAGGCTTCAGAACGGGCGAAACGTTGTTGCCCCTCAGTGAGGTTGGGCATATCGCTTGTGAGAAGACCGGGGCGATCCAGCATGAAGAAACGTGCGCGGGCATCGCTTTCGCTTGTGCCTTCTGCCAGCATGGCTTGGAAGAGTTGGTCAGCAATACCGCAGCCAGCCGATCCGCCGCCTACAATCGTGATGGTTTGTTGGGAGAGACGTTCTTTCTTTGCTTTAACGCCCGCTAAAATCGCAGCGGTGGCAATGGCAGCGGTGCCTTGAATATCGTCGTTAAAGCTTAGCAGTTGGTTGCGATAACGTGCAAGGAGTGGGGCGGCATTAAGGCCTGCGAAATCCTCCCAATGGAGGAGGAGATGCGGCCAGCGTGCGGTAATGGCTGTGATGAACTCATCGACAAATGCGCTATAAGCGTCTCCACGTAAGCGCGGGGTACGGCTGCCGATATAGGAGGGGTCGTTGCGCAATGTTTCGTTGTTCGTGCCGACGTCTAAGGTGATCGGCAGCATCATGTCGGGGTTGAGACCAGCACAGGCGGTGTAAAGCGAAAGTTTTCCAATGGGAATACCCATTCCGTTGGCCCCGAGGTCTCCAAGGCCTAAAATCCGCTCACCATCGGTAACAATAATCAGCTTAACTTTATCGTAATCAGACGACGCGATGAGGTCAGCGATATGGCCTTTATGCTCTGCTGCGATAAAGAGCCCACGCGGCCTTTGCCAGATATGGGAAAATTCAAGGCAAGCTTGCCCCACGCCGGGTGTATAAACGAGGGGCATCATCTCTGTTAAATGGCGCTCAAGCAGAGCGTAAAAGAGTGTTTCGTTACTGTCTTGTAGAGAGCGCACATAAATATGACGGCTGAGCGTATCTGGCTTAGCCATCACGGTTTCGTACGCTTGAGTGACTTGCTCATCTAAGCTGTGAACAGCAGCGGGGAGGCGCCCATGAAGGCCAAAGGCGGTACGTTCTTCATGAGAAAAAGCCGTGCCTTTATTGAGCAGTGGCGTATCAAGAAGGGCCTGACCTTTTAAAGAAACAGTGCGAGGTGAAGAAGTCATCAGTCAGTCTCCTTGATGTGGGGGCTCTGTTTAGAACAGATCCAGCGGTCTGTATTGAAGCGATATTGAGCGAAGGCAAAGCCTAAAAAGAGGCCCCCAGCAGCGATAAGCACAAACCAGAAGGAGAGTGGGATGAGTAAAAACGCAACGCTGGGCGCAAGTAAAAAGCCGATGAGAGAAGATAGGATGATTTCACGTGAAACAGGGCCAAAATGTTTCTCAGCATGGCAGTTAGGGCAGGTGGTTGCTGTGCCGCCAATGGTGTGGTGGCAGCAGGGGCAGCTCATGACACCTTGAGAGGAGGGAGTCATCATGGATGATCTTGGTCCTTATCATGTTCGCCCGAAGCAATACGTGCTTCGACGGCCATCCGCCACGGAGCTTCAGGTGGGGACGCATCAAGGGCGCGATGATACAGTGCTAGAGCCTCTTTTGTCACATGGCCGGCATTGCGGGTTTCAAGCTCGGCAATTTGGAGGGCAAGCTCTGGGGTAAAATGACTGTTAAGAGCGATCGTCCAATCGGCCACAGTTTGTGTCGGCATGCCCATTTGGGCTTCTAACTCGCCACGGCGAATATGCAGATTGGCCATAGCGGGATCCGTTGCAGGACGTGTAGCCAGTTGTGCATTGACCATATTGAGCTGCGTTTGAGCCGATTGTTCTGGCACAGGGAGGGGTTTGCGTTCATCAGCTGATTGCGCTGATAGCAATGGAAAGCCGTTAATACTGTAGAGAAAGAGTGCCAAAATAGGGATGAGAAAGACGGTTGCTACGCCGATAAGGATATGGAGCCGTCCGAGCGAAGCTGTGGCCTCTGGTGGGCTAGTGATAAGGTCATCAAGCTTGCGCTGCATCGCGAAACGGGCGGCTTCATAATCGCTATCGTCCAGCCGATGGGCATTATGGTCTTTATGAAGACGGTCTAGCTCTGTGCGATACTGGTCTTCTACGGGATTATAGGTTTCACGCTTTACTAAGGTTGAACGCCAGAGGCTGAGACCGATGGGGATGAAGATAAACAGCGTAAAGATCAGAAAGCCAAAGAGAAACATAATGTCAGTCCTTCTTTAACGCTGTGTCTTGGAGGGAGCGGGCTTGCATGGGGCGTTTGAACCAGAGGCGATAGCTCAATGCACACGCGCTGCCCAGAGCCAGAAAAGGCATGAGCCATAATAAAGCGGTCTCGCTATTGAAAACAGGTTTAAGCTGGATAAAATTCCCGTAACGGTGAGACATCCACGCAAGAATGTCGCTTTTCTGGCGTCCTTGCGTCAGTTGTTGACGCACAATTTTGCGGAGATCACGCGCTAAAGGCGCGCTGCTTTCCTCAATGCTTTCATTTTGACACACAAGACAGCGGAGTTGTTGGCCAATCTGTTCGGCTTCTTGCTCTTGCTGTGGGTTAGGTAGAAGTTCTTTAGGGTCATCCACCGCATATGAGGCGGCAGGGCTCAACAAGAGGACAGTGAGAAAAAAAGAGTGGAAGAATCTCATAAAAATGGCCGAAGGAGCGGAAGGAGGTCATGGGTAATGACCTCATGAGTGAGGGCCGCTCGATGATGCCAGACAACATGGCCCCCGGGAAGAATGAGAATGCTTTCTGGCACACCCGTAACACCCCATTCAATGGCCGCAGTCCCGTCCTTATCCTGTCCAACGCGTTCAAATGGTTGGCCATTACGGGTGAGGAAAGCGCTCGCGCGTTCGGGGCGGTCTTTATACGCGATGCCCCAAAGGGTGAGAGAGGGAGCTAACGCGCTCAGAAGCGGAAGTTCTGTGACGCAGGGAATGCACCAAGAAGCCCAGAAGTTGAGTAAAATCGGTTTGTTCTGCTGAGTAAGGCTGGTGCACTCAATGCCCTCTATCGTTCCTTTAAGGCCCGGTAAAGGCGAAAGGGGCGGAAACTGCGGCACTGCTTCCCCGGAGGTGCGGATAGCGCGTGGGTCAAACTGCCCCGTCTTCATAGATGAGAGGATATGCTGGAAGCCCAGCCCGAGGGCTGCGGCCCCTGTGAGCGGTAAGGCAGCAAGGATATGGCGGCGGGTGAGCGTCATGAGGGTGTCCCTTGGGTATGTTTCCTGCCGAACGGACAGGCCATGAGCCCGCCACCTGCCATGATGAGCCCACCGAGCCAGATCCATGGTGCAAGGGGGTTGTGATGAAGGCGTAGGATATAGCGCGTTTCCTGTCCTTCATGTTCTGTTGAGCCTAGAACAGCGTAGAGGTCTCCTGTCAAAAAGCTTCGGATAGCCACTTGAGAAATCGTCTGGTGAGGATGGGAGAAGACGCGTAGGGCTGGATGGAGCTGTGCAATAGGATGGCCATGACGGCTGACGCGTAGTTCAGCAACCCGGGCATCATAATTAGGGCCGGGATGGTCGGTGACGGAGACAAGCTGCCAGTCAAGGCCATCAAGGGATTGGTGCTCCCCAAGGCGAGGCGCAACGATGGTATGGTGGGCCGCACTCATTCCGCATAGACCGAGGATCGTTACCCCAACGCCAATATGAGCCAGCGTCATGCCCCAGATTTTGCGTGAGAGGCGGAAGGGATGTGTAGCGACACGAAGCTGATGGAATAGGGCGAGCACACTAGAGGATATAACCCAAAGAGCGAGCACAGCGCAGAGGGCAGCCATGCGGTCAGGTAGAAAGACAAAAGCCGGGATACAGGCGGCACAGGTGCAGAGAAAGGCTGGATAAAGACGCTTACATATTGTGCGAAGAGAGCCGTGGAGCCAAGGCAGGGCGGGGCCAATCCCCATTGCGATGAGAAGCGGGATGGTGAGCGGAATGGTGGTGCTGTCGAAAAATGGCTTCCCAACAGAAAGCGTATGGCCGAGGAGAAGCTGGATAAAGGGTGGGTAAAGTGTGCCGGTGAGCACAACGGCGCACAGGGAGCAGAGGAAAAGAGTGTTGAGCACCAAGGCGCTCTCACGTGAGAGAGGCGTAAAAGAGCTCTCATCATGGAGGGAAGGCGCACGCCATGCAAAGAGCGTGAGGGCTCCGCCAACCACGAGGGCTAACAGGGTGAGAATAAAAACGCCCCGCGTGGGGTCATTGGCGAAGCTATGGACGGAGTTGAGAATGCCTGAGCGCACCAAGAAGGTGCCAGAGAGGGAGAATGAAAAAGTGGCAAGAGCGAGCAGAGCTGTCCAGATACGCAGGCTCTGACGTTTTTCGACAACAAGGATGCTGTGGAGAAGGGCAGTGCCGCTGAGCCATGGAATGAGTGAGGCATTCTCCACAGGGTCCCAAAACCAATACCCCCCCCAGCCCAGCACGTAATATGACCACCAAGATCCAAGAGCGATTCCGCAGGTGAGGAGTGCCCATGCCGCAAGCACCCAAGGGCGGACGAGTGTTGCCCAAAGGCGCGTCAGCTGCCCGTCTATGAGGGCAGCAATGGCAAATGCAAACGGGACGACAAACCCCACATAGCCAGCGTAGAGGAGAGGCGGATGAACCGCTAAACCTGGGTCTTGGAGGAGGGGGTTCATGCCCATTCCATCAGCGGGCATCGGGAAGAGGCGGGCAAAGGGGTTGGAGGTGAGGAGGCAAAACAGGTCAAAACCGGCGGAGATCAGCCCGAGAACCCCCAAAGCGTGGCGTTTTAGGCGGGAGAGGGGGTTTTGATGCCGTGTGTGAATAAACGACACACAGGCGCTGCATAAGCTCAGCAGAACAATCCAGAGCAGGATAGACCCTTCATGATTGCCCCAAATGCCCGTTATTTTATAGAAAAGCGGTTTAGCGAGTGCGGAGTTTTCTGCGATATTTTGCACAGAAAAATCATCACGCAGTGCGGCAAGCATGAGGCACATAAACGCGAGGAGAAGTGCGAGAGCATGTGCCCAAGCGAAGCCCGGCGTTAGTGGGCTGAAAAAGGAAGGGCGACCTTGCCGTTTAAGAAAAGGAGCGATGCCTTGGCAGAAGGCAAGAACACACGCTAAAGCCAGAGCGTAATGGCCTTCTTCCGGCCCGAAAAAATCCATCATGGGTGGGTCTCTTTAGGGGTGGCGGTCATCGCGTTCCAGCTGGCTGCGTTGGGTGGCGGGCCAAAGCGCGGATCCCATTTCCCGCTGCGCTGGAGGGCATCGGCTACGTCTTTTGGCATATAGGTTTCGTCATGTTTGGCCAGTACATCATCGGCGAGGAAAACACCGTCAGTCTGAGGATGCCCGATTGCCACGATGCTTTGCCCTTCACGAAATAAATCCGGCACAATTCCGTAATAATGCACGGTGATGGCTGCTTGGCCGTCTGTGACATCAAAGCGAATTTCGGGTTGTGCGGAGGAGAGGTTTTTATGCACAGACCCGGCCACGACCATCCCACCGAGGCGAATGGTGCGATCGGGAGGGGGAGGGTGGTTGAGGAGCTGCGACGGAGCCATGAAAAAAACAAGGCTGTTTGATAGCCCGTAGAGGGTGAGAGCTGTTGCACCGCTTAAGCAAAGCAAACAGACCGTAACGATCCAGAGCCGGCCTATGGAACGTGACGAGGACAGGCGACGTGAACGTGTCATACGGAGCGGTCAGTCTGTTGGTTAGAGGTGAATTGCCGGACAGCGCGCCGATAGCGATAGATAGCGCCGATGGTGAGCGAGCCGAGGCAAAGACAGGCGATCCCATAACTGGCGAGTACAAAAGTCCACGCAGCGTTCATGGCTGCCCCTGTCGATGAGGGAGGGACGCTAAGCGGCGCTCTAAAATGGCCGTGCAGATACGGGTGCCGATAAGAGCAATGGCCCCTAATGAGTAGCCAATGGCGCATAGTAGGAGTGGCCAGAGCATAGAGAGCGACATGGCTGGAGCGTCGCTTAAAGAAAGCGTGTTGGGCTGGTGAAGCGTGTTCCACCATTGTACGCTGAATGTGATGATGGGAAGGTCAATCACCCCAGCGAGGGCGAGAAGAGCGGCGGCTTTTTGCCCGCGGGCGGGGCGGTCAAACGCGCGGATGACAGCTATATGACCGCAATAGAGAAAAAAGAGAACCAGCATTGAGGTTAAGCGTGCGTCCCAGACCCACCATGTGCCCCATGTGGGTTTCCCCCAAAAAGACCCGCTGATGAGACAGAGCAAAGCAGCACAGGCACCGATAGGGCCCATTTCGAGAGCGGCAAGGTCAGCAAGGGGATGACGCCATATGAGAGAACAGGCGCCACATAACGCTAACCCCACGTAGCAAGCAGAGGCAAGCCACGCCATCGGTACATGAAGATACATGATGCGTACGGTCTCGCCCTGCTGCCAATCAGCTGGAGAGAAGAAGAGCCCCCAGACGAGTCCGACAAGTAAGATCACAGCCCCTAGCCCTCCAATGATAGGGAGGCATGGACGCGTAAAACGTAGGAAAACGCCCGGATTGGCAAGGCGGTGAAACCAAAGAGACACGGTAAGGGACGGGCTCCTTTTGGGAGGACATTGTTCTCCATAATCTGAACCTTCTATACTCGCCAAGAGATAACGCGTTTGCAACGTCAAAGTCGGAAAAGGAAGTCCAAGCATGGCCTATTGGCTGATCAAGTCAGAACCAGCCTCTTTCTCGTGGGAAGAGCAGGTTCGTAATGATGTTGAGCCGTGGAATGGGGTGCGTAACTATCAGGCGCGCAATAATCTTTCAGCCATGCGGTGCGGTGACCGGGCGCTCTTCTATCATTCTGTGACTGAAAAGCGTATCGTGGGGGTCGTTGAGGTGGTGAAAGAGGCCTATCCAGACCCGACGACCGAGGATACGCGCTGGGTCTGTGTTGATGTGAAAGCAGATGGGGCTTTTAAGAAGCCGATTAGCTTGGCAGACATTAAAGCAGACCCCAATTTAACGGAGATGGCGTTGCTCAAACAGTCTCGGCTGTCTGTTGCCCCTGTGACAGAGGATGAATTTGCCTATTTGACTCGCCGTGGCGAGTGGGAACAAGGTTAAATGATGGTGTCGCCGTTTCTGGCGTAGACAAAACGGAGAAAAACCCCATGAACGCAGATCATGATACACAGTTACCCAGCACATCTTTTATGTCGCGCGATATGGATGGTGAATCCCTCGCACAGCTTCATCAGGTCTTAGAGCAAGTTGAACAAGGGCGCGGCACGTTGGTTCGTTTGGCGGATTTGATGGGGGGTGCTGTTGGCCGGGCAACTCAGCTGGGTCTGCAAGGCTTGTCTATGGCGCCTGGCCTCAAAGCGATGATGCAGCGTGTGACAGAAACCGCGATTGAGCAGGCTTTTCGGGTCGCGATCTTAGGTGTGGAGCGTGAGGGGCCAGTCGTTTCGCGTAAAATACGAGAAAATATGATGCAGGCTGCCGTGGCTGTGTCCGGAGCAGCGGGTGGCTTTGGCGGGTTTGCGGGTATGGCGCCTGATATCGGCTTTACGACGCTTGCGATCATGCGTGAAATCGCGACGATTGCACGTGAAAATGGCGAAGACCTGAACGACGAAGAGACGCGCCGTGCCTGTTTGGAAGTTTTTGCTCTGCGTTCTGTCGCGACGGGGCGTCGCGAGGGTGACGATGAAAACGAGCTTGGCTTTTTTGCAGCACGTGGTTTGATGCGCGGTCAGCCTCTTGTGATGTTGATGGCTGAAGTCGCTGGGCATTATGGGATTGCGCTGTCACGCAAGCTTGCTGCTCAGATGGTACCTGTTGCTGGCGCTTTATGCGGTGCTGCGCTTAATTCTGCTTTTCTAGCGCATTATCGTGCGGTAGCGCGGGCCCATTTTACGATCCGGCGGTTAGAGCGTACGCATGGTACGGCTGTGCAAGAGGCTGCTCAAGCCTATCAGGGGCGTGCGACGGGCGATGAATCTTTGTGATGTTTGGCTGAAAACTCTGCTTTAGCGCGGCGGGCTTTCTGGATGTCTTGATACGTTTCGAGCACCCCAAAGCCCACAATACCGAGCAGGCAAACGCATTCAAGCACATGCAGAATACGCGTCGCTTCTGGATAGAAGAGTTGGGCAAGCGCGCACATGACAAAAGCGATGACGTAAATAAAGGTTTGGGGCATGGTCTCTTCTTCCAACGTGAGGCTCATGTCGTAGCACGATGATGACAGATATGACAGCAGAGCAGCTTTTACGTGCCTATAGCCTTGGTCTTTTCCCGATGGCGCCAGACCGCGAGAGTGATGAACTGGAATGGTTTAGCCCTCAGGAGCGTGGGATTATTCCTCTTGAGGGCTTTCATGTACCGCGTCGGTTGATGCGTACCGTTCTTTCGGGGCGGTATCAGGTTTGTGCAGATCATGACTTTGCGGGGATGATGAGTGCGTGCGCTGCTCCCGCGCCAGGACGGGAGGAAACATGGATCAGCCCCCGTATTTGCACATTATATGAAGAGCTTTATCAGCGTGGTTTTGCGCATTCTATTGAGGTGCGCCGTACAGATGGCAGTCTTGCTGGTGGACTCTATGGAGTAGCCCTTGGGGGAGCTTTCTTTGGAGAGAGCATGGTCTCTCATGAACGCGACGTGTCCAAAATTGCCTTAGTTCACCTCGTTGCAGCCTTGCGTAAGGGGGGCTATCGTTTACTGGATACACAGTATGTCACCCCTCATTTGAGTCGCTTGGGGGGAAGAGCTGTACCATTGTCTGATTATCAAGGGCGACTCAGTGAAGCGTTGGCTGTACAGGCTGTTTGGTCTGGGGACGTTGATTTGTCTGCATTGCATAGTGAGATTATTGCGCTGCGGTCGTCTAAAGGGGGAGGAGATTATCATGTCTCATTATCGTAAACTCGGCTTAGTGGGTGGTGCTTTTGCTGCTATATTGGCTGCTGCACCAGCACATGCGGAGGCCCCGGCTGATCATCCAGCATTAGCACCAACGCGCGATGTTGTGGTGACTTATCGTTTCTGGGCAGGAGGGAATGCAGCGGCACCTGAGAAGAAGGTGATGGTGTCTTTTGCGGCAGATGGCAATCAGCTGCGCATTGATCCGATTGGGGTGCAGGGTATTACGATTTTGGATCGCTTAAAGCAACGTGTGACCTTAATCAGCACGGAGAAGAAGAGCTACATCCAGTTCCTCCCGGTTAATGGCCTCAGCAACCCCTTCATGCTGAGCTTGAATATGACCTATCACGCAGAGGGAATGGGGACTGTTGCCGGTCATGAATGCCGTCGTTGGTCGATTGAAAGCCCTAAAGGGAAGGCGCAGGCTTGCGTCACTGATGATGGGGTTATCTTGGCAGAAGCAGGCGTTGATTCAGACGGTGTAAGCGGGAAGATGGAAGCAGAGAACGTCACCTATCGTGATTTGCCTGCCAGCACGTTTGAGCCACCAGAAGGCTACCAAAAGATTCAACGCAACACACCTTCTCAAAAAGTACGCCAAGGTGAGCCTGTTCCGGGTGCTAATGTGGTGCACCATCATGCCGAGACAGGCCACCAGATTGATACGACCCAGCCTGCTGCGTCTAATGATTCAGCGGGTGATGGCAGTGTGTATCATTCAGACCAGCCGTCCCACGGGGCGGGCCAGTAATCGTAACGAATGTATCAATAAGGATCGGCAAGCGTGACAGACAAAGTGATTGAGGTTGGTGACCAAGGGCCGGCATTTTCGTTGCCTGCCCTTACCCCTGAAGGGGAGAGTACGGTGAGTAGTGAGGCGCTTAAAGGGGCTCCTTACTTGCTGTATTTTTATCCAAGAGCTTCGACGCCGGGCTGTACGACACAGGCTTGTGCGTTGCGTGATGCTTTGTCTGATTTGCGTTTGCCCAATGGGGAGACGCTCAAGGTTTTGGGTGTGAGCCCTGATCCGCTTAAAAAACTTGAGCGATTTTCACAGAAACAAGGGCTGAATTTTCCACTCCTGTCTGATGAAGAGCACATATTGGCGGAGGCCTACGGTGTGTGGGTGCCAAAGAAGCTATATGGGCGGCAATTTATGGGGATTGAACGCAGCTCGTTCCTCCTTGATGGCCAAGGCCGTGTCTGTGCGATGAAACGTCGCGTTCGTCCTGCTGAACATGTGAGCTGGGTGCAGGGGGCTCTTGCTCATTTACCTGAATAATTGCGTAAGACGGACTACCCTGCCATGAGTGATACGGATAGGCCAGCCCAACAACGTTCTGGTGCGTGGCGGTGGTTGCGTTGGTGCGTTATCGGTCTCTTTCTTCCGCTGGCTGTTATCGCTGTCCTGATTTGTTTCGTACTATGGCGTTTAGCGCAAAGCCCGTTGGATGTTACGGCGTTGTCCCAACGATGGGAGCCCGTGGCGGTGCAGCTGACGGCTGGGCAGCCGCCTGTTGGGTATGTCCATTGGGGGAAGATTCTTCTCGGCTGGAGCCCGCATAAGCAGCATGTTCCTGCAGGTTTATTGCTCCGGGTGGAGCATGTGAATCTCGTGCAGGGTGATGGCCGTGTGCTGAACCAGCTTGAGCATGTGGCTGCTGTGCTTAATTTGGCGGCTCTTTTGCGGGGGCATATTGCGTTTCGGGCTGTGCGTGTGTCGGGTGCCCAATTCGCGTTAAAACATTATGAAGATGGAACAATTGCTCCTGATATCATCGGTTTCCCGCGTAAGTCTTTGTCCTCTCGCAAAAAAGAGAACTCTTTAGCTTTTCTGGATGCTGATGCACTCCGTGATGTTGAGGTCAGTAATCTTTCTGTCACGATGCGTGATGCGCAGCGTGCTGATGCGGTCATGCATTTTCATATGCCTGCATTAGCTGTGCATTACCGGCGTCACTTTGGCTGGCAAGGGCATATTGAAGGGGCATTCCATTGGGGGCAGGAGGATGTGCCATTCCAGCTCACCGCCCAATCAGTTCGGGAAGGGCTTACTCATCTTCGCTTGGATGTTCATCCTCTTGTGCCTGCGCGTCTAGCGGGGTGGCTCCCTCAAGTTGATGCACATGATGTGAAACGGTGGCAGCTGCCTATACAGCTTCATGCCGAAGGTGATGTGCAACCTAAAGGAATGGGCGGGCGGCCCTTAAATTTGCAAGCAGAGTTTTCTTTAGGAGCGGGAGATATTTTACAAACAGGTCATGATCCTCTTCATGTGCAAGAGGGGCATGGGCGTTTTGATGTTAGATGGCAGGGCAACCAGCCTTTGCAGCATGTTGTGCTGGATCAAGGTCGTATTCGCTTAGTGATGCGTGATAGCCATCATCAGATGGTGCCCGTCATGCTGTCATCACACGTGCAGATTGATGATATGCTGCATCCTTCTGCTGTTGATATTGCTGTGCAAGCCCGTATTCCAGCCTTCGATTTTGCGACTTTGGGTTCTATTTGGCCTTATGGCATGGCTAAAGGGGCGCGGCGTTGGATTACAACCAACATGACAGAAGGGCGGGGTGATGGGTTAGCCATTGATACGCAGCTTCATAGTGCGACAGGGCTGAAGGGCTTGAGCGTTCAGCGCCTAGAGGGACAGTTGAGAGGGCATGCGCTCTCTGTCTCATGGTTACGTCCTGTTCAACCCGTGACGAATGTAGAGGCATCAGCACGTTTTCTTGACCCCAATACGCTGCAGATTGATGTTGCTCATGGCCAGCTTTCAGATGGGCAGCATGCGACGATTGCGGTGCCACGAGGGCGGATTACCCTAACGGGTATTTTGCGACGGCATAGCCAATTTGCTCATATTCAACTGGGTTTAGATGGTGCTTTTCCGTCATTTTTAAATGTGCTCTCTCATCCAAGGCTTCATCTGTTATCGAATCATCCGCTGTCGTTACGTCAACCGGCAGGAAAGGTTGCGGGTGAACTGTCAGTAAGCTTGCCGCTCGATAAATCAGTGAAGATGGGCGATATTCATTTTGATGCTCAGGCGGAGTGTCAAAATATTACTTTTGACTCACCTGCTCTTGGTGCTGTGAAGCGGGGGCAAGGGCAGCTTCAGGTGACGTCACAGGCAATTCGTTTCCAAGGCAAGGCAGATATTCGCCATATTCCTGCTGATGTGGTTGCAGAAGAACGTTTTCAAGCCAACGAGCCAGGGCGTGTGTTGCGGTCTGTCAGGGCACAGACAGCGCTTGATGCGGTGCTCTTGCGCAAGATAGGGCTGTCTCTTCCTTCTGGGATGATGAGCGGTGCTGCGCCGGTCACGGCTGTTTATGTGCAAAAAGGTCTTGGCCATAAGCACCGTCAGGGAGAGGTGCAGATCAATGCAGACTTTACCCCCGTGGCGTTGCGTATGCCGTCTTGGGTTAAGCCGGCGGGTGTGCCGACATCGTTGAGCGCGCATATTCGCACTCTTGATTCTCGTATTCAAGCAGTCACGAATTTGCGTGCACGGGGGCCTGCGCTCTTTCTCGTTGGCGGTGCTATGGTGAAAAAGGGCCGCGTCTTTGGGGTGCGTGTGGATCATATGACCCTCGGGCGCAATGTGGGGCGTCTGCAGGCGTCTTGGCCTATAGGGGCAAAAGACAACACACCCTACCATATTGACGTGATAGCAGAGAGTTTGGATGTGAGCCCGTGGTTTCAAGCTCATCAATCTTCCACAGGGGCGCTGCGTTCTTCACATCCCCCGCATCGGGATTATGCCAAGCCTCTTCTTCCTTCAGGGGAATGGGCTGTTTCTCTTCAGTCTGGGCGTGTGTTCTACCGGCAGGATAAAACGCTGACGGATATGTCTGCGACTGTCGCATGGAAAGGACGCCGGTTGGAGCAGGCTGTTTTTCATGCAAAAGGGCCGCAAGCTCTTTCTGTGCAGCTAGAGCCTGAGCCTCAAGAGAGACAAAGCCATGTGTTCAAGGTTGATATCAGCAGTTTAAGCTCTCTTGTCAAAGAGCTTGAGGGTTATCAACAGCTTGATGGCGGCCATGTTTATCTGGAAGGGCGGTTTACAGCTTCTTCTCCATCATCAGACAATGATTATGGCATGTGGGGATTGGGATTAGGCCCGTTTACAGGTCACGTGAGTGTGCGTGATCTCGCGTTGGCTCATCCTCCGGCGGCCTTAACGGCGGCAACGGTGTTTGCGCCGCTTCATTGGGGACAAATTGAGCGTGACCGGTTTGAGAATCTGACAGGCTCTGCCACGGTTAAAATGAGTCATACCGTTATGACGGTTGAAGATGGGCAGTTGAGCAACGCAATCGTTGGGGCCACCCTTGAGGGGAATATTGACATTGTTGCTCAGCATCTCTTGCTTAAAGGAACGGTTTCACCGCTTTTTGGATTAAACCATGCAGCGGGGGGATTGTTTGGGATGCGGTCGTTTTTTGCCCCAGAAAAGGGTAGTGGTGTGATGGCGCTGACCTACACGTTGGACGGCACTTTTGATAAGCCGACCTTTCAGACTTATCCGCTTTCCGTCTTCCTCCCTGGAATGCTACGTCATATCTTGCATTGATTGGCGGTAACGATGGAATGCTCATTAGGTTATGGTGGTGAGAGGAATATGGATATGACAGCCGATACGTCTGATCTTTTTGGGTCTTCCTCTCCTTCGTCAGACATGGCGCCTCGTCAGACTTCCTCGGGTCAGGGGCATCGTTCTGCCCCGAGGACGCAACCGTTGGCTGATCGTCTCCGTCCGACACGGCTGGAAGATGTGCGGGGGCAAGAGCATCTTCTCGCAGAAGATGGCACGCTGACGCGTATGCTTGCGCGTGGTACGTTGCCGAGCTTGATTTTATGGGGCGGCCCGGGCTGTGGTAAAACCACGATAGCCCATCTTTTAGCTTCACAAGCCGGGTTGTTTTACGCGCAGCTTTCCGCTGTTTTTTCTGGCGTTGCGGATTTGCGGAAGGCGTTTGAAGAAGCTGATAAACGCCTTGATAGCACCGGTAAGGGTACGCTGCTTTTTGTTGATGAAATCCATCGTTTTAACCGCACGCAGCAAGATAGTTTTCTCCCTTACGTGGAGCGTGGCACGGTCGTACTGGTTGGTGCCACAACGGAAAATCCTTCTTTTGCGCTAAATTCCGCTTTGTTGTCACGCTGTCAGGTGCTTGTTCTCAATCGCCTTGATGATGCAGCTCTTGAAGGCCTCCTGACCCATGCAGAACAGCTTACGGAACGTACCCTCCCCTTAACGCGTGAAGGGCGAGCATCTTTACGGGCGATGGCTGATGGGGATGGGCGTTATTTGCTCAACATGGTGGAGCAGCTCCTCACATTCACCACGCAAGAGGATGCGCCTCACTTGGGGCCGCAAGAGCTGGCTAAAGTGCTTGCGCGGCGCCCTGTCCTTTATGACCGAGATCGCGAAGAGCATTATAATCTGATCTCTGCCCTCCATAAATCGCTCCGTGGGAGTGACCCAGACGCGGCCCTGTATTGGTTTGCGCGTATGTTAGAAGGTGGGGAAGACCCGCGTTATATTGCGCGCCGCTTGGTGCGTTTTGCAGCAGAAGATATTGGAGAGGCTGACCCGTCGTCTTTGCCTCTCGCGCAAGCAGCAGCGCAGGCTTATGAGCGTTTGGGTTCGCCAGAAGGAGAGGTTCCCCTTGCACAAGCGGTGGTGCATATGGCCGTCGCCTCAAAATCGAATGGGGTGTATGCGGGCTATAAGGCGGCGCGGGCTTTGGCTAAAAAGACGGGAAGTCTTATACCACCAGCCCATATTCGTAATGCGCCGACGGGGTTGATGAAAGACCTCGGTTATGGGGAAGGGTACGAATACGATCATAATTATGAAGACGGCGTTTCGGGGCAAAATTACTTCCCTGATGGGATGGAACGCGTCCAACTTTACCACCCCGTTAAGCGTGGATTTGAAGAAAGGATCATAAAACGTCTGGACATGTTGGCTCAGAAACGGGCATCTCGCCAATCATGAGTGTTGAAAACCGTATCATAAGCGAAGATGAGGCTGACCTACGCCTTGATCGTTGGTTCCGTCGTCATTACCCGAATTTGACGCAGGGAGCGTTGCAGAAGCTGTGCCGTAAAGGGCAAGTGCGTGTTGATGGGAAGCGTGTTCAGGCGAATCATCGTCTTTTCCCGGGGCAGACTGTGCGTGTTCCGCCATTGCCTGACCAAAGCCGTCCGGCTCCACCGCCACCGCCCGATCCAAATTTAACGCGGCGAATCGAGTCGATGATCTTGTATCAAGATGATCAACTTATTGTGCTCAATAAACCTTCTGGTCTGGCGACACAGGGTGGGCCGGGTATTCATGAACATATTGATATGATGCTGGAGGGGCTGCGTCCGCCGGGCGGGGATCGTCCACGTTTGGTGCATCGGATCGACCGTGACACGTCGGGCTTGCTGCTTTTAGCACGCACACCGGGGATTGCTGCAAAGCTGGCTGCTGCATTTCGTAGCCGTTCGGTAGAGAAGACGTACTGGGCTGTTGTAGTTGGGCGTCCGATGCCCGGTGATGGGGTGATTGATCAGCCTCTTGCTAAGGTGGGTGCAGGTGGCGCGGCACTCGTTGTGCCAGCAGGTCGTCGTGATGAAGACGCGCAATCGGCCAAAAGTGCGTATGAGACGCTTGATGCCGCTGGGAAGCGCTTTAGTTGGCTGGCTTTGTCTCCGCTGACAGGGCGCACGCATCAGCTTCGCGTGCATTGTGAAAGCCTCGGGACGCCTATTTTAGGAGACCCTCGCTATGGCGCGAAGACGCCACACCCCACTGGTTTTGCAAAGCGGCTGCATCTTCATGCCCGCACGTTAACATTCCCGCATCCAGCGGGGGGAACACTGAGTGTGACAGCGCCGTTACCAAAGCATATGGTGGATACATTCCGGATGCTTGGCTTTGTGGTGCAGGCGGCTCCTAAACCCAAACGCATTTCCTAATTTTTAAGACGCGAAAGGTCGCAGCTGATGAAAAAGCTGGTCGGAATTTTGATCATGTTGGTCGTGATGCTTTTGGGCATCAGTGTCGGAACTTATATGCTGATTGACCAAAAGGCTGTGCGTGACCATGTCACGCAGGCTTTTCATGAACAAACCGGCCTTGACCTCAAGATGGAAACGGCTTCGTTCCAGGTGTTCCCGTGGCCGTCCTTCCATGCAGGTCAGGTGGTCTTAACGCGTTCTGGTTGCACGCCTTTTGTGCAAGCTCGATCTGTTCATGCGGATATTTCTCTTCTGGCGTTGCTCCATCGGGAAGTGTCGTTTCAAGATTTCACCGTTGAAAATGCCCAGATTACCCTGCATCGCACGCATGATGGTGTTTGTTCTTCTTGGCTCCCTTTCGCGGCGGATGACAAACCTGCAGCACGGAAAATGGGTGATGCTCCCTCAGCAGCCACCTCACATGCGCACTGGAAAGTCTCTTTTGACGCGCTCCATGTGACGAGCGCCCAGCTGTCTTGGCGTGATGATCATTCAAGAAAAGGGGAGGAACGCAGCGGCGGTTTCGCGATTGCGTCGTTGGATTTACAGGGCATGCATAGTGTGAGCCCGTGGATTGACCTTCATGCGTATCATGGAGAAACGCCTTTCAATTTTAAGGGGCGTATGGGCTCTTTTCATCGCGTTCTTTCGGCGTCTACGCCTCAAGGTGAGCCATGGGGCTTTAGTCTTGGGCTGACTTTCGGAAAAGAAGGCCAGCAGGATCAGATGGTGATGGATGGTTCTTTTACAGACCCTCATCGTTTGAAAGGTTTACGCCTCAGCATGCAAGGTCATTGGGCAGATTTGCGCGACATAGAACAATTATTCCCTCATATTGGGGTGCCAGCGGTGCAGTCTGTCGGTGGTATGGTGGATGTGCGTGAGCGTGATGAATCAGAGTTACCAGCGGGCGGTTTCCTTGAACGGCTAGCGGCTCTACCGGGGAAGCTCTACCCAGTCCAGATGCATGTCCAGCTTGGCAGTGTTGATTTCCCACAAGGCACGCTCGGCATTGAAGCTCCGTTGCATTTACGGCAATTACAAATGGATGCTGACGCGTCTCTTGCGCCACTTACCATTCATGGAGACGCGGATTGGGGGCGCTTTTCGTGGGAGGTTCAAGCTCAGCTCGGTACGTTGGAAAAAAGCGTGGCGGCGTGGAAACAGCCGGATCAGCCCACCGTTCCCCTGGAAGCGACCTTACAAGGGCGTGATCGTAACCTCATGACGTTATTAAGCCATCGTGAGCATAAAACAGTGGCCGAACAAGATGGTGTGCAGTTTCACGCCCAAGGGACATTGGGACGTCAAGCCAGTCAGCTGAGTTTTGATGGACAAGCCGATATGTTGCAGGCACCGGAGCTTCCGGGGATTGAACAAGGGCTTTCTGGCACTATTGTACATGGCTTATCGCTAAACGGGCAGCTATCCGCAGGGGCATTTTCACCTCAGGGGCTCAAACAGCTTGATGTGCATGATTTGCATTTTGATAGCCGTGAAGTTGGAGGAGATGGGCGCTTTTCTATTACACGTCCTGTTGCCACCCAACCGGCTTCTATTGATGCTCATCTTCATTTAACGCATGCAGACGGAGATGCTCTCCTTCCTGCTGCTGTGCAAGGAGAGGGAGAGGAGGCTTCTTCCCCTTCGGCACAAAGATCGCAAGACCATTCTGATCGCCTTCAGGCCGTGCGTGCCTTTCTTGATACGCATCATATTTTGCTGGATCTAACGGCTGATCAATTAGCGTTTTATGGCATGGATTACCGCGACGCTCATATAACCTTAGCTCTTGGAGATCGCCGCCTGTTGGTTGACCCATTAAAGGCCAATGTTGGTGGGGTGGCGCTCTCAGCAAAAGTCGAGGTTGATAACACCACGCATCCGATGACGGTGCGTGTGCAAGCAACCCCATGGATGATGCCGTCAACACAGTTTTTCCATTTTATTGGGCAGTCTCCTGTTTTTGAAGGGCCTGTGCAGCTTGATGGTGCGCTTGAGGCCCGAGGGGACACGCAAGAGGCTCTTCTCTCATCCTTAGAAGGTGCGATGGGCCTTTCTGTGGTGAAGGGGCAGATTCATACCTCTGTTCTTGCTCCTCTGGCAGGCCCTGCCGCAGCGTTCTTAAAGCTGGGGAATGGAACGATGGGCCTGCGTTGTGCGGCTGTTCGGGTTAATCTCCATCAAGGGCAGGGCGTGTTGGAAGCGCTCGGTGCACAGACAAAGCATTTCCTCGTGAAGGGGCATGGGCAGGTGAAGCTTGATGATGGTGCTTTGTCATTGCAGCTTCTGCCACATGTCAGCTTGGCTGGGAATGAGATGAGCATGCCGGTGCGTGTTGCTGGGACGATCACAGCGCCGCAAATAACGTCGCTCCGCACAGAAGGTGGGCAAAACCAGCTTGATATTGGCCAAGACACAGAAACGGCGGATCTCTGCCAAGAGGTGATTAGTAAAGCGCGTGATGGTCATGATGGTTTGCCTATTCCGGCTTTGTCAGGGGAGCATTCTCGCACCAGTGATATTCTCAAAGCCCTTGGGATTGGAGGAAAGCCATGAGCCAGCCACGTAAACGTTTTTGGAAAGAGGTGACCTTAGACACGCAGAAAAGCGGGTTATATGCGCCAGCCTTGGATGGCCGTCCTGTCAAGCTTCCTAAAGGCACGACACTGGCGGTAGCCTCTAAGGCTTTAGGGCAGGCTTTAGTAAAGGAGTGGCAGGCGATCGAGCCTAAAGCGCCCTTTACGCCAGAGGAACTGCCTCTCACGCGTATGAGTGGCACACGGATTGAGCGTGTGGCACCATATATGGATGAGATGCGGGAGCAGCTCTTGGCCTATGGATTGGATGACGCGTTATGTTACCGCTCTGCTGCGCAGGATGAACAGCTTGTTGGACGTGTGCTAGCATGGGCGAAGCATCACCACGCTTTGTCCCCCGATGCCACAACAGGGATTATGCCGCTCTCTCATCCCCAGGCGTATCAAGAAGGGCTGACCCGTTTATTAGGCACCCTCGATGCAGATACGTTGGCAACATTAGGTGTTATCGCTCCTGTTTTTGGGAGCTTGTTGCTCGCACTTGCGGTTATATATGACGTGTTGAGCTTGGAAGAGGCTGTAGCACTTGGACAAGCTGATGAGCGCTATCAGCTCAAGAAATGGGGGCATGACGCGGAAATGGCCCAAACGCTTGAGCGCAAAGAGCAAGATATTCGTGAGGCGATGCAGTTTCTCTCGCTCGTGCGGCAAGGCTGAACAGCCCCAAAAGCAAAAGCCCCCTTTTGGGAAAAGGGGGCTGGCGTGAGAGGGATTATTCTCCGCTGTCAGGCACCATAAGGCTGACAGCAGCTGTTGCGGCAATGCCTTCTTCCCGTCCTGTAAAGCCCAGACGTTCTGAGGTTGTGGCCTTGACAGAAATACGGCTTACATTGACCTTGAGAAGCTCAGCAAGGCGTTCGCGCATAGCTTGGGCATGAGGGCCGATCTTGGGGCGTTCGCAAATGATGGTGATGTCAGCATTGACTAACATGCCACCCTTGGAGCGGATAAGGTCTCCGGCATGGACAAGGAAACGTGCGGAATCCATGTCGCGCCATTTGTCGTCACTGGGGGGGAAATGCTGCCCAATGTCCCCTTCAGCAAGGGCACCATAGATAGCGTCACAAAGTGTGTGAATGCCCACATCAGCGTCAGAATGCCCTGCGAGGCCGCGCTCATGGGGGATATCAATCCCACAAAGAATAAGCTTACGATTTTCGGCAAAAGCGTGGACATCGTAGCCCAGCCCAACGCGGGGCAGCATAGGGAGTTGGTTTTGGTCCATGACACGGTCGAGACGCATCAAATCCTCCGAAACAGTCAATTTAATAATATCTTCTGAGCCCATAACAATGGCGACAGGATGTCCGGCATGTTCCAGTAGCCCTGCATCGTCTGTCAGCGCGGTGCGGTGGCGATGATGGAGCTCACGTAGAAGAGGGAAGGAAAAACCCTGTGGGGTTTGTGCGCGCCAGAGCCCTGCACGGGAAACGGTGCCTGTGATGAGGTCGTTCTCGACCTTCTTGAGTGTGTCGCTCACTGGAAGGGCAGGGATCACACCCTTATGCTTCTCTAAAGCCGCGATTGTATCGGTTATGACGCGGGCTGGGACATAGGGGCGTGCCCCATCATGGACAAGAACGAGGTCTGGTGGCTGGGGCAATTGAGCGAGCGCGTCCAGACCAGCCCTAACGCTATCATGACGTTCTGCACCACCGTTGACGGGAGGAAGAACGTCTAACCCTTGAAGCGCTTCAGCAAGCAGAGGATCATTCCCCACGGGTTGAACTATGTCAACATGAGGCAGCAGGCTTAGGGCTGCATGGCGAATAACAGGAAGGCCACGAAGCGTATGGAACTGTTTGCTGATTGGCTGTGATGCACCTTTTTCGTGCGTAGTCGCCGGGGCGCTCGCAGCAAAACGGCGCCCACGACCAGCGGCCAAGAGGAGGGCTGCAACACGTTTACGACGACAGGATGCAGGAGAGGCGTTCAAGGCAGCAAAGTCCTTTTCTTAATGGATGAGGCCGCCATGATGGGGGCTATCAAGACTGACAGTGGGGATGGTGATGTCAAAATGTTGCCGACTATCGGGGGCGATCATATGAAAGAGCCCTTTCATAAACCCGGTTGGGGTTTTGAGCTCGGCACCTGACGTATATTGGTACTGTCCTTTGGCGGCAATAAAGGGCTGTTCTCCGACCACACCGAGCCCCTGCGTGTCTTCCCGTTGGCCGTTTGCGTCAAGTGTGGTCCAGCTGCGTGACAAGAGTTGCAGATTTTCAGAACTGCCATTGTCAATGACGACATGGTACAGCCACGCATACTGGCTTTCTTCTGGCGTGGAATGCTCTTCCAGCCAAAAGGTGCGTACGCTAACGACAACGTCGTGCGTTGTTGCGGTGTAGCAAGGAGGGGCCTTCAACTCTTCAGCTGTGTCTAGGTCAAGGCGCGTTGTGGTGGCTGTATGGGATGAATCGTCAGACATGATGCCTTTCTAGAATCATCCCAGCCATTTGTCAGGTTCTTCTTTGGGGCTCTTAGCCGGCTTTTGTTGCTAAAGCGGCCTGAGCACCCCGTGTTAGATCGTCAATCAGGTCTGCTGGGTCTTCTAATCCGACGGAGAAGCGGATGGAACCGTCGGTAATACGAAGCTGTGCGCGCTCTTCTTCTGTCAGTTTTTTATGCGTTGTGGTGGCTGGATGAGTGACCAAGCTGCGTGCATCACCAAGATTGTTTGAAATGGCGATAATGGAGAAGGCATTCATGCAGGCAAAAGCGCCCTCTTTGCCATTGGCGACTTCAAAGGCAATCATAGAACCGCCATCGCGCATTTGACGTTGGGCAATGGATGCCTGGGGATGATCTTTTCGGCCTGGGTAAAAGACTTTTGTCACACCGGGGAGCTCAGCGAGCGCATCAGCAACACGGGCTGCATTGCTGGCCATTTTTTGAGCGCGAAGATCCAGTGTTTCCATTCCCTTGAGGAGAACCCACGCATTAAAGGGGGAAAGCGTATTACCGGTATTGCGGGCAAAGGGCTGTAATTTTTCAGTGACCCATTCTTTGCTTCCCAAGACAGCTCCACCCATCACACGCCCTTGGCCGTCTAGGTGTTTGGTACAGGAGTAGATGACAACGTCTGCTCCCAGCTCTAGCGGGCGTTGACCAACAGGGGTGGCAAAGACGTTATCGACCATAAACACGGCCCCCGCCTTATGGGCACGCTCAGCAATACGCTGAATATCAAGTACATCCAGCATAGGGTTGGAGGGTGTTTCAATCAGCACAACAGATGTCGGTTGAGAGAGGGCTTCTTCCCATGCCTGATCATCGCGTCCATCAAGCAAGACAGTATCAATGCCATAGCTCGGGAGTAAATGGCTGAGCAGCCAGTGGGTGGAGCCAAACAATGCGGAGGAGGCAACGACGCGGTCACCAGCTTTGAGCCCGGCAAGCAGAGCGCAGGAAACGGCCCCCATGCCGGTGGAGGTCATTAAGCAGGCTTCCGCCCCTTCGAGCAGAGCGAGGCGTTCTTGTAACGTATCTACCGTTGGGTTGCCGTATCGGGAATATTGCAGGTGATCGATCGTGCCTTCAAACGTGGCCGCCGCTTGCTCGGCATTGTCGTACACAAACCCAGAGGTCAGGAAGAGCCCGTCGGATGTTTCACCATGAGGCGTGCGGTTGCGGGCATCATGGAGTAGGTGGGTCGCTGTGCGCCATGAAGAGGAGTGCGTGTGAGATGACATAGAGGATCCCTCCATCAATATCTGCGCGCGGAGAGGCGCAAACGCTGTGGTGGGCCGTGGAAGTCCTGCTCTTTTAAGGGGAGAAACAGGGCCTCTTTAGCGCAATTTTTTAACCTCGCCGCAAGCCGGCCGCTCAAATCACGAGGTTCCCTCCAAAAAGTTTAGAGGAAATATAGACCTTCACTATGAAGCTCCATGGGAGAGCCGTCAAGAAAAGCAGTATGGTTTTTCTCCCAAGGAAGGGCTTGCATGACGTGGGAAGGGAGGGTAAGAAAAGAGGCACATAAGAGATGCGGGTGTAGTTCAATGGTAGAACGGCAGCTTCCCAAGCTGCATACGGGGGTTCGATTCCCCTCATCCGCTCCAATGTTTCCCAAAAATAACATGGTGTTCGTGGTGCGTGTGGCACCGAGTCTCAGCTTCGTAAGACTGAAACCCGGTGAGCGTGTGTTTACTCGTAGCGTAAGGTGACGACTAAGACATCACGATGGGCAGGTTTGGTGGGGTCTTCAGGCTCCACAGCCGTAACGCCGTGATACACGCGGTGATCATTGACAATGGCGGCATCCATCGGTTGAGCCAGGGTGAATGATCCTAGTGTGGTTTTTTGGTCAAGTGCATGAATGCTGGTGACCCCTTCGCGGATATTGTCGCGATCTACCATGAAGACAAAAACCCAATCGACACCATCACGGTGCATTCCTTCAGGCGTGGGTTTTGCTTGTGTATGAGGGTCTGCTTCAATACGGAATTGATGCACTTCTGCATGCCATTTATGAGGCTGTTGTGGTGCAGGCGTGAGTGATGACGCCATGTCTGCGCTCATAGCGAGGATAGCGCGTAAGGTCGGATGTTCGACAATCTCGTCTTTGATGGGGCTAAACCAGCGCTCAATTCCGCCATTGAGCAGATTATAGTCGCGGCTTTGATAATGCGGCTGGTGTTGCTTAGGGGTGATATGGCCATCGGCGAGTGAGAAGGTCGCATAGCGCCGTCGCCGATAGCGCCCCCCATCCGCCATGTAGCGATCTACGCCGAGATCATTCCAACTATCCGCAAAGCTCTCCCAATCAGCGGCATGTTGCTGCTGAAGGAGGGCTCGCGTCTGTTGGGCAGGGAGGAACATGAAGCCCTCTGCCTGGAGCCGGTTCTTAATAGCATCCAGCGAGATAAGGCCGGATGACGAGGTGGAGGAAGAGGTCATGGTCATCATGAGACTCATATGAAAAAGAAACGGCCCTTTCTGCAAGAGGAAAGCGTCGTTCTTTATAGGCCATTCATGATGAGGAGAGCCTATGGAGCGCTTATGAGGCGCTCCATAGAGATATATTAAGAATTCTTTTTAGAGGATTTATCGGCCAAGTCTGGGCGATTTGGGGACAGGTGCTCGCGTAGAGTGACAAAAGCCGTTTTGAACATACCGCTTAGGCAAAGCTGGTGTTGTCGAAACAATCCTTCATGAACGAAGCGTGCAAAACATGCGCCGATTCCATGCCCGCCGAAAGCCTTCTTTGATGGCCACATGCCCCATGCATTATAGTTTGCCAGAGCCACAACAGCGCCGCGATCGTGATAGGCAAAAGGTGGTGGGGTCTGCCCCTTGAGAAGGCGGGGTAGGGCGATCCGTCCTATATATTGTCCCTCTTGACGGGCTGCTTGTGCTGTTGGGGCGACGGCATTTGTGTTAATGCGTGAGCAATCACCCAGAGCGATAATATTCTCATCATCGACTGATTGGAGCGTTGGTGTCACGATAAGTTGACCGCTTCGACTCCGCTCTAGCCCATCGAATAGATCGGTTGCTTGCCCAGCTTTAACGCCTGCTGCCCAGATGCGCATAGAAGCGGGAATCGAGCGTCCGTCTTTGAGGGTAACAGTCTGAGCATCAATGGAGCTGACCATTCCTTCAGTGATGACATCGAAGCCGATTTTCTCGAGCTCTTTTTTCGCTTCTTCAGACACGCTTTCGGGGAAAGCGGGCAGAAGGCGCGGCATTGCTTCAATCAATGTTGGTTTGAGCAAACGACGGCGTGCATTTTCCCCGAGTTCGGGCGTGCTATCAATGGCGCGGCATAGTTCAGCGGCAAGTTGAACGCCTGTTGCTCCACCACCAACAATGCTTAACGTGAGAGGTTCCCCCGTTTTTTGAGCCGTGATGAGGGCGTTGCGGAAGTGCTCATGAAGAGCGTTGGCATCGTTGAGGTTGTTCAGGAACAGGCAATGCTCCTGTGCCCCCGGTGTGCCGAAGTCATTTGCGCGGGCCCCAATAGCCACTACGAGGCGGTCATAGGGTAGGTGCTGGCCATTATTGAGGTGCACAATTTTCTTATCGCGCTCAACTTTTTCCGGTGAACTTTGAATGAAATCAAAGCCAAAGCGTTTGGAGAGTTCTATAAAAGAAAAGAGGTTCCCGCCATGCTCAATGGTGCCAGAGGCGAATTCATGAAGTGAGGGCTTCCAGATGTGAACTGGGTTTGGGTCGACTAGGGTGACAGACGCTGTGTTTTGGCGGCAAAGAGTAATAGCGGCTTCTAGGCCGCCAATACCTCCGCCGAGAATGATGACATGCTTGTCAGCAGACATGGACCGCTCCTCAGTTCTTTTGAGTGTAACAGATTACGAAAAAAGAATATCTCTGCTACCGGGGAGCGCTGCTACATACAAGCCCTATTAGAGTAATAGGGCCCATCTGCTGGGTTTTCTTCACGTCAATTGAGGAAAAACAGGCTGTTAGTTGTTGCTCTTTTGTAAAGAAACGGCAGGGGAAAAGAATCTCTTCCCCCGCTTATGGGCTAAATGCAAGCGGTATCAGCTCCGATAAGACCCATTAATGTCAATATAGCCGTGGGTAAGATCGCAGGTCCATACATGGGAGCGACCTTCGCCAATCCCGAGGTCTGCTGTGAGCGTAATTTCCTGTTCACGCATGTAGCGAGAAAGTGCTTCTTCATCGCACTCTTCTGCGATCGCGCCGTTACGGGCAACCCAATAATCACCAACAGCGATAGAGAGTTTGTCGCGGTCGGCGGGTTCACCACTTTTCCCCACAGCCATGACAATTCGGCCCCAATTCGCATCTTCCCCAGCAATAGCGGTCTTTACTAATGGTGAATTGGCGATAGAAAGCGCGACCTTGCGGGCCGATTCGTTGCTTTCTGCACCTTGCACTTCCACCTGGATAAGCTTTGTTGCGCCTTCACCATCACGAATGACAAGCTGGGCAAGCTCCTTCATCAGGTCATGGAACGCATCGCGGAAGTCATCGAGAGCATTATCATCGGCTTCTGTAATCTCAGCATGCTCAGCTTGTCCTGTCGCAAAAGCCATAACCATGTCAGAGGTCGAAGTGTCCGAATCGACCGTGATCGCATTGAAGCTGGAACCGATGCCCTCTTGAAGAAGGGACTGTAAAACAGGTTGAGGTAATTTTGCATCGGTTGCGATATAGGCCAGCATCGTCGCCATATCAGGCGCGATCATGCCGGAGCCTTTAGCGATACCCTGAATTTTGACGGTCGTCTCACCAATGGAGACTTCACGACAGGCTGCCTTGGGGAAGGTGTCTGTCGTCATGATGGCGGCGAGCGCATCTTCCCACCCATCTTCAGATAAAGCCTCAATGGCTTCTGGTAGGGCTTTTAAGATGCGCTGATAAGGAAGGATCTCACCGATAACGCCGGTTGAGCCGAGGAAAATATCCTCGACAGGGCATTCTAGTTGGTCTGCTAATTCAGTGGCACAGGCCACCACAGCTTCATCGCCAGCGCGGCCTGTAAACACGTTGGCATTGCCAGAGTTTACCAGTAGGGCGCGCGCTTCAGTGGTGTTGGCCAGAGCCTGACGACACCAGGGGATAGGTGCCCCTGGGCAGGCATTCTTCGTAAAAACGCCGGCTGCTGTCGTTCCGGGCGCAAATTCGAACAAAGCGAGGTCTTTGCGCCCTTCATAACGGATATGCGCCGCCACACCGCTGAGGCGCACTCCAGCGACCTGCATCAGGTTTGGTAAAGACCGTGCTAGAGGGGAACGAGGATGTGACGTCGCCATGAGTTAGTGAGCTCCGTGTTGCATAGGGGCTGCCGTATTGGAGATTGGCTTCCCGTTGTTATCGTAATGCGTGACCTTGACCTGCTTCTCAGCAGCTTCAACGACCTTGCGAACTTCTTCGCGCACCATATCACGGCGGATGGTATTCTGCACTTCTTCAAGGGTTGGAACAGGTGCCATACGTGTGCCGAGCACCTGAATGACGTGCCAACCATATTCTGTATGAATGGGTTTTTGTGCGACAGGGCCTGGTTTCAGTGAGAAGGCTGCGTTGGAAAAAGCAGGGTTCATATCACCGCGTTTGAACCAGCCAAGATCGCCACCGGCAGAGGCAGACGCTTTATCTGTCGAGGACAGGGACGAAAGCTTTGCGAAATCTTCACCCTTGTCGAGCTTCTTGATCAGATCTTGGGCCTGCGCTTCTGTGCTGACGAGGATATGGCGTGCATGCACTTCCTCTTCAGGTTTTTGGTTGGCGTAGTGAGACTGATAGTAGCTCTTAACAGACGCATCGGTAATTCTAGGAGCAACTTGCTGCTCAAGATATGCATTTTGAAGCACATTGCCTGCAGCTGAATCCATCGCAGACTTTACGTCTGGCTTGGCACTCAGCCCCTCTTTTTCTGCCAGAATCTGGATCGCTTTTTGGTCAATCAACTGGTTAATGAGGAGAGGAATAAGGACTTTAGGTTGGATCTGACGTGCTTGCTGTGGCAGGGCACTGGCTGCGCGTTGAATGTCAGAGATGGTAATTTTTTGGTTATCAACCGTTGCAATAACTGAATCGGGGCTTGGTGCTTTTGCTACGGGTGCTGCTGGCATTGGAGCTGCGAAGGATGCTGTACCAAACGCCAAGCCGCTCAGAAGAGTAGTGCAGGCGAATAAGGAGCGGGGGAGCCGCATAGAATTACCTCAAACATTTAGATCAATGAGAATTATCTTAGTACCATGACAAAGCCTGACTAGACCTGCAAGGGGTGAGAGGCGCTCGTTTGTGAGTATTTTCCTACAATTTTGTCATAAAACTCCGTGAAGAGAGGTTGGAAGCGATAAATAAGGGTTTTACAGGCTCTACCCTTTGATATTTAGCCATAATTTTGGCATATTTACTCTCCGCCGCGAGGGAAGAAATATGGGTTTTCCATTGACCCCTTGTGGAGGGATGCTTATTTCCAGCATTTACATGAAAAATCGTGACTACCTGCGGTAGCAATGCCGGGTCCTCGATGATGGGGGTTTTGGATGATGTTACAGTGGGGTCAGCATTTCAGGGTTCATCATGATTGCACGCCTTGCTCGCGCCCTCTTCGGCTTCGCTAATGATCGCTCTCTTAAGCGCTATCAAAAACGCGTACCAGAGATTAACGCTCTTGAGCCTGACGTTCAGGCTCTGAGTGATGAGCAGTTGCGCCAGAAGACGCAAGAGTTTCGTCAGCGTATTGCTGACGGTGCGAGCCTTGATAGCCTACTGCCTGAAGCCTTTGCTGTCTGTCGGGAGGCGTCACGTCGTGTTCTAGGAATGCGCCATTTTGATGTACAGCTTATCGGCGGGATGGTGCTTCATGACGGGCGTATTTCTGAAATGCGAACCGGTGAGGGGAAAACGCTCGTTGCAACGTTAGCCGTGTATCTCAATGCCCTAGCGGGTAAGGGTGTGCATGTTGTGACCGTTAATGATTATCTGGCAAGCCGTGATGCGGCGGAGATGTCCGTTTTATACGGATTTTTGGGGTTGAGCACCGGTGTCATTGTCCCCAACCTCTCTGATGATCAGCGTCGGGAAGCGTACCAGTCTGACATTACCTACGGCACAAATAACGAATTTGGCTTCGATTATCTGCGCGATAATATGAAATATACGCTGGAGGAAATGGTTCAGCGTCCTTTCAATTTCGCCATTGTCGATGAGGTTGATAGCATCCTCATTGATGAAGCGCGCACCCCATTGATCATCTCTGGGCCTGCGGATGATAGCTCAGATCTGTATCGTCATGTTGATGCCGTTATCGCACGTTTGGTGAACGAGCCGGACATGTATGACAAAGACGAGAAAATGCGCACGGTCACCCTGACAGAAGAGGGGTCTGATCGTGTGGAAGAGCTGTTGCGTGAAGCAGATGTGCTGAAAGAAGGTGGGCTGTACGACATCAACAATGTCGCGGTGGTTCATCACGTCCAACAATCCTTGCGTGCCCACACGCTCTTTGCGCGCGATGTGGACTATATGGTGCGCGACGGTAAGCTTATTCTCGTTGATGAATTCACCGGTCGTATGATGGATGGGCGTCGCTATTCCGACGGGCTTCATCAGGCGTTGGAAGCGAAGGAAGGGGTCGAGATCCAGCAAGAAAACCAGACGCTGGCCTCTATCACTTTCCAGAATTATTTCCGCCTCTATCCAAAGCTGTCTGGTATGACCGGCACGGCTATGACCGAGGCTGATGAGTTTGCGGAAATTTATAAGCTGGATGTTGTCGAGATCCCCACCAATCTCCCTGTAAGGCGGGTTGATACGGATGATGAGGTCTATCTGACCGCCGCTGAAAAATACAAAGCCGTTGCTGATCTGATTGAGCAAGTGCGTGCAACGCAGCAGCCTATTTTGGTTGGGACAGCGTCGATTGAGAAAAGTGAGTATCTCTCAAACTTGCTGACACAGCGCCGTATCCCTCACAATGTGCTTAATGCACGCCAGCATGAGCGTGAGGCGAGTATTATTGCCCAAGCGGGGGCGCCGGGAGCGATTACCATTGCGACCAATATGGCTGGCCGTGGGACGGATATTAAGCTTGGTGGTAATGTCGATATGCTTATCGACGAACGTCTTGCTCAATTGCCAGAGGATGATGAGGCAGGGCGTGAGAAGGCGGCTGCTGAGGTGCGCGCTCAAGTCGAACGTGATCACGATATCGTCTATAAGGCTGGTGGTTTGTATGTGATCGGCACAGAACGCCATGAAAGCCGCCGTGTGGATAATCAGCTTCGTGGGCGTGCCGGTCGTCAGGGTGACCCCGGTAATTCACGCTTCTTCCTATCGCTAGAAGATGATCTGATCCGTATTTTCGGCACGAACCGCATGGGCGGGATGATGCAGAAAATGGGGCTAAAGGAAGGGGAGGCCATTGTTCATCCATGGCTGAACCGTGCTCTTGAAAAGGCCCAAAAGAAGGTCGAAGCGCGCAACTTCGACATGCGTAAAAACACGCTGAAATATGATGATGTCATGAATGACCAGCGTCGCGAAGTGTATTCCCAACGTCGGGAATATATGGCGGCAACGGATGTGTCTTCTGTCGTGAATGACCTTCGTCTGAACGTCATTGATGAGGTGGTTCAGGCTCACATTCCTGAGAAGTCCTTTGTGGAAGCATGGGATGTGGATGGCTTGCAGCGTGAGATGAAGGATAATTTGGCGCTTGATCTGCCTATCGCTCAATGGGCGGAGGAAGATGGTGTGGATGAAGAAACCATCATTGAGCGTATTGATAGCGAAGCGGTCAAAGCTCATGCTGCGAAGGCGGCAACGATGGGGCCGGATATGATGCGGATGGTCGAGAAGCATATCCTGCTGACTTCACTTGATGCGTCATGGAAGGAGCATCTGCACGCTTTGGATCAGATGCGTCAGGGGATTGGTCTGCGTGCTTATGGGCAGCGTGATCCGCTCAACGAATATAAACATGAAGCATTCCAGATGTTCGGTGCGATGTTGGCGGATATGCGCTTGCGTGTGGTGCAAACTTTATCGCATCTACAAACAACAGCTGAGCCACCGCCAGCCTCAGAAGAGCCTGCTGTTACCCCTCGTGAAGAAGAGCGCTTCGTTGAAGCGTCTCAGCAGTCATCACAACAAGAGGGGGTTATTGATGCAGAGACATTGGCGCGCTGGCGGGCAGAAGTGCCCCGTAATGCGCCATGCCCCTGTGGATCGGTTCACAAATTCAAACATTGTCATGGTAAGCTGCTCTAAACGTAGCAAGCCGTAAACGAACGAAGGAGAAGGGGAGTCCATGGCAGGACATTCACAATTTAAAAACATTATGCATCGCAAAGGCGCGCAGGATGCGCGTCGTGCTAAGCAATTTGCTAAAGTTATTCGTGAAATTACGGTGGCAACGCGTTCTGGTTTGCCTGACCCAGCCATGAATCCGCGGTTACGTGCGGCTATTCTCGCTGCTCGTGAAGTGAATATGCCAAAGGATACGGTTGAGCGCGCGATCCGAAAAGCGTCAGGAGCTGCTGGCGGTGAAGATTATGTGGAAGTGCGTTACGAAGGGTATGGCCCAGCAGGGGTTGCCATCATTATTGAAGGGTTGACCGACAACCGTAACCGCACGGCTGCTGAAGTGCGCTCCTCCTTCTCTAAGCATGGCGGTTCGCTTGGGGAAACAAACTCCGTTTCTTTTGGTTTCGACCATATTGGTGTGATCATGTATCCCGCTGACGCTGCGTCAGAAGAGGACATGATGGACGTGGCGATTGAGGCCGGAGCGGATGATGTACAGATGACCGACGATGGTCATGAGATTGTGACATCTATGCAGGATCTCATGAGCGTGCGTGATGCGCTTGAAGCGCGCTTCGGTGAGCCACGCTCTGCGAAGCTAGATTGGCGCCCTCAAACGACCGTGTCATTGGATGAGGAAAAAGCACGTTCTGTGTTGAAGCTCATTGATGTTCTGGAAGAAAATGACGACGTTCAAGCTGTTTATGCGAACTTTGACCTCTCTGATGAGGTTGCGCAGGCACTGAGCGCTTGATTCGTCTGCTTGGCCTTGACCCCGGCCTGCGTTTTATGGGCTGGGGCGTCATTGATGTGGATGGCAACCGGTTGCGCCATGTTGCTGATGGCGTGTTGGCGACAGATGCAAAAGATGATGTGCCTCGTCGCCTTTGCGCTCTTCATGACGGGCTACAAGAGCTGATAACGCGTTACGGCCCTGCTGAAGCGGCTGTGGAAGAGACTTACGTCAACCGCAATGGCTCTTCCACATTGAAGCTTGGTTATGCGCGTGGTGTCGCATTGCTCGTGCCTGCCTTGGCGGGGGTTGCGGTGCATGAATATGGGGCACGTGCTGTTAAGCGGGCCGTGGTAGGCACGGGTGCTGCGACAAAAGACCAAATCACCATGATGGTGCGCCGGCTTCTGCCAGGGGCAGATTTGCGTCGTGCTGATGCCGCTGATGCCTTAGCAATGGCTATTTGTCATGCTCATCATCGTGCGAGTGCTCAGCACATAGCCAGAGGGGTATCGATGGCATGATCGGACAGCTGACAGGTTTGGTGGGAGATATAGAGCCAGATCGTTGCCTCGTGGATGTCAACGGTGTGGGCTATGTCGTGTTTGCCTCAACGCGCACGTTAGAGCAGTTGCCTCATCCACCAGAGGTTGCGCGTGTGTTGATTGAAACCATTGTGCGTGAAGATGCCATCCAGCTTTTCGGTTTTGCAGACGCTGAAGAACGGTCATGGTTCCGTTTGCTGACAACGGTGCAAGGGGTTGGATCACGCGTGGCGTTGGGGATTTTGTCCGTCAACACACCGTCATCGCTTTGGCAGGCCGTAACGGCTGAGGATAAGCTTCCATTCACGCAAGCAAGTGGGGTGGGCCCACGCTTGGCAACGCGACTTCTGACAGAGCTTAAAAGTAAGGTCGCAAAAATGCCTGTTCCTGTTGGCACTGTGGCCTCGGCTACGCAGGGTGTTGGCAAGAAGGGTGGTTCCGCTGTAGCTGGGGTGGAAAGTGATGCCTTGCTGGCCCTCGAAGGGCTGGGCTTTAAGCGAGCTGAAAGTTGGCCCATTGTGAGCCGCCTTCTCGCTGAGAATGAGGGTGCGGCGTTGGATCTTATTTTGCGTCTCGCTCTTAAGGAGCTTGCGTGATGATGGATAAAGCACAGGAAACGGACGCAAGCCGTTATCCTGAAGATGCAGCGGATGTGGGGCTGCGCCCTCAGAGTTTGGCCGATTTTACAGGTCAGAAAGCAAGTCGCGAAAATCTCTCTGTTTTTATTGAAGCGGCTAAAGCGCGTTCGGAAGCCTTAGATCATGTCCTGCTGCATGGGCCGCCCGGGCTTGGGAAGACGACGTTAGCGCAGATTGTCTCAAAAGAGCTTGGGGTTGGCTTCCGGGCAACATCAGGCCCTGTTATCCAACGCTCTGGTGACTTAGCGGCCATCCTTACCAATCTTCAGCCACGTGATGTGTTGTTTATTGATGAGATTCACCGTCTTCAACCAGCGATTGAGGAAGTACTCTATCCTGCGATGGAAGACTTCCAGCTTGATCTCGTCATTGGTGAAGGGCCCGCTGCGCGCTCTGTGCGGATTGATTTGGCTCCCTTCACGCTCGTGGCTGCGACGACTCGTTCTGGCTTGTTGGCCACCCCCTTGCGGGATCGTTTTGGGATTCCGCTACGGTTAGTCTTTTATACACCCGATGAGCTGCGTCAGATTGTTACACGTGGAGCAAAGAAGCTGGGCGTTCAGCTGACAGAAGATGGCGCGCAGGAAATTGCGCAACGTTCACGCGGTACGCCGCGTATTGCCGGGCGCCTTTTGCGTCGCGTGCGTGACTTTGCCCTTGTGGCGAAGAAGGAGAAGATTGACCAGCGTTTGGCTGATGCGGCCTTATCACGATTGGAAGTCGATTCGCATGGTTTAGATGCCATGGATCGTCGCTATCTTCGTCGCATCGCAGACCATCATCGCGGCGGGCCTGTTGGTGTGGAGACATTGGCTGCCGCTTTAGCGGAGGCACGTGATACCCTCGAAGATGTCATTGAGCCTTATTTGATCCAAGAAGGGCTGATTTTACGAACATCACGAGGCCGTATGCTGGGTGATCCGGGCTGGCGTTATTTAGGGCTAACCCCTCCCTCGCATACGCAGTCTCCAACATTGTTCTAGGGGGGGCATTATGGCGGCACATACATCGCAGTTTCGTGTGTATTATGAAGATACGGATGCGGGTGGGATTGTCTATCACGCGCGGTATCTTGGTTTTGCTGAACGCGGACGGGCAGAGGCTTTGCGATCTTTAGGGATGGAAGTCGGTGCGCTCGCTCAACAAGAAGGGATTGGCTTTGTTGTGCGGCGTTTAGAAGCGCACTATCATGCCCCTTTGCGCCTTGATGACGTACTCTCTGTCGAGACTATTTTATTGAAAAATACGGGTGTGCGGCTGGTGTTAGCGCAGAAGATTTACAATCTCTCGCGCGATCATCAGCATGCTGTGTCTTTGACTGTGGAACTCGGTTGTCTGGACATGGAACGGATGAGTCCTGTCCGTATTCCGCCACATTATTATGATTGTCTTTCCGCATTGCAGGAAAACGTCTCTCCCTGACTAAACCGTTAGAAAAAACAGGCTTTCGTCATTGGCTCTAGGATGTCATGAAGGAGGGTACGAAACGCGACACTCTATGACGTTGTTGAGTGATGCTTGCAAAGAAACAAAGCTGTAACGGAAGCAGGAGAGAGCAGAGTGGATCAAGGTGTGACATCAAGTGCTCTGGGCGCTGTTGGTGCAACGGGATTATCGCCGGTGCATCTGTTTTTGCACGCATCCTTTGTCGTGCAACTCGTCATGATAGGTTTGGTTCTGTGTAGCGTGTTGGTTTGGGCCATTATTATCGAAAAAATTCTGCTGCTGCATCGCATCAAAAAAGAAGCGAATGCGTTTGAGGATCGTTTTTGGTCAGGTGGTTCACTTGATGAGCTGTACGATCGCGAAGGAGCGCGTCCTGTCCATCCATTAGCGGCTGTTTTTGGGGCGGCTATGGGAGAATGGCGCCGTTCATCCCGTATTACAGGGATTGATATCCTCCGTGGTGGCACGCAAGAGCGTATTGATCGGGCTATTGGGATTACCATCGGGCGTGAGAGCGACCGTTTAAGTCGTTTTGTGGTGTTGTTGGCGACGATTGGGCCGGTCGCTCCTTTCGTAGGATTGTTTGGTACGGTGTGGGGCATTATGCATGCCTTCGCATCTATTGCTGCGATGCATAATACGAATCTCTCTGTTGTCGCACCGGGTATTTCTGAGGCTCTCTTTGCAACGGCGATTGGTTTGATTACCGCTATTCCTGCTTATATTGCCTATAACTTGATTAGCCGTGCGTTAGATAATTTCTCTGACCGCATGGAAGCTTTCGGGACAGAGTTTGCGGCAATTTTGTCTCGTCAATCTGAAGAGCGACATACCGAGAAAGGCTGAAACCATGGTCATTTCTTCAGGAAGAAGAGGCTTGAGGCGGACAGCTCGCCATCGCCCAGCATCTGATATTAACGTAACACCGCTGGTGGATGTCATGTTGGTGCTGCTTATCATCTTTATGGTGACAGCTCCGATGATGAGCAGCGGTGTGAATGTTGATTTGCCTAAAACGACGGCATCGCCAGTTAATAGCGATAATCGCCCGATTACCGTATCACTCAAAAGTGATGGCGGGCTGTATCTGGGTGATGATGCTGTCAGCCGTGATGCATTACTGGGTCGTTTGCGTCAGCTGGCGGGCAATGAAACGGGACGGCGTGTGTTTGTCCGTGCTGATTCCAAAATTGATTATGGGCAGGTCATGCAGCTGATGGGGCAAATTACGGCAGGTGGCTTTAATCATGTCGCGCTTTTAGCCCAACAACCCCAGAGCAGTCCGTAAGGAGGTCTCCCTCGTGGCGTCTTCTCCTCTGTCAGCAAAGACATCTTCGGTTCGGCTTCCTCGTGACGAGGGCAGCGCGGTCTGGGGCTGTGTCATCCTTTCTTCTCTCATTCATGGGGGTGGGTTGTTTCTGCTTCTTTGGCACTGGAACTCTCCTCCGTTGCCTGAGCCAAAGCCAGAACAGCCGGTTGAGATGGTGTATGAAGCAACACCGTCTTCCAGCGTGTCGGCACGCGCCTCTCAAAAGGCGCAAGTGCCGGCACCTCCATCGCCGACAGAGGTCAAAGCGCCTCCAACGCCCGAGCCACCAAAGCCTGCCCCACCTGAGCCAACACCTCCTGTTCCTGCTCCTCCGCCAGAAGCGCAAGCGTCGCCAGAGCCAACACCTAAACAGGCTTTAACGCCGGTTCAGCAAAAAGCGCCACCAAGTGAAAAGGGGGAGGTGAGCGAAAAGCCAAAGCCGGTTCATAAGATGCAGGCAAAACCTGCGCAGATTAAGGCAGCGGAGCATCAGGTTGAAAAACCGCCCGCCAAACCACAATCCTCGCAAACGCATCAAACCCACGAGGCGCCGAAGCATCAAGCTGATAGTCATTCTCTCCTTGCGACATTGGAGAGCTTCCGTACCGAGCAGAAGCAAGATCACCCACCGCGCGCGCAGGCTAATCCTCAACAAGGTGGGTCGCGTTTGGGAGGGGGGCGTCCTGATGGGGATACACGTGCGCTGACCAGTGGTGAGCAAAACGCTATTGGAAGCTCCGTGCAGCGTTGTTATCAAGAAGATACAGCGGCGCGGAATTATGCGCATTTTGAGGCGCATCTTATTGTGACTGTTGATGGAGCGGGTGAGGCGCATCTCGTTTCCTTTGCGCCAGAGACGGCCACGCGGATGGCGGCAGACCCGTCTTATCGCGTTCAGGCAGAACGGGCTCGTGCGGCTGTCTTGAGCCCCGTCTGTGCACGTTTGCCTATTCCGTCCCGTATGTTGGGGCAAAGGCGGCAATTTCGTTTTGTCTTCAAGCCCTGATTTTCAAGAGGTATCTGCACATGTCCTTTTTTTCTAACAAGGAAGCTGAAGCGCTTAAGGCTCATTTTTCACGGCGTTCTTTATTGGGTGGCTTAGCGGCGGGCGGCGTTATCGCTTCCCCATTGCGCGCTTTGGCCCAAGGAAACGGTGCCTCAAGCCCTGAAATTACGGTCGCTAATGCGCATCAAGCCCCCATCCCCATCATTGTGCCTGACTTTGGGCCGGGCGTGGGGCAGCGTATTGCGAGCGTGATTGCTGCAGACTTGGGCAATACAGGTCTGTTTCAGATCTTACCGGGCGAGGTGCCTCCCAATGTTCAGCCTGACTTTAGAGCTTTAAAAGCGCGTGGAGCGCGGGCTGCGGTAGCTGGTACCGTGGTTGAAAGCGGGCAGCTTCGTGTTGAAATGCGTCTTTGGGACGTGTTGGTTGGGCAGCAAATCCAAGGGACGGCTTATACGGCTCCAGTCGCGGATTGGCGCCGGATTGCCCATATCATTGCTGATGTTATTTATCAGCGCTTGATGGGTGAAGAAGGCTATTTCGACACACGGATCGCCTACGTCGCGCGTACGGGGCCACGGCGGCGCCAGACTACCCGTCTTGCCATTATGGACCAAGACGGGATGAACCCTCATATGTTGACTGATGGGCGCTGGTTGACGTTGGAGCCGCGTTTTAGCCCTGTGAGTGAGGAAATTGCGTTCCTCTCTTATGCGCAAGACCGCCCTCGTGTGTATACGTACGATATTAACTCTGGCCGTCAGCGCATGTTAGGGGCGTTTGAGGGGATTTCGTTTGCCCCGCGTTTTGCGCCTCATGGCAAGGCGATTATTTTGTCAGCGACGACCTCAGATGGTGGGGCTGATCTCTTCCAGGTTGATTTGACCAGTCAGCAGCGGCGTCGGTTAACGAGCTCCCCGGGGGTTATTGATACAAGCCCGTGCTACAGTCCAGATGGTCAGCAAATTGTCTTTAACTCTGACCGTGGCGGTAGTCCGCAGCTCTACGTTATGAGCGCTTCAGGTGAAGGTGCGCGTCGTATTTCCTATGGGGCGGGGCACTATGGGTCTCCGGTTTGGTCTCCTCGTGGTGATGTGATTGCTTTTACGCGTATTCACCAAGGGCGTTTCTCTCTTGGGGTGATGAATCCTGATGGCACTGGGGAGCGTATCCTGACAGAAGGCTTTACGGTGGAAAGCCCAAGTTTTGCGCCAAATGGTCGTGCGTTGACCTTTTGTCGGCAGAGTGAAGCGGGTGCTGGAGGTGCCGGCTTTACATCGACGATTGGGGTTATTGATGTTGCAGGGTTTAATGAACATATCTTACCCACGGCGACGGGTGCCTCTGACCCAGCATGGTCACCAAAACGGCGTTGAGTTCGTTCTTGTGTTTTAGGGAAATAAAGCGCAGGTTTTTCTAGAATTTTATAAATATCGTAGAGGTTAAGATGAAAAGTTTTAAGACATGCGCGGCATTGGGTATTGCTTTAGCTTTGACAGCATGCAGTGGCGATCATGATAAGCATGATGTTGGCGGGACAGGCCAAGATGTGGCTCCTCAGGTGAATAATGCCGGCCCTGTGCCTGGTAGTGAGGCAGATCTCGTTGCAAGCGCTGGTGACCGTGTGTACTTTGCTTTAGATCAAAACCAGATCAGCGGTGAAGCACGTGTGACATTGGATAAGCAGGCTGCTTGGCTGGCCCGTTATCCGCAAGTTAAGGTGCTGATCGCTGGTAACTGCGATGATCGTGGGACGGAGGAATATAATATTGCTCTGGGTCAGCGCCGTGCCAATGCTGCTCGTGAATATCTTGAGTCCAAAGGTGTGAACGCACAGCGTATCTCAACTATTTCCTATGGTAAGGATCGCCCTGCTGTCGATGGTGATAGCCAAGACGCATGGGCACAGAATCGTAACGCGATTACGTCCGTACGATAAGCGCATGAGTTTTGATACTCATCTGTAAAGGTTGATTGGTCGGGTTGAGCAGCTTATTGCTTAACCCGACTTTTTTATGTGAGGGAAATGTTCATGTCCCGTGTAGCTGCGTCTTCTATGCTGCGTTTGGCGGTGCTTTCAGTCGTTTTTAGTGGTTCGACGGTGGGTGCTGTGGCTTTTGCTGATGATGATGGGTTATCGCGTGAAGCGATCATGCGTCAGCACAGACATCTTGCCCAACAAAATAGCGGGGGAGATGAGCCGGCGAGTGAAAGCGTAGGTGGAGAAAGCTTGGCACCACCTCTTGCAGCTTCAGATGAAGGGAATGGCTCTTCCCAAGGGCAGGTGACGAAAAAAGCGGGCGGTGATCTTGTGACGCGTTTATTGGAGCGTGTCAGTGCGTTAGAGGGACAAGTAAGAACCTTGCGTGGTGATGTTGATCAACTCACGAACCAAGTTCATCAAGATGAGGCGAATACGAGCAAGCAGCTCAGTGATATGCAGTTTGCTCAACAAGGGGCGGCTCCACGTCGTGCGGCTTCCGTGGCTGCTCCGGCACCGGCAAATGAGGAGCGTAAATCAGATAACCCTTCTACGGCTAAGCAAAATCTTCATGATGCGGCTCTTGCGATCAAAGCCCATCATTATGATGAGGCGGAGCGACTTGCGCGGCAAGCACTAAAAACAGCCCATAGTAGCTGGGGTAAGACTGAAGCTCAATTTTTATTAGCGCAGTCTCTTGCAGGTAAAAAAGCCTATCAAAAAGCAGCACTTGCTTACTATGATACGTACAGCAAAGATCCTCAGTCTAAACGTGCTCCTGAAGCCTTGTTAGGTGTTTCAGGTGCGATGCTTGCGCTGAAGGATAAGAACTCAGCGTGCGAAGCATTGCAACGCCTGAAACATGAGTTCCCTAATGCATCAGAGCGCGTTAAAGCGTCCGAAAAAGTTTTCCGTGCACGTGCAGCCTGTCAGTGAGAACGAATTTTTAGCGCTCATTGAGCCGCTGGGGCCGTTTCCGCCTGACTGTCCAGAAACGCCCGTTATGCTGGCTGTGTCAGGAGGAGCGGACTCGATGGCGTTGGCTGTTATGGCACGTCGTTGGCGTCGTTATGTGATGGCTCTTGTGGTGGATCATGGTTTGCGGTCGGAATCTCAAGCTGAAGCACAACAAACCTGCGCCCGCTTGGCTGCATTAGATGTGCCATCACAGCTTGTTACGTTGAGAACGCTTCCTACTGGAAGTACGCAAGAACGAGCGCGAATAGCGCGCTTTCAATGTCTGGAGAGCGCTTGTGTGCAGGCCGGTGGAAGCGTTTTGCTGGTGGCTCATCATGCGGCGGATCAAGAAGAAACGGTGATGATGCGTCAGGAGCGTGCGAGTGGTTTTGCTGGGCTGTGTGGTATGGCACCACGAGCTGTACGAGAGCGGATCGCTGTCGTGCGGCCACTTCTGAGTGTAAGGCCCGAACGTTTGCGAGCAACCTTGCGAGCGGCCGGCGTGAATTGGTGCGAAGACCCGTCTAATCACAAACGCCATTATCGTCGTGTGCAAACACGCCAAGATATGACGTCGTCCCAGCGCGAAGAGATGACAGCGTTGAATGGTCAGGCGCTTGCTCACCAAAAGAAGCGCGACCAGCAGGTGTCTCAGTGGTTAGCAGAACAGGCAGTCTGGCATCCTGAAGGCTGGGTGACCCTCAACCGCTCTGCTTGGGAGATGATGAATAAGGACGGTATGTTGGATGGTCTTGCGCGATTGATAAAACTGATCGGTGGACGGCTTTATGAGGCCAATAGAGAAGCCGTTCAGCGTTTATGGCAACAGGGTTGTGGAACGCTTAGTGGTGTGCGCGTCACATGGCGTGAGGCGCATCAGGACATCGTTCTTTTGCGTGAGCGGCGCGGGATTGCTGCGGGCGTAGCGGCTCAGACGGGCCAGCGATGGGATGGTCGGTGGCGGTATCTGGGCCCTGATCAAATATCTTGCCAGATTGCTGCTTTAGGGAAAGCAACATGTTTTTTACGACAGGGGCGAGAAGTGCCGGCTGCTGTGTTACAAACAGTTCCAGCCTTGTGGTGTGAGGGAGAGGTGATTGCTGTCCCAGAAGAAGCACGTGGGCTTGATGGTCGTATACCACGCTGTTCTTTTGTGTGGGAGAGCGGTGTTCCGGCAACGGGAGAGCGTTCTTTTGGTTAAAACAGGCCCTCATAGGGCGATAAAAGCGCTTTTCTCTGATGAAAGGGGTAGGATCATTGCAGGAAATGCCTATCTTTAGAGAGATGAGTTGTAAGAGAACGGATTGCCGGACATCCGGCTTTCGTGAAATCATGAGAGTAAGATGAACAACATCGGTCGTAATGCCGCGATCTGGGTGGTGATCGTCATGGCCGTCATCGTCGTGCTGACAGCGTTTCAGCCCGGTGGCAGCCATAAAGCGATCCAACAGATTGCCTATTCTGATTTTGTCCACGATGTGGACCAGCATGACGTGCGTTCTGTGGCGATCCGTGATCAGAACATCTCAGGTGTCCTGACAAACGGAACGTCTTTTGAGACATACGCTCCGCCGGATCCTTCTTTGGTGCCACGTTTGACGTCGGCAGGGATTGAGGTGAAGGCGCAGCCTCCACAGAGCGATGAGAGTCCTTTCCTCCGCTATGTTGCTGCTTATTTGCCTATTTTGCTGATCCTTGGGATTGGCTTTATGATTTTCCGACAGATGCAAAATGGCGCTGCGGGAGGTCGTGGTGCGATGGGCTTCGGGAAGTCGCGTGCCAAGATGATGACGGAGCAAAAAGGCCGTGTGACATTTGATGATGTCGCTGGGGTTGAGGAAGCGAAAGAAGAGCTTGTGGAGATCGTGGATTTTCTTAAAAATCCTCAGAAATTCACAAAGCTTGGTGGGAAAATCCCCAAAGGGGTGCTGCTGACAGGCCCGCCGGGGACGGGGAAGACTTTGCTCGCACGTTCCGTCGCGGGTGAAGCGAATGTACCCTTCTTTAGTGTTTCTGGTTCAGACTTTGTTGAAATGTTCGTAGGTGTCGGGGCATCGCGTGTCCGTGACATGTTCGAACAAGGTAAGAAGTCTGCTCCATGCATTATCTTCATTGATGAGATTGATGCTGTTGGGCGGAGCCGTGGCTCAGGAATTGGCGGCGGTAATGATGAGCGCGAACAAACGCTTAATCAGATGCTGGTCGAAATGGATGGCTTTGAGAGCAATGAGGGTGTGATCCTGATTGCGGCAACAAACCGTCCTGATGTTCTTGATCCCGCCTTGTTGCGTCCCGGTCGTTTTGACCGTCAGGTGGTGGTCTCTAACCCCGATGTGGATGGGCGTGAGAAGATCCTTCAGGTTCATATGAAGAAAGTGCCGCTTTCATCTGATGTGGATCCACGCATTATTGCGCGTGGAACGCCGGGCTTCTCTGGTGCTGAATTGGCCAATCTGGTGAATGAGGCCGCTTTGTTTGCTGCGCGTCAAAATGCGCGTTCTGTCACGATGGATCATTTTGAAGAAGCACGCGATAAAGTGCTGATGGGGGCAGAACGCCGCTCCATGGTCATGACAGAAGAAGAGAAGCGTTCCACAGCTTATCATGAAGCGGGGCATGCTTTGGCAGGCTATCATACGCCGGGGAGTGTCCCCATTCATAAAGTGACGATCTTGCCGCGTGGCCCGGCTTTGGGTGTGACGTTCTTCCTACCGGAGAAGGATGACATTTCTTATAAGCGTCAACGCTGCATGGCTGATCTTATTGTGAGTGTCGGTGGACGTATCGCTGAAGATGTCATTTACGGGCATGACCAAGTGAGTGCTGGGGCTGCGGGGGATATTCAATCTCTGACAAAGCTTGCTCGTAATATGGTGATGCGCTTTGGGATGAGTGACCGCATCGGTATGATTGATTGTGCCGACTTGCGGATGGTTTCCCCTGAGACACATCATCAGATTGATGAAGAAGTGCGTCGTTTGTCGGATACGGCTTATGAGCAATGCCGTCAGCTGATCTTGTCTCATTTGGATGAGTTGCACCGTATTACGGATGCCTTGATGGAGTATGAGACCATCACGGGAGAAGAAGTCGGGAAAATCATCCGTGGTGAGCCATTAAACCGCGACGAAGAGACACGCACTTATAATGGTCGCCGTCCTTCTGTGCCTTCAAGTGGGGCTCCTGCGGGGGGCCTACCGGTGCCACAGCCCGGCTGATGGGCGGTTTTTAAAAAGGCGTTTAACGAGGCAGGCGTATGACGATAAGGTTCGTTATACGCCTGTTTTATGTTAAAGGCGTCAGATTATTATTGATGCACAAAGTTGCATTCTGAATTGTCGGATCGACGCGATGTGACGGGTGAGAGGGGAACGTATTCATGGCTGGTAAGCGAGTATTTTTTGGTACAGATGGTATTCGCGGTCAGGCTAATACGTCTCCGATGACCGTAGAGGTTGCCCAAAAGCTTGGCCAAGCGGCGGGGATACAATTCACAACGCAGTCTAACCATCGCCATACGGTGATTGTCGGTAAAGATACGCGTCTTTCAGGGTACATGATTGAATGCGCCTTGGTGTCAGGCTTTTTAGCCGCTGGGATGGATGTCATTCTTGTTGGCCCCCTTCCGACGCCAGCCGTGGCTTTTTTGACCCGCTCTTTACGGGCGGATTTGGGCGTGATGATTTCTGCATCCCACAATCCGTTTACGGATAATGGGATTAAGCTTTTTGGCCCTGATGGTTTCAAGTTGTCCGATGCGATGGAAGCGGATATTGAAAGCTTAATGCAGCAAGATTTGTCGGGGAAATTGGCAACACCTGAACATATCGGTAAAGCGTCTCGTCTAACGGATGCTGCGGGGCGTTATGTGGAGAATGTGAAATTCTCCTTCCCGCGTGGGCTGCGTTTAGATGGGCTTAAAATTGTTCTCGATTGTGCGAATGGTTCTGCTTATCGTGTTGCCCCTGCTGCTTTGTGGGAGCTGGGGGCAGAGGTGATTTCCATCGGCTGTCATCCAGATGGGGTGAATATTAACGATGGTGTTGGCTCTACACATCCGCAGCGTATGTGCGAGGCGGTGAAAGAGCACGGCGCGCATTGTGGGATTGCTTTGGATGGCGATGCGGATCGTGTTCTTTTTGCCGATGAAGAAGGACATTTGGTGGATGGCGACCAGATCCTCGGTCTTATTGCGGCATCATGGCATGAGCAGGGCCGCTTGAGAGGGCAGGAAGTTGTCGCAACTGTTATGTCCAATATGGGGCTCGAAAAATATCTCCAAACGATGGGACTGACATTGCATCGCACAGCTGTGGGAGATCGTTATGTGGTAGAGCGTATGCGTCAGGTGGAGGCAAATTTAGGCGGCGAGCAATCTGGCCATATGGTATTGTCTGATTATGGAACGACGGGTGATGGTTTGCTTGCAGCCCTACAAGTTCTAGCGGTTATGGTGGCGAAAGATCAAACCGCCAGCCAAGTGTGCCGGATTTTTGAACCTTACCCCCAGCTTTTGGAAAATGTGCGCTATTCGGGTGAAAATCCACTCAAAAGCTCTGAAGTCGCTGAGATTAGCCAATGGGCCGCGTCTATTTTAGGTGAACAAGGACGGCTCGTGCTCCGTGCCAGTGGGACTGAACCGTTGATCCGTATTATGGTCGAAGCTCAAAATGAGGAGACGGTACGAGAGATGGTGCAGCAGGTTCGTGAGAGAATCTGCCGCGTGATCTCCGTAGAGTAAATGACAACAGCAACACTTCTTTTACGTTGATAAAGCCACATAAAAGAGGTGTTGCTGTAAGAGAACGGTTTAGATCGCTTCACGTAAGTTAGGCGCTGCATGTGTCGATGACGATAACGCTGGGGAAGCAGGCTGTTCTGGTTCCTCAGCTAGAATATAGCCACGACCCCATACGGTTGTGATCATATGACCGGCTCCGAAACGTTGAAGTTTACGTCTTAGTTTACAGATGAAAACATCAATAATTTTCATTTCAGGCTCATCAATCCCGCCATAAAGATGGTTCAGGAAGGTATCCTTAGTAAGGATAGCGCCCCGACGTACGATCAAAAGTTCCATAATGGCGTATTCTTTACTGGTTAGATGTAAGAATTGTCCATCAATGCTGATCATTCGACTGCTAAGATCGAGCTCGAGTGGGCCTACTTTAATGCGTGGTTCAGCAAAGCCATGGGCGCGACGCATGAGAGCCTGAACACGAGCAAGAAGCTCATCATTATCGTAAGGCTTAATCACATAATCATCAGCACCTGCAGCAAAGGCCATTACTTTAGCTTGAGGCTGCATGAGTGTGGAGATGACCATAATTGGTGTTGTGATTTGAGCGCGTCTTATTTGACGAATAATGTCATGACCTTCCATATCCTCAAGAGACATTTCAGTAATGAGGAGGTCATAATCATAATATTTTAGCATGTTGATCGTATCACTTCCTGAAGTCGCATGATCGACTGTATAGGAAGCATTCCGCAACATTCTAATAAGAGGGGACGAGATAAAAAGGTCACTTTCCGCGATTAAGACACGCATAGGTTTTAACTCCTGTGGTGGAAATACAATTAGAAGCAGTATCAGCGATAAATGCAACCATAGATTGTTTTTTTGTGAATTTTACAACCAGACAGTGTGTCGTTGTCACGACTAATCGCGCACATGATGAACCAAAAAGTCGGTAAGCATCTAGCTGAAACGCTGGTTTATTATAAGAACAATAAAGGTAAAAATAACGTATAAGTAAAAAGGGGATAACGTTTGTTTTGGAAGTTTTTATTTAAAAACTTATTTTAATAACTATCAAATTTGGTGAAATCATATTCTCATGGAACCTCGACGAAAAGAAACTCGCCCGAATCGATAATAAACGAATCGATTCGAGCGAGGACAAAAGATTGCAGAGACGTTTCGTCACTCTACGGGGAAGAAGGCCGTATAATTTCCGAAATTTGATCGGGAGTTCCGATAAGTGCGCACGCAACGTGGTGAGATATGTCCTTTACAAAGACGAGGCGTGTCTGCGTGTTGCTCGGGAAGAGATCCGTTTCAAGACTATAGAGAGAGGGTGGAGTGCTCTGTTCATGCTCTTGTGCAGCTTTCGCTGCTTGGGTCATGAGGAGTCCAATACTTTTCTCAAGAGCTGTGAGAACACGTGTAGCGGTGTCAGCAACCGTTTCTTGTTCTTGAGCGTGATGACTAATCAGCTCATTCCATCCTGAGCGTGTAATGAAAGCGGGAATGCCATCTTCTGGTGTTTCGCGCTCTGCTCTCACAATGGCTCCAGATTGAGCCAATGTGAGGATGTTGAGTTCCGGTAGCTGAGCTGGATCAAGCGAAATAGGCATAAATATTAGTCCAGCACCCACTCACCTTTGCGGAGAACGGGCGTGCGTTGTCCGTTTTTGATACCATCAACATCAATTTTGTCAGACCCAATCATCCAATCAATATGGATAATGGAATGGTTGGCACCACGAGCAATCAGTTCTTCTTCACTCAAACCTTCGGGATCGGTCATGCATTTTGTGTAGGCTTGACCCAAAGCGATATGGCAGGACGCGTTCTCATCAAAAAGCGTGTTGCGATACAGGATTCCGCTTTGTGAAATAGGGGATGAGTGCGGCACAAGAGCGACTTCGCCAATGCTACGGGCCCCGTGATCGCTTTCAAGAATACGGTTGAGGACGTCTTCACCTTGGTCAGCATGAGCGTCAACAATACGGCCATTTTCAAAACGAACCGTGATTCCATCAATGAGGGAGCCTTGGTGAAACAAGGGCTTAGTCGAGGAAACAGTGCCGTTGATATGGGCGCAATGTGGCGTTGTGAAGACTTCTTCCGTTGGAATGTTGGGGTTACAGACGACGCCATTGCCAGCCTTTTCGGCCCCACCAGCCCAAAGATGGCCGTCAGCAAGGCCGATATCAATATCAGTGCCGGGGCCTTTAAAGTGGAGCGAATCGAAACGTAGCTTATTGAGTAGAGTGGAGCGGTGATGGAGGACGCGGTTATGGTCTGCCCACGCCTGAACGGGGTTTTCTGTATCGGCGCGAGACGCACTAAAGATACCCTTCCATAGAGCGTCCATAGCCTCTGCTTCTGGCAGGTCTGGAAAAATTTGCTGGGCCCAAGCCGGCGTTGCGCAGGCGATGATGTTCCAGTTGGTTGCAAACTGGGTAATGATCTCCATCGCGGGGCGGTTTGCGCGTGAGGCGGCCCGGCTGACGCGTGAGACATGGTCGGGGTTTTGGCCTTTGAGCAGGGTTGGATTGCCACCGGTAATGGCCATGCGTGCGGCCCCTTCACGGAAGGCCTTGGCAATACCGTCAGCCATCCAATTTGCGGCCGTATCGAAGCTCTCTTCAGGCGCATGAGCAAAGCGAGCGAGGAGGGCTTCGTCATCATTGTAGAAAGTTGTGACCAAGGAAGCCCCAGCCTTATAGGCATGGGTGGTGATGCGACGTATGAGAGGTACGGCATCAAGCGGTGCAGTGATGATGAGCTGCTGCCCTTTTTGGAGGTTTAGTCCAACGCGGACGGACGTTTCAGCAAGACGATCAAGGAGTTGATCGTGTGAAAGAGAGGAATGAGACATAGCCGTTGCACCCTGATGTTAGGAGACAAGAAATTAAGGCTATCGTGACGGCTGAACGCCAGAAGTGCAACGGGTCTAATGATGAGAAAAGTGAGCTTAATCGGCGTGCAAGACGTAGGAGCGGTGTGGACGCTCTTGCGGTGAGGAAGGAGACGTTGGTTTTTGCCGCAAATCTGAGCGTAATTCACGAATACGGCGCTCAATGCTTGCGCGCAAAGCCGGCGTTGTCTGCGGGCGTAACCGTAAGGCCGTATTGCAGAGCTCGTTAAGCTGGCGGCGCTTTTCATTGTTGTTACGCCGAATAGGGCGATGTTCGGCAAGTGTGCGATGAGCGGGACGCATCATGAAACCCTCCTGCATGGTTGTGAAGATCTACAGCTGTAGAACCTCCAACAATCATGCAGGAGGAAAGCTTACGACGCCGTTAACGCAGCGTATTTTTCTCTATAAGATCAAGGGCTTCTAGAAGGCGTTTGCTATCGTGGTCTGTGCCGATCGTAATACGTAGCCAGTCCTTAATGCGTGGTGAAGAGCCTTGATAGCGTACAATGATCGCCTGATCCCGTAATGCTTTGGCCAGCTTCCCGGCATCATGCTGTGGATGATGCGCCAAAATAAAATTCGCATAAGAGGGGAGAACGGTGAGCCCACGTTGACGCAGATCAGCGATCAAGGCATCACGGGTTTTGATAATTTTCCGTGTTGTGTCTTCAAGCCATGCTGTATCGCGGATGGAGGCTTCAGCACCAGCTTGGGCCGGGCGGGAGAGCGGGTAGGAGTTGAAGCTATCTTTGACACGGGTGAGCCCATCAATAAGCTCTTCAGAGCCGATGGCGTACCCTACGCGAAGCCCAGCGAGGCCAGACGATTTTGAGAAAGTGCGCACAATAAGCAGGTTATCGTAGCGTTTGATGAGAGGGATGGCGCTTTGACCGCCAAACTCGACATAGGCCTCATCAACGACGACGGTTCGGTTTGGGTGGCGTTGAACGAGAGCTTCAATATCTTCAACAGGAAGAAGCATTCCCGTATTGGCGTTCGGATTGGCAAGAATGATACCGCCGCATGGCCCGGTATAGTCTTCTTGATGAATGGAGAAGTCTTCTCGTAAGGGGATCATCCGATACGGCAGATCGAACATCTGGCAGTAAATAGGGTAAAAGCCGTAGGTGACATCGCTAAAGAGCACGGGCTCATCAGGATGGAACAGAGCGCGGAAGACATGAGCAAGCACTTCATCAGAGCCATTGCCGGGGAAGATATTCTCAACGCCAACGTTATAGAGCTCAGCAATCGCTTGACGGAGCCCTTGTGAGGTTGGATCGGGATACAGACGAAGCGTGCCTGAAGCCGCGTCTTTAATAGCCTGAATTGCCTTTGGGCTAGGGCCATAAGGAGATTCGTTCGTGTTGAGCTTTGTTAAATTGGTGAGTTTAGGCTGCTCACCTGGCGTATAAGGCTGAAGCGCGTGAACGCTCGGGTTCCACAAACGGCTCATGACGGGGTGCTTTCATCAAAGAGGGTAAGGCCCTGATGGGTGGCCATTTCGCGGGCGGACATGCCTTCTGCGTCGCGGAGTTCAGGGTTAGCACCATGATGCAGGAGAAGGCGGGCCATATTTTCGCGCCCGAACATAACGGCGAACATTAAAGGCGTGCGCCCTGCATGGTTGGGTTTATCAACCACCGCACCTTTGTCGATCAACAATGTGGCGATGTCTTCAAACCCCTTAAAGGCCACGCCAGAGAGAGCGGTGGCTCCTTTTTCGTCGATCTCGTTGGGGTCTGCGCCATGCTCAAGGAGGAGACGGGCTGCTTCAATTTGCTCATTGTACGTGGCAACGATCAGTGGAGTATAGCCCCGGCTGTCCGTGCAGTTTATTGGCATGCCAGCGTCCAAAAATTGCTTCAATAAGGAGCACTCGCCCGAGCGAGCAGCGTCAATGAACAGAGCAGTGATCTGTTCGGGTGTGAAATGCATAGCGTCGGCTTGCGTCATGATTGATGCTCATCCGTGTAAATGGCCGGTAATGGTCGTCAGGCTAGCCTGTTGTGCGTGGGAGGGAAAGATGAGGGCTGTGCTTTCTGAGACAAGGAAAAACGATCATCATGTCGAAAATGCACAGTTTCTTTACAGAAGGCATTGCGTCAGACGAAGGATCGCGCCACTTGTGGGGTCGTCATTCCCAAAAGATGGAGAGGTTAGGGGTGATCTCTTCAGCCTTTGGGAGATTCTGAGCATAAAAGGACTGTAAAAAAGTGACCAGTACGCTGTCAAAACTCTGTATTGACACCATTCGCACCTTGTCGATGGATGGTGTTGAGCGCGCAAAATCCGGGCATCCAGGAACCGCCATGGCTCTAGCACCGGCAATGTACGCTTTTTGGCAGTATGATATGCTCTATTATCCGGCAAACCCCCTTTGGCCGGCACGCGATCGATTCGTACTATCAGGCGGTCATGCGGCTATTTTGCTGTATTCTGTTCTGCATCTCGCTGATGTACATGATGTTGAAGATGGGAGGGTGGTTGATCGCCCTGCTTTAACGCTCGAGGATTTACGCTCTTTCCGGCGTTTAGATTCGCGCACGCCTGGGCATCCTGAATATGGGCTCACCGCTGGGGTGGAAGTTACGACTGGCCCGTTGGGGCAAGGCTGTGCGAATACAATCGGTATGGCCATGGCACAGCGCTGGCTGTCAGCCACGTATAACCGTCCGGGTTTTTCCTTGTTCGATTATCATATCACTGCCTTCTGTGGTGATGGTGACTTGATGGAAGGTGTGACGGGTGAGGCCGCGGCCATGGCGGGGCATTTGCAGCTCGGTAATGTCACGTGGGTGTATGATGCCAACCGTATTTCCATCGAAGGTGGGACTGATCTTGCCCATACGGAAGACGTCGGTAAGCGTTTTGAGGCATATGGTTGGCAGGTTCTCTATGTCGCAGATGGTAATGACGTGGGGGCCATCATGCAGGCCCTTAAAGAAGGGAAAGAGGATCAAGAGAGGCCAACGCTCATTATCCTCACAACAGTAATTGGTTACGGCGCTCCTAATAAAGCGGGTAAAGCTTCAGCCCATGGGGAGCCTTTGGGTGAAAATGAAATTATTGGTGCGAAAGCGGCCTATGGCTGGCCAGAGGATGCGCCTGATTTCATGATCCCGGATGGTGTAAAAGAGCATTTTGCGGAAGAGTCTGGCGCGCGTGGGCAGCAGGCCCATGCAAAATGGCAAGAGCTTTTTGCCCGTTATCATGAGGAATACCCTCAAGAGGCTGAGGAGCTCGATACGCTTTTTGCTCACGAGTTACCGCAGGGGTGGGATAAAGATATTCCGATCTATCCTGCCGATGAGAAAGGAATGGCCTCACGTCAAAGCTCGGGTGAGGTTCTCAATGCAGTAGCGAAGAATATCCCGTGGATGATTGGCGGGGCGGCGGATTTATCCCCTTCGACACGGACAACGATCAAAGGATCAGGGGCTTTTCAAGCACCGGGCATACGAGGTGTGATGGGGTCTTACAAAGGCCGCAATATCCATTTTGGTGTGCGTGAGCATGCGATGGGTGCTGTTTGCAATGGTATGGCTCTGACAGGATTACGTGTCTTTGGTGCCGGCTTCTTGATCTTTTCTGATTATATGAAGGCTCCTATTCGTCTTGCCGCGCTGATGCATCTCCCTGTGGTGTATGTATTCACCCATGACTCCATTGGTGTGGGAGAGGATGGGCCTACCCATCAGCCGATTGAACAATTTGCACAGCTGCGAGCAACGCCGGGATTAACACTTTTACGTCCGTCCGATGCGAATGAAGTGGCTGAAAGCTGGCGTGTGGCGATGAATGTCTCACGTCGTGGCCCGGTTGCGTTAGCCTTGAGTCGCCAAAACCTGCCGACGATCGATCGGACGCATTATGCACCAGCCGCTGGTGTCGCACGGGGTGCGTACGTGCTGGCAAGTTGTGAGGGAACGCCAGAACTCATTCTGATCGCTTCTGGTTCTGAGGTTTCTTTGGCGGTTAAGGCATATGAGCGTCTGACGGCGGAAGGTGTGAAAGCACGCGTTGTTTCAATGCCGAGTATGGATCTGTTTGAAGAGCAGGATAAAGCATATCGTGATACGGTGCTTCCTCCTTCAGTAGCGAACCGCGTTGGTATTGAGATGGCGTCTGGTTTTGGTTGGGATCGCTATCTTGGCCTCAAGGGTGCCATGATTTCGTTGAATGGTTTTGGTGCATCCGGAGCGGCCGGTGCCTTGATGGAGCGCTTTGGTTTTACCGAAGATGCTGTGTATCAAGTGGCACGGGAACAGCTAAAAGATCAGCATTAAAGGTTAAAATGGGGAGAGAAAACATGGCCAATGATACAGAGAAAAGTCCCCTAAATCAGCTTGCTCGTTGTGGTCAGTCGATCTGGCTTGACTTCATTCGTCGTGATTTCACGACGAATGGGTCGCTTAAAGAATTGGTTGATCGTAATGTTGTGCGTGGGGTGACTTCTAACCCCTCCATTTTTGAGAAAGCGATTGGCCATGGGGCGGAGTATGAAGAGGAAACACGCGCGCTTTTGGCTCAAAAATCGCTTTCAGCTGGGGAGCTGTACGAGCATCTAGCCGTTGAGGACATTCAACAAGCTTGTGATGTTTTAGCACCTGTTTTTAATGAGACGAATAAGCGAGACGGATATGTAAGTTTTGAGGTCTCTCCTTACATTGCTCATGATCAAGAAGCGACTCTTCATGAGGCGCGGCGCTTATGGCAGGCTGTAGCCCGTGACAATCTCATGATCAAAATCCCAGCAACGGTTGAGGCTGTTGATGCTGTTCGTCAGGCGATTGCTGAGGGTATTAATGTTAATGTGACGCTGCTTTTCTCCATTGAGCGCTATAAGGCCATTCTGGAGGCTTATATCGCCGGGCTAGAAGAGCGCGCGGCTCAAGGGAAGGCCGTTGACCACGTTGCGGGTGTGGCCTCTTTCTTCGTTAGTCGGATTGATACAAAAATTGATGGCGAGATTGATCGCCGTGTTGCGGATGGCGATCCGCAGGCAGAGGCTCTTCAGGCGTTGCGCGGTAAGGTGGCCATTGCAAATGCCACCTGTGCTTACCATTATTATAAAGAAGTGACGGAGAGTGAGCGTTGGAAGGCGCTAGCTGCCAAAGGCGCTCAGACGCAACGTCTTCTTTGGGCAAGCACAAGCACAAAAGATAAAGCTTACCGCGACGTGCTTTATGTAGAGGAGCTTATTGGTGATGCAACAGTTAATACGCTGCCTCCAATAACGTTAGAGGCGTTTCGTGATCATGGTGTTGCGCAGCCTCGCCTAGCAAAAGGAGCTGAGGAGGCGCGTCATGTTTTGACACAAGCTGACCAGCTTGGTTTAAAGCTAGGTGATATAACTGACACTTTATTAACTGAAGGATGTGCAGCATTCTGCTTATCCTTTGACGCGCTTCTGGGCGCGGTTGCAGCACGGCGGGAGGCAGTTTTGGGCGAAAAACTTCTAACAGTATCAAATGCGCTGCCCGATGATATGGCAGCTTCTGTAGTAGCGGCTGAGAAAGAATGGAGCCGTGAAGACAAAATACGCCGCTTGTGGGAGCGGGATGCCTCTGTCTGGACGAATGGCTCAGAGAGCAAGTGGCTTGGATGGTTGACCGCTGCGCAAGATGGCTTGGCGAATATTGATGCGTATAACCGCCTTGCACAGGACGTTAAAACCCACGGTTATAAAGATGTTTTGCTGCTCGGTATGGGGGGCTCCAGCCTTGGCCCAGAGGTGTTGGAGAAAACGTTTGGCCGTGTTGATGGTGGCCCTACGCTGCATGTCCTTGATAGTACAGATCCTCAGCAAATTGCGACGTTCCGCGATGCGGTCGATCTTGGCAATACGCTCTTCATTGTTTCCAGTAAGTCTGGCAGCACGCTAGAACCAAACATCTTGTTGGCTTATTTCTGGGAACAGGCCAAGAAAGCCCTTGGACGGGAACCGAGCGAGCGTTTTGTTGCGGTGACAGATCCAGGCTCAGCGATGGAGCAGAAAGCCAAAGATCATGGCTTCAGTCATATCTTTTATGGCAATCCTGAAATCGGTGGCCGCTATTCGGTATTGTCCCCTTTTGGGCTAACGCCCGCAGCAGCAGCTGGCTACGATGTCCGCGCCTTTTTAGAAAATGTGCAGTTGATGGTGGCGTCATGTGATGCGACGGTACCAGCGATGGTGAACCCCGGCGTGCAGTTAGGGTTAGCACTAGGCGTAGCGGCAACTTCTTTTGGGCGCGATAAAATTACTTTTGTGGCCTCACCGGAGATTGCTTCTTTAGGGGCATGGCTTGAACAGCTTCTGGCCGAGAGTACGGGTAAACGCGGCACAGGTCTCATCCCCTTTGATGGGGAAACATTGGGAGAGCCTAGCGTTTATGGTCAAGATCGTGTATTCGTAGAGTTGCGCCTTGGGCATGAGCCTGTAGATTCACGCTTGAAGGCGCTGCGTGAGGCTGGTCATCCAGTGTTGGGGCTTCATCTTCAGACACCGGAACAGATTGGTCAGGCTTTCTTCGCTTTTGAGTTTGCAACGGCGGTTGCGGGGTCAATTCTCGGGATTGATCCTTTTGACCAGCCCGATGTGGAATTCAGCAAAGTGGAAACACGAAAGCTGACTGAAGCTTACGCAGAGACAGGTCATCTGCCGGAAGAGGTTCCGTTTGCATCGGATGGGTCTCTGACATTTTATGCGGATGACAAAAATGCGGCTGCCCTCGGAACAGGAGATGCAGCATCAGTCCTGGGGGCACATTTTGAACGTGTTGGAGCAGGGGATTATATCGGTCTGTTAGCCTATATTGAGCGTAATAGTTCTCACACTCAGTGGGAGCAGGACGTTCGCCTTATGTTGAGAGACCGCCTGCATGTGGCGACGGCTGCCCAATTTGGGCCCCGTTTCCTTCATTCGACCGGCCAGGCTTATAAAGGGGGCCCCAATAGTGGTGTGTTCTTGCAAATAACAGCAGAAGATGCTGCTGATCTGGCAATTCCTCATCACGCTTACACATTTGGTGTGGTGAAAGCAGCGCAAGCGCGCGGGGATTTTGATGTATTAGCATCCCGTGGCCGTCGTGCATTGCGTGTGCATATTACCGGACCCCTCAGCGAAGGTCTCGAACGCCTCGCCAAGGTGCTGTCTGATGTTGTGAAAGGAGCTTAATGAATGCGTATCGGAATTATCGGACTAGGTCGTATGGGCGGAAATATTGCGGTTCGTCTAACACGACATGGGCATGATGTTGTAACATTCGACCGTACTCCTGCTGTAATTGATAAGATCGTTGAGCGGTGTGAGCCGGGACGCGCGCAGGGGGCTCCTACTTTTGAAGACATGGCGCATCTTCTGGAGAATGAAGAGCGTCGTGTTATTTGGATCATGTTGCCAGCTGGCGAGGTGACTGAAAACTGCATCAAAAAGCTTGCGCCTTTATTGAGTAAAGGTGATATCATCATTGATGGTGGTAATACTTATTACAAAGAAGACGTACGCCGTTCACATGAGTTGGCTGAAAAAGGCATTGATTATATTGATGTCGGTACATCCGGTGGTGTGTGGGGCTTAGAGCGCGGCTATTGCATGATGTATGGCGGTGAGCGCGCTGCTGCGGATTATATTGACCCGATCTTGAGTGCGTTGGCACCCGGTATTGGTGATATTCAGCGCACACCAGACCGTGACGATGGCCGTCACGATCCACGTGCTGAGCAAGGGTACCTCTATTGTGGCCCAGCCGGTTCAGGCCATTTTGTGAAGATGATTCATAACGGCATTGAATACGGTATGATGCAGGCTTTTGCTGAAGGGTTTGACGTTCTGAAGTCTAAGAATTCACCTGCGATGCCAGAAGATCAGCGTTATGATCTGAACTTGGCGGATGTGGCAGAAGTCTGGCGTCGAGGGAGTGTTGTCTCCTCTTGGCTGCTTGATTTGACAGCAGAAGCACTGACACGTTCTTCTGATCTGTCTGAGTTCAGCGGCGAAGTGCAGGATTCTGGTGAGGGACGTTGGACAATCGAAGCCGCGATTGAAGAAGACGTTCCAGCGCCTGTTATGACAGCGGCGCTATACACGCGCTTCCGTTCACGCACAGGCAATAATTTTGCTGAAAAAGCACTGTCTGCCATGCGGTATGGCTTTGGCGGTCACGTCGAACGTAAAAAATAACATCTTGATGATCAGGGAGCGTGCCGGGTTCGCCGCGCTCCCGGTTCCCTCCTTGATCGGAGTGCGTAACTATGACCAGCGACTCAGCTTCTTCTATTCGACTCGTTCTCTCTGATATGGATGGAACGATTTTGTCGTCAGAGCGTGTTCTTTCGCCCAAAACTCAGATGGCGGTGCGACATTTAAGAGATGTCGGCATTCCTGTAGCGCTTGTCAGTGCGCGCCCTCCTCAAGGGATGATGCCCTATATCCACCAGTTAGAGCTTCAAGGCCCATGTGCTGCTTTTAATGGTGGACTGATTTTTGATGCTGACGGCACGATTAAGCATAATATTGTATTTCCCAGTTCTGTCGCGCAGGCGTTATTGAGCTGTTTGACGGCTCACGATGGTGATGTGTGGTTTCAGAATAAGGATCGTTGGAGCGTGCGTGATGCGACGCGACCTTTTGTTACTAATGAAAGCCGGATTATCGGGGTGCACCCTTACGAGGTTGAGGATCTCGCCACTGAAGTTAGTGAAGTGAATCGTATCATTGCGATTGGTGACAATGTTGAAGAAGCAGCACGTTTAGAACAAGAGCTTGGTGAAAAGTTTGCAGGTCAAGCGAGTGTGCTGCGTTCAACACCCACTAAAATTAATATTACTCCAGCCCAGGCGACAAAGGGGCAAGCGGTTCATAAACTCGCGTCGTTCTACAGTGTGTTAGCTGAGCAGGTGGCGTGCTTGGGTGATGCGCAGAACGATCTTCCTATGCTGTCTGAAGCAGGAATGAGCATCGCTATGGGGCAGGCTCCTGAGACTGTGAAAGAAAAAGCATCCTATATTACAGGAAGTAATGCAGAGGATGGCTGGGCAGATGCGGTTGAAAGGTTCATTATGCCCCGCGTAGTGCATAATTGATTCTACTGATTCGGGAGCAGGAACATGACAACCGATATGCGGCATGCCGTATTTGAAGTTCTGTCGGATGTCGACGCGGTCGCCATGCGTATGGCTGAGCTGTTTATTGAAGCCGTGCAGAATCGCCCAGGGGAGCGTATTCGTATTGCTTTGTCGGGTGGTTCAACACCTAAGCGCTTATTTGCGATTTTAGCGCGTCCGGAAGTGGCTCAAAAAGTCGATTGGAAACGTGTTGAAATCTTCTACGGAGATGAACGCCACGTACCAGTCGGTCATGCTGACAGTAATCAAAGCATGGCGGAAAGTTTACTTCTGTCGAAAGTTCCGCTTCCAGCAGAGCAGATCCATCCAATGCCGACGCAGGGTCAGGCCCGCGATGATGCTCAGCGTTATCAAGAGGTGATGGAAGCGTCCTATGGGGCGGCAACCTTAGAGAAAGGTCGGCCTTTCTTCGATGTGGTGATGCTAGGTTTGGGTACAGATGGGCATACAGCTTCGTTGTTCCCGGGTGAGCCTGTGTTGGATGAGACGAAGGCATGGGTGTCTGTGTCTGATCCAAAGACAGCACCTCATGAGCGTTTAACACTGACATATCCTGCGATTGCTTCAAGCCGTAACGTTGTTTTCTTGGTAACAGGGGACAATAAGGTGCCGATGTTGCGACGTCTGCGCGAGGGAGATAGCAGCATTCCATCTGGGCGTATTGTTTCGGAAGGTAAAATTCTGGTACTGGCTGATCAAGCAGCCGCCGGAGAACACACTTCATGAATGTTGATGATTGCAAGAGAATGACCGCTCGTCACGCTGCAGACCTCGTCCGGTCCGGCATGGTCGTTGGTTTGGGGACGGGGAGCACAGCCGCTTTTTTAGTGGAGCGTCTGGGTGAGCGTGTTGCAGAGGGGCTGAAGATATGGGGAATTCCAACATCTGAAAGCACGGCAGCGCTTGCACGTGCTGTGGGGATTCCGATCACCACTTTTGCTGACCATCCAGAGCTCGATATTGCGATTGATGGGGCGGATGAAGTGGAGCGTGGCTCTCTTCATATCATCAAAGGACTCGGCGGTGCTTTGCTGCGTGAGAAAATTGTTGCTCAAGCAGCAAAGCGCTTTGTTGTGATGATTGATGCAACAAAGCCGGTTGACCGGTTGGGGGAACGTACTCCTGTTCCTGTGGAGATTACCCCATTTGGTTCAGAGTGCACGGCGGCACGTCTTCAAAAATTGGGCGCTCAGATCATTCGGCCACGCCGTACCTTGGCGGGAGAGCTGTTCGTCACAGATAACGGAAACATGATACTCGACTGTGCTTTCGGCCCGATTGCGGATGTGCCAGGTTTGGCAACACGCATCGACGGGACTGTGGGTGTGGTGGAGCATGGGTTGTTTCCAAAGATGGCAACCGATGTGCTGGTTGCAACAGAACGAGAGGTTGAACAATGGACGCCATGACTCAAGAGTCTACAAAGTCTCAGGCAGTGTCTGATATTGTTCCGCATTATGTTGTTGTTATGGGTGTTTCCGGAACGGGAAAAACAACGGTTGCGGAAATGCTAGCTAATACAATGAATTGGCCCTTCCAAGAGGGGGATGCTCTTCATCCGCCCGCCAATGTTGAAAAAATGCGTTCAGGTCACCCCCTAAACGATGATGACCGCGCGCCATGGCTGGAGCTATGTCGTGAGTGGTTGGCAAAGCAAGTGCAGGGCGGTCATGGCGCTGTTTTAACCTGTTCTGCCTTAAAACGTAGTTATCGTAATATTTTAGACAAGGGGATACCGGTACAATTTGTGTATCTGAAGGTGGATCCTGAAGTGGTGAAAGAACGTCTGGAAGCACGGACGGGCCATTATATGCCGCCAACGTTGCTCCCCAGCCAGTTTGCGACCCTTGAAGAACCGACTGAGGATGAACCTGTGATTGTCGTTCCTGGCGATGCTGGGCCGGAAATTCTGTTGCAGCGTATTTTAGAGCGTTTGCGCCGTGTGCCACCGCCAGAGGAGCAGGCGTAACGCCAATAAGCTTTAGAGCTCTTTTGTAAAAAGCGGCAGGGATATGCCCCCTGCCGCTTTTTTTTTACAGAAGTCGCTGAAGGTTAATCGCCGGCTGTTTGCCAGCCGGGGCCAATAATGGCGACGCGTCGTTGCCGTCCTTGTGTTTGGAGAATAATGGCTTCGCATTCTTCTAAATAGTGTAATTGCCGGCGTGCGCGACCAAGAGAGTGTGTGCCGTAAGCACGAGCAAGAGCGGCATCATCAGGGCAGGGGAGGCCATCCATTGCAGCGCGGGCGAGCAGAAAGAAAACGGCTTGCATATCGTCAGGAAGGCGGTTGGCGCGTTCTTCAATATCGTGCCATTCGGCACTTTGGGCACGTTCGCGGTCGATCCCACTTCGGATCGTCCCTAAAAGACGACGGAAGCGCTCCATACTTAACACCGTGCGTGGCAAGCCATTAAGCCGTGCGCGGAGTTGAAAGTCCTGATACAATGTGGCGAAAGGTCGGTATCCAGCGTCTGTTTCATTCACCATATCGGCAATAATCTGCCAGAGTTGTGCTGGGTCGGGCGTATGCTCTTCTGGTGCCTGCGCGGCCTGCTCATCGGCAGAGCGTTGAGCCCCATATTGATCAAGCTGCGTGATAAGATCTGGCTTAGGGGCTGTGGGCTCACGTCGTGGGCGTGGCGGTGGTTCCGTTGGTGCTTGCAGGATTATCTCGCGCAGTTCTTCTGGAGGAAGGTTAGGCTGTTCGAGAGGGACAAGTTCAGGCCCACCCGCATGGCTTGCGGTTTCAACGGGGCCTATTTTGATGCGTTGTGGCCGGCGGCATAAGGCCGGGCCAAGAGCCATAAATTGTCCTCGATCCAGATCGCGAAAAGCTTCAGCAGCGCGACGTTCCATCCCTAGCAAATCAGCAGCGCGGCTCATATCAATATCAAGGAAAGTGCGTCCCATCAGAAAGTTAGACGCTTCGGCGGCAACATTTTTGGCCAGTTTGGCAAGACGCTGCGTAGCGATAATGCCTGCCATGCCGCGTTTACGGCCACGACACATCAAGTTTGTCATTGCGTTCAGTGAAAGGCGGCGGGCTTCATCAGAGGTATCGCCACCTGCAACCGGTGCAAAAAGTTGGGCTTCATCGACGACAATGAGAACAGGATACCAATAAGCGCGCGGGGTCTCGAACATGCCGGAAAGAAATGCGCCAACAGCACGAAGCTGGGCGTCTGGTTCGGAATGCTCCAGATTGAGGATGACAGAAGCCCGGTGCATACGGGCGCGCTCTCCCGCAGTCCGAAGGCTCGCTTCTGTTTGGGTGTCAGTGTCGATGACGAGATGATTATATTTCTCAGCTAAGGTGACGAAATCCCCCTCCGGGTCCACGATCACTTGTTGGACGAGAGATGCCGTTTGTTCCAAGAGACGGCGTAGTAAATGGGATTTCCCTGAGCCAGAGTTGCCTTGTACAAGAAGGCGTGTTGCCAGCAATTCGGGCAGGTCAATAAGGGCCTCAGTGCCAGTTCTGTTCTGGCCGAGTACGATAGATCCAGGCATGGGTGACGTCATGGCGTTGTTATACCGTTCTCTGAAGAGAAGAGCCAGCGATGAACGCCTTCTGCGCAGGTATAAGCAGTCGAAAAACAGCCTTGTAGAAGATACCCTCCCGTAGGGGCTTCCCAATCCAGCATTTCCCCGCAGGCAAAAAGGCCTGGCTGATGACGGAGCATAAACTCATCGGTTAGGGCGCTATGCTGTAGCCCACCGGAAGTAGAAATAGCGCGGTCTATGGGCATTGGAGCCGTTAATGTAAGAGGCAGTTGCGTGACAGCACGAGTGAGCTCGTCCGGTGTTTGGGCATGGGGCGCGTATTCGGAGAGGAGCGCGCGAGAGAAGCGGTCCAACCCGAGAGCTTTGCGCAAACGGTTGCTACGGCTTTCACGTGGGCGCTGGGAGGCGAGGCGTTTATGAATGGCTTCAGCTGATAAGGTCGGGCGGAGATTAAGGGTTAATGAAACGGTGTCGTGCGTTTGTAAAGCGTCCCGCAGAAGCGGCGAAAGTGTATAGAGAGGAGCGCCCTCAAGGCCGCGGCGGGTCAGGATCAGATCGCCGCGATAATGATGCGTGCCATACTGTAGGCGAATGCCACGAAGTGTGTCGCCTTCATGACGCTCGCTTAATGATTGTGGCCAATGAGGGACGAACCCGCAATTAGAGGGGCCAAAGGGTGCACAAAGCGTGGGAAAAAGGGAGGCCCATTGCCCATCACTACCTAAGCGCGACCAGCTCGCTCCGCCCAAAGCAAGAACGCAGGCTTTATAGGGCACATGATGTGGGCCATGAGGTGTGTCGAACGTGGCTTCGTGAGCTGTGATAGCGGTGAGACGATGATGGGGCTGAAAATTTACCCCATGCTGTTCAAGTCGTGTGAGCCACGCGCGGAGCAGCGGGGATGCTTTGAGGCTTTTGAGAAAAATCCGGCCCGAACTGCCTTTGAAACAGGGCTGACCTAGGTCTTCTGCCCAATGTTGCAAAGCTGAAGGGGGGAATTGACGTAGTGCAGGTTCAAGCCAAGATTGAGCTTTTCCATATCGTGAGAGAAAACGCTCCAAAGACTCGCTATGGGTTAGATTAAGGCCGCTACGTCCTGCCATAAGAAGTTTGCGCCCAGGTCGTGCCATATGGTCGAAAAGTGTGACCTTGTGGCCGTAATGGGCTAAGCGTTCAGCGGTAAAGAGACCAGCAGGCCCTCCTCCGATGACAATCACAGAAGAGAGATGAGAAGCAGCTTTTTTGTCTGTCATAATGCGGTTATTGCCATGAGAAGAAAGGTTTGTCAGGGTGTGTTGGCCAGCCTTATAGCGTAGTTAGAAAAGGAAGACCCGCATGAAACGTTGCACAACCGTTCAAGAGGTGCGTCAGAGCCGAAAAGCACTGGGAACTGTCGGGTTTGTGCCAACAATGGGGTTTCTCCATGAAGGGCATCTTTCTCTTGTGAAGCGGGCAAAGGCTGAGAATGATGCGGTTATTGTCAGTATTTTTGTTAATCCCATTCAGTTTGGCTCCAGTGATGATCTCACACATTATCCTCGTGCGTTAGAACGTGACCTTTCTTTACTGAAGGAGGCAGGCGTTGATGTGGTGTTTACGCCGGACGTTGAGACGCTCTATCCGCGGGGATTTGTAACCAAAATTGACCTTGGGGGGATTGCTTCCCAAATGGAGGGAGCGTCACGCCCCGGGCATTTCTCGGGTGTGGCAACAGTGGTTACGAAATTGTTTAATATTGTGCAGCCACAGCATGCTTATTTTGGCCAGAAGGATGCTCAGCAATGCGCTGTTGTGCGGCGTTTTGTGACGGATCTCAATATTCCAACAGAGATTGTCGTGGTGCCGACAGGGCGTGAAGCTGATGGATTAGCCTGCTCCAGCCGGAATGTTCGCTTAACGCCGGAAGAACGGCAGAAGGCCCCGGCCCTTTATAAAGCACTTCAGAAAGCACAATCGCTTTTTAAAACAGGGGAGCGTTCTGGCCGTGTGTTGGAGAAGACAATGCGTGATGTACTCCATCAGCATGGACTAACACGGATTGATTACGCTGTTGTGGTTGACCCAGAGCAGTTCACGCCCATTAAAGAAGCCTCTGAAGAAGCGTTAGCTCTTCTTGCTGTTCAGATCGGTGATGTGCGTCTTATTGATAACATTGCATTAGATCAGGCATAGACTATGTTAAAAACCGTTGTTGCAAGTAGTTATCATATAGATAAATAGGAATAATTTTATCCTATTTATGACCTATGCAGATGGATACATTCAGACATGACGGATCAACCGTATAATGGCCTAGGCAATACTATTTTTTAAGCGTAGGGTAACCGGTGAATTAGGCGTTTACCATATGCTTTAGGAGGCCTTTATGGTCGAAAAGACACCTCGCTCCGTTACCTCTCCAAAGAAATTTATTGTTGGCATGGGGCTGCTGTCTCAGCTGCACGATTTTGTGAATGATTTTGGTGATAATGCATTTATCATTAGTGATGAGTTTATCGTCGAGCGTGTGAAAAAAGAGTGCCTTCCAGGGCTGGAGAAGGCTGGTCTAAAAGGGGCCGCTGAGAAGTTTAACTACGAATGTACAGACGAAGAAATTAAACGTCTTGGTGAGCTCGCTGGCCAGCAAAAAGCCAATGTGATTGTTGGTGTTGGGGGTGGTAAAACGCTTGATACCGCTAAGGCTGTGGCGCATTACTACAAAATGCCGGTGCTACTTTACCCAACTATCGCATCTAGTGATGCACCATGCACGGCTCTCGCTGTTGTATATACGAAGGATGGGGCATTTGACCGTTACCTCTTCCTACCACAGAACCCTGATGCTGTTATTGCTGATACGTCCATTCTAGCGGGCGCTCCAGTGCGCTTCTTTGCTGCTGGTGTGGGTGATGCACTTTCCACTTATTTTGAAGCTCGTGCATGCTTTAACTCTGATGGCATCAACTTGATGAACAAGAAGCCATCTCGTACGGGGCTTGGCATAGCAAAAATGTGCTATGATCTGCTGCGTGAAAATGTGGTGGAAGCCATGGACGCTGTGCGCAATAAGGTATCAACACGCGCTGTTGAGGAAGTTGTGGAAGCAACGATTTACCTGAGCGGTATTGGTGCGGAAACAGGCGGTTTGGCTGCTGCCCATGCGATCCATAACGGGATGACAGAAATTGAAGACCTCCATCATGCTCAACATGGTGAAAAGGTGGTCTTTGGTCTGCTGACACAGCTCGTTCTGGAAAAAGCTCCTCGTGAAGAAATTGACGATGTGGTGCGCGTTCTGAAGGCGGCTTCACTGCCAATGACGCTGAAGGAAATTGGTCTGAAAGAATTTGTTGAGGCTGATTGGCGCAAGGTGGCCGAGCTGGCCTGTGCAAAAGACGATACAATGAGCAATATGCCGTTCGCGGTAACGCCAGAAGATGTCTATAACGCGATTGTTGCTGCCAATGCGATGGCAGAGCGTTATCGTGCAGAAGGCTAAACGATAGTTTGGCTAGGCGCTGAGGCGTTTTAGGAGGCCTGTGGGGTTTCTCTGAAAAGAGAGGCTCCGCAGGCTTTTTTTATAAAGGGTAGGGTCGAATAGCGAATGGAGAATAGATGTTAGAATAAATGACCGAAAACAGACATGCTATGGATCGTATCGTGTACGCTACATCCACCGGAGAGGCCGAATAAAAGCAAAAAGAAAAATTTACTCATGAGCACATACCTTAATAATAGATTGCGTCATTCTCGTTCCTCTTCTGTGTCTTCTTATGCTTCCTATAATAGGGCATTGATAGGTTGCGCGCACTAAAAGGGATATGTTTTTTATTTTAAATTTCTTCCATCATAGAGAAAAATTACGGTTCCCGACTGTACACGCTTGTTGCTGAAGTGTGGAGATGTATGGCGTTAGAGGTCTTCAGTCCCTAGGCTACTAAGAGCCGCTTGCGTGTAGAAATGTTGTAAAAGAATCCGATCTTATATGAGCATGAGCAAGAGAGAAGCGATGCTCATCGCGATGGCGTTGAGAATGTTATTGCCTGCGGAAATGGTGGATGTTGCGCCCTGTGTCCTTTCAATAAGGCGTGCGTAAAACTGGCTGGAACATAAGCCTGCTGCGAAGCCCCCGAAAATGAGAAAGGTCAGGTCTGTTCTCCACGAGAGATTACAAAAGAAACCGACAGAAGCGAGGAGCATAACGATAAAAACAGATGTGGAGATGTGCCGATTGTTGGGGATGAGGCCTGCACAAAGCGCCCCCACACCAAGGGTTAACGTCGTGCTGAGCATGAGCACACTTGCGGCGTGTGGTTCTGATATGGGTAATGCAGCATGTTGGGCAAGCTGATGCATAAAAGGGGGGATGAGAGTGACTAATGCTGAAGCCACTCCCCAAAAAAGGCTGAGTAAGAGCGCAACGCCCATTTTCCCTGCATGGTGGGTGACGTGGATCATATGACGGAGGCTTGAGAGCCAATGAATGTTGATTGGTTCATTGCCTTGAGAGGGTGAGCGGATCGCTAAACTAGAGCTGATTCCGATAAGGGCCATGACAAGCATAGTGACACAGAGCCACATGGGTGGAAGCAGACTTGCAAGGGCTGTGCCTGCAAGGATGGCCATGAAGGTGGCGCCGTCTAGGAGACCGTTTGCAGTAACAAGATGGTCATCAGACGTTAGGTCTGGCAAGAGACCCAGCTTAACGGGAGAAATTAAGGTGATTTGTACACCAAAGGCGATAAGGGCACTGAGCATAAGGGGGATCGTGTCAGTGAGGATGCCGATGCTGCTGAGAAGCACTGCAACGAGCTCACTATATTTGTAGCATTGTAATAAGCGCGTTCGTGGGAAATGATCGCCCAAACTTCCTGCTAGAGGCGAGAGAATAAGGTAAGGAAGCACAAAAGAGAGCGTAGCCACGGCACCTACCCAGCGGCCATGACCGATAAGGTGAAGGAGAACAAACGTCTTCATCATATTGTCGGTGAGAGATGTCGTCACCGTGGTAAGGATGAGCGCGCTTATGGAGCGGTGTGAAGATAAGAGGGGCATAACGTGCTCGGTGAAAAGGGTGCTTATCGTGAAAGGAATTCTTTGATTTTTGAAAAGAAGTGAGCGTCTTTCTCTTGTGCTAGGGCGGTGGTTTGTGTGGACAGCTGCTCAATTTGGGTAATCAAAAAGGTCAGAATACGGTCGCATCCTTCAAGTTCACGGTTAATACCCTGTCGGTGATTCTCTAGCTGAGACTGTTGTAAGAGCGTATCATTGAGGAGAGTCGATAGAACGGTGCAACGTTCCGCAAGTGGTGTAAGCAAACGGTCTTCGTGTGGCGGTAGCTTTTTTTGAAAAAGGGTATGCGCCTGTTGGAGCGCTGCAATAAGGCGTTTTAATGTGTGGGTGTTGGCTTGTACTTTGGCGTATTTCTCCGCAAATGCGCGGTCTTGCTGAGTGAGCTTCTCTTGTAAGGCTATGATCCGTCGGCTGTAATCACGCAAATAGACATCCAAAGGGCGGTCTTTGAGTAGGCGGTTGCGTTTGCGTGGTTGATGCCACCCGTCAGCAAGGAGGGTGATGTGCTCTGAGAGAGCGGCAAACTCGTCGCGTTCTTGCAGGTCGATTGTTGCGATCCAGTGGGCGATAAGACGGTAGGCTTCTTCTTCTTGGCGGCCAATCGCGCGTATGCTGTGAGGGTGGTTCAGAGTAATGGATAAAAGAATGGTCTTTTCATAGTCAGGGCAGGAGAGCTCGCTGGGCGAAAGGCGTGTACGTAAGGGGGCTGTGACAGAGGCTTCTGTTACGGTTCGATCTGTTGGGGGCGGTGGGACAGCGACGGTTGATGGACGTGGTGCCACTTTTGAGGCAGTGGAAGACTCGGCATGTGGCACCGGTACTGTGCTGGCGCGCGCTTGAGGCGATGTCGTGCTGTTTTGTGGAGGGGGTACGGTACTAGGCCGTTTGGAGGAAGACACCATAAGAAAATGGATTAACGCGGTGCGTTAAGAGATGTCGAGTCCTGTTGGGCAATGGTTTTGTGGTAATCTTCTTGAGCGGCTTGCAAACGTTTCAAATCTGCGGCGCGTTTTTGTTCCCCATCTTGTTGAATTTGGCGGACATGGATAATGGTTTCTTTCATGGCTTCTTGCGCCTTGATCAGACGGTCGAGATCAATGGTGCCACGTTGTTGATGTTGGGCTACTTGCCGTGTGGCTTGATTGAGCATTTCCGCACGTTTTTGTCGCAAATTATTGGTGCTTTCTGCAACAGCATCAAGTTGGCGCACTGTTTCGCTGCTACGCTCAATAGACAGCGTATCGGCGAAAAGATTGCGATATTCTGTTAACTGGGAAAAAAGCGCGTCGTGAATGCCGCGAAAGAGGGCAAGAATATTATCTTTAATCCCCTCTTGTGTCATAAGATCTTGGCTAAGCGCTGCGAGCGTATCTTGGATGTCGTCGCGTTTACGGCGGGCTAGTGCGAGGCTGCTGTCAAATTTTTTAAGAGTAGCAACAGCGAGCGGATCATTGGTATCAAGGCTTTGTTCGAGCTCTGCTCTTTTTTTCTCAGAGTTCTCAATAAACTGTTCCATTGCTTGAAGATTTAGACGCTCTTCTGTGTAAAAAGAGCGAATATCCTCAATGCGCTTTTCGGCACGGATGCCGTCATCACGATGGATTTCTGCACGTTGGCGGAGGTTGTTTTCGAGCTGCTGAATGTTGCTTTCAACGGAGCGATATTGCTGCTTGATCAGCTCGATTTTATTTTTTCCTTTGCCCAGCCAGCGTGAGAGTATGGAGGTCTTTTCTTCTCCGGGGGATACGTTATTGACGGTGTTGAGCAATGAAGTGAGAAATTTACCGGTTTCGCCGGTATCTTTGGTCATCAACGAGGCCAAGAGTGCTTTTGAGGTATCGGCACGTTTTTGGCGGATGGAGAGGTCGATCGTGTCGATGCTGTCCGGGGCGTCGAGTGTTAACGAGGCCAGCTTGGCTTGAATTAAAGAAGCATCGGACATGACCAAACCTTTCAAAACTGTGAGCGGATCACTCATCTTCTCTTAACAAGAAAATATCGAAAAGCGAGGGGGGAAGCATCTTTTTTCGTTTTATGAAAAGGATTTAATAATGTTATAATAGCTCCTTAAGTCTTATATAAAATATTGTCCAAACGCTATTTTCAGTATGCGAAAAACACCTTATGGAAAATGTAGTTGTCATTAGAGTGGATGCGATACATGTCTGACCTTGTTTTTGATCTCAGCAAAAAGCTCGAGTTTCAGTTAGAAAAAAATGATGTATCGCGCAATATTTCGTTACGTGTTGGCTTCGCTCTTGATGCCTCAAGCTCGATGGAACAGGACTATGCGAGTGGGCGTATGACGCGTTTGAATGAGCGTATTTTGCCGGTGGCCTTACGGTTTGATGATAACCGTTCCCTTGAGGTCTGCGCGTTCTCTAAAGTGGCGTATGCTTTGCCTGATATGACGGCTGAGAACTATCAAACTTATATTGCAGATCATATTATGCGCGATTTTTATCGTTTGTCTGGTGCAACTTATTTTGCACCAGCACTGGCGTATTTTATTCATGAATGGGGTAAAAAAACCTCCATTATGGGAGCTGTACGTCGCTTTTTTACGCCGTCAGCACGTACAGAATCTTCAGAAGATCCAGGCTATATTATTTTGCAAACAGACGGCTGTAATTTTGATAACGACGAAACTATGGCCCTTATCCAATCGTTAAAAGAAAATAATATTTTCGTGACCTTTGTAACAACAGGGCCAGAAGCGAACCGTCAGCGTACGGAATATTATGCTCAGTGCTCAACAAATGTTGCAACATTGCATATTGAAGAATTGTCATATGTCTCTGATGATCGTCTGTATGCGTCTTTAGTCAGTCCTAAACTGGTAACATGGTTGCATTCTTTGTAGTGTCTTCCTCATCATACCTGTTGAGATGTGATCGATATAGATGCAGTATAAGGTTTAATAGTTATGAGTGAGTTAGCGTTTAATCTTTCTAAAGGGATGACATTTGACCTCGAAAAGGCACGTCCAGGACTTAAAAAGGTTCGTGTTGCGCTGAAATGGAAGAAGGTTAAACAAGGTATATCCGAAGCAGATGCAGACTTGACGGTGGTTGTGTTAGGAAGCCGGGCCGCTGCTGAAAGTGATTCCGCAGCCATTGCACAAGGTCAGAAGGATGCTCAACGTAAGATTTATGCATCTGACCCGGCCTGGGTTCTGTATTATAACTCCCCCCAAACAACGCTTGATGATGGCACAGCGGTTAAGGCGACACCGGGGCAAGAAATTGTTCACTGGGGCGACAACCGCACAGGGGGTGACTTTAATGGCGTAGATGGTGAGCAAGTTGATATCAACTTTGAAGGAATGCCTGAGGGGGTGATGGAAGTGTCCATACTTGGCACGATCTATGAAGGGATGGAACGGAACCAGAATTGGAACGCCCTAGAAGCCGTCTTGGAAATTACGGATCTGACAGATGATCGTATGATTGCGCGCTATGAGCTGGAGCATGATTTCCCGACTGATACGGCTGTCCAAGTTGGGGCATTTATTCGCACTGGGCCAGCGACATGGGAGTTCCAAGCGATTGGTAGTGGTAGCCGTAGTGGTCTAGGGCATTTCTTGTCCTATTGGAGCTAGAAACGCTGCCGTCCTGTTATGATTGTGTAAGAGGGAGTATAGGCGTGGAACGGGCATTATACTGTTGATTAGAAAAGGGAAGCTATGAGGCATTTCTATCCTGCCATCATCGTGTCTGTGGTGGCATTACTCATTGGTGTGGCGTTTGGCTATATTACTCAACCGAGCGTGGCAGGAGCACTGCTTGGAGCGGAATCTGTCATCATTCTAGCGCTCATGGAAACAGCAGAATCAATGGATAATGCCATTGTTGATGCCCGTATTCTTAAGACCATGACGGAGAAATGGCAGAAGCGCTATCTGACATTTGGAATGCCTGTTGCCGTTCTTGGAATGCGTTTCCTTTTCCCTGCTGTGATTGTATCCGCTATTGCGGCGATCACACCTTGGGAGGCGATTACCTTAGCGTTTAAGGAGCCTCACCATTACGCTGAGATTATGACAAGCGCGAAAAATAATATTTCAGCCTTTGGTGGTACATTCTTGCTGATGATTGCGTTGTCTTATTTCATTGATGAAGACAAAGAAGAGCATTGGCTGACATGGGTTGAGGCGAAAGCGGCTCGTTTAGGGGGCGTTAGTGGTTTTTCAGCAGGGGTGACGCTTTTGGCGTTGTTGGTCACGTCCTTCGCGGTGGCTGATCTTCGGCAACGTTGTGATCTTTTGCTGTGGGGTGGGATCGGTATCGTGAGTTATGTCCTCATTAAGGAGGTTCTCAGCTGGCTCATTGGGGATGCTCAGAGTACGAATACAGCGATGCGTGGTGGTTTTCTGACCTTTTGCTATCTCGAATTTATTGATGGTTCTTTTAGCTTTGATTCGGTTATTTCTGCGTTTGCGATCACAAATGATCCCGTTATTATCGCAGCAGGCCTAGGTGTTGGGGCGATGGTGGTGCGTTGTATGACATTGGCAATGCTGCGATCGGACACGTTGGCGGAATTTTCTTATGTAGAGCATGGTGCTTTTTATACGATTTTAATTCTCGCGATTTTGATGCTTGTGTCTATTTTTCATGATATTCCTGAGTGGTTAACAGGTAGTATTGGATTGGTTCTCATTGGTGGTAGTTTTGTGGCTTCCGTTTGGAAGAATAAGCAAAATGCTCACAGTCCTTAATGCAGGGGGTAGTTCTGTTCTAGAGGCTGTTAGTTCTTGATGTAGTGTGCTGTGGAATGGCTAAGGCATATTAAGCTTCGACGGTCAGCTTTTGGTGGAACCAGAACGGTGCGACATGGTTTTTCTTGATGGCATGGTCATCCACAGCCATCACAGGATAACTAGGACGAAAAAAGATACAGAAACATTGTAGGGATCGCGAAGCTGACTGATCGTATCAATGTTGATCTGTCCTATATTGGTCAATATGGGAACCACTCTGTTGATAGTGGGGCGCAAGCGAGTGTTTCTGCGGCCTTCTAAGGCCGCAGCATTGCTGGTTTAAGCGTTGTTTGGTTGAAGAGACGTTTGAGAGCATGTCAGGGTAGCGGAGAATAGTCTGGCGATTCCGTTCTCCTAATGGGGAAATGGGATCGTGGAGATGGATATAAGGAAAACGCTCCATGACTAATACACGTCGCGATGACATCCATGATGTGACCTCTTCTTCCCAGATGACGACACGAGAAGGGGCTTCGCCTGTTGGTAGGCGAGCGCTCCTTTCGGGAATGACTGCGTTAGGATCCTTATCAGCCTTGTCGTCGGCACAGGCTGCCAAGAAAGCGGTGAGCACGACCTCAGCAGAGGCGGCTCCCCTGCAAGACCCTGTTCATCATTATCCTTCGCCACCTTTTCATCAGCCACTACAATCTTGGCCGGGACTGCAGAGTTCTATGACCCCTCGTCCTGATTGTGGAGAGAAGAGCTATAAGGGGGCAGGGCGTCTTTCTGGACGAAAGGCGCTTATTACAGGGGGTGATTCCGGTATTGGACGTGCTGTTGCGATTGCTTATGCGCGAGAAGGTGCTGATATCGCCATTAATTATTTGCCGAAAGAAGAAAGTGACGCTCAAGAAGTTGCGGCTCTTATGCGCAAGGCAGGGCGTCAGGTTGCGCTGATACCAGGAGATTTACGTGAAGAAACATTCTGTCAAACATTGGTTCATAATGCTGTAAAGCAGCTGGGAGGCCTTGATATTCTCGTCAATAATGCCGGACGCCAGCATTATTGTGAGGATATTTTAGAGCTCACAACCGAAGAGTTCGACTGGACGCTTAAGACAAACATCTATGCGTTGTTCTGGTTGGTGAAAGCGGCTGTGCCTCATCTTCCTAAAGGGGCTACGATTATTAATACAGCATCACGCAATGCTTACGCGCCTAACCCTATTCTTGTTGACTACGCTATGACGAAGGCGGGGATCGCCAACATGACGCATAGTCTCGCCCGACAGCTTTTACCACGTGGTATCCGTGTGAACGCGGTAGCTCCCGGCCCATTTTGGACACCCTTGCAAGTGTGTGGGGCACAGCCGCAGTCTGTGGTGGAGCATTTTGGCTCTGAAACAGCGTATCATCGTCCCGGTCAACCTGTTGAGATCGCGCCCATGTATGTAACGCTTGCATCGCAAGAAAGCAGTTATGTTACTGGCCAAGTTTGGGGCATTACGGGAGGTGACGGCTCTCCGGGCTAGGTACACTGATAACGGTAGTAGAAGCTCATGGTGGCAACTAAATATAAGGTATTATGCTCTCAACCGTTCTGTGTATGAGCTCAGGTAGGCAGAGAAGAGAGGCTGGTCTAGAGTACTGCCCGTTATGTGACACCTGTGTGTAGGGATCGACCAATTTAGCGAGAGCAGTAAGGCTTCTCTTTGTTGTTACTTGTTTGAGAGGTTCTTTATGGCGACGCTTCGGTTTCGGCGATTGCACATTTGGCAGCGTTTTTTAAGAAAGTAAGATAGGCTTCGCTCATGATCCGTACAGAACGTTTTTCCTTGATGGCAAGAAAGCGCCTGTGCGGATCATGGATAAGGGGCTTTTGTGAAGGTTTATGCTTTGGAGAAGACTGTTTCATATGCCAGACGAGATTTGGGGCGTTTGGCGTTGGAATCATCGTCTGAATGATAGCCTAGTGTGACCACGACCAAGGGGGTAAGCTTTTGTCGTGTGAGGTCGAATTCCTCCGACATAATGGTGGGATCAAACCCTTCGATTGGGGTTGCATCAATGCCCATTGATGCTGCGGCGAGCAATAAAAACCCTTGGGCGAGATACACTTGCTTTTGGTTCCAATGCTCCACATCTCCGGCTTGGCGATGTAGGCCAACATAATGCGTCAGTGCTTCTTTCCACGTTGTAAAGGCTTCCTCTGTCGCAAAACGACCGTCTTCTTTCTCTTTTTCAAGAAGTGTTGTCAGATATGTATCGGACAATTCTTGGCGTGCGCAGAGAAGCACGGCATGGGAGGAACCGGTAATTTTAGGGCGATTATAAGCTAATGGGCTCTGCTCAGGGGTCGCTTTCGCGAGCCGTTCTTTCCCGGCATTATCATCAGCAACGATAAAATGCCAAGGCTGTGCATTGACCGAAGATGGGCTTAAACGCAAGGCTTCTAGAAGCTGGGCAATCGTTTCATCAGGAATACGACGGTCATTGTCATAGGCCTTAGTTGTGTAGCGTTTCTGTAGGGTATGAAGCAGTGTCACTGTTCTCATCCTTTCTTATAAAGTTATTGTTCTATTTTAATCGAACCATTGAGTCGTGACAAAGATTTTCTTGAGGAAGGGGTTTTCACAGAATATGAAATCAGGATAAGTATATATGGTATTTTTACTTTTAATATGAGTTCTATTCTATGTGTGGTCGTACGGAGACGGTAGCATATTGCTATAATAGGAACAGATTGGAAGTTGCTGAAATGGCACATTCACGATAATCATGATATGGGGCTCGATGCTCGCCAGCGACAGACAAGCCCAAAACGTGGTTTTGTAATGGTCTTATATCGTCGTACTTTTATATGAATAGCCAAAAAATGACAGCTTTGCGCTGGTGTCCCGTACGGGATTCGAACCCGTGTTGCCGCCGTGAGAGGGCGGTGTCCTAGGCCTCTAGACGAACGGGACTAAAGGCGTGAGCGTCTTTTAGGGGAGTTGGCGCCGGAGTGCAAGAGCAAAACAGGCACTCCGGTCATATTTTAGGTGTTTGAAGGGCTTAAAAGCGGGCCAAGAGCTTTCCCACCCAGCATATGGATATGAAAATGTGGGACTTCTTGACCGCTGTCAGGCCCAATATTGCTGATAATGCGGAAGCCATGATGAATGAGTGAATGCTCAGCAGAAATTTTATCTACGAGCTTCCAGAAATCAAGGATCTCGTCGTTGGATGCCCGAGAGGTGAAGTCGTGGAAGTCCGTGTAAGCACCGCGAGGGACGACGAGGATATGTACTGGTGCTGCTGGTGAAATATCGTAAAAAGCGAAAGAATACTTGCTATCGCAGACACGTTCAGCGGGGATTTCACCGCGCAGAATGCGGGCGAAGACGTTATTAGGATCGTACTGTGCGTTGCTCATGAGAACTCTCCCCTCAGGGCGTATTTTTAGGGCGTGATGCTTTTTCTTCAATGCCGCTTGTGCCTTCACGGCGCTCAAGCTCTGCCCAGACATCGCTAGGCTTCACCCCAGCATCAACCCACATCACGACGAGATGATAGAGCACATCGGCACTTTCACTAATGAGGGCATCGCGGTCTCCGTTGACAGCCTCAATGACACATTCAACGGCTTCTTCACCGAATTTTTGCGCAATCTTGTTCCGACCTCGTGCCATCAGTCGTGCTGAATGACTTAAAGAGGGGGAAGCGTCTTTACGCGAAACAACGGTATCGAACAAACGTTCGAGCACGTAGCGGGCTTGAAGATCTTTGCTCATCACATTCTCACTTTATATTATCGTCCGAGACGCACAGGCAAGCCTGCGTTGTGCAGGGCTGCTTTGACATCATGGATCTGGAATTGCCCGAAATGGAAAACACTGGCGGCGAGTAACCCACTGGCTCCTGCTTGTGCTCCTTCGATAAAATGTGCGTATTCTCCAACACCGCCTGAGGCAATGACAGGGACAGAAACGCGGCTACAGACAGTTTTCAGGAGTTCTAGATCAAAGCCAGAGCGCGTTCCATCGCGATCCATACTGGTGAGCAAAATCTCTCCAGCGCCGCGCTTAGCCATGTCTTCTGCCCAAGCAACGGCGTCTATGCCGGTCGGCTCGCGCCCGCCTTTGGCGTAAACTTCCCAACCGCCTTTGCCATTAGAGCGTGCATCAATGGCCACTACAATGCATTGGCTTCCAAAACGCTCTGAGGCTTCATTAATCAGCTCAGGTGTGCGGATAGCCGCTGAGTTGATGGCGCATTTATCGGCTCCACTCAGTAGGAGGCGGCGGACATCCTCACACCGACGCACGCCCCCACCAACGGTGAGGGGGAGAGAAACCTCCGCTGCGGTGCGTTTCACAACGTCTAAGATCGTATCGCGATTATCAGAGCTTGCCGTGATGTCGAGGAAGGTGAGCTCATCAGCGCCCGCCTTATCGTATAGTTTGGCTTGCTCAACGGGGTCTCCTGCATCACGCAGAGAAACGAAATTAACACCCTTTACGACGCGGCCATCGGCGACATCTAAGCAGGGGATAACGCGGAGTTTTAGCATGGAGCCTCCAGCACCTTAAGGGCGTCGGGAAGAGAGATCCGTCCATCATAGAGGGCTCGGCCTACAATAACACCCTCAATCCCTGGTACATCCTGAGCGACATTACGGAGAGCTTTAAGGTGGTCAAGATTACCCACACCACCGCTAGCGATAACAGGTATAGAGACGCTGCGGGCCAGCTCAGCTGTCTGCTCAAGGTCGAGCCCTTCTAACATGCCGTCACGGCTAATTTCGGTAAAGATAATGCGAGCGACCCCGGCATCTTCCATACGTTTTGCCAAATCAGTGGCTGTTAGTTCGGAGACTTCCGCCCAGCCTTCTGTGGCGACACGTCCTTGGCGCGCATCAATCCCAGCCACGACACGCCCCGGCCAAGCGCGGGCAGCCTGCCGCACGAGGTCTGGGTCTTTCACCGCCGCAGAGCCGAGGATAACACGGCTGACACCGGCTTGCAGCCATCGTTCGATGGTACGCATGTCACGCAGGCCACCGCCTAGCTGCACAGGCAAGGCTGTGTTCGCGACGATTTTTTCTACTGCATCGGCATTGGCGGAATGGCCGGCAAAGGCTCCGTCGAGATCCACGACATGGAGATGAGTGCATCCTGCATCAGCAAAAAGCTGTGCTTGAGCGGGGGGATTGTCGGAGTAATGAGTGGCGTCATCCATTTCTCCCTGTCGTAGGCGGACACAGGCACCGCCCTTGAGGTCAATGGCCGGGTAAAGCGTCAACCCTGAAGGGGCTGGGGACGCTGCGGGTTCATCATGTGATGCTGCTGAAGCAGCAGGCATATCAGCGGGCTGCCATTGAGCGACTTCTTGTTCGGGCACAACGAGTTTGGAAAAGAAAAGACCGCGCACTGTTTGTCCTTCGATACGTGTGTAATAGGGATGCGTCCCCCAATGGGTAAAACCGAGCTTGGCTATCAGTTGGATGGCTGCATGCTGATCTTCTCGAACTTCGCAATTAACCACCTTAGAGCCACGGCGCTGTGCTCGTTTGACCATCGTCGTGATGAGAGCCAAACCATAACCACGGCGGCGTGCATAAGGGGCGATGAAGAGCGACGACAGGCAGGCTTTAGGGCTGTAGAGCTCAGAACGTGAGGTCGGATGAGCGAGCAGGCCGGCACCGCAAATTACCCCTTCATGGTCACGCACCAAAAAGAGCTCACGTTCTGGAACGAGGAGAAGCCCTTCAAAAAAGCGCTGCATGTCCTGAGGGCCGGGCGGGTAAAGCCAACCGAACGTGCCACCATCGATAATGGCAGCCGTTGTGGCTTCAATCAGAGCGTCCATATCTTCCTGGTTAAGGGGAGAGGTGGCGCGGTCTATCCTGATACCCTCAGAGGAAGGAGATGTCATTGACAGCTTTTGAGAGGGATTGAACGCCATCTCTGTCACGATTGGGGCGTCCATTGTAGGAAGTTGCCGAGAATAGTGAGACCAACCTCTTGGCTTTTTTCAACGTGGAACTGTGTGCCACAGCGTGACCCGCGGGCGACGATTGCTGGAACAGTCTCCCCATATTGTGTGGAAGCGATGATATCAGCGTTGTCGGCCCCATGAAGGGCATAGGAGTGGACAAAATAGCCATGCTCACCGGGGGAAAGCCCTTCTGTTAGGGGGTGAGCGCCGGGTGTGAAGTCTAGAGTGTTCCATCCCATATGAGGCAGGCGCATTCCTGCTTTTTCGGCTTCGACCATGCGGCTGACATGGCCGGATATCCAGCCAAGCCCTTCAGTGCGCCCATGTTCAAGCCCATATTGGCTCATCAGCTGCATACCGACACAGATTCCCATAAAAGGGATTCCGCTCTCCGTTGCGCGTTCGATCAGTGGGCGAAGGTTGTCTTCTTCAAGCCCACGAGCGCAGTCGGCAAAGGCGCCTTGGCCGGGTAGAATGAGGCGGTCAGCATGCTCGATAACGCTTTCTTGGCGGGAGATAACCACCTCAGCCTCAATCCCCCGGCGTGCAGCAGCACGACGTGTCGCTTGAGCGGCGGAGGCAAGATTCCCTCCATTATAATCAATGACGACAACGCGCATCATGAGAAAAACTCCAAGACCGGGGGGTTATAGAACACCTTTAGTGGACGGAATCGTGCCTTCGCTGCGTGGATCAGGCGCAATGGCCATTCGTAACGCGCGTGCGAAAGACTTAAACGCACTTTCAGCGATATGATGGGCGTTTTTCCCACTCTTGCAGGTGACGTGTACGGTGAGATGGGCAGCCATAGCAAAAGCACGAAAGAATTCTTCCACCATTTCGGTTGCCATTGTGCCGATCATTTCGCGCGGGAAGGTGACATCCCATGCTAAGAAGGGACGGCCTGAAACATCCACAACCGACTCGCATAAAGCTTCATCAAGAGGAACAAGGGCATAGCCGAACCGTTCAATTCCGCGCTTATCACCAATGGCTTGACGGAAAGCATCCCCGAGAGCGATCCCGATATCTTCAATCGTGTGATGATCGTCGATATGGAGGTCGCCCTTCGCGTGAACGTCAAGGTCTAGGCCGCCATGACGGGCTAGGGCGTTGAGCATATGGTCAAAAAAACCAACCCCGGTTGCAATCGTACCTTTCCCCTGTCCATCAAGACAGAGGGAGACGGAAATATCGGTTTCGCCGGTGCGGCGAGTCAGGCGAGCGCTGCGTGATGTGTGCGTATTCATAATAGCCTTGCTATACCAAGGCTTGGGTCTTTTCCAAAGGTTGCTTCTAAAAAGAAGAGAAACGACATTAAGTGTTTGTCTCTTTTTGATGGATAAGGAAAGCTTATGACATCGTCAGTGCCCCACTCAAAAACGGCTTTTCAAGCGCTGTTAAGCCGCTCATCAACCGATGACCTTCTCACTCCTGCCCCGCAAGGAGAGCAGCTTGAGCGTATTCTTTCAGCGGGAGTAAGGGCGCCAGACCATGGGAAGTTGCGGCCTTGGCGCTATATCGTCGTGCAGGGAGACGCTCGTGCCGCTTTGGCGCATGAGGTGGTGGCAGCACTGGAACGCCAAGCCCCAGAGACGCCAGAGAAGAAAAAAGAAAAGATGGTGCACCGTTTTTCTACGATGCCAATGGTGATCGGGCTAGGGATGGCTTTACGTCCTGATGGCAAAATTCCCCTTCAAGAGCAGGTAATGGCCAGTGCGGCTGGGGCGATGAACGTGCTCAATGGCTTGCATCTTGAAGGGTTTGGTGGTGTTTGGGTGAGTGGGGTCTATTGTGACGACCGCACATTGCTGACTCGCCTTGGTGTGGATGGCCTTGCAGGTTTTTTGTTTGTGGGAACACCACAAGAGCCTGAACGTGTAAAACGCCGCCCTGATGTGGCTCATTACATGGTAGATTGGAACGGTCTGGGAGACGTGTCGTTCCCAGTGGATGAGAGAGAGAGCTGATGACCACAAAATCACAGACTGCTGATGGATCCTATGATGTCATTATTGCAGGAGGTGGCCCGGCTGGTCTCGCAAGTGCGCTCTCCTTTGCTTACGAGGGCTGGTCGGTGTGTGTGGTGGAACGTGCACCTGAGAGAGTGCTGGCTGATCCCTCTTTTGATGGGCGTGAAATTGCCCTGACGCACCATACAATCCAATGGCTTAAAGATTACGGAGCATGGGAGTTTATTGACTCTCATGCTGTTAGCCCACTGGAGACTGCACGGATTGAAAGCGGTACAGATAACGGCCCTCCTTTGCTTTTTCAGCCACCTGAAGAAGCGCAAGAGGCGGGGGAAGCGCTTGGTTATTTGGTCGCCAACCATCTTATTCGGCGGGCTCTTTACCAAGCTGTTGCCCAGACGGTAGGGATCACGCTCTGCTGCGATCATTCTGTGACGTCTTACCGTGCAACGCGCCGTGATGTGACGGTGCGTCTGGATGATGGGCAGATGTTGACCGGTCGTCTGCTGGTTGGGGCTGATGGGCGGTTCTCACGTGTGCGTGACATGGCGGGCATTGGAGCGATCGTGCATGATTTCGGTCGTGATATTCTCGTTTGCCGGATGCGTCATTTGCCATCTCACGAGCAGACGGCACTGCAATGGTTTGATGAGAATCAGACTATCGCGCTGCTTCCCGTTGCACCTGATGGTGGCATAGGGGATGTGTCATCTCTTGTTCTGACCTTACCACCTGATGACATCGCTCGCCTGAGAGCGGCTCCTGATGATGTTTTTAATACGGAGATTACCGAGCGCACAAGGGAAAGGCTTGGGATGCTTCGTATCGTGAGTGAGCGCATTACCTATCCGTTAAAGGCTGTATATGCCCATCGTTTCCAAGCGCAACGGTTAGCTCTAATTGGGGACGCTGCGGTTGGGATGCATCCGATTACCGCTCATGGTTTTAACTTAGGCCTTAAGGGGCAAGAAACCCTTGTGCGTGAGATACAGGCCGGCACAGGTGATCCGGGTGATTCACGGGCATTATTCCGTTTTGCGCAACGTCATCGTCGCGATACATTTCCTCTCTTCGCGGCAACGAATGCGATTGCGGTGGCCTATACGCGTGATGAGAAACCGTTCCTCATGGCACGCCGGGCGGGATTGGCACTCGCAGAGCGTCTCTCACCCTTTAAGAAGGCGGTGACGCGCATGTTGATGGATCCAACGCGTTAGACTGACGGAACGTCAGTGCTTTTCCCCTATGAGCATAGTTGGTGGGATTTTAAATGATGACTACGTTAGGAGTGTGTCATGGCATATAAAGGTCTCTTCTTTTCGTGTGTTCTTGGTCTCAGTTGGGCAACGGCCTCTCATGCTCAGAATACAGACACAGCCCCTCAGGTTGTGCAAAAAGTCGCGGATATGACAAACCATAGTGGGATATTGCCACTTCCTATAGGGGACGCTTTATCCGTCACACATTTGGAGGGGGCTGGCTCTGACCTTATCTATGATGTTGAGATTAATAAAAAAGCTTTGAACAAAGATGCGCTTGATCCGAACTTAAAAAGTGCAGCACAGCATGCTTTCCTAAAAAGCACCTGTGAACGTAAAACGAGTTATATTCTTTTAAATAAGGGCGTTACGGTTGTTGTGAACTATCGGAAGGAAGCGACCTCAAAAGTTCTTCTAAACTTGCGTATTTCAAAGAAGGACTGTGATGCTTATCAAGCAGAGAAAAGTTTGCAGAAGCATTAATGAATAAAGACGGCAATTATTTTCTATAATAAATTTTATATTTAATTAAAGTAATTCCACCCGAAAGAATATTCTTTCGGGTGGTACTCTTTCTTAGCGTCCGTTTACGTGAACGCATGTCTTCCCAAAGAAGGGGTAAAATCCATTGGTGCTATAATCAACAGACGAAACAGTATTAATGTCTGCTGAGCGTTTTGCTGTAGCAATAGACGCGTCGCCCTTGTTGATCAGTCCGAGCACGCTTGTGCTGCAGGCATGGCCATTTTTAAGGCCTGTTGGTTGCGATGTTGCACTGATAGGGCCTTTTACATTGGTGATAAGACCAGTACTTACAGGTGTAAGGCCGCCGGCACAGCCGGAGAGAGCAACAAGCAGAGCGGTGGAAGCAAGTGTTTTTTTAAGCATTATTTACTAATCCTTCATGCAGGGTGAAAGCTCATATGATAATTATAGATAATAAATATTTTCATAATGTCGTTTTTTACTTTTTATAAAAATATCGGAGAGCAGATGAAATATTAATTTTTGATATGGTTAAGAAAATATATTATACTTTGCTAGGCTTTGAAAATTGCCTTCCCTATATAAAGGGATGAGTACGCTCTGCCTTAGCAGAACGGCATATGTGACATCATAAAGAAGCCAAAGCTGCACAAAAGTGCGGAAACAGAGTGATCGGGAACCTGCTAGGTTCTTGAAAATATTTACATGCTTGAAATAAAATATTGCATAGAGGCGGTAGGTGGAGCTTCTGCTGCGATATGCGTGTTAGAAAGCTCAAGGCGTAATGAGCGAGCGAGAAGTTGCATGGGGCCTTGGGATGGTTTCGTTCCATAAAGCGTATCGCTGACAATAGGAGTGCCCAGAGCTTGACAATGGAGGCGGGCTTGATGGGTTCGCCCTGTTAAAAGGCGCAGCTCTAGCCAGCTTTTCCCGTCATGATGGCCAAGGAGGCGCCAGTGTGTCTCAGCGTTCTGTGCGCCTTTAGCCGCTGGAGTGGTCACTTCCATATGCCAGCGCCCGTGGTGCGTGACACGATGCACGGGCATTGTGATGTGTCCCTCTGTGCCGTTGGGTTTGCCCTCAACAATAGCCCAATAGAGTTTCTGTGTTTGGCGAGAGGCAAAGGCGCTTTGGGCGTCTATCAAGGCTGTTTTGCGTCGTGCGATCAGCAAGCACCCGGATGTGTCGCGGTCTAAGCGATGGACAAGCCATGGCCCACCGCGTTTTTGCGGTGTGAGCCGTGTTTCAACGGAATCGATTGTTTGGGGGCCGGGATGGACGGCAAGACCTGCGGGCTTATTCACCACGAGGAAATGAGGATTTTCGAAAAGAACAGGAAGTTCTTGCCCTAGTTTAAAGAGGGGAGGGGGCGCCATTAGTCCTCATCCTCGTCATCATCTTCACGGAGAGCCGAGCGATCCATCAAGACATTGCGGCGCCCAACATGGTTAGCCGAGCTGATGATGCCTTCGCTTTCCATTTGGTCAATGATATTGGCCGCACGATTATACCCGATGGAGAGGTGACGCTGCACGAAGCTGGTGGACGCACGTTGTTCACGCACAACCAGATCAACCGCTTTATTATACATCTCATTATTACTGTCGCCGTCACCGCGGCCATTGCCACGGCTAGGGGCGGGCTCTTCTGGTTCATCAGCGGTGACGTCTGCGTTATAAACGGGTTCGCCCTTTGTGCGTAGGTCAGCCACAACGGCTTCAACCTCTTCATCGCTGATGAATGGCCCATGGACACGCGTGATGCGCGCGCCTCCTTGCATGAAGAGCATATCCCCACGCCCTAAAAGCTGTTCACCGCCTTGTTCGCCCAAAATCGTGCGGCTGTCATATTTATTGGTGACTTGGAAGGAGATGCGGGTTGGGAAGTTGGCCTTAATCGTCCCAGTAATAACGTCCACTGATGGGCGCTGCGTGGCCATAATGACGTGAACGCCAGCGGCGCGCGCTTTTTGAGCCAAGCGGAGAACGGATGCTTCAATTTCTTTCCCGGCGACCATCATCAGATCCGCCATTTCGTCAATAACGACGACGATATAAGGTAGATGTTCAATTGGCAGACGATGTTCATCAAATACAGGGCGCCCTGTCTCAGGGTCGAATCCTGTCTGCACGCGACGTGTAGGGGTTTCTCCAGACGCTTTGAGGCGACGGATGCGGTCATTATAGCTGCTGATATTACGTACTTGATGGTCTGCCATCAGTCGATAGCGACGATCCATCTCCTGCACGGCCCATTTTAGAGCGCTGACAGCCTTGGGAGGTTCTGTCACGACGGGGGTCATGAGGTGGGGGATGCCGTCATAAACTGATAGTTCAAGAATTTTCGGGTCAATCAGGATAAGGCGGCAATCTTCCGGGCTTAAACGATAAAGCAAGGAGAGGATCATGGCGTTGATCCCAACCGATTTACCTGACCCAGTCGTCCCGGCAACAAGCAGATGAGGCATCTTGGCAAGGTCTGCGTAAATCGGTTCCCCAGCGATGTTTTTCCCCAGCGCAAGAGGAAGTTTAGCTTTGCTTGCTTTCCACCCATCAGCATGAAGAAGATCGGGGAAATAGACGGTTTCACGCGTTTCATTGGGAACCTCAATCCCAATGGCGTTCCGCCCGGAGACCGTAGCAATGCGCACGCTTAGAACAGCGAGGGTTCGTGCAATATCGTCAGCAAGGCCAATCACGCGTGAAGAGCGCACACCAGGGGCGGGTTCAAGCTCATAAAGTGTAACGACAGGGCCGGCGCGGTATTCATTGATTGTGCCCTGCACACCATAATCATGGAGTACATTTTCTAAAAGCTGAGCATTAGCCTGCAGACTTTCCTCTGACGGGCCGATTAGGTCGCTATCAGGAGGCGGGTTCAGCAAGTTTAAAGATGGAGGTAACCAGCCGGACGAAGCGGCAGGGAAAGGAGCGGCCTCAAGTCCTTTCCCACTAAGAGCATGACTTGGCGCTGCGGGTGCAGGCTGGGGGGCTGCCTGTGAAGGTTGAGCAGAAGGAAAGGGAGCTGACGGCGCAGGTGTTTCGTCACTTTCTTTAGCGCGGCTGAGGAAGCGTTTAAGGAAGTCAGCTGCTCCTTCTGTGGGGTGAGCTGCGGAGGAGGGCGCAACGGTTGGAGGTGTTTCTTCAGGCTCGTCAAAATCATCATCGTCGTCAAGTATGGAAGACGTGGTGGGTTTGGGGGCAGGTCGTTCACTATCGCGTTGAATATGGGCCAGCATCACGCCGTAAGGATTGCTTGGTTTGTTTTCCTCTTCCTCCGCAGTCGGTTCTGCAGGGGTGGCTTGTTGCGGCTTTTCCTCGCCTTGGTGCCACGGTGAGGGCTGTTGTGGTGGCTGCATCCAGGGTTGGGAAGATGGAGGCGTCTGTGGAGAGGTGCTCCCGGTTGTGGAGGCGATCCGTGGGTCTTGACGGGCCATGTTGCGGCGAAGGAAGCCAGAGGGAAGAGCCGCTCCGGCCATCGTCATCGTTGGACGATGCATCGGTGCGCCAGATTGCGGGTTATATAATTGTGGTTCGTTGGGGCTGCCGGTGACGTCTTGTATTTGTTTGGTGCGTAGGAGCCGTGCTGGAAAACGCACAACAGCTAAAAGACCACGACCGACTAACCGCCATTCATGTGTATGCAGTCCCATGGCTAATGGAACGAGAATGGTCATGAGGATAAGTACGAGAAGGAGCGAGGTAATACCGCCCATAGAGCCCATCTCACCTGTGGCGGCATTGAGCAAACGCCGCGCGAGGGAAAGTCCGACTTGACCACCGAGGCCGCTTTCAGCCGGCCAAGCAATATTTAGCCCAGGAAGTGTAAGCTGGCAGGTGCCGATAAAAAGTGCGCCAATTGGGAAGAGAAAAAGCGCTGAAAGCAAACGGACGAGAGGGGCTCCCAGCGCGTGATGACGCACGAGACGCCAGGCCCAAGCACACAGAACCAACACAGGGAGCATGCTGCTGAGGCCGAGCCACTGAATGAGGGCATCAGCAATTGTTGCACCGGTGCGGCCGAGAATATTAGTGGGTTGTGTTCCGGTTGCGGTATTAAAAGAAGGATCGTGCGGATTAAAGCTCAGCAATGAAACAGCGATGCCGACCGCTAAGAGTAAGAGAGCTAGCCCGAGGAGCTCCATCAAGCGTGCAGAGAGTAAGCGTGATAGAGGTGAATCGTGCCAGTCGGACGCGTCGGTATCATAGGCGTCGGACTGATGAACCGTATGCGTTGACGGGCGCCGTGACGATGGAAGAAGCGCTTTGAGTTTCTGCGTTAGTTGAGTCTTAGAGACCACCCGGGACATCCTTAAGCATCGCTGGAGGGGCAGAGATTAGCGTATATGCGCTGATTCTGAAACGACGGTATTTGATCTTCTAACGGTGTTGGGCGCTATACCATTAAATCGTAAAGAAAAAGGGATAGAGGATGGTTTCGTTCATCAGGAAATATGGGGCGTATGTTGCCATATTGTGATGCGTCCAACTCCAAAAGATCGTTGCGCGAGTGGGACGGGTGGTGGCGCGCTGTTCCCGGGGTAAAGATGCGCGTGGAAGGCTTCAAAAGGCTCGTCATCTTCTGATTGAGGGGCTTGCTCGGTTTCAGCAACAATGAGCGCCCCTTCGGCAACCCAGCCAGCACGGCTGAGCGCGCGTAGCCCCTTCTCGACCAAGCCTTTATGGTAGGGCGGGTCTAGGAAAATGAGCGTATGCGCTTTGGGAGCTTTTGGTGGATGCGTGACATCGCACGCGCGTAGGCGCGCACGTTCACTGAGCTTGCAGGAGAGCAAGTTATCACGAAGCGTATTAACGCCTGTGCGGCTGCTTTCCATGAAAGTTGCAAAGCGTGCACCGCGTGAGAGTGCTTCAAGCCCGAGCGCTCCTGTGCCAGCAAAAGCGTCTAGTACAATGGCTTGTTCAAGCTGTTCACGTCCATACCACGGGGCGTGCATTAGCATATCAAACACAGCTTGCCGCATTCGTTGAGAGGTTGGGCGTGTTGTGGCTCCCTTGGGAGCGAGAAGAGTGCGGCCGCGCTGGGCTCCGGCAATAATACGCATAGATTAGCGACGTTTCGCCTTGGTCATTTTGTCAGAAAAGCTCGGGATTTGGTCTGCCAGTACTCGGCTTGGCACTTCCTCAAGTTCGCGCGCCTTTAGGGAGCCAAGGATAAACGGCCCGTAAGAGAGGCGAATAAGACGGCTTACATGGAGGTTAAGCCCCATCATCACGCGTCGAATCTCACGGTTTTTCCCTTCTCTTAGGCTTACGGTAAGCCAAGAATTATCGCCTTTGGTGGAATCAAGCGTTGCGTCAATAGGCCCATAGCGCACCCCATCAAAGGTGGAGCCTTTTGCAAGCTGGGCCAGGCGTTTTTCGTCCACAAGCCCAAAGACACGCACGCGATAACGACGAACCCACTGACGTGATGGAAGTTCTAATTCCCGCGCAAGTGCGCCGTCATTTGTGAGAAGGAGCAGCCCTTCTGAATTTAGATCCAACCGCCCGACACTGATGACCCGAGGCATCGCCTTAGGCAGTGAGTTAAAAACTGTAGGACGTTCTTCTGGGTCATGGTGGGTTGTGACCAGTCCAGAAGGTTTGTGATAGCGCCAAAGACGCGTATGCTGAGGGGGATCCACGGGTTTCCCATCGACAATGAGAATATCGTGGTTCTGTACAAAGGTCGCAGGATGGGTGACCGCATGTCCATTAAGGGAAATACGCCCCTCGTCGATCATGCGTTCAGCATCGCGGCGACTGGCAACGCCACGACGCGCTAGGGCCTTGGCGATGCGCTCGCCGCGTTGTGTATCAGATGAAGAAGCTGAAGGATCGGTCATATGCACAGACATACCCCGTGGGCACTACGGTTTGCAATCCAGCTTGTGTAAATACTGTGCTTCTATGAAGAGCGTGACGTTATAAAATGTCCGCCTAAGATGAAGAGTGTTGCACCACTCAGGCGATCTATCCAATGACGGAAGCGCTGAAACTGTGCTGCAACTGGACGTTGGCTTAATAGGAGCGCAACGCCGCTAAACCATAGAAGGCTGAGGCCCATCATGAGCCCAACACAGCTAAGGCCTGCATAAAGAGGTGTATGAGCTGGGATCGAGGTTGCAAAGAGGGACGATGTAAAAATAGGGGCTTTAGGATTGGCAAGGTTGGTGAGCATTCCAGTGCGGAACGAGTGCTGCTTCGTTTGAGGAGAGTCATTAGTGTTATGCAAAGGGGCGGGATGTTTTGTCATGCCCTGGCGAAGGAGCTGCACGCCCAAATAGCAGAGATAGAGGCCACCAGAAATTTTTAAAAGCGTGTAGAGAAGAGGGGACGCTTCAAAGAGAGTGTGAATACCGAAAAAGCCTGCCAGCCCCCATAGTCCGATTGCAATGGTAATGCCACAAGAGACTTTAAGAGCAGCGACGCGCCCTTGCATCAGCGCTGTGCGTAGCACCATTAAAAAATCCATGCCGGGCACAATAATCGCCATTGTCCATAAGGCTGTCACATTGGCAAAGATAAGAAGCAGGCTTGCGTTGCTCATAGGGTGTTCCTTGAAGGGGAAGGCACAGTGTGGATTATGACGGATTGGATAGAGTTGTGAAAGAGGGGAAGAAAGTTTCGCTATCGCAAGCGATGCAACAGGCTTTGTCGCTTGCACGTGAAGCGTCCTCTGCGGGAGAGGTACCTGTTGGTGCCGTGGTGTTGTCCCCGAAGGGGGGAGTGCTTTCTGTGGCGCGCAATCAGGTGGAAGGCGATTATGATGGTTCCGCTCATGCAGAATTATTGGCGATGCGACGTGCGGCTTCTGTGCTGGGTTCTGCGCGTTTAGTGGGGTGCACGCTTATTGTCACATTAGAGCCATGCCCGATGTGTGCGGCTGCTATAAGTCATTTCCGTGTAGCGCGTTTGGCTTATGGGGCCTATGACCCCAAAGGGGGCGCTGTGGATCATGGGCCGCGTTTATTCCAGCGTGATTATTGTTTGCACAAGCCTGAGGAAGTCATTAGTGGGCTGTGTGAGCGTGAAGCGGGCGCGTTACTGACACATTTCTTTCAGCTGCGACGCTCTAGAACAATCCCTTCAATTACAGATGTTTCATCTAAGGGTTAGTTGCAGAAAATACCCAACATCCCATATTAACAATACTCTCTATTTTCCATTTTCAGGATGTTGTGATGACCACGCCTTCCCGCTTTTCTCTGGCGCTTCTAGCAGCTCTTCCTGTCATTGGGGCAGGGGTGGCACCTCTGCCAGCTTTGGCGCAAAGCACACAAATTCACCCACAAATGTCGGGTCAGGGTATTCCTGATTTTGTACAAATTGTTCATCAAGTAAAACCTGCCGTGGTGTCGGTAACAGCCCATGTGCGTGAAAGTGACGTACAGGGTGATGGGGATGGGCCGCCATCAATGGGAGGTGGGGGAATGCCGTTTCCGTTCCCTTTTCCCTTCCAGATGATGCCTGAGCCGTCCAATAGAACAGTAGAAGCGCGTGGTTCTGGTTTTATCATTTCTGATGATGGGTATATTGTCACCAATAATCATGTGATTAACGGTGCAACAAAAGTGACTATCAAGCTGGATGATGGCACTGTGTTGCCGGCCAAAATTGTTGGGCATGATGCGAAGACGGACATTGCGTTGTTACGCGTTAAGAACCCCACAAAACTGCCTTATGTCGAGCTTGGTAATTCAGACGAAGTGCAGCCAGGGCAGTGGGTTGTTGCTGTCGGAAACCCTTACGGCCTCGGTGGAACGGTCACGTCGGGTATTATTTCCGCATTAGGGCGTGATTTACACTCTGGTGCGTATAATGACTTTATTCAGGTTGATGCGCCGATCAATCGGGGGAATTCCGGTGGCCCGTTGATTACGCTGGATGGCAAAGTTGTGGGGGTTAACTCCATGATTATGTCGCCTAATGGTGGAGGGTCGATCGGTATTGGTTTTGCGATCCCATCCAGCACAGTTCAGTCTGTTGTGGATCAGTTGCGCCGTAATGGCCATGTCGTGCGCGGATATTTGGGCGTAGAGGGTCAGGACATTACGCAGACGATGGCGCGTGCACTTAACCTAACGGATGCGACCTCTGGTTCACCGTCTCATGGGGTGCTGATTGCTTCTGTAGCGCAAGGGGGGCCTGCGGAAAAAGCAGGCGTGAAGAGCGGAGATGTGATTACCGCCGTTAATGGACATCTTGTGCGTAATGCGCATGATTTGTCTGTAAAAGTGGTATCTATCGCGCCGGGAAGTAAAGCGCAGCTAAGCCTCTTGCGTGATAGTAAGCCGCTGACATTGACGTTTGAGGTCGGGAACCTCACGACGCATGGGCAGGATAATGGACGGAATACGCCCAATACCGCACCATCAGGGCGTTTAGGTATTTCTTTGGCTCTGCTTACGCCTCGTACGCGGCAAGAGCTTGGGTTGGATGAAAATGTAAAGGGTACCGTCGTTGCTGATGTCGCACAGGGTAGTCCCGCTGAGCATGCAGGGATTCGTCCAGGCGATATTATCGTCGCGGTCGGGAATCAGCCCACGGCAAACCCTCATGCTGTGGTTTCGTTGGTGCAAAATGCTTTAGCTCATCAGCAGCCGCCGTTGTTGCGCATCCTACGTGATGGGCAGCAACTTTTCGTGGCTGTTTCTCCTGACGGGGCCATAGATGATGGCGATGATGAAGATAATTAATACTTATTTATCAATAGGTTATCAGGTTATTTAAAATATCTAGGCCTGCTTTTACGGGGAGAGTAAGAGCAGGCCTTTCTTTTGAGAGAAAAGATATTTTTTCATAAAAAATAGCATTAATTGTCTTTCTTCCTTTTGGAGAGGTGCATACGAGGGTAATAGAGGTATGTCCTGCTAATCTGGAACCGTTTTTAGACGGAGGAAAGACCTGCCCTTCATGATTGAGCCGCTCTTATTCCCTCGGATTACTGTCCCTCTATTAAGGTACTGCGCTTTTCTTACAGTTGTGGGGGGAGCCGTCGGGATGCTTTTGATCCCTGTTGAGGGAAAGGCGACAACGGCATCATCCTCTCATCGAGTGGTCAAATCTGTATCGAAGGCTCATAAAAGGGTTTCGGTGCATAAGGGGGCGTGGGCACTGCGCGGGCGTAATGGTTGGCGCCGTCGTGTATCGCCACGGCATCGTTGGCCTTCCTTCGATTATTATATGAGCCAGCAAAGAAAAGCGGATGCGGAGCAAGCACGCTTAAAGGCGGAAGCTCAAGAGCGTGAGCGTGAGCGGCTTCAAGCGCCTGTTTTGGCGGATACGCTGGGTGCTGTACATAGTGCAACGACTCCCGACAAAGTGCTTGATAAACGTTCTGAACTGCCTCCTTCATTGAAATCGCAGCACTTTTTTGGAAATTGGGGAGGCGCCCAGCCGTGGCTTGCCTATCATGGCGTGCAGTTGATGGTGTCGGTTAATGAGGAGTTCGCGGGTAATATTACAGGGGGGCGGCAGCGCGCTTCGACGATTACGGGACAAGTTGGGTTAGAGCTTCATGTTGATTGGAGTAAGCTTGCGGGCATTCACCATCTAAAAACACATACGATTGTTGTGAATGGGCATGGGCAGAATGTCTCCGGTCTCTTTGGGGATACATATGCGGCTACTCAAGAGATCTATGGCGCCCGTGGGAACGTCATTGCGCATTTAGTGGCGATGTACGCGGAAACTTCCTGGTTTCACGACCGGCTTAATATCAATGCGGGCTGGATGCCTGTTGGGTCATTTTTTGCGGCATCTCCTCTCTTTTGTGACTTTATGAATGTGGCCATTTGTGGGAACCCTGCACCTAATAAATACACGAATGGCAACCGCGACTGGCCTTCGGGCAATTTAGGGGCGGTGGTTCGTGTCATGCCAACAAATGAAACATACATTATGGGTGGGCTTTTTGCTGTGAGTCCGCATGCGTACACTGGGGGGATCTCAGGGTGGTCATGGGCGCAGGATGGACTGGGGAAATTTTCTACTCCGGTAGAAATTGGCTGGATTCCTAGTTTTGGGAAGCATCATCTCGTAGGGCATTATAAGATTGGTTATTCCTACGATAATTCAAAACAGGTTAATCTTTTCAAAGATATTTACGGAGGGTCTTGGCAGGCCTCTGGGCAGCCACGTCGCTATCAGGCAGGGATGAATAGTGCATGGCTTATTATGGATCAAATGCTCTGGAGGCATGGGCCGGGTGATACGAATGGCCTTATTTTGATGGCCGGTGCGATGTACACAGATGGCCAAACAGTGGCTATGCACGACCATACCTGGGTTGGGCTTGTCGATAGTGGGAAGCTGTGGGGCCGTCCCCTCGATACGATGGGGATTATGTGGCAGCATTTTGATATTAGCTCAACAGCGGTGCGGCAACAGGAAGCGTCCCTTGCGCTGGGTCAGCCATTCCAGCCGACGCGTTGGGGGGCGGTGCCTGGTGTGCAGAGCCATGAAAATGTGTATGAATTTTTCTATAGCATCCACGTAGCGCGTGCGATGGCTTTTCAGCCGGACTTCCAATATATCCAACGCCCAAGTGCGACGACAGTCTATCATGATGCTGCCGTATTAGGCGCTCAGTTAAGTGTTTCGCTATAAGATAATAGGCATAGGAACATATTAAAAAAACGGCCCGTCTCTTCATCGTGAAGGCGGGCCGTTTTTGTTTTTCCTCAAGCCCTATTAAGCAGTAAGACTGTCAATCAGAGCATCTATATCATCAGGGCGTGTGTAAAAACTCGTCACAAAGCGGACAAGCTGCCCGGGAACCCCCTCCGGTGTGGGATAATGGTAAAAGTGATAGCCTTCATCATGCAGCTCTTGGAGGAGAGGGTGAGGCAGAACGGCAAAAACTTCGTTGCTTTCCGTCGCAAAAGGAAGATGAGCCGCGGGATGCCGTTTGAGGGCCTGTACAAGGCGTTGGCTCATCATGTTGGCGTGGTGAGCGTTTGTTAGCCACAGCTCATTGTCTAAGAGAGCGAGTAATTGCGCACTGAGGAAACGATGTTTAGACCATGTATGACCCGAGCGTTTGCGGAGGTGCGGCATAGCCTTCAGCAGAGGGCGCGTGCGGTCATTGAGGAAAAAGACCACAGCTTCTGCAGCCATAGCTCCCGCTTTTGTGCCTCCAAAGGAGAGCACATCAACACCGGCTTTCCACGTGGTTTCAGCGGGAGAACATCCAAGATGAGCGATGGCGTTGCCAAGACGTGCGCCATCAAGATGGACGGTGAGGCCATGCTCATGGGCTGTGGAACTGAGCTGTGAGAGCGCATCACAGGAATAGGTTGTGCCCCATTCTGTGGCTTGTGTGAGGGACAGGGCTTGGAATGGTGGCGCGAGAATGCCCTTTTCTGCATTCTGAACAAGAGTGCTGGGCAGTGTCGCAGGATCCATTTGTCCTTGCGCAGAGGGGATACCGACCAGTTTGGCGCCGTGAGTGAAAAACTCAGGCGCACCGCCTTCGTCAGAGTTAATATGAGCGCTTTGATCACATAGAATGCTACCATGTGGCGCCACCATAGCTGAAAGGGCGAGAGAGTTTGCCGCTGTCCCCGTCGCAACGGGGAAAACCTCAACCTCTGCTTCAAAAACCTCTGCAAAACGGGTCTTCAGTGTTTTAGAAAAGGTATCTTCTCCATAGGATGGGACACCGCCATGATTAACGCGGCTTAAGGCTTCCATCACTTCCGAGCAGACCGGTGTGACATTGTCACTGGCAAAGTTCTTTCGTATGTCCTCAGACACTGGGAGTTCCTTATCATCCTGCGAGACGGCGGGGAGAGAATACCACCGATTGGTGCCCTCTAGCGAAAAGAAGAGGGTTTGTCATGACCTTACCCCCTTATATATGGGGTAGGACTATTGGGCTTTGGAGTGTGTAGCATGTCAAGAACTGAAGTAAATGGAATGTCTGCCCCGCAGGGCGAAGCAGCGCGCATTGATGGGAAAGCCATGGCGAAAGCGATGACTGAAGAGATTCGCAAAAAAGTCGATGCGCTGGTTGAGCAGGGCCATGGACTGCCTGGTTTGGCTGTTGTGTTGGTGGGGAATGATCCAGCTTCAGAAGTTTATGTGAAAAATAAAGCCCTACAAACCCATCGTGCGGGTATGCGCTCTTTTATGCATATGATGCCTGAAAGTACCTCTCAGGATGAGTTATTGCGTCTTATCTCTGACTTAAATAGCAATGAGAAAATCCACGGTATTCTTGTTCAGCTTCCTCTGCCAAAACAAATTGATCCAGCTATTGTGACCAATGCGATTGATCCCGCAAAAGATGTGGATGGACTTGGGGAAGCAAATACGGGCCGTTTAGCGTTAGGGTTGAATAATGGGATTGTTCCTTGCACGCCTCTTGGCTGTTTAAAGCTTCTACAATCTGTCCATCAGGACATGACGGGCCTTCATGCTGTGATTATTGGGGCATCTAATCTGGTAGGTCGCCCTATGGCGCAGCTTTTGTTGCAGCAAAATTGCACGGTGTCGATTGCTCATATCCATACGAAGAATATCCAAGAGCTGGCACGTCAGGCCGATATTCTCGTTGTTGCTACCGGCAAAGCAGGGCTTGTGCGGGGTGATTGGATCAAGCCAGGCGCTACGGTGATTGATGTTGGTATTACGCGTGTACCCACCGCAGAAGGGAAAAGTCGCTTGGTAGGAGATGTGGTTTTTGAGGAAGCACGCCAAGTTGCAGGGCATATTACACCTGTGCCGGGTGGTGTGGGGCCTATGACGATCGCGTGCTTGCTCCATAATACGTTTCAAGCGGCACAGGGGGCCCTTTGAGGTTCCCTTAACTGTAGTATTTTCAAAGGGTTACGTGTCGTTGCTGGCCTATCGGTCATAGAAGAGATGATTTGTTACTTGTCAGACGTATGGAGAGTGTGTCATTGCTTTCTGACCGGTCGGTCATTCTAACGCCAAAACGCTCCTATTAGGAGAGTATTTTGGAGCACTAGGAGGCCCTCCCTGCATGGATAACCAGTAAGATAGAGGTGCAGCATGGCAAACGGCGAAGCGCAGAGCGAGTCGCAATCAGGGAAGGATGCGACTCCCCCAAAAGGAAGCTCCGCCAAAAGAATGATTTTGATCCTGTTAGTGATCATGGTTTTGGTCGGTATCGGTCTTTATATGTTTTTTAATCGTAATAAGATTGATACGGATGATGCCTATACAACAGGGCGGAAAATCTCCATCGCAGCTCATGTGAGTGGGTATATCTCTCATCTGATGGTTGATGATAACCAATTTGTGCATCAGGGGGATCTGTTAGTTCAGATTGATGGGCGTGACTATTTGGCTCAGTTGCATCGTGCAGAGGCATCTGTTCAACAGGCTGAAGCTGATATTACCGCCTATAATGTGTTGTCTGCTGTTGCGCGCAAAAACTTTCCCGGTCAGTTGCTGATAGCACAGGGGAGCCTCTCTGCGGCTAAAGCGCGTTTGTTCCGTGCACAAAGGGATTATGAGCGCCAACGGCGCGTAGATCGTGCGGCAACGACCCAACAAAATATTGATACAACCCGAGCGGCTCTTGATGAGGCCACGGCTGCTGTTGTGCAGGCACAAGGGCAGTTATTACAGGCTGAACCTGTGCATGATAATATTGCAAATGCTGATGCCCGTGTCACGCAGGCTGATGCGTCGTTAAAAGCCGCACGAGCTGACCTTGAAGCTGCACGAAATAATGTGGAGTGGATGGATATCCGAGCGCCTCACGATGGTTGGATTTCACAACGTAATGTGGAGCAGGGCACTTTTGTTCAAACGGGGCAAGAGATGTTCTCCATTGTGACGCCGGATATTTGGATCGTTGCTAACTATAAAGAAACGCAGCTCTCTCGTATGCGGCCCGGTCAAAAAGCTGAGATTGAGGTTGATGCCTATCCGCAGCTGCACCTGAAGGGGCATGTTGATTCAATCCAGAAAGGGTCTGGTGAATCCTTCAGTGCGTTTCCTCCTGAAAATGCAACAGGGAACTTCGTGAAAACGGTACAACGTATTCCAGTCAAAATCCTCATTGATGAAGGTTTAGACCCTCATTACCCGCTTTCATTAGGGATGTCGGTTGAGCCGACAGTAAATGTGCAATGAGTGATGATGTTGCGACAACGTCTCCGGACGAGCAAACAGACCGCAGCACATGGAAGCCCCGTCACAATCCGTGGTTAATTGCGGTTGTCGTGACCTTGGCGGCTTTTATGGAGGTGCTGGACACGACGATTGTGAACGTGGCGCTGCCTCATATTGCCGGGTCATTGGGAAGTTCCTACGATGATTCGACGTGGACGCTCACCTCTTATCTCGTTGCAAATGGCATTGTGCTGACCATTTCGGGCTGGTTATCGCGGCTTTTTGGGCGGAAGCGTTATTTCCTTGTCTGTATTGCAATGTTCACATTGTCATCCTTCCTGTGTGGATTGGCGACATCCTTGCCGATGTTGGTGATCTTTCGCCTGATGCAGGGGTTTTTCGGTGGTGGTCTTCAGCCTAGCCAGCAGTCGATTATTCTGGATATTTTCCCACCAGAAAAGCGTGGGGCTGCGTTTGGCCTGACGGCTATTGCAACGGTTGTCGGGCCGGTTCTAGGGCCTTTGCTGGGAGGGTGGTTTACAGACAATTACTCTTGGCGTTGGATTTTCTTCATCAACGTTCCTTTTGGGATTATTACCGTCTTGGCTGTGGCTGCCTTGCTGGAAGATCCACCATGGGAAAAAGCACGTCGCGAACGGATTGATGTGATTGGGATTAGTTTGATCTCCATCGGTCTTGGCTGTTTGGAAGTGATGGCTGACCGGGGTGAGGATGATGACTGGTTTGGGTCTTCTTTTATCACGACAATGGCTGTTCTAGGTGTTGTATGTACGGTGGGGGCTGTTATCTGGCTGTGCAAGGCAAAAGACCCGCTTCTACGTTTGAGCGTTTTGAAAGATCGTAACTTTGCGGTTGGTACAACGATGATGGGGGTTATGGGCATGTTGCTGTATGCCTCTGCTGTCATTATGCCGCAATTTGCACAGCAGGTTCAGGGTTATACGGCAACTTTGTCTGGGCAGCTGATGGCCCCTGGTGGTGCCGTTGTGATTTGTCTCATCCCTATTGTGGGGATGCTGATGAAGCGTTTTCAGATCCGCTATATCATTGCCTTTGGCTTTCTCTTTATGGCGTCGTCGTTTTTGTTAGCGGCGAACCTTTATTCTGATGTGGATTTTACCCATCTTGTTCTGTATCGCGTGCGGCAAACAGCGCCTTTGGCCTTTCTCTTTGTGCCAATTTCAACTCTTGCTTATGCGACATTACCGCCGGAGTTGAACGGGGATGGATCGGCATTGTTTAGCATGGTGCGAAACTATTTCGGTTCACAGGCCATTTCGCTCTCGACGGCGGCGTTGATAGAGATGCGGCAAGTGCATCAGACGGATTTATCGTCACATGTGGTCGCTTCAAAGCCAGAAGTTCGCTCTTACCTTGCACAGGTTCAACAGGTAGCAGAGGCTCATGGGCTCGCTCCGCTGCGCGCTCATGCTTATGCGATAGCGCATATGTACCAGGACTTTGCCAGCCAAGTATCAATGTTGGCCTATAATCAGCTCTTTAATGTGTTGGGGATTTTGGCTCTCTGCGTTGTGCCGCTCTGTTTCCTTGCCTCTCCGATTAAGGGAGATGGTCAGAGCAGTGGGGGGCATTGATGAAACGCAGACAGCTTGCGTCAGTCTGGCGCGTAGATACGCAAGAAACATTCTGCCGTGCGGTGGGCAATCTGCTCAATATGGGCAGGACTGCAATCAACAGGCAACGACAAGCGATGACGTTGTACAATACCTGTCTGGCACATCAACAAGAACTGTTCCGCAGCAAAAGCAGGATCGTCAACAGACAAGGTGCCCTTGGCTGTTTGGCGAACCAGCCAACCTTGCATGTTCGACAATGTACGGCCGATCCCATGTTTCCAAAAAGTTTCTACCAGACTGGGGAAGCGGGGAGCATCCACCAAAATGATGCGGTACAGCCCAACGGATTTGTGATCCAGCATCAGATGGATGGTCGCTTGCGTCAGTTGAAACAGAGCGTCTTCGACGCTCAGCGTGTCGTCATGGGCCAAGTTTTCAAGAACACTCAGCCGGGTCTGACATGTTTCCTCAAAAAAGGCGGAGAACAAGGCCGCTTTGCTCTCAAAATGATTATACAAAGCGCCTTTGGAAACGCCAGCTACATGGGCAATTTGCGACATAGAAGCGCCGCTATAACCGTTTTCGATAAAGACAGTGCCTGCACCGCGCAGAATTTGAGTGCGTTTAGTGTCCACGCTGTTGGAAGGTATTTCCGAACCTGTCTGCGTCATAGTCTGTGGCTGGCCTCTCATGCTGTTCGCCTTGTTCAACATATGCTGACCCAACCATTTGGTCATTGCAAGTCTTCGTGTGCACCCCTTACGTCTCTCTCATCCCTATCAGGAGCTGTTTTGTGAAAGACCGCCGTTCCGTATCATTAATTGGTCGTTCTCTCCTTAATCCCGTTTTTTATGGGACGCTGTTGCTCACTGTGAGTGGATGTATGGTGGGGCCTTCCTATCATAAGCCTCATTCTTGGGCACCATCGCACTATGATATGCACAGCCAAGATCATGGTCATGCGTCAACATCGAGTGTGGTCACGCAGGCCCCGATGGCTGATGATTGGTGGAAAAATTTTCATGATCCAGAGCTTTCATCGCTTGAGGAGCGTGTGGCGACGCAGAACTTAAACTTCTTGCTGTCTTCGGCAAATCTGGCACAGAGTCGTGCACAAATGATGATCGCAGGGGCTGAGCGTTTCCCTAATCTGGCAGCGCAGGGGTCTTATACGCGTGCGCAGCATAGTACAAAAGAGCTACAAGAGGTCTTTAAGCGGGTGGGGCGCCATGTGGGTGATAGACTGCCTCCCGGGGTGGCTGGTTCGTCTGGGCGTGATTTTTTAACAGGGGGGCAAGAGGCACAAGTGCCTTTGCTTAACCAGTGGCAGGATAAAATTGATGCTACCTATGAAATAGATTTATGGGGACGCGTAGCGCACCAATATCAGGCAGCAAAAGCCGTCTCGCAAATGAGTGAGGAAGAACGGCGCAGTGTTTTGATAGCACGGCAAGCGGATATGGCGCGCGACTATCTCCAACTTCGAGGTGACCAAAAACGTCAAGCAGTGCTCGCGAGTCAGCACCAGACCTTAACGCAGCTACGTCAGCTGAGTGAAAATCGGTATCGTACTGGTTTGGTGACAGAGTTGGATGTTGATAGTGTTAATGCACGTTTGCATGACTTAGAAGCGCAGCAGGCAAGCTTGGATCAAAGTGTTGCACAAGAAATGAATGCAATTGCGTTACTTCTGGGGGCCCCACCGCAGAGCTTAAATGGTGAGCTGACAAAAACGGCAACGATTCCGACACTACCTCCGTTCGTACCTGCTGGCCTACCGTCAGAATTAGCGCAGCGTCGTCCTGATATCCGTGAAGCGGACGCTCATTTGCGTGAGACTGTTGCAGAAGTGGGAGAGGCAACGGCAGATTTCTATCCTAAGGTGACGATTACAGCTGATTTTGGTTTTCAAACGCTTTCTTTTCGTGACCTTGGTTTTTGGAATGCGAAAGCTTGGAACGTAGGGCCGACGATCTCTTTACCGATCTTTCAAGGGGGGCGTTTATACGGCCAGCTTAAGTTGAAAAGAGCGGCGCAGCGCTCTGCTGCGATTGAATATCGTCAAACGGTTTTACAAGCATGGAATGAGGTTGATAATGCGCTGCAAGCTTATCATGACGAGCAGGTGCGTCATGATGGCTTAGCACAGGCTGTAGCAGATAATCAGCGAGCTCTTTCTCTTGCAACTAGCCAATATCGTTCGGGTTTAGGCACCTATTTGGATGTGTTGAATGCACAAACCCAATTACAGTCCTCTCAGCTCGATTTAACGGGAAGTGATGCTGTAATGGCCACGAATTTGGCTCGTCTGTATAATGCTCTTGGTGGCGGTTGGAAAAAAGATCTGCCGGAAGAGACGCATCATTAAAGGATGCTGTTGGCTACAAGAATCGGTGTCAAGAGAATAAAAATATTTGTTCACAGAGTTTTCCACAGATAAAACAATGAGGAAAATGCGCCGTTTTTAGTGTTCATACAAGAGTTATACACAGAACTTGTGAACAAAAACTCCCTCCGATGAGGAGGGGGTTTTATATGCGCATTATTTTGTAGCAGGTCGATTAGTGCTTATGCGCGTTGGTAGCTGTAGCTTCTGTAATGACATTTTCAGACACGAAGACGAAACTATCAACCGCATCATTAAGAGCAGCCTGCACACCTTGAGCATTATTGGCTTTTGCGAAGGTCAACGCTCTATTAACAGCCTGCTGTGTATGGGTGAGCGGAGCTAGCGTGATAATATAATCAATCTGTTGACGGAGGTCACCGAGTGTTTGAACGGCTTGTTGGCTTTTGCCGGATTTTAGCTGGGCATCGGCAAGAGCAACGCGGTTTTTCTTTTCCGGTGCTAGTGTGGTGCTAGCGATAATATCACCACTAACGGGGATCCAGTCTGTGCGGCCTTGCTGCGGCACGTGATGTGGGGAGAGAGGGCGTTGAGGGGCAGGATGCAGAGCTTCTTCAGCGGCAATGAAATGCTCATCAGCTTTAGAAGCAAGCAATAAATGTGTGCTGGCTGCTGTTAATGCTGGAATAGCGAGGTGCGTTTGACCAACAGCAACATCGTGATGGGCTTCTAAAATACTCAACAGTGCCATTTGTCCATGTTCAGACAGATGAAGGAAAGACTGCTTTGCCTCCACCTGTGCCCAATAATGTTGGACAGAGGGGATAGGCTGAGTTTCTGAGGGGGCAGCTGGTGTAGGGGGTGTATTATTATGGGCGAGAGCAGGTGCTGCAGAGCCTAGTAGGAGAGTGGCTGCCATAACATGATGAGAGAGATGAAAACGCATTGAACTATGTTCCTTTCATAAGTCAGCTCACGGACAGAGAAATGCCTAGAATATGAAGGCATTGTGTGGTCAAGGACTGCCCCTTACTCTATCGTACGAGCTTATCCCCCTAATAAGGGGAGGGTTATAGAAAATTTACACCAGTAAAAGTGATATTTTCGTATCTAGTTTAAAAAATTTCGATATGGCTTTTAAATCCTAGCAAGGCAGCATCACGGAGATTTCCTTGCCCATTAGGGCGAAAATAATATTCCATCAAAGGCTGGAAAATAACGCCACGCATGACATGAATAGCGTAGTTAACTTCAAATACACTCGTATGACGTTGTACGCCCGTTGCATGATTAGGAAGAGGGCGGTTTTGAGCGATGAGGAGTTCGCCTGTTTTTTGAACCCCGATGGGCATTTTTTCATAGGTAAAGGAAATACCGAGTGTGTCATAAGGCCGGGAGCGGAAAATGCCACGGTCAATCACAGCTCCGTAAGCTTCCCATTCGCGAAGAGCCGTTTGGCGATCGTTATAGAGAAAACCGCCTAATACCGTGATGCCACGCTTATTGTTATGATAATGGTTCATAATATGCTGGTCAGCCATAATCCATGCACCGAAATTGTTACGATGAGTGCGTGGAGCAAGGCGCGACAGAGCAAAAGGTGAGCCGTTTCGGTCAAAATAATTGTCCGCGCTAGGAGCGGTCATGAGCACGCCACCAATTTTAAGATGCCCAGGATAGGCATGGTAAAAGACAGGCTCAAACCCGATCTCGAAGGGTACGCGCACACCGTTAATATGACGATTGACCCAAGCAAAGCCTGTGCGATGTTCGGCTGCAGAGTAAATCCCCCGTTCAGCGGCATAGACACCCGCCTGCACGTAGATGGATCGCCAGGGACGCCCGCGTATCCGTCCACCCCACACAGAGGCAGGATAACCGCTGGTAAATCCACTATCTGTTGCGGCCTTAGGGCGTCCGCAGATACTACCATTTTGGAAGTTGCAGAAGAGAGGGCTGTTTTGGAAGTCTGACATTTCAGCCATTCGACCAGCTGCAATATCTAACCGTCCGCCCCACAAGGTTTCTTCGCCATACAGCATGACAAGATGGACGACAACATTCCCACCGCCGCCATAATCTTCTGATGCGTGGTTAAGCCAGTCACCAAACATACGATTGGCTGTCGTGCCATAGCGTCCAACAGCGATGCTGTGCGTAGAAAAGCCACGCAGGCCCAGAATGCGCTCCCAGTCTATATTGAGGGACATCGCATATTGTCCGGCATTGCTGGCCCCTTGCTTGTAATTGGGAAAGCCGGGCGTCGGTTTTGTAATCGCTCCGGCAAACTCATTCATATTATCCAGCATGAAAGCAATACCACGGTCACGCAGCCAGTCGGTTATGCCAAACCCGTGTGGGAAGAGTGCTTCGGGACGTGCAAAAGGGGGAACGGCAGTGGTAAAACCATCATGAAGCGGTAAAGGTGTATCAACGCGTTCGTAAGGTTCGTTACCGATAATACGATCCAGCACTTGCGCCTGAGCGTGTGAAAAGAAGGTACATAATACGGCAAGAGTGGTGGCAATGAGGAAGGATTTTCTGAACATACGATTTCCCTTCACTCTGCCAAAAGGTTGGCCTGCAAGCGATAGGAGGGGAATGAGCGGGCATCTGCTCTGCTCATCATATTATGACCATGTAATGTATGTGCAGCGCTGGGAGATGTTAGATCTGTCATGGTGCCCGCCGGAACAAAAATGCTGCTCATGCTGTGGTTTGAGCAAAAGATCGTAAGAAAGGCGTAATTTACGTGATTGTAACTCTTCTTGACAGAGAAGAGTGCTCTTTTGAGATAGAACGCTCCTATATAAAATTAGGAATAAGTGTATATAATTTGTTAGTGATGATGATTCCTAGAGTAAGAAAAACTGGGCATTCTCCACTGAAAGCGGATTGATAGAAGCCGAAAAGAAAGGCCGACGATCATGGAGATGATCAGGCAGGTATTATCATTTGCTGTGAGATGCCGGCAAAGGAGATAAACGAGGCCTGAGGTAATAGAAACTGTGGCGTACAGTTCAGAGCGGAAAACAAGTGGAATATCGTTGCAAAGAACGTCGCGCATAATTCCCCCAGCGCAGCCGGTAATCATGCCAGAAAGTAAAACGCTGACAAATGGGAGATGGAGCATGAGGGCAATACGGCACCCAATGACGGTAAAAACGACGAGGCCAATTGCATCTAAGACAAGAAAGAGTCGTTCAAACTTATGCATGTGCGGGGCAATCGCGATGGTTGCGAGAGCGGAGAAGCCTGTGAGGAGAGGATAGTAGGGATGGTTTATCCACGAAAGTGGGTAGTGATTTAAGAGAACATCCCTTACAGACCCACCTCCCAAGGAGGTGACACAGCCCAGAAAAAAGACACCGATCCAATCCATTTCACGTCGCCCGGCTAAAAGGGCAGCGGTCATGGCTTCAGCGATGATGGCGATTATGTAAAGAGTCGTATAGAGATCAAATGTCACGATACGGGTCCTGTAGGTCGAGGGATCCGAAGGGGTGAGAGGCTGCCATAGCTTAGATAGAGCTGTGGGGAAAGCACTTGTCTCAGAGGGATCGACTTCAAGTGCGACGAGAAAGTGAGAATACAGCGCCAATGAATGAGTCTTTTGAAGCGCAAACCATCCATCCTATTCCAGCTGGTCAACGACATGGCCGAGCCTCCGATCTCTTTGCAGTGTGGTTTAGCGCCAATATGACGCTCCTTACCGTTGTAACGGGAGCGTTAGGGCCAGCGCTTTTTGGGTTGTCGCTCCTATGGTCATTGGTTGCATTGATTATTGGGAATGCGGTGGGGGCAGTGTTTATGGCCTTGCATGCCGCGCAGGGGCCTCGGCTTGGTGTTCCCCAAATGGTGCAAAGCCGGGGGCAGTTTGGTGTGTATGGCTCTGTCCCTGTGATTGTGCTTGTCGTGTTGATGTATATTGGATTTGCCGCTTCTAATTGTGTGGTAGGGGGAGAAGCTCTTTCTCAGGTTCTTCCTGTGCTGCATGGGGTAAGGGGTGTGGCCCTGATCGCTATGTTAACGCTTATTCCTTGCGTGTTGGGCTACCGGGCTATTCATATGTGCTCCAAACTGGCGAGTTGGGTCTCCGCATTAGGGGTTCTCTATGCCATTACATGTGGATTTGGGCGACTTTCATGGGGATTGCTGACAGATACACATGGTTCTATAGCGGGTTTCCTAGGGGCGTTGTCTGTATCGGCGTTATGGCAGATTGCGTATGCCCCTTATGTATCGGATTCATCACGTTATTTGCCTAATCAACAAGATGCGGCCCGTCAGGCTTTTGGGGCGACCTATGGAGGCACGGTTCTTGGTGCGATCTTGCCCATGATTTTGGGGAGTCTATTAGCCATTTCATGGCCGGGAGCGTCGATAACGGGCAGTTTGCTCCATCTTTCGGGGAGCTTAGGTGGATTGATCGTGTTGATTTTGGCACTCGCGATTCCGTTGGCGAATGCTATGAGTGTTTATTGTGGTGCATTATGTAGCTTGACGTTGGTTCAAACGTTGCGACCGCATTGGCATTTTGGTTTCGCAGCTCGGTTGAGTGCTACGCTTCTTCTTCTCGGTGCGGCCTTATGGATGAGCATTGGGATGGCTGGAGATTTTTTTAAGGCCTATACGGCTTTTTTAGACATTCTTATGGCAGTGCTCGTGCCGTGGACGGCGATCAACTTGACCGATTATTACCTCCTTAAACAAGGCGATTATGACATCAAAGCATTCTTTGCTTCGGACGGTGGGCTTTATGGCCTGCTTAATGGGCGGGCCGTTGTGAGTTATATCATCGGGGTTTTGGTGGAGATCCCATTTCTTAAAACAGGGCCTTATACGGGTTTTTTGGTGTCAGCTGTGCATGGGATTGATCTATCTTGGGTCGTTAGTCTTCTCGCGACAACGGGTGTGTATGGGCTGTGGTGTTGGCTGCGAGAAGGACAAACACAGCATTCTGTAGGAGAGCCTTAATGATGCGTTTATGGGCTTGTTTGCGCTGTGTGCTTTTTTTGGTTCTGCTTACGGTGGTAACGATAGCGCTTATTTGGGGCGCTATGTATATTCCTCAAGTAGCGCATTCTATACATAGCTTGAAGGACACCGGCGGATTAACACCTTTTGGCGTATTGCCGGGCGAGCTTATCCAACTTATTGCAGTATGCGTGGTCTCTGCTGCGATGGTGTATGGACAGGCCTTTTTCCACAAAGGTTCTTTCGGCACGTGCACTTTTCTAAAAACTCTTTTTCTTCATGATGCGACATGGCTACGGAAAGGTGCTTCTGGCATGGGCTGGGGTGCTTTTTGGGCCAGTGCGATCATTATGGTTATTGTGTTGTGCCAAGGGTACCAGACCTATCTTGCTATATCGTCGGTAGGGCAGGCACTTCTCTCATTATTGGCGTATGGGCTGACGTTTCTTGTGGTTGGGGCGACAGAGGAACTGATGTTTCGAGGGTATCTGTATGCTCAACTTAGCAAGGCGTTTGGTTGGGGCTGGGCGTCTGTCATCACGTCCGTTTTATTTGGATTGATCCACATCCCGAGTGGGACACCTCTGTGGGGGGCGATTGGTGCTGGCTTAGCGGGTTATGTGTTTTGTTACATGCTGCGTGTTACAGGAAGCTTGTTTTATCCAATTGGTTTCCATGCAGCATGGGATTGGGCACAAACGGCCATTTTTGGCGTGAATGATAGCGGCCATGTCGCACATGATGCGCTTTTCCATACGGACATATACGGGCCTTATTGGCTTACAGGTGGGAGTGATGGGCCGGAAGCTAGTGTGGTTTGCTTTATGATTTATGCCTTTCTTGTATTCTATTTTCACAGACAATTACATAAAAACAGCAACCTTATTCTCTGAGTGATCACGGCAGGAGGGGGTAGGCCTCCTGCCCGTCTTTGGGAGAAGAAAAACTAATTTTTCATTGATTTATGTCAAAATATAGATAAATTTTGTTTGTATTTAAGACAACTCTTATATGTTAGTAGAAAACTAATTCGTATACACTTGCCCCCCTGATAAAGGGCCTTGTAGCGGGCCCTCTACGTGATGGAGAGTGTTATGCGTCAGTCCTATTTTGGTCTTACGGCCGTGATGGTGATGACCACACTAGGAGGGGCAATGGGGCTTAGCGAAGCTGAAGCCTCTGATATTGCTTTGGCCGTTATTGGCCCTCATGAATACGACCTCCCTGTCGATTTCAAGCCTTTTAATGTGTTTGTGCAGTATGGTGACGGTAATGCGGCTGGCTCTGTGTATGATGGCCAAGGCAGGCGCCGGGCTCATGGAGGGAGCCATACATGGGCGGGAATGAGCAAATATGTGCATTTCCGTAGTTTTGACGCCATCCCCCATGTGGGGTTCGCTTTTGAAGTGATCCAAACAGAGAGTTATACGCTCGCTAATGGCAAGAATTACGGTGGGTTAGGGACGACTATCGTTGGGCCAGCGGCGTGGTTTAAGCCTAATAAAAATAGTACATTTGGTATCCAAACTTTTATGGAGACACCAAGCGGTACGCGTGATGGGATTGCTACGAATTATTGGGGTAATTTATCAAGTTTTATTTTTGATTATGAATGGAAGCATTTTAGCTTTGATGGGGATGCTGGGGCAATTGTGGCGTCCACGAAGCATATGACAGGTCAGCATTCTTATAAGCCCGGGAACGTCTTTTTCACGAACTTGCGTTTTGGATGGAAGGCAAACCGTGCGTTGGAGCCATTTTTTGCGTTTGACTGGCAAAATGCGGACGGACTGTATGATAACACATTGAGGCAATCCATCCATAATACAAGCGGTCGGGAAGTGGCGTTAGGGCCGGGAGTGATGTGGTCGGTTAACAGTCATCTCTCTCTCACTGCACGCTATTCTCATTCGGTAGAAGGGCGAAATACGCCAGAGAGTAACGCCTATTATCTCAAGATGGTTTATCTCTGGCAGTAAAGCGCCCTTTGGCAAGAGAAGATTATCGGGAGCGTTGACCGAAGAGAATATTTTTCCCCTTTTCAGTCACAGCGGGTTGAGCGCTGACATTTTGGCCCTTTTCATATGCCCGTTGAGTGGCGGGACGGCCCTCAATGCTGCGTAACCAGCGAGCTAGATTAGGAAAATCCCGGATGTCTTGGCTTTGCACATGCCAGTAAGCCGCCCATGGGTAACACGCCATATCGGCGATGCTATAGTCTTCTCCACCGAGATAGGTATGGTCGGCAAGGTGCTTGTCCATCACGCCGTACAGGCGGTTGGGTTCGTTGATATAGCGCTCTTTAGCGTAGGGAATAGATTGTGGGGCGTAAATATTGAAGTGATGGTTTTGCCCAGCCATTGGGCCCAGACCTCCCACCTGCCAAAAGAGCCATTCCATAACAGCTGTACGCTCGCGTAGAGTGTCAGGAAGGAAAAGGCCGGTTTTTTCGGCGAGGTAGAGCAAAATAGCGCCTGATTCAAAAACACTGACAGCCTCATCGCCATCTTGGGGAGCATGATCCACAATAGCGGGAATGCGATTATTGGGGGCGATTTTAAGGAATTCGGGTGAGAATTGATCGCCCGCGCTGATATTGATAGGGCAAAAACGATAATCCAGCCCGGCTTCTTCTAGGAAAAGTGTAATCTTATGGCCGTTAGGGGTTGGCCAGAAATAGAGATCAATCATGGATCAGACTCCTTATCGGGTCTTGGTGTGTCTTCATCACGCTAAACAAGGAAAACGGAGAGGGGAAGGGTATTTTACCCAGAGAATAACCATAGGCCTTCATGACATATTAGAACTGCGCAGAAACGGTGCCAAAAAATTGTCGAGGTGCGGCAACGTAAAGATTGGCGTTATTATCACCTGTGAGTGAAGCTGCCCCGTAAACACCTCCGATATAATTTTGATTAAAAAGGTTAGTGACCCCGAAGCTCGTTTTAAAGTTGTGCACAAAACCCATTTTTCCGAAATCATAGCTCGCGGTCAGGCTGGAGCTCCAATAAGAAGGAATCTTGGTGTCATTTGTATAGGTTGTGTAGCGTGTGCTGGTATAGGTTGTATTGAAGTTCATAGAAGCATGGCCAATGGTGTAATTAATATTCGCCTTATACATAAATTTGGGATAATAGACTTGCCTCATCCCTTTAATGCTGACATTCCTCCCGCTAGCACGATCATACAGATGTTGTGAATATTGATATTTAGCATCATTCCAGCTGAAGCTATTGGTAATCGCGAGCCCAGGGAGGGGACGGATCGTGCCGGCAACATCAACACCGTTCATGGTTTCGCGACCAATATTGGTGAAAGAACCATAGGTGTTACGTCCCGTGGTGCCGTTTGTGATGGCGGCGAGGCGGTTATAATAGTCTGTATGGTAAAAATCGGCGCTTGCTGAAAAGGAATGGCTGTTAAAGCGATAGCCAATCACATAATTCCATGTCCGCTCTGGGCGGAGTTTGCTTTTATTGGCGTCAAAAACTGATTGAGCAGGGTTGTTGGCATTGCCAAGGCGCGTCCAAGGGCTGCCGCTAGACAGTTGATGGGTGTAATCATAGGCGCGCATATTTTCAGCAATATCAATATAAAGTTCGTGATGCTGGAGAAAGTGATAATCTAGGCTGACATGAGGGAGAAATGCGTTGGAGGCAGTAAGTGAGCCTGAAGCTGGATGGATGTAGTAGGTGTTCCATCCCTGAGCTGCGAGTCCGGCTGTATTATCATAGGTGCTGCCCCCGCGTGTTGTTTGGACAAGCGAGCGGAAACCCGCGCTTAGGTCGAGACCATGGAGGGGCCTGTAGGTATCCTGTAGGTAAAATTGGAACGTGTTGGTGTTGAAGCTGTCACTAAACCATTTTTCGCCTCCACCTCCATGAAAGTTAATGGAGGAGCGAGCATGATCAACGTCATCTTCATACACGTAGGCAGGGTAGCTGAAATGGTCATTTTCATACCATACCCCAGTTTTGATCTCATTATGTTGGGGGGCATGGATGGAAAAGTTCTGAACAAATCCGACCCGTCGTGTTTCAGGATCCCCGCTTTCCATAGCCATATTGACCCCGCTTGTTGGAGACGTAAGGTTGGGGTCAGTCCCATTATACCGCCCACCAGAGAGATGCGCATAGGCGATGGTTTTGGAACTTAGCCAAGAGGCTAAGCGGAATTCTCCTGTCAAAGCGGTAAGGATATTTTCTTGTGTTTGGGTTCCGTCATAGGCGAAATCACTGATTTCATCATTTGAGAGGATGCCCTGATATTGAGGAGGGACGCCACCATTTTGAGCATAATTCGCGTATTCTTTAGCGCGGTTATAGTCTGGTTTAAGGTAGGTCGTGTTGCGTCCTAAACGCTGCCACATATTCTTTGTGAGGCCGAGATAGTTATATTCTGGCATGATGGAATAGTCGAAAATCGCGGTGATTTTTCCACGGTCTTGAAATGGCTGAACCAATTTTGCATTGATCTGCTGCTCTTGTTGATAGCCATATCCTTTCCATAAATCCTGGGCGGTGCGGGCATAGGCGATATAAAATTTAGTGCCGCTTTTATTAAGCTCGCCACTATCGGCACGTACAAAGGTGCGGAAGCCATTATAGCTACCAAACATCTGGCTGACCTGCCCGCCTGCTTTTTTCTTAGGGTCGCTGGAGGTGAAGGTTAGCGCACCGCCAAGTGTTTGGGCCGACGGGACATCCAGAGCCCCTGCGCCTTGTGACATCGTAAGGCTGCTTACATTTTCCTGAATTTCAGCCTGATCAATCCCTAAGCCGTTCCAGTTATGAAAACCCTGTCCGCCAAGGGGAATTCCATCCAATGTCTCCCCAAGCTGGGTTTGATTAAAGCCGCGAACATAGAGTGTGTTGGCGACCGTATCTAAGCCAAGAGCATCATCTGTTGCAAAATTAGCACCGGGTGTTGTGAGGGCTAATACTTGCAGTGGGCTTGTCCCCGTCACAAAATGATTCAGTGTGTCACGCCCGACGACATCGGTTGCCCCATGAGCACGAGCTGGATGGCGCATATGAACGCTTAACCGTTCTTCACCCTGAGCTGTGAGGCTACGAGGATGATGAGGCTTATGGGAAGCATGGATGAGGTGATGAGGATGGTTAGCGGACGCAGACGTTAGTAACGTCTTAGCCAAAGCCTGCGGGTCTAAGCAGACGCAAAGAAGGGTAACTCCTGAAAGGATAAAAGACGTTTTTTCAGGAGTCATAAAACTCTCCTTTGCTATATTTCAAAATTGAAATGAAATTCACTGTGCAAGTGATATTTTGAATCGTCAATGATTTGATAATGAAACAATAATGAGAAGGTCTGTTCCAAAAGAGATGTGTCATTTGTGAGACAGGGTCACCTGCTATGTTATTGACTGTTGAGAAAGAGGGGATAGAACCCGCATGAAAGCAAGAGCCGGTCTCCTAAGAAAAGGGGAGGGGCGAGAGAGGCTGAGGCCGTCTAATCAATGGAGAGCTATTTTATGAGTGATGTGGAACGTCCGATTCTTATTCCACCGGGGGGGCATAAAAAAGTGTTGTTGCATTCATGTTGCGCCCCGTGTTCTGGGGAGGTGATGGAAGCAATGACGGCTTCTGGCATTGATTACACAATCTTCTTCTACAATCCGAACATTCATCCAGAGCATGAATATATCTTGCGGAAAGAAGAAAATATTCGCTTTGCAGAAAAACATCATATCCCGTTTATCGATGCAGATTATGATCGTGATAACTGGTTTGAGCGCGCTAAAGGGATGGAATGGGAACCTGAGCGAGGCGCACGATGCACCATGTGTTTCGACATGCGCTTTGAACGCACGGCCCTTTATGCCCATGAGCATGGCTTCCCCGTCATGACGAGTTCATTGGGTATTTCGCGTTGGAAGGATATGAAGCAGATTAACGGCTGTGGAGAGCGCGCGACAGCTCCTTATGAAGATGTCAGTTATTGGGATTTTAACTGGCGCAAAAAGGGTGGTTCTGCGCGTATGCTGGAGATCAGTAAGCGGGAGAAATTCTACAAACAAGAATATTGCGGTTGTGCGTATTCGCTTCGTGACACGAATGCTCACCGTCGTTCTCGTGGACGCCCGGCGATTGAGCTTGGGAAGGAGTTTTATGGCTGTGAAGAAGGGGGAGCAGAAAAAAAATAAAATATTTTTTATGAATTACGCTTCCGTTCAGAATAACGCCACGTTTTCATCGTATCGTCGAGATACAGGTAAGGCAGAATAGAGCGCTTAACGTAAAAGCAAGTCAGAGATGGTCTGGTGCTCTCTTTGTCTCCTGTGGCGATTTGTTCTGATGGAGCATGTATGGAAAAGACGGGATTGACCCGCAGAGGGTTCGGCTTTTCGCTGGCCTCAGTGTCAATGGTACTGATGGCAGCAGGAAATTCGAAAGGGAGTAGCGCTGTGTCTTTGACGATGACTGATGATTTTTACGATAAATTGTATCGTCCGCATATTCACTTCAGCCCGTCTTTTGGCTTTGTGAATGATCCATGCGGATTGGTGTATGATGGTAAGCAGTATCATCTCTATTATCAGTTCCGTCCATTGCACAATCTGATCAATGAGGTGGATTGGGGCCATGCTGTTAGTCCCGATCTGTATCAGTGGGAAGATCGTGGTCATGCCATCGTCAATAGTGACGAAAAAGGGATGGCTTTTACTGGGAGTGTGGTAGTTGATGGGCAAAATACCTCTTCACTTTTCCCGCCAGGAAAGGCCCCTCTACCGGCGAACCAGATGAAGGGTGGATTAGTCGCGCTTTATACACGGGATGATCGTTCTATTCGTAAAAACCACAAATCCACAATCCATGCTGCATGGAGTGGTGATGGTGGGAATCATTACGAAGACTTTGCCCATAATCCTGTGCTGGATTTAAACGATCCTGACACGCGTGATCCGCAAGTTTTCTGGCATGCACCCTCTCAGACATGGGTGCTTGTTCTTGCGTCAGCTTATACGCATGAAATCCTGTTTTACGGATCTCGGAATCTGATCAAATGGGAACATTTAAGCACTTTTGCTCCAGCGGGTTATCAGGGGGTTGAGTTTGAATGCCCTAATTTGGTTGAGCTGGAGATTGAAGGCGAAAAGACAAAGAAATGGGTGTTGTTCATTTCGCTTAACCCAGGATCGCCACAGGGTGGAAGTTCCATTCAATATTTCGTTGGTTCGTTCGATGGTAAGACGTTCGTTGCCGATAACAACGTTATGGACTTTACGGATTTTGCGAAAGATTCCTACGCGTTACAAATTTTCAATGATGCCCCTGATGGGATGAAATGTGGGGTATCATGGTTTGGGAACTGGCAATATTGCTTCTTTCAACCACCCAAGAGTTGGTCTGGCGCCATGACATTGCCGCGTCAGTTTCATCTACGCCGTAATGAGATCGGCTTGCCGATGCTTATTCAGCGTCCGGTGGGTATTGATGCGCTCGTGGCTAAAACACTGACATCCTCTCAGTTTGTGATGGCGTATGAGCATAAGGGGGAGAAGACCGTAGCTCTGCCAACTGATGCAGCTATTGATGTGCGGCTTGAAGCCCACGTGACACATGCTGTGGAACCCAATGGATGGTTGGATATTGAGTTCTCCAATAAAGCTGGAGAGGTTCTGAGCCTTGGTTATCAACGTCAGACCAAGAGTTTCTGGATTGATCGGAGCGGGTTGAAAGGCTTTTCCAATCATACGTTTAGCACGCATTTTGCGGCCTCATTGCCTCGTGATAGCAAGAGCTTCCAAGCACAAATCATTCTCGATGGGTGCACGTTAGAGGTGTATCTCAATGATGGTGCTGGGGTTGGTACGTGCCTCGTTTTCCCTAAAGCAGCTTTGGATACGCTGACATTGCGTTCTTCTCAACTTGGGTTGGATGTGAAGACGTTTGAGGTGAATGCGCTGAAAACGACAGTCAAAGAGAGAGAATATCTCTAAGAGAGAGCGCGCTTTCCTAAAAAGCGTATCAAACGGCTGCGACAGTGTTTTGTCGTGGCCGTTTTGTTATTTAGGGGATGGCGGCGTTTTTTATAATGTGAAACAAGACAGTGAACGGCGCATGGGCTTGTGGTCATGAAGAGATGGCCGATCGTGATGAACAGGGTTTTGGTATGGCACTCTCCTTCTCTCAATATCTGATGATTGTAAGTACCTTTATGCTTGTAGCAGGGGGGCAGACGGTCTCAGAGGCATCGGCTAAGCACAGCGTGAAACATGGGGGGCATCAGCTCCGAGCCCATCATAAACCAGTTCATCATGCGCCTTTAGCACCGTTACCGACGGAGAGCATGGCTCTTACAAATTATGGTGATCCGAACCTGTGGCGCTTTTCTTCTGCTTTGCAGAGGGCGAACACGCAGACAGTACATATTGTTCAATTTGGAGATTCCCATACAGCTGCAGATTTTTTCACAGGTGAGTTAAGAGACGCCTTTCAGCAGCGTTTTGGGAATGGTGGTGTTGGGTTTATTAGCCCGTTGGCTGTGCCGGGACAGCGTTATGAACAGGTCGTGATGCCGCGTGCAGGAAGCGATTGGGTTTTGAAAACCAGTCGTCGCGATCTTGATGATGTTTTCTCTCTCGGTGGAAGTCATGCACAACCTCAAGGGCATCAGCGCTCCATGACCATTGCTTTTCGAGATGAGAGTGCGAGCTTGGAGCCATTGCGCGCACGAGCTTTTTATAAAACAGAGCAACCCAATCTGTTGATTGCGCAAGATGGGCATGGCCGTCATGAGGTGGCTCTTTCGCAATCGCAATGGGGATATAGCACGCCGATAACGCTGACATTACCAGTGACCATGACAGTGCAAAATGGTGCCGCGGGTACGCAAATAGGGGGGTGGTATTTAGACCGCTCTCATGGGGTCGTGTTATCATCGATAGGTAGCAATGGGGCGTCTTTATCGTTATTAGAACATTGGCAAAATGATTGGTATGCGCAGCTTCAAAAGCTGCATCCTGCGATGATTATTTTAGCGTATGGCACCAATGAATCTCTGAATAAGACGCTTGATTTTGATCAATATCGCCAGTCCTATGTGCATATTATTTGGCAATTACGCCAAGAAAATCCTACTTCTGTGATCCTTATGGTGGGGCCGAGTGATAATGCTTCTGCTCGCGCAGGGGGAAATTGCCGCCATATGGTGGGATTGGAGAAGATCATCGCTACTCAAAGAGCAGTTGCCCGACAGGAGCATGTTCTTTATTGGGATTGGCGCGCTTTTATGGGCGGGGCTTGCTCTATTAATTCATGGCGGGCTCATCATGAAGGTCAAGAAGATCGCGTGCATCTATTACGACCGGGGTATCAACGGAGTGCACGCGGGCTTTATAAAAATATTATGAAGATACTTAACATAGCACCGTAAACATTCTAGACCAAAGGACAGACTATTGAGGGCCTGAAAATCGTTAATGTGGCGGAACATCCATAGATGAATATTTTATCTCTTGAATTTTTTGAGTTCTTTTCATGTTTTTTCGTTTTGTATTGGATTTTACAGCCATCTCTTTTCCTTCAAAATCTCCTTTTACTCGCGGGAAGTCTTTTTTTTATAAGTTGGGGGAGTGCGTATAACTTCTACATTCTTTTAGCATGGACGGGATGCGTCTATGGAATAACGCTTTTCTGGCGCAAAACAGGACGTACGACAGCGACGAATATTATTTTATGCGTGCTGATCGTTACGTTCTTTTTTCTCTTTCGTTTTTATGCGGCTCTTCAGGAAAGTCTTAAAAGCTTTTTGGATGGGATTGGTCTCCCCATTGCTCTGCCGATGGTGGTTGGGGTCGCCCCGCTGGGCCTGTCCTTTTATGTCTTCCATTCTGTAAGCTACGTGATCTCGCTTCAGCGCACGGAAGTTGTCAAAAACCGTGGTGCATTCCCAGCGCATACGATCAATGGCAATAAAGAGAATTTCTTTTCGTTTCTGCTCTATACGAGCTTTTTCCCTAGCATTGTATCTGGGCCGATTAACCGAGCGGTGGATTTATTTCCACAGCTGATGCCTTTTCAGAGGCGTCGTATTTTATGGCCGAAACAAGCAGTAGGTCTTATTCTTTTAGGTCTTTTTAAGCTTTTCCTCGTCAGTGATTACTTAGATAAGCATCTCGTAAGCCCTGTCTTTAGTGCACCGAGTAACGCCACACCTGTTGCCTCTCTTACCGCTGTTATTGCGTATGCGTGGCAAATTTATATGAACTTTTCGGGCTACACCGACCTTGTGCGTGGGGTTGGTTTGTTATTAGGTTTCCATTTGCCGGAAAATTTCAATGCGCCTTATTTAGCGGCCAATATCAGTGAGTTTTGGCGGCGGTGGCATATCACATTATCGCGCTTCATCACCGATTATATTTATATTCCTCTTGGTGGTAATCGCTGTGGTTTTGCTCGGCAGAACATCAATGTTCTGATTGCTATGGGGCTATCTGGCCTGTGGCATGGTGTGGGGATGAACTTCTTCATTTGGGGAATGCTTCATGGGGCAGGGCTTGTTGTTCTCAATGGCTTTAAGCATTTTAAAATGTTCCTGACCGATGAGGCCAAACAGAGTATTCCGCCGCGTTTGGCTCATGAAGGGGCGCGTTTCGTCACCTTTGTTTTTCTGTGCCTCACATGGGTCTTTTTCCGCTCAGCGAATTTTGACGATGCCATTACGTTGTTAAGTTCGTTGACGCATTGTTTTTCGAGCGAGTTGTTTGATCCACATATGCTGATTTTGTGGGTATTGATCGCTGTGACGGCTTTCTACGGTTTTCTCGATCGTCTGAAAAAGCGTGTTTGGGGATACTGCGAGCGGTTGCCGTGGTGGGTATATCCTTTCGGGATAGCGGCGCTTTTAACGCTGATTTTCATGTTTGCTCCAGCTGGAACGCCAGGGTTTATTTATGCCAATTTCTGAGAGTGTTGTTCTTTATCGCCGCACCCTTAAAAGCGTGCTTGTGGCCTTGGGAATCACGGGATTAAGCTCTGGCTTGTTTCTGTGGTTAAACCAGCAGGGGCTGGATCATTCATGGCAGCAAGAACGTCATGAACCTGCCCCTTGGAGCCACTTTACCTCTTCTCTTTGGGGAGAGGGAGCTGTGATTGAAAATAGCTTGCGTGCTCAGATTTCCCATTTGGAAGGAGGGCTTGCGCCTTATCAGGACATTATGAGCAGCAGTATGGCTGTAACGGCTCAAAATGGTGCGGATGATGACTTAGATATTGGGGGAGAGGCCCCAGTGCAGGTGCAAAAACCGCTTCCTCAGCAGAATCATACACCTTCGCTCAGTCATTCTCATAAAGAGGAGGAAAAGCCGGGGCCTCGACAGAAAGTGCAAGAGAAACCCCCGTCCATGCAAGGGCATAAAGCAGCTCCATTGCCTTTGGTTGAGAAAGCCCTAAAAATTGACAGGGCTCACAACAATTCTACGGCGCAGCAAACGTCACTTCCACCACCAAGTGCTGCGCCATTGCCGCAACCGGTTCATAAAGAACCAGCGTCTTCTCCAGCACAGCCCTCTGAGGTAAAGCAGAATGGGGCTACTGTTTCTCATGTCCAAAAAGATGTTGGGCAGAAACATATTCTCTTTATTGGTGATTCGATGATGCAGGGGGTGGCCCCTCATGCGGTAACGGCATTGCGGCGGCATTACCATATTCAAAGCTATGATTTGAGCCTTCAAAGCACGGGCCTATCGTATCCCAGCTTTTTTAATTGGCCAGAAACGCTACGGAAAACCTTGACTGATAAGCCGGGGATTACAACCGTTGTGGTCTTTTTGGGGCCTAATGACCCGTGGGATATGCCCTCAACTGCCCGGCATGGCCATTATCTCAAATTCCGTTCCCCAGTGTGGGAGGAGGATTACCGTGGGCGTATTCGGAGCATTCTTGATGCTGCAAAAGCTCACGATGTGCGTGTGATCTGGATCGGCCCTCCCGCAACAAAGCGTGAACGTTTATCATCAGGTATTCTCTATCTAGACCAGCTCTTTCAAAGTGAAGTGGAACAGGCAGGTCAGACGTACATTTCGGTTGATAAGCTCTTCCATTATCATAACCATACCTATAGCGAGACGATGGAGCGCAATGGTCGTGAAATCAGGTTACGTAGTGCTGATGGTACGCATTTTACACCGACAGGACAGAAGGTGATTGCCGAAGCTGTTATGAAGGCGTTGTGGCCCGATCTTGGAGTGCCTCCTTCTCCGTGAGGAGGGAAGGGAGATATAGGCCGACGGTTAGCGAGCGCAAACGACTTTTATCTGAAGGGGTGAGCACGTAGGGATAATGTCAAAGAAGGGATAGTTTAATCATTAAAGCGTAAGTGTCCTAGGTTCTGTTCTAGAACAGAAACAATGCCGAGAAATTTATTTTTGAGTAGTTCTTGTTGATTTCCAAAATGGGCCTCGCGGTGGCAGTTGGGGCATAACGCGATGATTGATTTAGGGTGGTCAGGTCCACCATCGGTTAGACGGAGAATATGGTGCGCCTCTAAGTAAGGGTATCCTTGGACGGTTAGAAAAGGAGCGGGACGCTGGCAATGCTCACATTTTCCTTCAGCTCTTGCCAAGATATAATCTCGTATTGCTTTGCTTCTGCTGAAAACGGTGCCCGGGGTGTGCTTAGACTTTAGCTCTGGAACAGCGACCGCTTTGAACGCCTTTTCTCTTAAAGTGTGGAGGGGCGTTTGATCTGGTGCCTGTATGGTGAGTGATTTTACTTTTTTGGACACGTAATCTTGAGGTATCAAAGTGAAAACAATTGCTTTGCGTAGGTTCCCTTGGGCGTCTTTTTGAATTTCACAATCCCACCCAGCACAGATGAATAAACCTTTAAAACGAACGATGCCAGTTCTGCATGTTTGTTGAAACAGTAGTAGATCTTTGCTGTTTTTTACATGATCACGGATGGCTTTATTCCCTGCGATCATTTTCATATCGCCCGTTTGGCCTTGGCCTGTATACCTCAATCTTCCATCTTTTTGGAAAACGTCTTGATAACCGGCACGGTTCGCTCCATTACCCGTGAAGATAAAAATACCAGGACAATTGGTTGGAGTAGAAATTCCGCTCTGTTGCTGTCCCTTATAGAGTTTATGAATATCATTACGGCGGTGGTAAGTGCCATATATCTGGAAAGGCCAAGTCATCGTTGTAGAGTAAAAAAGAAGGTTTACACTAGAAAGCACTAGATGAGCGCAATAATTTTTTTATTTGGTTATAAGAGTAAATAGTTCAACTCTCTTTTTATGAAAATTGAAATTCAGCAACTTATTTGGGTATCATCTCAAGAGCACTGAAAGCCGGTATATTCTTATTTTATAAAGGAGGGGAAAATATGGTGCCGGATGAGAGATTCGAACTCCCGACCTTCGGTTTACAAAACCGCTGCACTACCACTGTGCTAATCCGGCGCTGAGATGAGAAGCTAAATGTCATTTCTTGCGTGGTTAATCAAGAGGGAAAATGCATTTTTATGCAGAAATTATGATGCCTTCTCTTTTGCTGGGGTGAGAAGGTGACTTGGAGGCCCTAAAACAGGGCCATCTTTCACAAAACCATAGCCATCGTCTGACAGCCCCGGATGGTGTGTGCTGTGTGGCGTACTGCATCCCGTAGCTATGAGGGGGAAGCTCAGTATGAAAGCGAGTGCAGCGCGCTTCATGAGGAGGTTCCTTGTGCCGAGGGGCGCAGTGCCGCGGCTACAGAACGCGCGAGAGCCTGATAGGCCTTTGCGCCCTCATTTTCAGGGGAAGCAACGATCAGCGGTGTTCCGCCATCAGCGCTGCTGCGAATCTCGCGAAGAAGAGGCACTTCTCCTAGGAAGGGCAATCTGAGCTTATGAGCTTCATCACGAGCCCCACCATGACCGAAAAGATCTGTGCGTTCATGGCAATGGGGGCAGCAGAAATAGGACATGTTTTCAACAAGCCCCAGAATAGGAGTCTGTGTCTTTTCAAAAAGCGCGGCCCCACGCCGTGCATCCAGTAGGGCAATATCTTGAGGGGTGGAGACCATCACCGCCCCACCATGGCGGAGCTTGTCGCCGAGTTTCTGCGTTAGCGTGAGCTGGGCATCACCGGTGCCGGGGGGCATATCAACGACCAGAACGTCCAGCTGGCCCCACTCAACGTCTCCCATAAACTGGATGAGGGCCCCCATAACCATAGGGCCGCGCCAGATCATGGCTTGTTCTTCACTCACAAGATAGCCGATCGACATGGTTTTAAGGTTCCAAGCCTCAAGCGGTTGGAGTTTGCCGTCGACCACGGTGGGTTTGTGACTTCCCCCCAGCATGCGTGGCAGAGAAGGGCCGTGAACATCAGCATCAAGCAGGCCTGTTTTGAAACCCAGCTGGGCGAGACCACAGGCCAAGTTGACGGCTGTTGTGGACTTCCCAACACCGCCTTTTCCTGAAGCAACGGCAAGAACAGCTTTTACATCGGGGAGAAAGCCTTCTGGTGGCATGGGACGGCTGGCTGCCCCCTTAGGTGGACGTTTACCAAGAGCGAAGGGGCGGTGAGGGGTAGCCGTCGGTGCTGTGTGCTTCTGCTCTTCTGCCTGTTGGGAGGGGGATGGCATGCCACGATGAGCGGTGAAGTTTACGGTAACGGCTGTGAGCCCTTCATGAAGGGCAAGGGTCTTTTCTAATGTGGTTTTTAAAAGAGCGAGTTGTTCTGTGTCTTTGGCGGTAGTGGTGAGGACAACATGAGCATGGCCATCACGCATGGTGAGGCCGTCAAGCTGTATCTCTGGCGTTAACTCGTGCTCATTGAGGACGAGGGAAACATAGTCTTTAAGGGCGGGAAAGTCTGGCTGTGTCATAGGCTGCTATTCTCTCATGGAAAACACATGGCTGGAAGCAGAAAAAGTCATCCGTATTATGGGAGGAAGAGAGGATGACGTGTCTGCTTAGGTGCGCTAGGGTTTTGTTATGAGCCGATTCATTCACCGTTCTGTCCCGTTTCGTGCGGCCTTGCTGGCTGCTTTGAGCTTAGCACCTCTTCATGCTTTTGCTGAAGAAAAGCCTGCTCCCCCTCCAACAAAGGCGACTTTGCCGGCGTTAAAAGAGGGAATCGCCTTACCTAGCTTTGCTGACCTAACAGACCGTTTGCTTCCTGCGGTGGTTAATATCTCGGTCTCAAGTGTGATTCGCCCTCAGCAAGATGGAAGCGATGGGCCAGATACAAGCAATCCTAACGGGCCACAAACACCGCCTTATCCTCAAGGTTCACCGCTTGATAAGTTTTTTCACGATTATATGAAGCACAAGCACCAAGATGGTGCGCCAGAGCGGCAGGTGCAGGCACTTGGGTCGGGTTTCATTATTGACCCATCCGGTGTGGTGGTTACGAACAATCACGTTATTGATAAAGCGCAGCAGGTAACGGTTGTGCTTAATGATGGCACAGAAATGCCGGCTAAAATTGTCGGACGTGATAGCCAGGTCGATCTCGCTGTGTTGCAGGTGAAGCCTGCTCATCCACTCCCTTCTGTCCCGTTAGGGCATAGTGATCAAGCCCGTATTGGTGAATGGGTGTTGGCGATTGGGAATCCGTTTGGTCTGAGCGGTACGGTGACGGCGGGGATTATTTCCTCACGTAAACGGAATGTCGAACATGGGCTGTATGACGATTTCATCCAGACTGATGCGGCCATTAACCGTGGGAATTCCGGAGGCCCGCTTTTCAATACACGTGGTGAAGTCATCGGGATCAATACGCTGATCTATGGCGGAGCGGGTGGTGATTCGATCGGGATTGGTTTTGCGATCCCGTCTGATGATGCACGTGGGTTGATCGAACAGCTCCGACGCAATGGCTATGTCAATCGCGGATGGATGGGTGTGAGCTTTCAAGATGTTACCCGCACGATGGCTGATGATCTCGACTTCCATGCAGATGACGGGCAGCCGGGGAAAGGGGCTATTCTCTCGACGGTGAAAGCCGGCGGCCCTGCGGCTCGGTCGGGACTTGCTGTGGGTGATATTGTTACAGCGATTGATGGCCAAGCGATCACGGGTCAGACTATGCCGCGTCTCGTGGCGGCCCATGAGCCTGGCACGTCCATTACGTTGGATGTGTGGCATCGTGGGAGCCGCAAGCAGGTGGCCTTAACCCTTGGGAAATCTCCTAATGCGCCAGATCCATTGCCTTCTGATACGCATCCGCCTGCTCACCCAACGAAAACGGTTGGGAATATTGGTTTAAAAGTGAGCGTGATTGATGCCGATGCACGCACGCAATATCAGCTTTCTGATAGCCAGCGTGGGGTTTTGGTGACCCGTGTGTTCGATAGTGGCACAGCAGCGGCTCGGGGAATAGCGGAAGGGAATGTTATCACTCAAGTAGGTGAGAGTGAGGTGAATAGTCCTGATGCTTTCCAAGCCGCTTTAGAGCGTGCACGCGAAATGAAAAAGTCAGAAGTCTTGCTGCTCGTGCAAGATAATGACGGCATGCGCTGGGTGCCTCTTCCATTAGAAGCTCGGTGAGGGCGATTTTTACGTTGAGTGGGGAGCAGACGCGATGAAAGAGCTTTTGTCACGACGTATGTTAGATAAATGGCTCATTCTCGCGGGTGTTGCCTGTATGGCCATTTGTCTCTCATGGGTTTCAGCGTACCTCATGATGACTGTTGGTCTTTCTTTAATGATGAATTCTGGAAAGACCTCTTTCCTTGAAGAGTTTTTGGTAATCGTCATCGTGTTAACGCCGGTGCCGGCGGTTATGGCGGTTGTCTTCGCGACGTTGCGGTTTGCTATTACCCGGCGCTGGCTTACGATCAGTGCCATTGCATTGCTGCCTTTATGGGGGGCTATGCTTTTGGGGGTGCTCTGGTATTTTTTTGCAACGTATCACATGATGTTGTGATGATAGCTCTGTGTCATCGCTCGTCTTGCTTATGCAAAGAGCTATTTTTGACTAAAAAGTTCCCCATGCGATGAAACCGGGATTTCTTTCGGTCAGCAAGCAAATGATGCTGTTAACGAGGGATGGGAGAAAGATGGAGAAACAGTTATCTGTTGTGCGCTCTTTCCTGACTTGAGCTGGAAAGAGGAGGGCTTTTATAGCCCTCGGTCACGTTTAATGCGATCCCATGCGGCATTGATCTGGGCCATGCGTTCTTGAGCGGCAAATTGCTCTGTGCTGCTGAGGTTCCGTTCGGCGAGGCGGTCTGGATGGTGCTCTCGCACAAGGATAAGCCAGCGGCGGCGTACTTCATGATCGCTGGCTGTGCGAGCAATCCCTAAGACGCGGTATGCATCGGTTGGGCTACTTTCGGCCATACGTGATTGTCCGCTTTCAGCACGCTCCCAAGCGCGTTCAGAGAGACGGAAGGCCTTATGAACGCGTCGCAAATAGTCGGTTTCTTTGGGATGGAGAGAGCCACCTTTGGGGATGTCTGCGCGTGCTATGCGGAAGAGGACGGTTAGCAAGGTCTCAAGAGGTTCAGTTTTGTCTGCAAAGGCCTTGCCCATCTCACGGGCGTATAATTCGAAATCATCGGTGCGTTCACGTGCGCGATCAAAAACGAGTCCGACTTCACGCATGTTCTCTTCAGGGAAACGAAAAGACATTTCAAAAGCGTTGATTTCTGTTTTATTAACCGGCCCATCAATTTTTGCCATTTTGGCACAGAGGGCAACAACGCCAAGGCCATAGAGATGGTCACGTTTGCCTAAAATAGACGCCATTTTAGCGGTTGCAAAAAAGGCAGCACCGCTAGGATCCGGCTTTCCTGTCGTATCAAAATGACTGCTCCAAGAGCCGGAAGGAGGTGTCAGGAGCTGTTTTTTATCGGCCATATGACCGAGAGCGAGCCCCATCAGGCTGCCAAAAGGCCCTCCGGCTGCAAAGCCTGCGGCCCCACCAAAAACTTTTCCCCAGAAAGCCATATATGTTCCCTCGTTTTCTATAGTTCTACCATGTTCTCTGGCGGGTCGGAACGGGATTGTGGGAAAAACATACGCTCCTCGGACATAGCAACATAGCGCAGGGCGGTAATTCGCAACACGGAGGCAAGGCTTTGCTGTGCAGAGCGTTGCCGATCAAGCTGGGTGATAAAACCAGCAAGAGACTCTTTGTTGTGTTGAGCCATCTGTTCCAGAATAAACCAAAATTCCCACTCTAGGGCGATAGAGGTGCGATGGCCTGATAGACTGACACTACGTTTATGGAGACCATTCATAAGAGGGAACGCTTTCTGCTGGCAGCTACGCTACATTTACAATAGAGCATAATGGCGTGTTTCTTAGGAAGGGAAGAGAGCGTTAAAGCCAGCCTTTTCAAGAACCGTATCGGCTTGGGGGGAATGAATGCGGCCACACAGGACGTTGCGATAATGGCGCTCAAGTGGGTTATCTTGGCTTAATCCCGGGTTGCCGCTTACTTCAATGGCGCGTTGGACGGCACTGATGGCTTGTTCTGTGACGAGGCGTTTAATTTGTGAGGCTTCTGTCAGTGTGATGGCCTCATAATGTGTTTGAGCGTGATTCAGCAGGGCCGTGTTCGAGAGGAGAAGCCCGTCTATCTCACCTACAATTGTTTGGAAGCGCGGCAACGTCGCTAACGGGCGCCCAAGGCCTGAGGGTACACGTTTGTGGAGGAAAGACGTAAACCATTGCCGGGCGGAATGGGCGATGGCGTTATAGAGATGTGCCAAGATCAGAGCATGCCAGACAAAGAGGCCGGGGGTTTCTGGGTTCCCTTCTTCAGTAGATACAATATTGGCAAGGTAGCGTTCTGGAACGGGGGCATCATTAAAGACAATGGTGTCACTCCCTGTGGCGCGCATCCCGAGATGATGCCAGCTTTTTTGCACGGCAATGGCTTCTTGGTCGAGCCGGACAAGCACTTGCCCGACACGCTGGGGATTCTCATCTGTAGCGCACCATACAAGCCCCCACCGAAGAGCTGATGACCCGGTGGAGAAAATTTTGCGCCCGCTGAGCACCCATTGACCATTCACATGGCGCAGACGCGTAGCAGGGATGCCACCTCGAGAAGGTGTGCCGAGCTCCGGTTCCACACGTAGGGCATTCACAAGTGAGCCATGAGCTTTGATATCGGAAAGGACTTCTTCTTTCAGGTCTTCTGGCCAGCTTGGTGACGTCGCGATGGAGAAGCAATGGAGATATTGCATCGCGACGATCAGAGCCGTTGAGGGATCATTTTCGGCTAGGGAGGCGATGATGCGTGTCATATCCTGAAAGCCAATTCCAGCCCCGCCATACTCTTGAGGGACAGCAAGAGAGAGGATTCCCTCATGGCGCAGGAAGTCCAGTGTTGGCTGAGCGATTTCTCCCAGCTGATCATATTGGGATGCGCGCTCGCGTATGCTTTGTGCATGGCCTTGGAGAGATAAAAGGGCGTCCGAAAGCTGCGACATGGGAGAACTCCCTTAGATGAATAGGATATGCTGGATATGAGAAAAGCGTATCATTAAAAAACGACAGCAAAAAGACTATTAAAAATTAAACGATGCAAACAAGGGATAACGTCCTATTCTGTTGGGCTTTTATGATGGGTTTTACTTGTCAGCTGATCGGGAAATCATCATCATAAGCGCATGAAAATTTCCACGATGATGTCCTCCCTTTTAGGGGTGTTTGTTGGCAGCGTGCCTTTAGCTTTCGCTGCTCCTTCTTCTCATATGACTCCCTCAGCCGCTGCACTTTATGACAGTGTAAAGCATGATCCCGTCCAGCTGGGTATGTTTATGCAAAGTTTCCCTAAAGGGGCTGACCTGCATAACCATATGTCAGGGGCAATTTATGCCGAAAGCTTTCTAAAATGGGCGGCAAAAGATGGGCTCTGTGTGAATCTCCCACAAGGGAAGATATTGCCGGAGCGTTGTGGTGCCCCCGTTGAAGGGATGGAGGCTGCAGCAAGTCTCAGCTCAGATGCTCCGGCTTGGAATGGTATGGTTGATGCCTTATCGATGCGTGATTTTGTGCCGACAGCAACGGATCGTTCTGGCCATGACCATTTCTTCAGTACGTTTGAACGCTTTGTTGCTCTGGAAAAAGATCATCAAGGTGACATGCTGGCAGAAGCGCTTGAACATGCGGCGCATGACCATGTGCAATATCTGGAATTGCAGGTTTCTACCGCTTCTTCCGCTGGGCTAGAGAGCATGATGGCTTCGGTGAAGCATAAGAAGCTCGACAATGCGGCTGATATTCCAGCATTTCATCAAGCGTTGCAGCCTGTTTTGCCGAAAATGGTGGAGGCCTCACGCAAAGGGGTGGACGCGATGGAAAAGCGCGCCCATGAGGTGCTGCAATGCGGAACCGCTCAAGCGAAGCCCGGCTGTGGGGTAACGGTGCGTTATCTCTTTGAGACGTTGCGTATTGTGCCGCCTAAAGCCACCTATCCTCAGCTTGAGGTCGGTTATGCGGTTGTGAAGAATGATCCACGTTTTGTGGGGGTCAATATTGCCGCTCCTGAAGATGATGCGACGGCGCTGCATGATTACGATCTGCATATGCAGATGTTCCACTATCTCAATAATGTCTATCCGGGCGTGAAACTCAGCCTCCATGCGGGTGAGATAACGCCGTCTCTCGTGCCGTTGGCAGACCTCGATCATCATATCTGGAGTGCGATTGATGTGGCAGGCGCACAGCGTATCGGTCACGGGATTGATGTGATGTGGGAGCATGATCCGGCTGAATTGCTCGCGAAGATGGCGCGTCAGCACATTATGGTTGAGGTTAATCTCACCAGTAATGACGAGATTTTGGGTATTAAAGGCGATCACCATCCTTTTGAACTCTATCGTCGTGCTGGTGTCCCTGTTGCGTTATCAACCGATGATGAAGGCGTCTCACGTGGCAGTCTGACCAATGAATATGTGCGTGCGGCTCAAACCTATCATCTCAGCTATAATGACCTCGTACAGCTTTCACGCACGGGGTTGGAATATAACTTCTTGCCAGGGCAAAGCTTGTGGGTTGACCATCATATTGGGCAGAGAGTGTCGGCGTGTCATACGGCGAGCGTGACAGCTTCGTTGCCACAAAGCTGTGCGACCTTCTTAGAAAACAATCCGAAAGCGCGTCTGCAATGGCAGCTGGAAACACGTATGGCTGAGTTTGAGCGCTCGGCTGTTCGCAATCCAGTATTGAGTCATGCACGATGAGAAAGCGAATGCATCGGGCTTTTATCTATGGGGCTTTGATGATTGGGCTGGTTTGGGGCGGCGTCATGCCTTCCCAAGCACGCTCCGCACCGTTACCCGTGCGGGTCGTCGTGGTGACGACGTTTGAGATCGGTCATGACACGGGTGATATTCCAGGGGAATTCCAAAACTGGGTTGAAAAATTCCCCTTGTCGCAGAGTATCCCAGCACCCGGGACTGAGCATGAGGTACTGCGCTATAATCCTCAGCTTCATGTGCTTGGGATGGTCAGTGGTGAAGGGCCAACGCATATGGCCGCAGCGATCACGGCTCTCGCGTTAGACCCGCGCTTTGACCTCCGACATGCGTATTTCGTGCTGGCAGGCATCGCTGGCATGAACCCTCGCGCGGGCACGGTTGCGTCTGCGGCATGGGCAGGCCATGTGGTGAATGGTGGGGAGGCTCATCTGATTGATCCACGTGAAACGCCTGCTTCGTGGCCAGATGGCTTTACACCTGTGCAGGGGAGTGTTCCCAATGAGCGGCCACGCCCGCCGCTCCATTCCATTGCTGGAGATATGGCGTTTACGCTGCGTCCTTCCCTTGTGCAGTGGGCCTATGACCTGACTAAGGATGTGCCGATGCCAGATAATGCAGCTCTGGAGGCCGTTCGTCAGACGTATCACATGTTTCCTGAAGCGCTTAAAAAGCCTCATGTGATGATTGGTGATACGCTCTCTGCTGAAACCTTTTGGGTTGGAGGCCGTATGAACGATTGGGCCGAACGCTGGGTAGGCTACTGGACAGACGGACAAGGTAAAATGGTAACCACCGCAGAAGAGGATATCGCGTTATGTCAGGCGCTCACTCTTCAGGGGAAAGCGGGGCGTGTGGATCCACAGCGTATCTTGATTCTTCGTTCCGCGAGTAATTTCGATATGCCTCCTTCCGGTAAAGCCCCGGCGGACATGCTAGCGGCTGAAGCGCATGAAGAAGGGTTTGTGGGGCTAAAAGCTTCGACCGATGCTGCGTATGAGGCGGCGAGTCCTGTCGTGCGTGAGCTGGCGATGCACTGGGCACGTTACAAAACACAGGTTCCTTAAGTAGAGGCTGTGGAAAGTGACTGTAGGAGCTTTTATGCTTCTACAGTCACTTTTTGAGACTGCTTAAATCTCCACATCAGTGTGTGATAATTCCGTACTGACGTTCTCATAACGCAGGCGTTTACTATCGCAGCATCATTCTTAAGAGATGTCGTTCAGGAGAATAATGCGGCAACGTTAGTAGTGCGGTTTCGGAAACTCGTCTTCGCTCCAGTCTCCCAATGACCAATTGTGTCGAAGGGTGACAGCAAGCTCTTCTAACGTGTCATCCATAATAGCGGCACGGATTTGGCGCATCAGGCGCTGATAATACGCTAGATTATGTAAGGTGAGTAGCATCGGGCCGAGCATTTCGTTGGCTCGGAAGAGGTGGTGCAAATAAGCGCGCGAATAACGACCGGCCATTGGGCTGTCATCATCGGGGGAGATGGGGCGTGTATCCTCTGCAAAACGTGCATTACGCAGATTCATTGTGCCGCGTTCTGTATAGGCACGTGCGGTACGGCCGGCGCGTGAGGGCATCACACAATCAAACATATCGCAGCCGCGCATGATGGCACCGAGGAGGTCATCCGGTGTGCCAACGCCCATGAGGTAGCGGGGCTGGTCTTCCGGTAGCATGGGGGTGGTGTAATCCAGCGTGGAGAACATCAACTCCTGCCCTTCACCCACGGCGAGGCCGCCAATAGCGTAGCCTTCAAACCCAATATCACGCAGAGCTTTGGCTGAACGTTCGCGCAAGTCTTGTTCGGTTCCGCCTTGGACAATACCAAATTGCCCATAGCCGGGACGAGCGGTGAAGGCCTCGCGTGAGCGAGCAGCCCAGCGCATAGAACGTTCCATAGAGGCTTCCAGCACCTCTTTTGTGGCAGGGAGGGCCGGGCATTCATCGAAAGCCATGGTAATGGTGGCATCCAACTTAAACTGGATGTCTGTTGAGCTTTCGGGTGTCAGATGATGTTTGCTGCCGTCGATATGGGAGCGGAAGGTCACGCCATCTTCAGTCAGTTTGCGCAATGGGCCGAGTGACATCACCTGAAAGCCGCCCGAGTCGGTCAGGATAGGGCCGGGCCAGTCCATCATTCGGTGCAACCCACCTAAACGCTGTACGCGCTCGGCTGTAGGCCGAAGCATGAGGTGATAGGTGTTGCCTAAGACGATTCCCGCACCAGTTGAGCGAACCGAGTCCATCGTTATCCCCTTCACGGTGCCGACAGTGCCGACAGGCATGAAGGTAGGGGTGGGGACAGACCCATGGCGTGTGTGCAGCCAGCCGGCACGTGCTTTGCCAGATTGACCCTCTTTCTGCCAGGTCATGTGATCTGCTGGCGTTAAGTTAGGGCGAGGAGCGTCAGAGGGGCTACGGGTCATGAAGAACGTTCCAAAAGACAAGCATCACCGTAGGAATAGAAGCGCATTCCCTCGGCAATGGCACGGTGATAGGCCGCCTGCATGGTTTTTGTGCCACTAAAAGCACATACCAGCATAAAAAGCGTTGAGCGGGGGAGGTGAAAGTTGGTCATTAAGGCATCAACGCAACGGAAGCGGTAGCCGGGTTTGATAAAGATGGACGTTTCGCCCGTCCAAGGCTGCACGGTTCCATCTTCATCGGTTGCGCTTTCAAGGAGCCGAAGCGTGGTCGTACCAACGGCGACAATGCGCCCCCCGCGTTTCTTCGTGTCATTAATTGCTTGAGCTGTGTGGGCATCAATCCGACCCCATTCTGCGTGCATTTTATGCTCTGCAATGGTGGAGCGCACGGGGAGGAACGTGCCCGCCCCGACATGCAACGTTAGTGTGTGTTGCTCAATGCCGCGTTGGCGCAGTTTAGAGAGCAGCTCATCGGTAAAATGCAACCCTGCTGTAGGAGCGGCTACTGCCCCGCGATAGCGAGAGAAGATGGTGCGATAATCGCTGTCATCGTCCAATGTCGGGCCATGAGGACGGTCAATATAAGGGGGGAGGGCGAGGGCGGCGGTGCGTTCTAAGAAAGCATCAAAGGCATCACCTTCGACAGAAAAGCGGAGGGTAACAGCGCCATCACCTTCATTAGCGACGACCGTTGCGGTCACTTCATCGTCACCGAACTGAAGCGTATCATTTTCTTTCAGTTTCCGCGCATTACGAGCGAGTGCGTGCCACTCACCCCCCGGGAGAATACGGTCAAGGGTAATCCCGATTTTTGCGGCTCCGCGCGTGGCTTCTAGTTTGGCACGGATGACTTCCGTATTGTTTGCAACGAGAAGATCACCTTCCTGTAACAGACTAGGAAGGTCGCGGATTTGGTACAGACTGAGCTCTGCTTCTTCTGTTTCTGTTGCTAGAGGCGGTTGTACATGCAAAAGCCGAGCAGCTTCACGCGGGCGAGCAGGCTCTGTCGCGATATGGGTACGAGGCAGATCGAAATCGAAGGGGGCAAGGTCATCAGTCATGGCGCTGCTTCTGTAGGCTGGAGAAGAAGGTTCATCAACCCTCTTCTCGTTCTTCCCCACGATTTATGCCGGATGTTAATGCCTTGAGGCTGCGTTATCAGCGATTTGATGCCTCAAAGCATCAATCATAACCTGCACCTTACCACCGTTACGTGTGAGGAAAGCCGTATAGTCGCTACGCTGTGTCATGCGCATACTTGCCCCTTCCCCGTAAAGGTCAACCACCTTAGGTGGGGTGCCAGCGACCACCGTGGTGAGCGTAATATCTGGCTGATGGGGACGACGCACAATAAGAGACACTTTCTCTCCTGCGGGCGTCGGCACACTACCGAGCAGCTGTAATGAGACGTCCTGATAGTGCCCCATTTGGTTAGTGACAGCATTCAGAAGGACGCGTTCGAAGAGTTTCAGATATTCTTTTTGTTGTTCAGGGGTGGCGACGCGCCAGTAGCGGCCCAAAACATAACGACCGATTCCCGCAATATCGACGTTTTTGCGCAAAAGAGGGAGAAGCTCCTCATATTTTTTATCCGTTGAGGTATTGGCATTTAAAATATGAGCGAGTTGCCCTCCAAAGGAGCTGACAAAGTCCGTTGCAGGAGTTGCAAGAGCTAGGCTTGGAGCGAAGCTCAGCAGGCAGGCCGTTCCGAGAATGGTGCGGCGTGTAAGACGGCGAAGCATCATAGGGATTCTCCCGGTAAAAACCTGTCGCACAGGAAGGAGTAAAGGAAATAAATTGTTTCGTTAGTACCAGTCAGGGACTGTAGCACGATTATCGGCTTTAAGGGCATCAATATCGCTTTGGCGTTTTTGCTGCCAAGCGCTACGCATAAAGGCGTATGGGTCAAGGCTCTGATGTTCTAGCTGATCAAGCTGGTCGATTTGGTTAGAGAAGTTGTTGAAATCGCCAAGAATATTATAGGCCCAGTTGAAGTCGATGAGGCCATAACCGCTTGGAACATAGTTAATAGGAACAAGGGCCTGCCCAAGAGCATAGCCAATGGAGTCACGGAAGTTGCTAGGGCCGATACCGGGGAGGAAGACGTAAGGGCCTGACTTAATTCCCCAGACGCCCATCGTCATGCCAGGATCCGTCGTGTGATTTCTATAGCTAGTAAAGCTTGCCACATCAAAGAAACCAGCGACACCAGCGCTCATATTAATGAGAAAGCGCATGAAGGAGTCACCGGCGCGACGTGGTTTTCCAGCACCAACATCGGAAAAGAAGGTGGATGGCTGGCCCCATGTTTCGTTCACATTATCAACCGTGTTGCGGAAAAATTTGGGAACATTGTCGCGCCAAGCTTTTCCCATAGGGCGAAGGGCAAATTTATAGGCCACCATGTTGACCATAAACATCTTACGGTTCAGTGGCTCGTAAGGGTCATTGGCGGCTTTGTAGTCTTCAAGGGCTTCAGGATCTTTAGGAGGGGGGTTGCGAAGAGAGCTGCACGCACCAACACTTAGAAGAGCGAGACAACCGGCCAGAACGCGGGTTGCACTGGTTTTGCTTCGTTTGCGCTGCATTATGCTGCGTGTGCACGCCATGTTGCTGCCGCTCCTGTTCTAATCAGACCCATATGCGAGTAGTTCGGTGGTTATATCCTCAAAAGGGCAGGATAGAAAACTGTTTTCCAATAAGAAAAGATACTTGCCGTCTCTGCGCCTTTGCAGGTCGGTGACGAACCGTCTGCTCAATCATTATATTGCATATTGTGGGGAGCTGCACACCCCCTAAATCGACAGATGATGATGTAGGTGGGGCGAAGGTGTGAGGGGGGATTGCATTTTCTTTTCGTTTGGGTGTCAGTAGTGGCCATATAACGTTTTAACTACGTGTCTAATCGTTGCAGGGTGAATGCTTGTCGTAACGTATTCGGCATTAGGGTGATAACGTTGGTCATGAAGTAGGGGGAAATTATGTCTCGTTTCTTCAGCAGTCGCCAATGGCTGTTGTCTTTTTCCGCTTTAGCTTTGGGGGCTTCTCTTAGTGGTGCTGCTTATGCACATCCACGGGTGCAAGTCTCAACAGTATCTACCCTCCCTAATGGAAAAGCTGTTAAGGCTGTTACGCTGACAAATGATCACGGCTTAAAAGTACGTGTTTTGACCTATGGTGGCATTTTGCAGTCTGTTGAAGTGCCAGACCGTCAGGGTAAAGTGGAGAATATCGCTCTCGGCTTCCCAACGGTAGAGGGTTATGCTGCTAATAATGCAGACCCTCATTTTGGTGGAATTCTAGGGCGTGTTGCCAATCGTATTAATAATGCAAGCTTTACCCTTGAGGGGCAGCAATATCATACATCGGTCAACAACCCACCTTATACGCTTCATGGTGGGGCTGAGAGTTTTGATCGTAAGCTTTGGGTGATCGACGACACCGGACATAACCGTAAAGGCGCTTATGTGACGTTGCGGTTAGTGAGCCCGGATGGGGATCAAGGGTTCCCAGGGAAGCTGACAACAAAAGCTACGTATAGCTTGAGTGCTGATGATAGCCTGACATTAAGCTTCAAAGCGAAGACGTCAGCACCGACGGTAGTGAACCTGTCAACGCATAATTACTGGAACCTGAATGGTGAAGGTTCTGGCACGGTGGAGCCAGAAATCGTGCAGATTTTTGCTGATCGTTATGTACAGACAGATCAGAACTCGATCCCAACCGGTCAGTTCGCTTCTGTGGATAATAGCCCGTTTGATTTCCGTACCCCTCATACAGTGGGTGAACGTTTGCGTAGTAATGATCCGCAAATGTTGGGGCCACGTGGTTATGATAAATGCCTTATCATTAACGGTGAGTCAGAGTCGCATGAGATGCGTCTTGCTGCCCGTGTGCAGGACCCTCGTTCCGGCCGTATGATGGAAATTACGACCGATCAGCCAGGGATGCAGTTCTATTCAAGTAATTCCATTGATGGTCGTTATGTTGGGCCTTCTGGGAATACCTATCGTCAAGGTGATGCATTGGCTTTTGAGCCAGAGCATTTCCCCGATAGCCCTAACCAGCCAAACTTCCCCAGCATTGAGCTAAAACCGGGCCAAACCTATCATTCTGCGATGACGTTCCATTTCTCGCACGACTAAAGGTTAGGCTTTTTGCTTGATTTTTTGAGGGATTGTTCATTGAAAAATGGGCAGTCCCTCAACTGTTTTAGGACTCTATCCACATTTTTCCCGCATATGCGCACAGAGTGATGCCCGGATCTATCCCCGAAATTGGGGATAAGTTTTTATGCTTAGGGATCGTGGCTGTGGTGGGTATGTTTGTTGGGAAGGGAGTGGGAAGAATTGCAGTCAGTTATGATGTGCAGTCTTCCACTAAGATATGACAGGCATATCCAATGATGCAGCCCCTGTGCATAGCTGGCCTGTCCGATAAGAATAAGAGTTGGTGATGGGCCTCTATCTGCGAATATCAAAGGTTATTTGCGGTGCTGAAATTACTCACACATTTTCCACAGGAAATCCCGCAAAAGCACGCGATCTTATCCCCCATTTATGGGGATAACAGCACGGGGAACCATCAAGATGGTGAGCGTGTTTTTTGTCCCCAAAGTTCTACACGGAGTGATCCCCTGATTTATCCTCTTTTTTGGGGATAACTTGCCTTACACCATCACTCGGGTGGGGTGAGTTTAATAATGCGTGCGGGATTTCCGACGGCCGTAGCGTGTGGAGGAATATCCTCTAAAACAACGGACGCTGCACCGATCCGGGCATGAGCGCCGATTTCCAAACGGCCGAGCACTTTCGCGCCCGCACCAATCATAGCGCCTTGACGAATAATTGGATGACGGTCTCCTTTTTTCTTCCCTGTGCCGCCAAGAGTGACATTTTGGAAGAGGGAGACATTGTCTTCCACAATGGTGGTCTCGCCAATCACAATGCCTGTGCCATGGTCAATGCTCATCCGGCGGCCAAGCTGTGCCCCGGGGTGAATATCAATACCGAAGCGTTCATTCACTCGACTCTGTAAGTGATAGGCCAAAGGGCGCCGGCCTTGGTGCCAGAGATGGTGGGCAATGCGATGCGCTTGGAGAGCTTGCCATCCTTTAAAGAACAGGAAAGGTGTGGTTAGGTCTGGGCAGGCAGGGTCTCGCTCAAAGGTGGCGAGAATATCGGCAGCGGCAGAAAAGATGATGGCCGGCTCATCAGCAAGACTCTCGGCAACGAGGCGCGTCAGGGTCGGTTCTGTCATCGCACGATCGGTCAGTTTGGTGCCGAGTAGCGAGGCTAAGGCAGACGCGAAATCGGCATGATCGCAGATATTAACAGCAAAAAGATCGCGAATGAGTGTATCAGAGCACCCGCAAGCCTCAGACTGCATCCGTGCCCAAAGCGCATTAAGGTCTGGATCATAGGTAGAGCTTAGTGACAAGGAATGATGATCACGCATAGACGATGTCTTTAGAGGCCCATTGCTTTTTCAATAAAGCGTTGGCGTAGCTGTGGCATATGCTTCAAGGCATTGAGAGCGAAACGGCGAGGGCGGGTTAGAAGTGGATTTTGGTTGCTGAAGAGGCGTTCCATTATATCGCAGCCGACGAGCATAGCAAAATTGCCCGGTCGTGTTTGGCGTTGATAGCGTGAGAGGAAAGAGGGAGAGCCGATGTCTTCTTTGCGGTTAAAGGCGTCATACAGGAGGTCAGTGACCGTGCTTACATCACGGAAGCCAAGGTTCATCCCCTGACCAGCGACGGGATGGAGGCCATGGGCCGCATCTCCAATCAGCATCAGACGCTGCGCCGTGTAGCGATGAGCATATTGAGAGGCTAGAGGGTACACCCAGCGCTTACCGATGGGTGTGATCGCGCCGAGCTCTTCTTGCCCGAGGCGATCTGCTACGAGGCTTGCAAAAGCGTTGTCGGGCAGACGACGAAGATGGTCGATGCGTTGTGGTGTATCTGTCCAGACAATGGCGGAGCGATGCGGGTGCTCGGCACTGGGTGGAAGAGGAAGGCGTGCGAACGGGCCTTCTGGCAAAAAATTTTCCAGTGCACTGCCTTGGTGGGGAGCCTCATGCGCGAGCACAGCGACGAGGGCGTCTTTATGGTATGGGATACGTGTAAGCCCAATATTCGCTTGTTGGCGGAGTGCAGAGCTGCGCCCATCTGCGGCAATCACAAGGGGGACAGAAACGGTTTCGCCATCTTTTAGTGTGATGGTCGCTGCATCTTCTGAGAAAGAAAATGTACCGGTTGCTGGAGCGCGCACATCAAGAGAAGCATGTTGGGGCAGCGTCCGCCCAAGGGCAGCCAAAAGGTCGGAGGCTTCAACCATCCAACCTAAGGGGCGACCTTGAGGGGCATCTTCTGTGGTGAAGTCGAGTCCATCCTGAATGCCAAGGGAAGAACGCCCAGGGTAGCGACCTTGCCCATCAAGAATATGGATCGTTTCAATTGGTTGTGCTGGGCGAGGAAGAGCTGCCCAGATTCCTGCCTCTTCCAAAAGAGGGCGAATGCCTTCAGCAAGAGCATAGGCGCGCCCGTCTAAAGCGGGGTTTGGTTCTGTCACAAATGCGTGCTGTTCGAGTAGGAGAACGCGCAGGCCTTTTCGCGCCAAAAGACAGGCAAGTGTCGTGCCAATCGGGCCGCCGCCATTGATGCAGAGATCGTACGAATACGTCATGATGAGAAACCCCTTCCAACCCCGTTTCTCTAACCTGTGTTGGGTATAAAAGAAAGACTTGCTTCGATCGTTCTGAAGGTGGCACGATATTTCAGTATGTGGGCGAAAGCTTACTTTAGGTGGGATCAGACAAGAGGGGAGCGGGAGCATTGAAACTCGTAACAGCGATCATCAAGCCCTTTAAGCTTGATGACGTGCGTGAAGCTTTAGGGGAGCTTGGCGTACAAGGGCTGACAGTGACGGAAGTTCAGGGGTTTGGCCGTCAAAGAGGGCAGACGGAAATTTACCGTGGGGCGGAGTATCGTGTCCGCTTTGTTGCAAAGATTAAGGTGGAAGCCGCCGTTCCAGAAGAGCGTGTAGGCGAGGTTGTCGAGACGATCACTCAAGCCGCGCGCACAGGCCGGATTGGCGATGGAAAGATTTTTGTCACACCGCTTGAGCAGATCACGCGTATCCGCACGGGTGAAACTGGAAGGGGAGCTTTATAATGCGACCGATTGATACGGGTGATACGGCTTGGATGCTTATCAGCACCGCATTGGTCATGTTGATGACGATCCCGGGTCTTGCGCTTTTTTATGGTGGGATGGTGCGTCGTAAGAACGTTTTGTCCACATTGGTGCAATCGTTTGGGATTTGTTGTCTTGTCTCGCTTGTGTGGGTGATTGTCGGGTATAGCCTTTGTTTTTCAACGGGAAATGCTTGGATTGGTGATTTCTCGCGTGTTTTTCTGCGCGGTATTGCCAGTCATTTTCATCAAGGAAGTGATAGCGCCTTTACGCTTGGGGCCGGGTCGGCCGTGCCAACGCCGATGACCATTCCTGAGAGCGTTTATCTGCTCTACCAGATGAGCTTTGCTATTATTACGCCGGCTTTGATTACAGGTGCGTTTGCAGAGCGTATTAAATTTTCTGCTCTCTGTCTTTTCACGGTGTTGTGGTCTATTTTTGTCTATGCCCCCGTTGCTCACTGGGTGTGGAGCCCATTAGGGTGGGTCGCAGGTTTAGGAGCGGTTGATTTCGCAGGTGGCACAGTGGTTCATATCAATTCGGGTATTGCCGGATTGGTCTGTGCGTTGATGATTGGCCCACGCCGAGGCTTAAAACGTGACGATATGTCCCCTCATAATCTGTCTTATGCGATTATTGGAGCGTCCTTGTTATGGGTTGGTTGGTTTGGCTTCAATGCTGGATCGGCCCTTGGTGCGAACGGACGGGCTGGTATGGCGATGTTAACAACACAGGTGGCTGCGGCTGCTGGTGGTATGGCATGGATGCTTGTCGAGTGGTGGCGGATGGGCAAACCCACAGCGCTGGGCATTATCTCAGGTGCTGTTGCGGGGTTGGTGGCTGTGACCCCAGCCGCTGGGTTTGTGCTGCCAAGTGGGGCGTTGGCGATTGGTCTCATCGCGGGAAGCGTTTGTTTTTATAGCGCGACGGTGCTTAAAAACCGTCTTGGTTATGACGACAGCTTGGATGCGTTTGGTGTTCATGGTGTTGGTGGGATTGTCGGGGCTCTTCTAACAGGTATCTTCGCCTATGGCCCGTTTTCTGCAACGGCGGATAATCCTGCTGGGGTGTCGGGCAGTTGGACGCAGCTTCTTCATCAAGGAGAAGCGGTGGCTGTGACGATCTTATGGTCGGTCGTGGTCACGGCTGTGATTATAGTGGTCGTTAATAAGCTTGTAGGTATCCGGGTCTCTGATGATGATGAGCAAGAAGGGCTCGACATGACACAGCATGGCGAAAAGCTTAACTAATCCGTAAGAGGTAACGTGATAAGGGCCCGAGGATCGTGTTTGCTCTTATCGCGTTTTTCATGTTCCTGCTGGCAACAGACTAAAAAAGGACAACACACAGTGAAATCATCAGCTTTTTTCTTTTCTTTGATTGCGGCTTCTGTCGTAGGCAGCAGCACTGCTGTGGCGGCGCCTGCTGGCGGTAAAATGTCTTTCTTTGCGTGCCACAAGGAATTCCAGAGCGCGAAGAAGAGCGGCACGCTTAATGGGCAGAACTATGCGGCGTTTAAGGCGGCTCATTGTTCGAATAATGCAGAAGCGAAAGCTCCTGAAGAAGCGCCTAAAAAGGACGCAAAAACAACATCAGCACCAGCAGCACCGGTTGCGAGTGGCAATGTTGTTTTCCCTAATGGGGTATCATCGGAGTTTGCTTCCTTGTCCGCAGGGAAGGCCCGCCAAAAAACCTGCCTGAAACAGTATAACGCGAACAAGGCGAATGGTGGGAATGGCAATCTGAAATGGATTCAGCGCGGTGGGGGGTATTACTCACAGTGCAATAGTCGTCTGAAGGGTTCTGCTGCTCAGTAAGTTGGAGCCGTGCTCTCGATAGAAAAAGCCCCGGTCACATGGCCGGGGCTTTTTTGTAGGAGAGGGCCTACGCTGTAGATCCTTTAAGCTTGCCCTGCCCAAGACCACCATTTTTGGGTTTCTGGCTTTGTGGATAAGGAGTGGTGGGCGTTTTGTGCAGCCTCTTCTGTATCAAACAACGCAAAGCAGGTTGCACCAGAGCCACTCATGCGGACAAAACGGGCATCTGGTAAATCTGCTAGCGTGTCTAGCACGGTTTGAATAATAGGCTCTTGAACAATGGCATGTGGCTGTAGGTCATTGCTCGTTGTGTTGAGGAACGCCACAAGGTCGTGAATACTATGCCATCCGTCTTTGGGGAAAGAGAGCGGAGCACGTTCAGGGATTCCTCCCGTTGTGGCAAGCCGTTTAAAAATGCTGGGGGTAGAGACGGCTACACCGGGATTGACCAAAAGCATCCCCATAGAAGGTAGAGGCGGCACAGGAGTGAGTACATCGCCAATCCCTTCCATACGTGTGGCTTTCTGCGTGAGGCAGACGGGAACGTCAGCTCCAAGCTGAGGGGCTAGTTCAACGACATAATCGTGGGGAATCTGCCAATAGCGGGAGAGAAGCCGTAAAGCGCAGGCGGCATCAGCAGAGCCTCCTCCAATGCCGGAGGCAACGGGAAGCGCTTTATGGAGATGAAATTCAATCGGCAACATACTGGCCCTATCATGGCCATGTTGGCGTGCTGCATTATAAAGGAGCTGTGCAGCGCGTGTGATGAGGTTATCGTCCTCGTTTGTGAGACGAGAGGCAAAGGGCCCATCAATGGTGAGGGTGGCGAGCGTTCCCTCTGTAGTGCTAGGGGCGTTATCAAGGCTTAATTGGTCTGCAGCTCCGGCAAAGATCGTCAGGCTATCAACAAGATGATACCCATCATCGCGCCGTCCTGTGATATGGAGGAAGAGGTTAATCTTGGCGTGAGCTGTGTCGTTGAGCAGCACCATAAGAGAGCCTTTACACTGAGACGAGAAAGAAGCTGTGTGGCGCTCTCTTTCATGCTTTTTAAGAAAAAGGCATGATGGAAGAGAAGCGGGGATTAGATCCTTCAGGGCATTATGTAATCCCTTGTGGCATTTTAGGGTAGGGGCGTAAGAAAGGTTTCATCAATGGATGCAGTAATGGTTATGAAAGCTGTATGATGGCGTCCTTATCAACGGTATCTTCTGACGAGCTATTGGCAGCCTTGCAACTCCAGTATGATTGGGGTGTCGATGCTGTTGTGGAAGATGAGGTATGGCAGCCTCTTGCGCCTGAGCCTCAGAAACTAGTGCAGACTCCACCGCGCGCTGTTTCTTCGTCGTCTGTGCGTCACGAAACGGCTTTTTCGCAGCATGAAGCGCTTTTATCTGCGCGAGATCTGCCAGAGCTTCTGCGGCTGAGTGAGCATATAGAGGGGGTTACACTCTCACGAACGGCGATGAATCGCTTGGTACCACGTTATGCGCCGAACGCGGCGTTCATGGTGGTGGGGGAAGTCCCTGATGCGGATGAAGATCGGTCAGGGCGTCTTTTTGCGGGTAAAGCAGGAGAACTTTTAGATGCTGTGCTCGCATCTGTCGGTCTTAACCGCGATCAGCTGTCTTTTGTGCCGACGATTCCGTGGCGGCCGCCCGGTGGACAGCGTGTTCCGGACAGAGAGCTGAAAGCATGCTTGCCGCTTTTGCAGCGAAGCATCACGCTTGGGCAGCCTTCACATATCGTGACCATGGGCGCGACGCCCATGCGTCTTTTGCTGAAGACAAACGATCGCTTGAGTCAGGTGCGTGGACGATGGGCAGAAGCAACGCTTCCTGGTATGGCTCAACCGATCCCTGTTTTCCCGATGTTGCATCCGCTTCAATTGACGGGTGCTCCGCTATTAAGACGGCATTTTTGGCGTGATTTGTTGGTTCTAACAGACTCCCTTGGGTGCGCAGGAGAGGGGAAAGAGCATAAATAAGGAATGCCTTTGAAAAATTTCGTTGCTAAAAAAGAGATATTATTTCTTTATTTTATAGTGAGTTATATAGAGGATAGCTTGAAAAAGCTTGACCCTGAGTAGCGAAGAGAGCTACCCATCCGCCCATTATGCGAAGGATACAGTCGTTAGCGTCTGCTTCCACAGCGCGTGCCTTGATGGTAGGCGTTGCAGTGGGGGTGGGGGCTATCTTTCCCTCGGCATTGGGGCAGGAGAGATTATCACCGTCCCAGCTGCCAGGTTCCTCTAGTGATGAAAGTCGATATCATACGGTCTTCTCTTTCCCTCAGCGGGAAGAGGTCTCTTTGCCACGCCCATTGTCAGAGCCTGTTGCGGCGCAGTACCGCGATGCTTTTCGTCTTGTGCGTGAAGACCAATATAAGCAGGCCTTTCAACGGCTTTCCACTGTCAGTGATTCTGTCCTGAAGTCTGATGTGCAAGCGGAAGGGTATCTGCGTGTGTCCTATCAGGCGCGTCCACAGGAGTTAAAGGCTTGGCTACAAGCTCATTCACATCTGCCTGATGCGCCAGCGGTACAAGCGTTAGAAACACAGCTTTCTTCTCATACAATATCAGCGGAGATGGCCTTAAAACCTGTTGCACCGTTGGATGTTGCCCAAGCGGCTTCTGAGGAAGAAAATTTTGCCCCTTGGGGAAACGCTGGGCCTAATGCCCGACTTGATCGAACGGTGCAGGATAAAGCCTCTCATGGTGTAAAAGGAGCTCAAGATGCCTTGCATGTGATTGAGACGACGCAAGGTATACGCTCTGAATATGCGGCTTATTTGTATGGTCATGTTGCTCTATGTTTGCTTAGTCAGGGAGAGATTGAAGAAGCGGCTCGTATCGGTTTGAGAGGGTTTGAACGTGGGCAGCAGAAAGTTGGCTTTCCGGCGTATGTGGCGGGTTTAGCTTTTTGGTATCAGCAAGATTTCCCAGAGGCATACGAGCATTTTAGTGAAGCCGCTAATGCACCAATGATCAGAGGTGATCGGCAGGCGGCTGCTGCCTTCTGGGCTGCACGCGTTGCTGAACACACACAACCAACGCATGTTTATGAAGTGTGGTTAAGGCGTGCGGCTGTGCATGCAGAGAGTCTGTATGGTCTTCTTGCTGCACAACGGCTGGAACAAGCGAAGCATGAGGCTTCCTCTCTATCGGGTCATCTTTCCTCTGTGGGGCTTAAAGGGGCGGAGGCTGCGCTCACGCGTGTTGACCTTGATGCTGTCATGAGCATGGAAGAAGGGCGCCATTTTTTTGCGCTCTTGCAAATAGGTGAGCAGGGGCGTGCTGAGATGCTGGCCCGCTCTATGTGGAGTGTGGCGCTGTCCGACCCTGTAAGAGCGCGCTCGTTGCAGGTGGTTGTGCATGCCGCTGGGATGTGGGCGTTAGCGGATCAGATGGAGCATATTTTACGGAATGTCGCTCCCCAAGAGTTACAAGAAACGGTTGAGCCACTGCCTGTTTTGAAACCTCGCCACGGGTTTAAGCTCAATCCAGCGCTCGTTTATGCTGTTGCGCGTATGGAGTCGAATTTCGACGGGAATGCCCTTTCCCCGGCTGGGGCGTATGGGATGATGCAAATTCGCCCGCAAACGGCGGGTTTTATCGTTGCCTCTTATATAAACCACGATACACGCAACCCAGCGATGGTTCCTGTGCCTGTGGATATGCCGCGTCGGCTGAAGGATGTGAGCTATAATCTTGAGCTTGGTCAGCTTTACATGAAGTATTTGGCGTCCTCTGTTGCTCGGAATGAAGGGCAGGATGCAACAACGGAACAGGCTGACCTACTGCGTGTTTTAGCCTCTTATAATGCGGGGCCGCAGGCGATCACCCGTTGGGAGAGCGCGCAAAAAATGTCATTAAATGATCCGCTCTATTATATTGAGACGCTTCCTAATGTTGAGACCCGTCATTATGTCCGTAACGTGCTAAAAACCGCATGGCTTTATGCTCACCGGATGAGAGCGTCTTCTCCTTCATTAAAGAGTCTGTCGGAGGGGAAATGGCCTTCTTTTCGCCGCGAGGAGGCGTTGAGAGAGTCGCCAAGCTAAGAAAAAGATTTCTTTGAGAGGGGTTTTTGAAGAAATTTCTTGTTTCAAAGAGGGGTGTATTATGGCTGTTTTGGTGGGTTTTCTCACAAAACAGCCACATTTTGTTTCGGAGCTATGAATGACGCGATGGGGGGGTAGCACAGAAGAGCATGCGTGGCCCGCTTGCCCGTGAGGCGGTCTTTCCGGTAAACAAAGACTTGCGATGCTCCCCGAAGGTTGGGAGCGTGCGGATGACAATACGATGCCGTGTCTCTCAGGAGGGAATTATCCCATCTGTCTGTGGGGCGTCAGCCGAACAGCGAGTGCTTCAATGTCTCTGAATTCCGTTGTTGAGAGTGTAACTGCCAACATCATTGAGCGGTCGAAGGTTTCGCGCCGCCGTTATCTTGCTCTAATGGAGCGTAACCGTGCCAAGGGTGTCTCACGTCCAGAATTGACGTGTAGTAACATGGCCCATGCGGTCGCGGCTATGCCAGACAAGGATAGTCTGATCCATTCTAAGGGCATGAATATTGGTATTATCACGACCTTTAATGACATGCTCTCGGCTCACCAGCCGTATGAACATTACCCCGAGCAGATGAAGCTCTTTGCCCGTGAAGTTGGTGCGACAGCACAGGTTGCGGGTGGGGCTCCTGCTATGTGTGATGGTGTCACACAAGGGCAAGAGGGCATGGATATGTCTCTCTTCTCCCGCGATGTGATTGCACAGTCGACGGCCATTGGTCTGAGCCATGGCATGTATGAAGGCATGGCCCTTCTGGGTATCTGCGATAAGATCGTCCCCGGCCTGTTGATGGGCGCTTTGCGCTTTGGTCATCTTCCGGGCATGTTGATCCCATCTGGGCCGATGACATCTGGTCTGCCGAATAAGGAAAAAGTCCGTATTCGTCAGCTTTATGTGCAGGGTAAGATCGGCAAAGAAGAGCTGATGAAAGCCGAAAGCGAGTCTTATCATAGCGATGGGACATGCACCTTCTACGGAACTGCTAACACCAACCAGATGATGGCTGAGTTCCTAGGGCTGCAAATGCCAGATTCTTCCTTCATTAGTGTGGATACACCGCTGCGTCAGGCAATGACGCGTGCCAGTGTCCATCGTTTGACGGAAATTGGGTTCAAGAGCAAAGATTGCCGCCCAATGGCAGAGGTCGTGAATGAAAAATCGATCGTGAATGCCATTGTTGGTTTGATGGCAACAGGTGGTTCAACCAACCATACTATTCACATTCCTGCCGTGGCTCGCGCTGCTGGTATTATTGTGAATTGGGAAGATTTTGAGCGTCTGTCTGACGTTGTGCCAACGATGTCGAAAATCTACCCAAGTGGCCCATCGGATGTGAATAAGTTCAATGATGTCGGTGGGTTGCCAACAGTTTTCAGAGAGCTGATGCAAGCGGATATGCTGCACCGTGATGTGCTGACAATCGCACAGAATGGCTTGGCTGATTACGCACAGCGCGCAACGCTGGGGGCTGATAAAAAAGTCGCCTATGTGCCTGCTGCACCATCGACTGATCCTGAAATTCTGCGTGGTATGGCTGATCCGTTCCATCCAGGTGGTGGGATCAAGCTGGTTAAGGGTAATCTTGGACGCGGTGTGTATAAATCCAGCGCCGTTTCCGAAGACCGTATGACCATTGAAGCTCCTGTTCGTGTGTTCGACACGCAGCATGCTGTGAAACGTGCACAGCAAGCGGGTGAGCTGGACAAGGACGTGATCGTTGTTGTGATCGGTCAGGGCCCACGGGCGAATGGTATGCCTGAGCTTCACGGTCTGATCCCTTCACTGGGTGTGCAGATGGATCGTGGCTTCAAGGTTGCGCTGGTGACAGATGGCCGTCTGTCTGGTGCCAGTGGTAAGGTGCCGGCAGCTGTGCATGTCTGGCCAGAAGCCCAGATGGGTGGGCCGCTTGCTTGCCTCCGTGATGGTGACATCGTGCGTCTTTGCGCGAAGACAGGACAGCTTGAAGTGCTCATGGACGCGAAGGAATGGGAGGCTCGCACGCCAACCAAGCCACATCGTGCGCCATTAGGTACCGGTCGTGAGCTCTTTGCGATTACGCGCGAAGTCTCTCCGCCGGCTGAAGAAGGTGGGTCGGCCATGCAATACATGATGGATCGTGAGATTGCAGAGGTTGGCGATAATATTGATGAAGGAACCGAGGTATGAGCTACATCTCAAGAATCGATGCGGTCATGGATCGCAGCCCGGTTATGCCTGTGCTGGTGGTCGACGACGTTGCTAAGGCGCGTCCGATTGCTGAAGCGCTGGTCGCCCATGGTGTGTCTACACTTGAAGTCACGCTCCGTACACCTGCCGCTCTTGACGTTATCGCCGAGATGTCCAAGGTCGAAGGCGCACTGGTTGGGGCCGGCACGGTCTTGAACCCAGAGCAGCTTGATAAAGCGATTGACGCTGGTGCTAAGTTCATCGTGAGCCCAGGCATTACGAAGCCATTGGCTGAAGCGGCTCTTAAGCGTGACATTCCGTTTCTACCCGGTACGGCAAATGCCAGTGACATTATGATGGGTCTAGACCTTGGGCTTCGTCGCTTTAAGTTCTTCCCAGCAATGACCAATGGCGGTATTCCGGCTCTAAAGGGTCTGGCTTCTGTGTTTGGGAATCTGGGTGTTCGCTTCTGTCCAACAGGTGGTATCTCTGAATCCACCTATAAAGAATGGCTTGCTATCCCAGCAGTTGGGTGCGTTGGTGGTTCTTGGTTGACATCTGGGGATGCGTCTCCTGAAGTGATTGCAGAACGTGCTAAGGCTCTTGGCATCAAGTAAGGCGACATGACGCTGCTGATAGGCTTTTTTCTTTGAAGGAGTACTATCAGTAGCAGCTGTACTTCTCTAAGGGAGTACAGAAGGCGTCTTTAAAACGGCGGTTTCACAGTGTTTGAGCTGTGATACCGCCGTTTTCGTGTGAGGGAAAAGCAGAACGCACAGTATGTTCTGCTGGATCGGTAAAGGATCGTTTGAGGATGGCCTCTCAGGCGAGATCGATTATGGGGTTAGCTGGCGTGTTGTGCACCGCTTTGTTAACGACCCTGAATGAACAAGTCTCTACGCAAGGTTTGCCCGATATCATGGGTGGCATAGGGATGAGCCATGACCCTGCGACATGGTTCACAAGTCTATATAGTGCAGCTCAAGTGGTCGGGGCGGGGCTTTCTCCTTGGATGGCTTTGACATTTAGCTTACGGCGTTGGGCTTTTATTGTTCTAGGCTTAGGTGTGGTGAGCAGTGTGCTCATTCCTTTTACCGATACGTTGAGCCTTCTTTACATCCTGCGTACGCTGCAAGGCATTGCGGGTGGTTTTGCCATTCCGTTGATGATGTTCTCTACCTTACGTATTTTAAGTCTTGATATACGCACGTATGGGCTGGCGTCCTATGCGCTGACAGCTACATGTTTTCCTTATCTCAGTACCGCGTTAGCTGGGTTGTGGACGGATTTTGTTGATTGGCGTTTCGTCTTTTGGCAGGTGATCCCACTTGGTGCTCTTGCTTGGGCGTTGCTGGTTTACGGTATGCCCGTAACAGAGCCTGATCATGGACGTTTCCGCATGTTTAATTGGCGGGGTGTTGTTCTTTTTTCCGGAGCTGCATGGTGTCTAAGCATGATGCTTCTCTTGGGGGATTGGCTCGATTGGTTCAACTCGCCTTTTATCTGCGTATTAGGGCTTGTCGGGACAGTTTGTGTGCCGCTTTTAGTATGGAATGAGTGGAATCATGTCCTACCGTTTTTTAAATTTCAACTCCTAGGACGGCGGAATTATCTTTATGGCGTAACAGCTATTAGCTTGTTTGTGCTGGTGTCGTTGGCGAGCTCAACTGTGCCGGGGCGCTATCTTACACAAATCGCGGGCTATAGGCCTGAACAAAGCTATCTGATTACGCTTGAAGTCGCCGCTGTACAGCTCATCATGTTGCCTATTGTGGGCTACCTGCTGAACCAGCGTTACATTGATAGCCGCGTTGTGGGTTTTGTGGGGATGACATGCGTATTTATCGGTCTTTGCGGTGATACTTTTCTTACTTCTGTGTGGCTAAGGAATGAGTTCTACCTTTGGCAGTTTGTACAAGCTATTGGTGGAGAGATGATTTTGGCGTCACTTTTATTGATGTCGACAAATGCCGTTGTTCCTGCTGAATCGGCTTTTGCCGTTGCCTTGGTGAACATGCCGCGTTCTCTCATGCAAGTTGTGGGGACGTGGTTGATACAGCTTGTCCACCGTTGGCGCGGAACATTGCATTCACAACGTTTGACGGATCATCTTGGGGTTGAGCGTTATCAACTGTTTCAAGGAAGCAGTCCGACCATTCAAAGTCCGACTCCATTAACGCCTGATGGCAGGCCGCGTTTTGCAGGAAGTATGGCGCTGATTAAACAGCAGTTCCATCATCAGACACAGGTGTTGGAGCTGACGGATTTGTTCTTTGTGCTGCTCGGGTTGCTCGTAATTCTTATGCTTTGCGTGTTGATCTTGCCAGTGCGGACTTATCCGCCATGGATTGTGTTTGCTCGTTCTAGGAAATCTCCTTCATAAAGCACAGCTATGCACTTAGCGCATAGAGTTTGCCTTATTGCACGTACGCTTAATGCTTGCCAATGACCGGTCGGTTTCTGCCATAAGGCGATTGCGGTTTTTATATGATCGAATCATGGAGGGCTCTTCATCAAGGAAGTGCTCGTGGTCGGTGTGTGTATAAACAACGTGTAAATATCGTTATATTTGCAATATCCGCCGTGCAAGGCACGTATTGTCTTTACCTCGCTCACAAACTGTGAGTGTAACGAAGAAAGCCTAGTGTGTATGAAGGAACCCTCAGCCTCTCGGAAAGCCTATTGGCCATTTTTCTTTGCTGGGGGGATTATCGCACTTTTTGTTATCGTCATTTTGGCGATTGTTTTCGTACCGACATCACGTGTCTGGACGAATGATGCCTATGTAACAGCGCATTATGCGGTTATTGCGCCGCGTGTCCCCGGGCAGGTTATCTCTGTACAGGTCGATGATAACCAATCTGTGCGTGCAGGAGATGTATTGGCGACGCTGGATCCACGTGATTATCAGACGACGTTGGATCAAGCGCGTGCGACAGAAGAGCATGACCGTGCGTTAGTCTTAGATGCGGCGGCCAATGTTGCGCGCCAACCTTCGTTGATTGGCCAAGCACAAGCCAGCGTAGATCGGCTAAAAGCAGAGTTACTTTTTGCCCAACAAAATGCTGCACGGTATGAGCATTTGGCTCGGACAGGAGCTGGAAGTCGTGAAGAGGGGCAAAAAACCCATGCGACGTTGGGTGAGTTGACAGCTGGTTTGCACGCTGCTGAGGCTGACCTGTCCGCAGCGCAAGCGCAATTAACGGTTCTTGAAGCACAACATGACTCGGCCCGCCGCCAAGTAGCGGTGGATCAGGCGCGTGTGCATCAGGCAGAGCTGAATTTATCCTATACACAGATACGCGCACCGTTTGACGGAATGGTGGGTGAACGCAGCGTGCAAGCGGGGAACTACGTGCCTGATGGGGCGGCCCTGATGGCGCTGGTACCGATGGATCAGCTCTGGATTGCAGCGAATTATCGCGAAATTGCCTTACGTCATATGCGCCCAGGGCAGAAAGCGACGATTCACGTGGATGCGTATAATATTGATCTTGATGGCGTTGTTGATAGTGTGCCGCCGGCTTCGGGGGCGGCTTTTGCGCCGTTGGCTCCAGAAAATGCGACGGGTAATTTTACCAAAATTGTGCAGCGTTTACCTGTGAAAATTACGCTTATACCCGGTCAGCCTTTAGCAAAATTGTTGCGGCTGGGATTCTCTGTTGAAACAACAGTGCATACCTCGCTGAGTGATGTCGTGGGGGCTCAAGAGAAAAGCGACAAAGCGGTGACGGCAAAATGATCATGCAAAAACGGGGATACCGCACGATCGTAAAAGTGGCAGCCTTGCCGCTGATGATCGTGGGGCTTGAAGGCTGCATAACCGTTGGCCCTGACTTCCACCATCCAACGATGAAAGATCAACCGGGGCAGTGGAAGAAAGCAGCGGATGCGCCGGCTCACCAGAAGAATGGCCTGACCTATGGTGGTCAGGTTGATGTGGCATGGTGGCATCAATTCCATGATGATGAGCTTGATCGTCTCGTGACGCGTCTGGGGGCGCAAAACCTGAATGTGCAGGAAGCCGCGACACGGATTGGGCAGTCGCGCGGTCAGCTCAAAGTCGCAGCGTCAGAGGGAATGCCAACGCTTAATTGGGCGGGTTCTTACACGTGGACGCAACAAAGTAAGAGAGGCTTTCTCACCATTGCGCAGGCTGCTCCAGGATCCAATCTGCAATATCAGCAATATACAAATATTGGTGCAGCGTCATGGGATATGGATCTCTTTGGACGCATTCGTCGTTCCGTAGAGGCGGGCCAGTCTGAAGTGCTGCAGGCTGTTGCAGCTCAACGAGGGGTGGCCTTGGCAAGTCTGGCTGATCTTGTAGGGGATTATCTCAGCTTGCGTGGGGTGCAAGAGCAGATCCGTCTCACGGAGCGGCATTTAGAGCTTGTCCATCATGATCTGTCTCTTGTGCTGGATCGTCAGCGTGAAGGAGCAGCAAATGCGCTCGAAGTTGCACAAGCACGTGGACAGGTGGAAGAAACAGAGAGCGCGTTGCCGCCTTTAAAAGATGCACAAGCTGCATTGATTAACGCCATAGGGTATATTCTAGCGTTGCCTCCTCGTGCTCTAGAAGAGGAGTTGCTTCCACGCCGTCCCCAACCTGTGCCGCCTGCGTCCATTGGGATCGGGGTGCCTAGTGCTTTGGTTGAGCGCCGCCCTGATATTATGGAAGCCGATGCGCGGTTACATGCGGCCGTTGCTGAAGTAGGGGCAGCGAAAGCCGCTTTTTATCCAGACATTACCTTAACGGGGAACTTGGGCACGCAAAGCCTTTCGGCAAGTGATTTCTTTATGCCTGCAGCAAAATATTTCACACTGGGCCCAACCTTAAATGTGCCGATCTTTGAAGGGGGGCGGTTAAGCGGTGGCTTGAAGCTGCGTAAAGCGCAACAGAAAGAAGCGGCGATTGCTTATCACCAAGTGATGCTCAATGCGTGGCGTGAAGTGGACGATGCCATCACCAAGTTCGCGCAAGTTAATGACCGCTACCATCATTTGGAAGAAACCGTGAAGCAGAATCGCCTCGCGCTTAAGGCGGCCCGTGAACAGTATACAACAGGGGCTGTTCCGTTTTTAGAGGTGGATCAAGCCGAAGCAGCTTTGCTAGCCAATGATATTTTATTAGCTTCGAGCCGCACAGAAACAGCCTCTGCGATGGTAAGCTTATATAGAGCGCTTGGGGGAGGATGGCAGATAATCAATACCTCCATAAATCCTCTCTAAAAGAGAGGACGACCCAATAAGAAGATATTTATACGGCGTTCGGGTTGCACCATAACGGAGCGGGGGATATTTCCAGATATTATGATTCATTCACGCCTTCCTCTTCGCCGCGCTCTTTTGTCCGTTTCTGATAAAAGAGGTCTTGTTGAACTTGCCCGTGCGCTTGATGCGCAGGGGGTTGAACTTCTGTCCACTGGTGGATCCGCACGTTGCATACGCGATGCTGGCATCCTCGTAACAGATGTGTCCGAGCATACGGGCTTTCCTGAAATTCTTGACGGGCGTGTCAAAACGCTGGTGCCGTGGATTCATGGTGGTATTTTAGGCCGTCGCGATAAGGAAGAGCATCAGGAGCAGATGCGTGAGCATAAGATCGCTCCGATTGATCTTGTTTGTGTTAACCTTTACCCATTTGCCTCAACCGTTGCTTCTGGTGCGGATGCTGAAACGTGCGTTGAAAATATTGATATTGGTGGCCCCGCTATGGTTCGAGCGGCGGCAAAGAATTTTGCTCATGTGGCCATCCTGACCGATCCTGCGCAATATGACGGTTTTCTTGAAGCATTGGCCAAAGGGGGCAGCACGCTCAGTGAGCGTCGTCGTTGGGCGGCGGATGCTTATGCGCATACAGCTCGTTATGACAGCATGATTGCGCGTTGGTTTGCTGAACAAACGGCTGAGAGCGAGGCTGAGGCCCTTTTGCCGCCTGTGCTGACGTTGGCTGGTGAGCGCGGTGATCTCCTGCGTTATGGTGAGAACCCTCATCAGCAAGCCGCGTTTTATCGTGACGGCAGCCAGCGTCCGGGCCTTGCGACGGCTCAGCAGATTCAGGGCAAGGCGCTCAGCTATAATAACCTCAATGATACGGATGCCGCTTTTGAGGCTGTCGCAGAGTTTGAGGGGCCAAGTGTGGTGATCGTCAAACACGCGAACCCGTGCGGTGTTGCGTCTGCTGATACGCTAGAGAATGCGTGGAAAGCGGCTTTACGTTGCGACCCTGTTTCTGCCTTTGGTGGGATTGTGGCGCTAAACCGTCCTCTGGATCAAGCAACAGCCGAGCAGATCAGCAAGATCTTTACAGAAGTGATTGTTGCGCCGGATGCTGATGATGGGGCGAAAGAGGTTCTCTCTAAAAAGAAGAATCTGCGTTTGCTTCTGACAGGTGGTGTGCCTGATGCCCAAGCGAAGGGCTTGGCGTTCCGTTCTGTCTCGGGTGGGTTCTTGGCACAGAGCCGCGATCATGGTCATGTGACGCCCGAGAGTTTAAAGGTTGTGACAAAGCGTCAGCCAAGCGAGCAAGAGATGGCGGATCTGCTCTTTTCCTTCCGTGTGGCGAAGCATGTGAAGTCTAACGCTGTCATTTACGTCAAAAATCAGGCGACAGTGGGGATTGGCGCTGGGCAAATGTCTCGTGTTGATAGTGCCCGTATCGCGGCGCGTAAGAGTGAAGATGCGGCACGAGCTGCCGGTGAGGACACAGCTTTAACCGTGGGGTCTGTTGCGGCATCGGATGCGTTTTTTCCATTTGCTGATGGGCTAGAGAGTGTCGTTGCCGCCGGAGCAACCGCTGTCATCCAGCCGGGCGGCTCTATTCGTGATCAGGAAGTGATTGATGCGGCTGATAAAGCCGGAATCGCTATGGTCTTTACAGGAATGAGGCATTTTAGACATTGAGACATTTTGTTTTTTCCCTCTTGATGGGATTGGTGACGCTGGGGAGTGCTTCCTCAGCGGCCATTGCGGCGTCATGTAATTATGACGTATCACCTTTGCCGGTTATTTCAGGAACGGTCACGCGCGTAACGACGGATGGAGTGCTTTTACAGGACGGCACAGATCTAATTTTACCAGAATCGTTGCTCCCTCATGTGCGTTTGGATACAAAAGTAACGGTGCGCGGCCTAAAAGGGACGACGGGTCATAAAGTCTGGGCTTTTGCGATCGAGGATCACTCTTCGCTGATTTGCCCGTCTAAAGGTGATGTGCATAAGGGAGCCTATCCAGGCTCACCAAGCTATGACGTCATTGGCCATGATGAGCAAGAGAAGCCGTAATCTTCCTTGAGGATGTCATGAATATTGCCTTCGTTGCGGCTTCTACAGAGGCCGCTCAAGAGGCTTTCAAACGTTTTACCCATCGCTATGGGAATGTGTCGTTTGAGGAAGCCGAAGTTATTGTATGCTTAGGAGGGGACGGCTTCATGCTTGAAACTCTTTTGCATATTCTTGGCTATAATATTCCCGTTTTTGGCATGAATTACGGAACTGTTGGTTTTCTGATGAATACGCCAGAAGAAGACCATTTGCCTCAGCGTCTTGCTTATGCTCAACCCACGACAATTTCACCATTGCATATGTGGGCCCGTACGACTTCGGGGGAGGAGCATGAGGGGCTCGGTTTTAATGACGTATTTATTTACCGTGAAACGCGCCAAACGGCCAACATCAGTATTGAAGTTGATGGGCGTGAACGGATGCAGCGTCTGGTCTGCGATGGTGTTATTTTAGCGACGCCAGCGGGTTCAACGGCGTATAATCGCTCGGCTCATGGGCCAATTATTCCATTGGGTGCGGAACTCTTGTCTCTCACACCAATCTCACCTTTTCATCCGCGGCATTGGCGCGGAGCATTGCTTCCAGCAGAAGTGACTGTGCGTTTTGCGTTGCATGATACAGCTAAGCGTCCGGCTTCAGCCGTAGCTGGCCCGACTGAATTTCGTGATGTAAAGGAAGTGATGGTCAGAGTGAGTCAGGAACATCGTGTGACATTGCTGTTCGACCCTGACCATAGCCTGTCTGAGCGGATTATTGCTGAGCAGTTTTCTGAATAATCTGCTGATAAGACAGGCGTTAAATCACCGGGGTGAGAAGGGGCCGCCCTTCAAAATGGGCCAGTAGGTTATCAATAATATTTTGCCCCATTTTTGATCGTGTTTCGACGGTTGCAGAGCCCTGATGCGGCTGAACAACGGTGTTTTTGAGCGTGAAGAATTCAGGGTTTATGTTTGGTTCATTTTGAAACACATCCAACCCAGCTCCGGCAATTGTTCCGTTGTTTAAGGCGTGTATAAGGGCCTTCTCATCCACAATGCTTCCGCGTGCAATATTGATGAGCACTCCTGTTGGCCCAAGCGCTCTGAGAATATCGGCATTAATGAGGTTCTGTGTACCGGGTACAGCAGGCAGTGAGACAACCAGAACATCGCTCCACTGGGCGAGGTCTTTCAGATCAGCAAAAAATGGTAGAGGGCTTTTCTCACGTTGTGTTCTGTTGAAATAGGCGACATCCATGTCACTGGCTTCAGCACGACGTGCGATGGCTTGGCCGATCCGCCCGAACCCGGCAATACCCAGCTTGAGCCCTGTGAGGGAATGAGCTGAAGGTGGCATCCCGTTCGTCGCCCATTGTCCAGAACGCAGATAAGCCTGATTTTCAGTGAAATTCCGCTTTAAGGTGAGTAGCAGGAGCATGGCTGAGTCGGCGACATCACTGGTGGAAATGTCGGTAGTAACCGTTACGCGGATCTGCCGTCTGCGTGCCTCTGCTAGATCCACGCGGTCGAGTCCGACACCATTGACGGCAATCATCTCCAGAGCTGGAAGAGCGGCCATAACTTCAGGGTCGATCCCGTAAGAACCACCTGTCGCAACGGCACGAATAGACGGTGCGATGGGGGTAAGGTCGGCTAATGTCGTGAAGCGGTGAAGGGTAAAATGCTTGGCGAGCGCGGTCTCGGTTTGGTCAGGCAGAGGTTCGAGAAGCAATAAATAAGGACGTGTCGGCATGGTACTTATCCTTTAGTAGAGGGGGAAAGCGGGTCAAGAACACGCGCAGCAAGGGCCTTACAGCCTGCTTCAACATCGTGCCATGTCGTCTCAAACCCTTCGGCAGTGCCGTAATAGGGGTCAATCACATCATCGCCTTCACGGCCTGGGACGGCATCCATCAGCATAAAAATGTTTGCTGTGGAGTGTGAGGGCTTCATGCGATTGAGCGCTTTAAGGTGGGAGCGGTCAAGCGCGATGATATGAGTGAAGCGGTCAAAATCTGTTTTGGTAACTTGGCGAGCCCGTAAAATTGACGCGTTCAAACCATGGCGCTTTGCTGTGCTACGGGCGCGTGGGTCGGGCAGGTCGCCAATGTGCCAGTCACCTGTCCCGGCTGAATCAATGTCTAAGGCAAGGCCACGCTTTTCTGCTTCACGGCGCATCGCCAGATCCGCCAAGGGAGAACGGCAAATATTGCCGGTGCAGACAAAAAGAAAAGAGGGAAGAGAAGGGGATGTCGTCATGGATGTGTTAGCCAGATAAAAGATGCCATCGTAAAGAGGGCGCTGAGTGTGCCAAAGAACAACACAGACGCCACCTCACGTTCAAGCATATGGTAACGCATGGCTAAAATCACATTAATAGAGGCGCTGGGAATAGCCATTGTGAGAACGCTTTCTTGCATTGTCACAGGGCTATAGTGGAGCAGGCGAGCAAGCCCATACAGCCCGAGTGGGATGAGGATATTGCGTATTGTGACCATGCCACCCACAAGAGGGCTGAAACGTACTTGGCGGGCAAAAAGAACAACCCCAGAGGCAAAAAGAGCAGTTCCGCCTGTGGCGTGCCCTAGGAGGGTCAGAGAGTTTTTGAGAAAGGGAGGCAAGGTGATGCCAAAGCTGACAAGGCCGAGCGCTAATAGGGGCACCCAAACCACTGGTTCGCGACATGAATGGAGTAAATGAGACGAAAGCTCGCGGATTGTTACATGCCATGTGCGTGGTTTGAGAGAATGTTGTGCGACGCGGCGTTGTTGATCGTGGCTGAGAAGGATCAGGGTGAGAGGCACCTGAAAAAGGTTCATAGCCAAGGAGGCAATAGAGATAGGAACCGCACTGGCGGGGCCAAAAAGCTGCCCTAGTACAGGAATGCCGATAAAAGGAACGGAGGGGCCGGTCATGGTCATGGCCATAAGGGCGGCCTCGCCCTGTGAGCGCCCAAGAGGGCCGCGTAAGACCCCGAAGAGAAGAAGATAACCCCCGACCATTGCAAGAAGAATGAGAAATGCTAGCGGCCCTGCGCTTAGAACCTGCGCGCGAGGTGTGCTGAGAATTGATACAAAGAGCGCGAGGGGCAGGGCATAGAGCATGACAAGCCGAATAAGAACACTGGCTTGATTGCCATCAAAATCGCGCCGCCATGCTGCCACATACCCCAAGCCGAGCGTCACCAAGATAGGAATAATGGCCTGAAGAATGGTGAGGAAAAGGGAAGAACTCATCGTAAACGCTCAGCTTCATGATGGGGCGATTGATATGAAAGAATATTATCTTTTTATCGTAATGAATATACCCCATAGAAAAGGGGCGTTCTTTCTGTAGGTTAACAGAAAGAACGCCCCGTCCCCCTATTGGTTATACGAAACGCTTATGAGGCGGCAATTTCTTGCATCGTATCTGCCGTTGATAGGATATATGGGCCACCCGCTTGGATCTGAACAGAGAGCATGCGCATCTCTCCCGTAGCAACTTGGCGGTCAGGCAGCGGAATAATGGCATTACCGCGTGTCCAACGATGAGGGCCCGCCTCACGCACATCCCAGCCAGTGAGCTCTGGATTGGTCAGATGCTCGGTGATCGCGTCTTCATGCCCACCTGTCCAAAGCTCAATGGAGCCGACAAGAACGCCAAGTGTACGACGGTCATCTACAAAAGGACCAATGCTTTCAGAGGGCTTGAAACGCCGTGATAGCAAACGCACCGTCTGTTGTTCGGAAGCCGGGAAGGAGAAGAGTACTCGATCTCCTACGCGACGGGTCGGCAGAACGGTCATACCGCTTTCCAGCTGCACGCGCAGATCCGGATCATCGGAGATGTCATGCTCTGTCACCGACGTGTGGGCTGGATGGCCGAGGTCAACAGCGCGTTGTTCAAATTGCTTAAAGAGTGGCTCCACAAATGCTTGTGTAACATCTAATGGAGCGGCTGCATCCTCAGTCCACGTCAAGCGACGTGACGGACGGATACGAGCAATTCCTTCCTCGTCATTTTCAATATGAGGACGTTCACTTGTATCAAGATAGCTCTCTGTGAGGGTGTTGTTCGCCCAAATCACAGAGTGTGGCTGTGTCTCAATATGATAAAAATCATATTCAGGCTGTGTCAGATCATATCGAATGGTTTGGTTATTAACGAGCATGCGAGCCGGAACGAAGCGTCCATCAAAATAGAAGCAATGTTCTGGCGTTACAGAAAGATCCTGGCTTGGCACACCCTCCGCAAAAGCGTCTTTATCAATCTTAACAGACCAACCGGCCATATCCTTCGGTAGATCTGTATGCACACGCGCATGACGCGTCATGACATTCGTGATCTCACGAAGTTCTTCTTGGCCGTTGTTAAGAACACGAACGAGGTCGCCTTTTTGGATGTCTTCAATAGCAACATCGCCTTGTTCAAGCCGGATAAGTGTTCCTGCTAGGAAGCATTGGTCATAGGCGACGATCGTGTTCCCTTGTCCATCATCAAGCAAGATGAAACCGCTGTCGGAAGCGTTTTTCCCATGATAGGAACCCTGAAGGGTTGTCGTCCATTCCTGACCATTTTCGATAACATGTAGGGTGCCACCGCTCAGGTACGTTGTCCCACCATTATCGTACTGTAATCCCAGAATACGCAATCGGGCATTATACCCCATAGAGGTATTGGAGAGGTTCGCGCCTGACTGGATGGTCAGCAGTCCGCCGAGTGCCCTTGTTCCTCCTGCTGGGTTTGCTCCAGCGAGGGTCGTATTGACAGCTGATCCACCAGAAAGAATGCCGGTTGGGTCTGCGCCTGCATTGGCAGAGCTATCAGTCACGATAGTATTAATGGCGGTACCTGCAGAGGCAACGCTCATGCTATTGCCTGTTTTGACAACAGCACCGCTAATCCAGCCGCCGCTTGCAACGCTGATGTCTAGTGCGGAAGCTCCTGACATGAGGAAGCCAGAGCCTCCAGGCTGAATACGGAGATGCCGCACGGTAGCACCGGACTGTAAGGTTCCGTTTCCAGAACTGACATACATCCAGTCCAAAGAGGCGCCATTACTTGCGACACCATTACCGCCAGCGAGAATGTTCATGCTGGAGATGTTAGCGCCACGCAGGACGGTTCCTTGTCCACCGCTCAGGACCATTGAATTGCCTTGAGCACCACTGTTAGCAATAATAGTACCACCTGTGCCACCCGTAGCCGTCTGTGTTAAGCTACCGCTATCCAGAATAGCCGTGCCGTAGTTAGACGCAGAAAGATTGGAAAGGTTTGCGCCGCTCTCTACCATCATGGAGCCGCCACTGCCTGTGACAGTTGGCGGGGTGGCAAAGGAACCACCATACAGGTAAGCAGTTGCCCCGTTTACGTTAAAGCTAGAAATATTCGCGTCGGAGAATACATCAACAAGACCTTGATTGGCTCCACTGACTATTCCAGCATTTCCACTAACAAGTAGTGTTCCGCCTGAAGCATTATTATTGTAGGCAGCAGCGAAGGCGCTTGTAACACTTGCTCCAGATTCAAGGACAGCGGTTCCATTTCCGACGGCACCGAGCGTGTTGACGATGGCTCCTTCCTGCACAAGAGCTGACCCGTTGTAGGAAGGGCCAGCGATGAAGGTGCCAGCAAACCCACCATTATCAATCAGAGCGGTGCCACCATCGACATTGTAGGTAGTTACGCTTCCACCTTGGAAGATTTCACCAGTGCCTGCAGAAAGGTTGACAGTGTTTGCGAGACCTCCTTGGTAGATATTGCCAGTGCCACCATTAATGGAAAAGTTATTAACAACCCCGCCGCTATGAGCCATGGCAGTGCCGCCATACAGGAGGTAATTGTTTGTTGTGCCTCCATTAAGCGTATCAGCAACGCCGTTTTGAGTAAGAGTGATTGCGTTTGTGACAGAGCCACCATTGTTCTGGACAGTTCCATTTGTGGAGGCAAGGAGGTTGTTCGCGGTTCCGCTAGAGAGAAGGTTGATTGTCCCACCATCAATTGCTGTGCCGGTGGTGATTAAACCACCAGAGCTCACTAGCTCTGTTCCACCACTGACATTTACAGCAATAGCGGTGCCGCCATTAAGAACCGTTCCTTGTCCACCAGAGGTAATTTGCGAGCTAGTCGCATGTCCATCAAAGCCAACGACTTCTGTTCCGCCATTCTGAACAATATCTCCAGAGACGTAACCGCTGGCATAAGCCCCGATGCTAGGAGAGCCTCCCAATCCGCTATCAAGGATCCCTTGGTAGGTACCTCCTGTTACAGAAAGTGTTCCACCTTGCATTGCGGTGAGGCCTACGCCGTTAGCGCCGGAAACCTGAACGAGCCCACCGCTGATGGCTGTGGATCGTGAGGTAATGCCGCCATTATTGATTTGTGTTGCGCCGGAGCCCGTGAAAATTCCACCTGAGGTTTGACCTGCTGACTGAACCCACTGAATACCACTATTATTCCCACCGATAGCGGTTCCACCGAGGCCGATAATGGTTTGAGAGCCCGAATCAAACGTCCCACCGGAAAGAAGCCCCCCGGACCCTTGAACTTGATAGCCTTTAACAACGAGGTTTGGAGCCCCTCCTGTCAATGCGTAACCACCGCTGAGGACGTGTGGATTAAAGGCTGTGCCTGCCCCGTTAATAGGTAACCCTAGAGCTGAACCCGCAGCAATGGCGCCAGACGATCCTGCTGTAGCCCCGTAGGTATATCCTTGGTTCATGGCGTCAATAGAAGCTCCGCTTCCAGCATAGCCTCCAGAAACGGCGGCGCCATTCACTGCAGCGATAAAGGCACTGTTGACGGCATAGCCACCATTAAGCGTTCCACCACCAGCTGAAAGTAAGAGCCCCGCCGCATCGCCATAAGAGTCAGCTCCACTAACATAAGCAGAGCCGACAACGCGCGCGCCAATATATTCGGTAGAGCCTGACGTGACAGTGTAATCTCTTAGCCCTGTGAATGGGTTCCTGGAGCTACTGACGCTCATGGGTTTATCTCCTAACCAAGAAGAGAGAGAACAGGGGTTACTCTCCAGTTGATGCAGGTTGGGAAACGGACGGGCTGATTGCTGTTAATGACGCTCATACAGGGTTCTTGCCTGCCTTTGCTTCCATACTTTGTGATATGCTGGTGAAATCCAAGACATTCCAGGAAAGCGGAGTGTGCTTACAGCATAACCGCCTGACTATGTTCAAAATAAGGCTCTATGACCATAAAATCAAGAAATATTGCCTAAAACCAAAGCAGGCACTTGCTGGTGTCCGCGGGGGGATTCGAACCCTCGGCCCCAGGATTCATACCACGTCAGCTTTCGCTGCCATCGGCTCAGGAAGAGCGCGATGTTTGTGGTCTGGACTGTCTCTTTACCACAGGCATCAGCCCAAGGTATCGCCCGTACAGTCTCTACACCTTCCTGACGTGCTGTCAGGCTTGGCTCGGGATTGGCATAGCCAGCAAAGGTTGGCGGTAGCGTTCCCCGAATTTGAGCGAATCCACTAGGCGGTTTCCCATGATCCTAGCGCCCAATTTATTTAGGAATCCTGTGCTCTATCCAGCTGAGCTACGCGGACACACAGGGGTTCAGTATTCTTTCTTGGCATGAAGCGCAAGTGAAAATGGCCTTAATTGTTTTAATACGGTGTACAGCACATCTGTCTTTGATGTGGACGAAACACGCTCTTCATATGGGGAATGGGGAAAAGTTGAAGAGGCTTGGATATGGCCTTATTGATGCGAAAAAGAAGAATATTTGCTTCCAATCTGCGGTATATGTGCTTGGCCTAAGCGAAAGGGCGCGATATGAAGGAGGGGAAAGTTGTATGGTTTTCAATTGTGCCGGATTGAAAGCCCCCGCTCGTGACCCGGCCTTGGCACGGCCCAGCAGGATGTGCATGTCCCGAATGTCACTTACCCCTCGTTTTTGCTTGTCTTCTTTTTCGTTGTGCGTCACGCAGGACCGGCGCGTAAGGGCTTTGTCCTTACTGGCGGTGATGGCCCTAGGAGGGTTAAGTGCTTGTGGTGGTGCTCGAGACCCTTCAGCGCTTTCCCAGCCACGTAATCATCTTTTGGGTGTTGACCGCGGAGCGCAGGGGGGAAGTGACCAGCTCCGTGGTGGGGTGAATGCCTATCTTTGGCGCGGAGCGATTGATACGCTTTCCTTTATGCCGATGTCCTCTGCTGATGCCGCTGGGGGTGTTATTCTAACAGACTGGTATCAGCCACCCGGTTCTACGGATGAGCGTTTTAAGATTGCGGCTTATGTGTTGGATCGCAGACTGCGTTCTGATGCGCTGCGTGTAACAATTTTCCGTCAGACACGCCTGAACGGTGGTGAATGGCAGGATACACCCGTTGCGCCTAATACAACATCTGACATTACAGCGCGTATTTTAGAACGTGCCCGGCAGTTGCGTGCTGAAAATGGTGGTAAGAAATAATTTCCATGAGCGATATGACCCCTCACGAACTTTCGACATTTGACTTTCATGCGCGTGAGCCTTTTTGGCAAAAACGCTGGGATGAGGCGAAAAGCTTCGAAGCCCCCGACGTGCCGCCTGCGGATCGGCCTAAATATTATGTCCTAGAGATGTTCCCTTATCCTTCGGGGCAGCTTCATGTTGGGCATGTGCGCAACTACACGCTCGGTGATGTGGTAGCGCGGTATAAGCGTGCACGAGGCTATGCGGTGCTTCACCCAATGGGGTGGGATGCATTTGGTTTGCCCGCAGAAAATGCAGCGCGTGAGCGGGGGGTTCACCCCGGCACTTGGACGATGCAGAACATCGCGACAATGCGTGAGACATTGCAGCGTTTAGGGTTTTCGCTGGATTGGAAGCGTGAAATTGCAACTTGCCAGCCAGAATATTACGGCCAGCAGCAAAAGCTGTTTTTGGACATGCTCAAGAGCGGTCTGGTTGAACGACGTGACGCAGCTGTGAACTGGGATCCAGTTGATCAAACGGTATTGGCGAATGAGCAAGTCGTTGATGGACGTGGTTGGCGTTCAGGCGCATTGATTGAGAAAAAGACGCTCTCGCAATGGTTCCTCAAAATTACGGACTTTGCCGAGCCTTTGCTCGAAACGCTCAAAAAGCTGGATCGTTGGCCTGATCGCGTTAAAACGATGCAGGAGCGTTGGATAGGTCGCTCTGAGGGGGCTAAGGTTCGGTTCCCGCTTCATAATCCTCCTGAGGGTTATGATAGCGAAGGTGATGCTTGTGAGGTTTTCACTACACGGCCTGATACCTTATTTGGGCTGAGCTTTATCGGCATTGCAGCGGATCATCCGTTGGCGCAAAAAATTGCTCAAGAAAATTCGGATGCAGCTGCTTTCGTTGAGGAGTGCCGCCGTGTTGGTACGTCTGAAGAAGCGCTGAGCACGACGGAAAAACGAGGCTTTGATACAGGGTTGCGCGTGACCAACCCATTCAATCCTGAACAGACAGCGCCAATATGGATTGCTAATTTCGTGCTGACGGAATATGGCACGGGTGCTGTTTTTGGGTGCCCTTGTGGGGATCAGCGTGATCTAGACTTTGCCCGTAAGTATGATTTGGCCGTTCCTTCTGTGTTGCTGCCAACAGGTGAGGATGAGTCAAGCTTTACGTTGGGGAAAAAGGCCGTCACTGGGCCTGCCACGTTGTATCATTCAGGATTTTTAACGGGAAAATCTACGAAGGATGCGATCCGTGCTGCCATTGAGCATCTGGAAAAAATTGGTGCTGGGCAGGGCGTGACGAATTGGCGCTTGCGTGATTGGGGTGTATCTCGTCAGCGTTATTGGGGCTGCCCGATCCCCATTATTTATTGCGATTCATGCGGTGCCCAACCCGTTCCTGATGATCAGCTCCCTGTGACCTTGCCAGAAGATGTTTCTTTTGAACGGCCCGGGAACCCGCTGGATCATCATCCAACATGGAAGCATGTTGCGTGTCCATCATGCGGCAAACCAGCGCAGCGTGAAACGGATACGTGCGATACGTTTGTTGATAGCTCCTGGTATTTTGCGCGCTATACAAGCCCTCACGCCAAGACGCCGACTGTGGCGGATGCGGTCAATGGTTGGTTGTCGGTCGATCAATATATCGGCGGCGTGGAACATGCGATCTTGCATCTGCTTTATGCGCGTTTCTTTACGCGTGCGATGAAGCAGACGGGCCATCTTGATGTTGATGAGCCCTTTAGTGGCTTGTTTACGCAAGGTATGGTGACCCATGAGAGCTATCGGGATGGTGACCAGTGGCTCTATCCCGAGGAAGTGGAGCAGCGCGGCGATGTTGTTGTTTCTAAGAAGACGGGTCGTGAAGTCACGGTTGGTCGTTCTGAGAAAATGTCCAAATCGAAGCGTAATACGGTATCCCCTGTTGATATTATTAGCCATTATGGGGCGGATACAGCGCGTTGGTTTGTCTTGTCTGACAGTCCTCCAGAACGTGATATGGAATGGACGGCAGCAGGTGTTGCTGCAGCGGCGCGCTTTATGCAGAAGCTGTATCGTCAAGTGAGTGACGTTGCGCAGCGTGATGCACGTGAGGCGACTCATGGTGAGGCTGGGGCTGATTTACGCCACATGACGCATCGCACGATTGTCGCTGTTACAGAAGCACTGGAAAATTTCACACCAAATGTTGCCGTTGCACGGTTGCATGAATTGTCTTCAGCCCTTGGTGAGGCAGAGAAGAAAGACGGTGAGGGGATTGCTGCGGCGCGTCGTGAGGCTGCTCATGTCATGACGTTGCTGATTGCGCCGATGATGCCACATTTAGCTGAAGAGCTCATGGTATTGCTGGAGCCAGACGGTGCTCTCGTGGTTGAACGTGCTTGGCCAGAGGCACAAGAAGCGCTACTTGCCGTTCATAAGGTCACGATTGCGGTGCAGGTGCGCGGAAAATTACGTGGAACGATTACCTGCGCTCCTGATGCTCCTAAAGAAGATGTTCTTGCCCAGGCAAAGGCAGACGAGAACGTGGCTAAAGCTCTTGAGGGTAAGCGGATCGTGAAGGAAATTCATGTTCCGAACCGTATCGTTAACTTCGTCGTCGCAGGCTAAAAGGAGGTGCCAAGTATGAGCCGTTATCTGTCGCTTGCCGCTTTTGCGGTCATGCTTGGCACGGTGCCCTTAATGGGAGGGTGCGGTTTCCAGCCTCTTTATGGTACGCAGTCTAAGCAGTCGGTGCGTGTTTCGCGTGAACTGCAACGGGTTTATGTTGCGAATATTCCGACGCGTTTCGGACAGGAAATGCGCTTGCAGTTGCAACAAGAGCTAGCAGGGTCGGAACCCGAGCATCCGGATGGCTATACGCTACAGGTAGATGGGCATACCTCCTTCGAAGCGGTTGATATTCACCAAGACAATACGTCAGGCCGGACGCGTCTTGTTGGTTTAGCGAATTGGCGTCTCTATACAGTTGGTGAGTCACCTAAGTTGCTCGCTGAGGGTAATACACGGACATTGGATGGGTATAATCCCACGATTGAGCAATATTTCTCTCAATCCTTGAATGATGAGACGGTTGAGCAGCGTGTCGCACAAAATCTTGCGCATGATACAGTACAACAGGTTGCGATCTGGTTCCGCAGTCATGTCGCTCCTGGGGCTGCACAAAAGGTCGATACAGCCGAGGTGCCGGATACGGATTCTATGCCGCCGGATAATCGAGGAACGCCGCTGCAATATATCGGTTCTGATGGTTTCCCAGCTTCTGCGACTGGGCGTTCGAACTGGAATGGGTCGGATACAGCAACGGGACAGGATCACCCCCGGTGAAGATTGACGCACGCACTGTTGCGCGTGTGATGAAAGAGATCGGCTCGTGGCGTGCTGCATTGTTTTATGGCGATGACGCTGGGTTGATCCGAGAACGCGCGATTGCAGCTGTCCGTCAGGTGGTGGATGACTTAGAAGATCCTTTTCGTCTGGCACGTTTGGAGGGAGACGAGCAGTACCGGCTTGAGGAAGAAGCTTTGGCGCTTTCCTTAGCAGGTGGGCGCCGTGTGGTGTGGGTGCGCGAAGCTCAAGACGGAATCGCACCAATGTTGGAGCGTCTGCTTAAGCAAGAGAGTGATGCGCTGATTGTTCTTGAAGGGCGGGGTCTAGGGCCACGGTCGAAGCTTCGCACATTGGCTGAAAAGCATAAGAAAATTGCGGCAATCGGGTGTTATCCCGAAGAAGGGCGGGCTTTGTCGCGCACCGTAACAGACACGCTTTCTGAAGATCGTATTACGATTGATCGTGATGGTTTGGCTTGGCTGATTGGGCATCTGGGGGCTGATCGTACGTTGGTGCGTGGAGAGCTTGAGAAGCTTCGTCTTTATGCAGGGGAAAATGGTCATCTCACTTTAGAAGATGTTCATCATTCCGTTGGTGATTCTGGTGGTGCTTCTTTAGATGATGCTGTTTATGCGGCTTTAGCGGGCGACCGTTTCATTGCAGATCGTTCGCTAGAAAGGGCTTTAGCAGATGGTGCGAATGCCATTGCTTTTGCTCGGGTAACGCTCAATGTATTAGAGCGGTTACAGCAGGTACATCTTGCGATGAAAGATGGGAAATCTCGCGTCGAAGCGATGGGGGCTTTGAAGCCACCTGTTTTTTTCCGTCGTAAAGAAGTGTTTGGTCGAGCTCTAGACCGTTGGTCTTATGAGGCGTTAAAGCGCGCTGCGAGCGACACACAGCATTTAGAGTGGGTGTGTAAGCAGAGCGGTGGTGTGTCAGATGCGATGGAATGCCGTCGGCATCTTGTCCGGTTATGTCATCCACGTGCTGGAACATTCGCTTAAAGAGCGTTGTATTATCCCTACAAGAAAAGTGACATGGATACGAGGAATAGGCTTTTCTCGCTGGTTCTCTGCGCCTTTTTCTGGGAAGGAAAGATTGTGAAATTTTTTTTACAGCAAGTTAATTGAAATTAAGAACTATTATCACTTATCAGCGTTCCGTGTTCTCTCTTTGCCGATGCGCGGGGCCTTTATGAGTCGTTTCATCCGTCATTATTTAAAACCGGCCTCGGCTGTCTTATCGTTGGGCGGGGTTGCAGTTGCACATGGGGAGCCTGTAACTGCACAACGCGATCTGTCTTCCCCAAACGATCAATCGCGTCGTTCAAATTCTGTATCGGTTGATCATTCTGCGCAGAAATCTTCTGTCACGTCCCAAACTGTTGAGCATGTGCATGTTGTGGGTCATCCATTTAATACGTTGCATACAAGTAATGATATGGGGCGTATGCCTCAAGATGTTATGCATACGGCACAGACGATTGATGTTGTCCCGCGTGAACTGATGAAGCAGCAAAATGCGAAGTCTTTAGATGAAGCACTGAAGAGTGTTCCCGGTATTACGGCATCTGTAGGTGAAGGTGCCGGTGGGATGAGTGGCGATCAATTTTTGATCCGAGGTTTCCCTGCACAAAATGATATTTATGAAGATGGATTGCGAGACTTTGGTGTCTATACACGCGACAATTTTGATTATGATTCCATCAATGTCATTAAAGGGCCATCCTCAGAAGTTTTTGGTAATGGTACGACGGGTGGGGCTATCAATGCGGTCACAAAGGCTCCGACGCTTAAAAACCATGTAGGAGCGGATTTTAGCGGTGGTGCAGGGCAATATTATCGTGGAACAGTGGATATTAACCGGCGTTTAGGAGCGCATACGGCTTTTCGTATTGAAGGGATGGGGAATTCCAATAACGAGGTTGGGCGTAACACCGTGTTCTCTCATCGTTGGGGGATTGCGCCATCTGTTGCTTTTGGATTGGGAACAGACACAACGGTTGTCTTTCAGATTATGCACCAGTCCAACCATGGGGTGCCGGATTACGGGGTGCCTGCGATTAAAAAGCCCGGGGATAGTGTAGCGCGTCCCATTACCGAATATGGCGTTCGACGCGGCAACTGGTACGGTAAGCCTCAAGATGAAGATAAAACGAGTGATACGATGGAGACGATGCGACTGACGCATCATATGAACTCCCATATTACTTTCCATAATGATTTGCGTTTTGGTGAGTTTAGTCGTGACTATACGGCGTCTAATTTAGATTGCGGTGGTGGAACAACCTGTGAAGCGCTTTTTGGATCAGACCCTGCGAGTGCGACCGTCCCGCGGAGCCAACATACCAATCATGGAGCGGGTGGGGGCCCCATCCCCTATAAACAATGGAGCTGGTCTGTGCAGAACGTGGCGTCTATGCAGGCGGATTTCCATACAGGTTTTCTCAAACATCAGCTCATTACGGGGTTTGATATGGAATATGTCCATGACAAACGCCAGCAATATACTTTCCTAAATCCGACGGCTGAGGTGAACCTGCTCAACCCTAATCCTCATAATGTTGGGAATTTAACGAAGGTTCGTGCGGATTCAGGTTCAGCGTGGAAGAATTTGAGTAATCTCAAAGGGATAGGGCAAAAACCAGATAGTAATGGCTATGGCTTTGATACCGGTATTTTCCTTTATGATCAGATCTGGTTTACGAAATGGCTATCGGTCAAAGGTGGATTTCGTTGGGATCGTTGGCAAACGCAGTATCGTTCCTTTGGAGGGAATCCGAACCAAGCGAATGCTCACAATGACAGCACACAGAACGTGCTTAATCCTTCGGCAAGCCTGATTATAACGCCGAATAAATGGCAGATGTTCTACTTCACCTATTCAAGCTCAACCACGCCGATGGGGATGTATGTGACTAATGGTTCTATTCCTGTTCGACCGGGAACAGAAAGTGCTGCCAATAAGCCAGAACGGGCTCAACTGTATGAGATCGGGAGTAAAATGAGCCTTCTTGACGATCGGCTTGGGGCAACAATTTCACTCTTCCGTCTTGATAAGAGTAATGCGTTAACCACGGATGCATCATCAGGTCAGTCGATTGCGACAGGAGATGGGCAACGCAATCAAGGGTTAGAGTTGTCCCTTGGGGGGATGATTTTACCCGGTTGGAATGTGACGGCGACCTATGCTCTCTATGATCCAAAGATTACTTCCTCTTCGAGTGCGGCTGAACGGGGGAGGATGATTCAATATGTTCCACATAATCAGGCGACGTTATGGACGGCTTATGAAGCTTTCCCTTCCAAGCCATGGAATTTCACGATTGGTGGAGGGGTAACCTGGCGCCAAGGCGTCTGGTTGGATAATGCAAATACGGCACGTGTTCCGGCTAATGTGGAATTTGATAGTATGCTTTCGCATCGCTTCAATCGTCATTGGAGCATTGCTCTTAACGGATATAACCTTTCTAATAGGTTGAATTATAATAGTCTTTTCTCAAGCTATGCGACGCCGGCGCCGGGGAGAAGTTTTCTTGGACGCATAAGCATGGACTATTAATTAAATTTATACATTTATGAATCGTGTTTATTGGGAAGGGAGGCATATTGGCCTCCTTTTTTAGGTCGGCCTGTCACTTTTTTGTCAATTAAAGATACTGTTATTTTTTTGCAACACTAACTTATCAGAAAGATAAGATATTTTTATCATGCTTGCAACTGCGAACAATTATCATTTACAGAAGGGCTGTGTCTTTCGTTAACAGGCCTCACGGAGCCTCTCATGAGCCATTTTATACGTCATTGTTTAAAGCCAGCTTCGGCCGTTCTCACGTTAGGGGGGGCGGCGACAGCTCATGGAGAAACTGCTAATGTTCAGCGTGATTCTTCTTCAGTGGCGTCATCAACGCACCCTGCTTCTACACCAGAAAAATCTTCCTCCTCTTCTGTTTCTTCAATGGATTCAAAAGAGGTTGAGCATCTTCACGTTGTTGGCCATCCGTTTAATACAATACGGGCAAGCAACGATATGGGACGTATGCCACAAGACGTAATGCATACAGCGCAAACAATCGATGTGGTGCCGCGTGAGCTGATGAAACAGCAAAACGCGAAATCACTTGATGAAGCGCTTAAGAATGTTCCTGGTATTGCGGCATCTGTTGGGGAGGGCGCTGGAGGACTGAATGGCGATCAGTTCTTGATCCGTGGGTTTCCGGCTCAGAATGATATTTATGAAGATGGCCTGCGTGATTTCGGGGTCTATACACGCGACAACTTTGATTATGATTCGGTGAATGTCATCAAAGGGCCTTCTGGACAGGTCTTTGGGAATGGCACAACGGGTGGTGCGATTAACGCGGTAACAAAGACTCCGACCCTTCAAAATCATGAAGGTGCTGATTTCAGCGGCGGTTCTGGGCAATATTATCGCGGGACAGTGGATATCAATCGCCGTCTTGGCGCGCATACGGCCTTTCGTATTGAAGGTCTAGGGAATTCTAACAATGTGGTGGGGCGTAAAGGCGTTTATGACCATCGCTGGGGAATTGCTCCGTCCATCAGTTTTGGTCTTGGCACGAAAACTACGCTTGTGTTTCAGATCATGCATTTGTCGGATGAGAGCGTGCCTGATTTTGGTGTTCCCGTTGTGGCAGCACGTGGATCTCGTGTTGGACGGCCAATCACCGAATATGGCGTGCCTCGGCAAAATTGGTATGGGAAAGATCAAGACCGGAACAAGACGAGCGACACGATGGAAACATTGCGTCTGACTCATCATTTCAATTCACATTTGACGTTTCATAATGATCTGCGCTTTGGGGAATATAGCCGTAATTTTCAAGCCTCAAAAGTGCAGTGTAAGGCTGGCTGTATTAATGCGATTAACAGTGGGAACTTAGCGGCTGGGGCGATTGAACGCACCACACCGGGCAATAGTGTGCCCTTGCCTTATCATCAGTCGAGCTGGTCTGTGCAGAATGTGGCTTCTTTGCAAGCTGACTTTAAAACGGGCTTTATTAAGCACCAGCTCGTGGCGGGCTTTGACATGTCTTATGTGCATGATCGCCGTCGTCAAGATGTGTATAATAAAGCGGTTCCACAGGCGAACTTGCTTCACCCTGATGGTGGCACCGCAGGGGGTGTGTACCGTATTGCAGCGGGAGATAATCCCGGTTTTATGCCGGTGATCCCTGGGCTTGGGAAGAAAGCGAATAATTCGGGCTATGGCTTTGATACGGGGATATTTATCTACGATCAGATGTGGTTTACCAAGTGGCTGTCTGTGAAAGGTGGCTTCCGGTGGGATCGTTGGCAAAGCCAGTATAACGCGACGGGTGGCCCGGCGAGTTATATGAACGGCAAAAATGCTATTGCAAACCCTGATATACATATTCCCGATACGGAGAATGTCATCAATCCGACGGCGAGCCTGATCCTGACGCCTAATAAATGGCAGATGTTCTATTTTACCTATTCCAGCTCGACGACCCCAATGGGAATGTATGTGACGAGTGGGGCGGTTCCGGTCATGCCGGGGAAGCAAAGTGGCACGTTACCGTCCAGCAAGCCACAGCGGGCCCAGCTGTATGAAGTGGGCAGTAAGATGAGCTTGCTTCATGATCGTTTGGGGGCGACAATCTCACTTTTCCGTCTTGATAAAAGCAATGCGCTAACGACGGATCCAGTCGCTAATTCGACGATTAATACAGGCGATCAGCAGCGCAACCAAGGGTTAGAACTGTCGTTGAGTGGTATGATCTTGCCGGGCTGGAATGTTACGGCGACCTATGCGCTCTATGATCCAAAGATTACATCGTCAGCGACGAAGTCTAATGTTGGGAAGATGATCCAGTACGTGCCCCATAATCAGGCGACATTATGGTCGGCTTATGAAGCCTTCCCCAATAAGCCTTGGAATTTCACTGTTGGGGGTGGTGTTACATGGCGCCAAGGTGTGTGGTTGGATAATGCCAACACAGCGCGCGTGCCAGCTAACGTGGAATTTGATAGCGTGTTGTCACATCGATTTGATCGTCATTGGAGTGTCTCTTTGAATGGGTATAACCTGTCAAATCGCTTGAACTACAGCAGCATCTTCTCCGGCTATGCCACACCAGCACCGGGGCGGACATTCCTTGGTCGTTTGAGCATGGACTACTAAAGCGCTCACCTTTTATTTTACTCTGTCCGAAGGGACGAAAGTCATGATGATTCACATTCCTGGTGTTCTTTCTGCTGAAGAACTTGCAACATTGCGGGCTCGTTTGCGTGAAGGGCAATGGGCTGACGGTCGGGAAACAGCAGGGGGGCAGTCGGCTTCTGTAAAGAATAATCTGCAAATCCCGCCCGATAGTGAGCTTGGGCGTGAATTATCGACGTTTGTTCTTCGTAAATTAGGCAGTAACCCGCTTTATAACAGCGCGGTGCTGCCATTGCGGCTCGTCCCGCCTCTTTTCAATCGCTATGATGAGGGGATGTCTTTTGGGGCGCATGTAGATAACGCTTTGCGTCCTATTCCCGGCACGGGGCAGCGCATTCGCACGGATGTTTCCAGTACGCTCTTTATTAGTGACTTGGATGAGTATGATGGGGGAGAGCTCGTGCTTTACGGCCCCTCTGAAGAAAAACGGGTTCGCTTGCCTGCGGGGGATATGATTGTGTATCCAACAACCGCCCTTCACAGCGTTTCTCCCGTAACGCGAGGGAGCCGTTGGGCGTCGTTCTTTTGGGCACAATCAACGGTTCGTTCACAAGAGCATCGCTCTATTTTGTTTGATCTTGACCAAAGCATTATGGCGCTGATGGAAAAGTTCGGCCCACGCGATGGGGAGGTGCTACGTTTGACGAATGTGTATCATAATCTTCAACGCAGCTGGGCTGAGTTGTAAGGTTGATACTGAAAGAAGTGTCTTAAAAAGCCCGTCCTGAAAAGGACGGGCTTTTGTGTAACGATTATAGCCTTTAGAAGCGCGCGGAAATGTCAAGATAATAATACCCGCCATTAATGCCGAGTTGGGACGTGCTCATATAATATTTAGGTGCACCAAGATAACGGTTCTCTTTAGGTGTTTTCGTCGGATACGCTGCGAAAATGTTATTTCCTCCTAAAGTTGCGTTCCAATGCTTATTAATTGCGTAGGTTAAGGATAGGTTTGTTGTCCATTTTGGCTTATTGTGAAATGGGAGATAGTTGGTTGTGGACGCTGTAGAGGTATTATTGTTCTTATAATAGGTGAGCTGAGAGGTTGTTTGTCCATAACGGATTTCGTGAAGTGACACGACCCACTGTCCGCCGGGTGAAGTCCAGTTACCACCGAAGATCATCTTACTGCGCGGGTATGCGGTTGTGATATAGGCTCGGCTTGGTGCGTTCAGCAATGGACTCCCATCCTCACGAGTAGCTTGATGGCGTAAGCGTGTGCGGTTGAGGTTAATCGCAACATCCCAATTCACATGGCCAAACCGTCCGAAATCTGTGGGGTAGGTGGCTGTAATGTCCAGCCCTTGTGTGCGGGTATTAGCCACATTGGCAAACCATTGGGTGGAGAGATTGTTGTCCGAGACACCCGGTGGCGGTGTAAAGCCGTTGCCGCTTAGGATCGTAGCCGCTCTGTCACCATAAAGATTGCCGCCGGGCAAAATGCGTCCACGTAAATCAATCTGATAGACATCGGCTGTGACATGAAGTTTTCTAATAGGCTCGACAATAATCCCGCCCTCAGCACTGGTGCTTTGTTCAGGTTTGAGGCGTTGGGCTCCGCTCGCGAGGGCGCCGGGAGAATTTGCTGCAATGAGGCCGCGCGCCACGGTTGGGGAAATGGTTAAAGCAGAGAAATGCTCTTGCGCGAGTGTCGGCGCATGGAAGCCATTACTGAATGTGCCGCGAATGGCTAGACGCTTCGTAAAGTCGTAGCGTGTGGAGATCTTACCCGTTTGTGTATTGCCGACATCGGTATAATGTTCATAGCGTCCTGCGGCATCAACTTGCCATTTCTTGGTGAGATGAGTTGATATATCCACATAGCCTGAGACAACGTCACGGTTAAAATTCCCGGCATTACCAGCATTCGTGCCGGAAAGAGCAAGGCTGGTGCCTCCTTTGTAGGTACTGTTGGGAGACCCTGACGCAATTGAATAGGATTCGTAGCGATAAGCAGCGCCACCAGCAATATTAATGCTGTGAGGCCAGATAGAGAGGTTGAGTTTGCGACTGAGGTCGAGGCCTGTTGTCCATTGGGAGTTACTATAGCCTTGGACATTGTTGAATGTCTGTGGAGTAACGCCTGTATCGCGGTATAGAGCGGTATTAGCATCTTGTTTGAGGCCAATATTATCGAAATCGCGCCCATAAACTGTGGAAATATCCCAGTTCCAACCAAGATTTTTCCCTTTTAACCCCGCGGTGACTTCAAAGTCATTTTCTTCATTCGTTTGAAGGGGGGAATATCCATTAGGATATAAGGCAGCGTAGCCGGGGTAGGATTTGAGCGAGGAGGGCAGGCGATAATTCTGGAAGGCTTCAGCATGGCGGTGTGCATAGGTTGCTGTTGCGTAAGCCCGTAAGTGATCGGCCAGATCATAAGCAGCGTTAATGGCTACAGCTTGACGTGTTTGCTCAGGTTGGCTGAGAACTTTGTTAACGTCCGTTCCTGTCCGGCTATCTGGCGCGGATCGAAAAGCGTGGTCTTGGTGTACAAAATCACCGCTGATATGGATAAAGCCGCGATTATTGAGGTTCAATCCACCATCAAGGAAAAGTCCTTGTTGGTAACCGTCGCCTTCGCTGGTGATCCCGCTATTAGAACGAAGCGTGATCCCGTGATTTTGCTTTTTGAGGATAATATTAACAACCCCCGCGACAGCATCGGAGCCATATTGGGCAGAAGCACCATCGCGTAAGACTTCGATATGGTCGATAGCTGACATGGGGATCATGTCAATGTCGGTTGGTGTTGTGCCCTGTTGAGGGCCTGCATCAGCGTAAATGTTAGCCGTTGTATGGCGCCGGTGCCCATCAACAAGAACGAGTGTTTCGTTAGAATTGAGGCCGCGTAAGCTAATAGAGTCCGTTAAAGCGCCTGTATCAAACCCGCCCGTTGGAACGGTCAGAGAGGGGAGAAGCAGTTGCATGGCATCGCGCAACGTCGGTTGGCCCGTGCGGGCCAGTTGTTTGCTGGAAACAACATCGACGGGTGCGATAGCGTCACGTGCTTTTTTCCCCAGCTCACGTGTGCCTGTGACAATGACACTTTCACTGCCTCCCGATAAAGTGGGAGCTTTCTGTCCACGGAAGGCTTTCGTGTGGGGTAAGCCTTTGGAAGACCGAGTATGTACTGTCTTCTCGGCCGCTTGTGCGCTGGCTAAACAGCTCGTTCCCAGCAAAAAGGAAGTCATAACAGCGTATGACGAGAGAGAAAAACGAGCAATCATAAACGAGCATCCTGTTGCACAATGCGGGTCATGATGGTTCAGACAGATGAAGCTTAGGAGTACGATACTCTTACGTTCAGAAGCATCTTCGGTCAGCCATAATAAACTTAGCTATATCGTTATTATAATATAGCCCGAACAATAATGTTTATTTAGCAAGGAAGATGAGAGATAACAATGAGATAGGAGGGTCTTATAGCGTGTTAGTTAGAGGAATGTTGCTATAAAACATCATAATATGCGTCTTTCGTAAGATTAAATGTTTTTAGGCAACAAAAAACCCGACAAAAGATCGTTAAATCTTTGGTCGGGTTGCTGAGGTTAAGGAAAGAGCAGCGCTTTATTTGAGATCAGGCGCTAAGGTTGAGACTTGGGCACGCAACCCCGTTTCAGGGACTTGGATGTCGATCTCAAGTGTTGAACAATTCTGTCCACGATCGAGTTTAATGTTAACATTGTCCTGATCCACTGAGACGTGGCGTGCCAAGACTTCTAGGATCTCACGATGAAGTGTACGCAGTAAGGTTGTATCATCCTCACCGCTTACCCCGCGTTCGTGAGCCAGGAGAATCTGGAGACGATTACGGGCAACAGCACTGCTTGAGGGTTTTTTGCGTGAGAAAAAATTATCTAGGAAACTCATGCGCCCCTCTTTTTAAAAATAAAATCTAGCAGCCCGCGTTTCTCTGTAGGGATGGAAACAGGAAGTTCCTCACCCTCTAGGCGTCGTACAGCTTCAAAGTAAGCTTTAGCAGGTGCGCTGTTTGGGGCCGCAAGAGTAACAGGAGCACCAACGTTGGACGCTTTCAGGACATCTTCACTTTCTGGAACAACCCCTAAAAGAGGGACAGAAAGAATATCAATGACATCATCGACACTCAGCATTTCATCCCGCGCTGCGCGGGCTGGGTCGTAGCGTGTTAATAAAAGATGTTTCTCTACGCGCTCACCCTGTTCTGCGCGTGCTGTGCGGCTGTCCAACATACCAACAATGCGGTCAGAGTCACGTACCGAGCTGACTTCAGGGTTCGTAACAATAACGGCATGGTCAGCATGGTGCATAGCAAGTTGGGCGCCGCGTTCAATACCTGCAGGGCTGTCGCAGAGGATCCAATCAAATTTCTCCCGTAACTCCTCCATGACACGGCTGACGCCCTCAGCAGTGAGAGAGTCTTTGTCGCGTGTTTGGGAGGCCGGGAGTATGGAGAGGGTTTCGCAGCGCTTGTCGCGAATCAGGGCTTGATGGAGGGTTGCATCGCCTTGAACAACATTGATCAAGTCAAAGACAACGCGGCGCTCAACACCCATGACGAGGTCAAGATTGCGTAGGCCGACATCAAAATCTACGACTGCGACATTTTGTCCATTGCGAGCCAAAGCTGCTCCCAGTGCCGCAGTTGTTGTCGTTTTGCCAACGCCCCCCTTACCTGAGGTCACAACAATGATTTGAGCCATGAAACGATCAACCCTCTCCAAATACCGGCGAATGGACTACCCCTTGAGGAACATCTTCTCTAAGATAGCATTACACGGCTAATTAATAAGTTTCTCTTACCAGAAAATAAATCGAGCTGGTAAATAAATCTATCACAGTCTTTTCATACTCCATAGTGCCTAACGATGCTCTGAATGAAGAGACCGTACGGTGATATGGTCGTTGGCTAAGAGAGCTTGGGCAGATTGCCCGATCCAAGAAGGGTCAATTTCTTCCGAGATCATGTAAAACCCATCAATAGCAAGGAGTTCAGCTTCCATGCGTACAGCGTAAATACGGGCTTGCGGCCGTCCATCGACACCAGCAATGGCACGTCCACGCAGCGGCCCATAGACATGGATGGATCCTCCAGCAATAATCTCAGCACCAGAAGAGACAGCTCCTAAAACAATAATGTCTCCATCTGGATTTTGTACAGATTGCCCTGAACGCACTGGCCCATTGATAATAAGCGGTTCTTTTAAGTCAGGAACGGTAGAGGATGTGTCTTCGGTGTTTTCGGGAAGTGTAACGGGGCCACTTGGACGGCCACCATTGAGCTCTGCAGGCCAATCCCATTCTTGCAGGGCAGGCCAATCGCGGTTACCTCCTTCAATGCCGATTAAGCGAATCCCGCGTTCTTTGAGGTCACTCTGAAGGGTATTTAGTCCAACGGTGTCGGCAGAGAGAAGGTCAAGATCAAGGATTATTGGCTGGCGGCTAAAGAAACCAACAGAACGAACCATTTGTTCATCCAGTCCTTTGAGCCATGCTTCAAGAGGTGCTTCGGGCGACAGGATGAGCGCTAAAAAGGAGCGTCCACGTGCACGAATCGCCATCGCACCCGACGTGGAAGCGTTGGGCTTTTGAGACTGCAAAGGGGCAGAGGAGCTGGACATGAGGCAATGCTTACCATTCTATTGTATCAGATCTACCGAACGTATCTTGTTCCACAGCCCCGGAGTGCCATAGAAAAGAATCATGCGTATATTGCACCACCTACCCCTCTCTCCGCAATCGCGTTTGGCACGTCTTTTACTCGGTGAGAAGCGTCTGCCATACGAACTCGTGATCGAAAAGGTCTGGGAGCAGAACGAGGCCTTTTATGCGTTGAACCCAGCAGGAGACGTTCCCGTTTTAGTTGAAGAAAGCGGTCTAGTCGTGCCTGGGGCCCGCGTTATCTGTGAATATTTGGAAGATGTGTATCCCGATACAGCTTTGCTAGGACGAACGGTTGGGGAGCGCGTGGAGGTACGACGCTTGCTGGACTGGTTTGATCGGCTTTTTCAACAAGAGGTAACGGTTAATCTGTTGGGGGAGAAGGTTGAGAAACGTCTATTTGGGCAAGGTCTTCCAAGTGGGAACGTGTTGCGCCAAGGCTATAAAAATCTGCGTTTCCATTTGGACTATATTGGTTATTTAGCTGAAACGCGAACATGGTTGGCGGGGCCTTCGCTTTCTGCTGCTGATTTCGCAGCGGCGGCTCATTTGTCAGCGCTGGATTTCTTGGGGGATATTAATTGGAAGCACGCGCCTTCCGTGCGGGATTGGTATGCACGGGTCAAATCGCGTCCCTGCTTTCGGAGCTTATTGAGCGATAAAGTGAGCGGGATTACGCCGCCACCTCACTATGCGGATCTCGACTTTTGACAGACACAATGAGTGCTAGGAGCGCGACGGCAGCGTGGGATGTTCTCGTATTAGGTGCGGGAGCAGCAGGGCTTATGACGGCAGCTACGGCAAGCCAGCGTGGGGTGCGTGTTGCGGTGTTAGATCACGCAGCGGAGCCAGGGCGGAAGATTTTAATCTCAGGAGGTGGGCGCTGTAATTTTACCCATCTTGAGACCAGCTGGGAGCGGTATCAGTCGGCTAATCCCCGTTTTGCGCGTTCGGCTTTGGCACGCTACACGCCTCGAGATTTTTTAGATCTTGTCGAGAAGCACCATATTGCTTGGCATGAAAAGGAGGCTGGGCAGCTTTTTTGTGATGGGTCTGCCCGTCAGATCGTCACAATGCTGGAAAAAGAATGCGCGAAGGGAGCTGTGCGTTTTTATTATCGCCATGCGCTCCAAAAGCTGTCTCATGATGGGCATTGCTTTCAGGTGCATACCTCGCAAGGGGTCATGAAAGCACGCACCGTTGTTCTAGCGACTGGAGGGCTCGCTTTACCCAAGCTAGGGGCTACCGATAGTGCGTTACAGGTTGCGCGTCATTTTGGCTTAGATGTGGTAGCACCAAGGCCCGCATTGGTGCCTTTAACCTTGGAGAAGCCCTTTCCAGAACTTGCTGGTGTCTCGCTACCGGTGACGACCTCTTTGGGAAAGAAGGGTGTGCGCTTTACCGACGGTATGGTCTTTACCCATCGTGGTTTATCCGGCCCAGCGATTCTCCAGATTTCCTCTTATCGTTCGGCAGAACAGTCTTTTTGGATCAATTTGCGTCCGGGGCATGATGTTTGGGAGGATATGACAGCTGTGATGAAGGCCCGCCCACGTGCTCATGGAGCGGCGTTGCTGGAAGGAATCCCAACACGATTAGCGCGTCACTTAGCGAAAACAATGCTGGACGGGCGTCCACTAGCCGAACAGCCCGGAAAAGCTGTACGGGCTTTAGCAGAGCACGTGGCACGATGGGTTGTTAGCCCTGCGGGGACGGAAGGATATGCCAAGGCGGAAGTTATGCGCGGAGGGGTGGATACGCGCTGTCTCTCGTCTCAAACGATGGAAGCAAAAACGGTACCAGGGCTTTATATCGTGGGTGAAGCTGTCGATATGACAGGATGGCTCGGGGGATATAATTTTCAATGGGCATGGGCGAGTGCTGTAGCGGCTGGAAAAGCAGTTGCCGAGCGCGTGAAGGGTTAAGCGCGTGCTGGATAGAGCGTAAAGCTGGTTTTATATTTTCTATTGGCATGAAACGCGTATAATCGCTCGGCATAAGCGAGAATGCGACTGTCGTCAGGATAAAGAATAGATGGGACAGAAAAATCAGAGAGCGGAGAGTGCGGCGGTGAGTGAGCAGACAAATCTTGTAGAAGAGACGAATGAATGCGCTGCGGCCCGACTATTGCTGATTGAAGATGACGAGAGTCTTGCCGCAGAAATTGTCGCAAATCTTGAAGAGCGCGGGTACGATATCCAGCGAGCAGCGACAGGGACAGCAGGTTTAGAAGTAGCGCGTGCCTCTCATTTCGATGTGATGGTGGTGGATCGGATGCTGCCAGAGCTGGATGGGTTGAGTGTACTGGAAAGCTTGCGGCAACAGGGCTATATGGTGCCCGTTCTCGTGCTTTCGGCCCTTTCTGCTGTGGATGACCGGATCAAAGGTTTGAAGGCTGGAGGGGATGATTACCTCGGCAAGCCCTTTGCGATGGAAGAGTTGGCGGCCCGCCTTGAGGCCTTGCTACGACGTCCTATGCAGGGCCGGGCCTCACTTTTGCGCGTGGGGCCGTTGGAAATTGATTTGATTGAACGTCGAGCAAGCCGATCGGGACGTGTTATTGACCTCCTGCCACGGGAATTCCGCTTGCTGGAATATATGATGCGTCGTCCTAATATGGTTCTGACCCGGACGATGTTGCTTGAAGATGTATGGAACTATCGTTTCATCCCTCAGACGAATTTGGTGGATGTGCATATAGGGAAGTTACGTCGCAAAATTGATGCTCCTGGTGAAGCTCCGCTTATTCAGAGTATCCGCGGGTCAGGGTTTAAGCTTTGTGTTGTGGATTGACCTTTTTCGGACAGCGACTTTTCGCCTAACCTTAGGGTTAGTTGCCGTTATTATCATAGGGATGGGGCTGCAATTCACCCTTCTTTATGGAGAGATGAATGGGTATGAGCAGCTCCGCTCTAATGACCTTCTCCATCGTTCAGCCGCTCTTTTGGTGCGGGAAGAACCTCACGAACTTGAAGTAAAACTACGTGAGCGGAGCACGAATGAGCTGCGCGTTTTCCTTAATGGTGCGGCAATTTTTGACCGTAATCATCATTGTATTGCAGGGGATATTCCCAATTGGCCGAAGGGGCTTCATAGCTCTCCAGCCGTCCAGCCTTTAACGATGACACTGCCTGATGGTTCTCGCACGATGATGCGTTTTCTTGTGGTGGAGGTGCTTGGCCCAGCCGGGGAAGAGGATCGTCTGCTCGTTCTTGCGCGTTCGCGGCATATGGCAGATGAGCTGCGTTACATGGTGTGGCATGCTGCCATTTTATCCATTGTGCCAGTTGTTTTGTTCTCACTTTTAGCGGGGATGCTGCTCAGTCAACGCGCTTTGGCGCGGATTAAGAGTATTCACCAAGCGATTGAGCGTATCATGAAGGGGAATGTGCATGAGCGACTTCCCGTTGGACGTGGTCGTGATGATTTAGAGCGTTTGTCGCGCTCTGTTAATCATATGCTAGACCGGCTTGAGCAGCTTATGGGAGAGATGCGTGATGTTGGTAATGATATTGCGCATGATCTCCGCACACCCCTTGCGCGCGTTCAGGCGCGTCTCGATCGTGCGTCCGCTTTGTCACACGATCTTTCAGCGGAGAAGAGTGAGGTCTTTGACAAGGCGATGGGGCAATGTCGTCGTGATCTAGAGCAATGTTTTTCAATTATTACAGCTCTGCTGAGGATCGGGGAGATTGAAAGTGGGCAGCGGCGTGCCGGCTTTGCACCGATGTCCCTTGGCCCTCTTGTGACGGATATTGTGGATCTCTACGAGCCCATTGCGGAGCTGGAGAATATCACTCTCTATGTTGTTTTACCGGATCAACCTGCGCAGATGGTTGGTGATGCTGATTTGCTTAATGAGGTTTTGGCAAATCTATTGGATAATGCGCTTAAATTTACCCATCAGGGTGGTTGGGTTCGCGTGAGTGTTGGCCTGTATGGCGATGGTCGCATATGGATTGAGGTGCGCGATACGGGTATTGGTATTGCGCCAGAAGAGCGGGAAGCCGTACTAGGGCGTTTTTATCGCGCAGATAAAAGCCGACATATCCCTGGAAGTGGTTTAGGGCTCAGTTTAGTCGCTGCGATTATTAGGCTGCATGATGGCATTTTAGAAATTGAGCCTAATGAGTCGGAGGTTGCACATACAGGAACAGTATTTAGGGTCATTTTCCCATCTTTTTCTGTTCAAAATATGACCTTTTCATCAGGAAAAGAGAGATTTTAAGATAAAATTATTTTAAAAGGAAAGCCTGTTTTCTTGATGGTAGTGTAGAGATATAGGTCATACTGTTCGTGGTTAGAAGGATGGTTGATGTAGCGCCTGTATGCGGCCAAGCATCAAGACGTTTAGAGGGGTCGAGCATCTCTAGCCACTGCGTCAGAAAAACCTTCAAGGGAAGGGAGTGTGTGTGACTGTCACGACAGCCAGAGAAACCTGCGTAATCCGTTTTTTGTGTGCGGTGTTGATTCCTAATGAATAGTGTTGTCGTCACGGCGCTGCGCCGCCCTTATACCTTCGTCGTTCTGTCCATTATTATCGTTATTTTCGGCGTTCGTGCTATTTTTGGTACGCCGACAGACGTTTTCCCCAGTATTAAAATACCCATTGTCGCGGCTGTTTGGTCTTATACTGGACTAATGCCTGAAGAAGTTTCAGGACGAATTGTATATTATTACGAGCGTTCTTTAACGGCAACGGTCAGTAATATTGAGCATATTGAGAGTAATTCGTTTTACGGGCGCGGGGTTGTGAAGATCTTCTTCCAACCGGGCACGGATCCCTCTGTAGCCCAAACCCAAATTACCTCAGTGTCTCAAACAGTGATTAAGCAGCTGCCAACGGGGGCAACGCCACCGCTGATTATTGCGCTTGATGCGTCATCTGTTCCGGTGCTCACATTGCAGGTGAATAATCCGAATATGTCGAGCTCAGAAATTTACAATATGGCTTCGAACTTGATCAGGCCGGAGTTAGTTTCTGTTGCAGGCTCATCTATCCCCAGTCCTTATGGCGGGTTGGCTGCTGATATCATGGTGGATATCGACCCGACGAAGTTATTGGCGCACCGTCTTTCACCCGTTGATGTAGCAACCGCGCTGAATAAGCAAAATATTGTTTTGCCGGGGGGAGATCAGAAGGTCGGATCGTTTGACCTGATGGTTAGGACAAACTCAGCACCGTTAGATTTGGACGCGTTTAATCGCATGCCTGTCAAGCAGGTGGGGAACTCTGTCATCTATTTGCGCGATGTTGCGTGGGTGCATAAGGGCGGCCCACCACAAATGAATGCTGTGCTGGTGAAGGGCCATCAATCAGTCATGATTGTGGTGATGAAAAGCGGTAATGCCTCAACGTTGGACGTTGTAAGTGGTATTAAAAAAATTCTTCCGGACGTGAAGGCAACCCTCCCGCAGGGAACCAATATGAGCATCCTGACTGATGCGTCGAGTTTCGTGAAAGAGTCAGTCACTGATGTAGTTCGGGAAATGGTAACCGCGGCTGTTTTGACCAGTTTGACAGTGCTGCTTTTCCTTGGTTCGTGGCGTTCTACCGTGATTGTGGCGACGTCCATTCCTTTAGCGATGCTGTCCTCATTGATTGGGCTGAGTATCGCGGGACAATCCATCAACGTTATGACCTTGGGTGGCTTGGCGTTGGCTGTGGGTATTTTGGTCGATGATGCGACCGTGATGATTGAAAATATTGATGCCCATCTGCACATGGGTAAAGATCTGGAAACGGCCATTATTGATGCGGCCAATCAGATCGTCATTCCCACCTTTGTCTCAACGACCTGCATTTGTATCGTATGGTTGCCGCTTTTTGAGTTAACGGGTGTCGCAGGTTGGTTGTTTATGCCAATGGCGGAGGCAATCATTTTCGCCATGATTGCGTCTTTCATCCTCTCGCGTACGCTCGTGCCTACGATGGCTAACTGGCTTTTGGCGGCTCAGGTGAATGCGCAGCATGACCCAGAGCTTCAAGCGCGCCCGCCAGGATTTTTCACGCGCTTTCAGCGTCGCTTTGAGGAGTATTTTGAACGCTTCCGCACAGCGTATCATGGTGTGCTGAAACAAGTCTTGGCGATCCGCATGCGGTTTGTCGTGCTTTTTCTAGGTGGTGCTGTAGCGTCACTGTTACTCCTTCTGTTCGTAGGGCAGGACTTCTTCCCAGAGGTGAAATCAGGCACGTTACAGCTTCATATGCGCGCACCTATTGGTACGCGTATTGAAGAAACTGCGAAGATTAACGGTCTAGTTGAAAAGAAAATACGCGAGACCTTACCGGGGCAAGTTGTCAGTGTGGTTAATAATTGTGGCTTGCCTGTTAGTCAGCTTAATCAAGCGATGATTCCATCACCCACGACGGGTTCGCAGGATTGCGACGTGACGGTGCAGCTGAAAGATGGAGAAAGCCCAATCGCAGAGTATCGCCGCATGGTACGGCGGGCACTGAATGATACCTTTCCCGGAACGGTCTTTACGTTTCAACCGGGAGACCTAACCGCTAAGATCTTGAATTTTGGCCTACCAGCACCGTTGGATGTTCAGGTGGTTGGGCGTAATCTACAAGGCAATTATGCGTTCTCTGTAAAATTGGCGAAGAAGCTTCGGCATATTACAGGTTTGGCAGATATTAATATCCAAGAGCCCATGACGCAGCCAACATTGCTCATTAACGCACGCCGTAGCTTTGCTTTTGGAACGGGTATTACAGAGCGTGATGTGGCCGATAATGCTTTGGTGACCTTATCGGGGAGTGCGCAGGTTGGGCAAACATATTACCTTAATGCGCAAGGCACGTCTCAGCTGATTGATGTGCAAACCCCTGCCACCTATCTGCAAACACTGAATGATCTTGAGAAAGTGCCTGTCGATAAAGGGGATGGAAACCCTAACGGCCAAACGTTGCAGCTTTTAGGAGGCGTTAGTCACTTTACAGAGACGGGAACGCCCGCCGAAGTGTCGCATTATAATATCATGCCTGTTTTCAATATTTATGCCTCAACAGAAGGCGTTGATTTGGGCACGGTATCGCGCGCTATTCAGCATATTGTTGATGAAGAGCGCCCTCATCTTCCTCATGGGTCGAGTATGGTTGTGCGTGGACAGGCTGTCACGATGAATGGGGCTTATGTGCAGCTTATTGGTGGGCTCGCCCTGTCGATTGTGCTTGTTTACCTTATTATCGTTGTGAACTTTCAGTCGTGGCTTGATCCATTTGTGATTGTTATGGCGCTTCCCGGAGCGCTGGGCGGCATTGCATGGAGCCTCTTTTTAACGAACACTTCTCTTTCTGTGCCTGCCTTAACGGGGGCTATTATGTGTATGGGGACGGCCACAGCGAATGCGATTTTGGTGGTCGCCTTTGCGCGGGAACGTCTTGATGTGCACGGAGATGCACTGAAAGCGGCTCTTGAAGCTGGGTATGAACGTATTCGTCCGGTGCTCATGACAGCGCTCGCTATGATTATTGGGATGATCCCCATGTCTATCAGTAATTCGTCTAATGCGTCTTTGGGTAAGGCTGTGATCGGGGGGCTTATTGTTGCCACGATTGCAACATTGCTCTTCGTCCCTTGTGTGTTTGCTCTCATGCATTATCGCCCTAACGCTGCGGGTGCAGCATCCATGCCTAATAAAGGAGACCGCCCATGAGCTCGTCCCCACAGTCATCTCATGGAGGTTCACGCCAGCGCGGGCGCATCATAATGGTGATGCTGTTGGTTGTTATCGTGGCTCTCGTTGCATGGGGGCTTGTGCAGCGTGGTATCCACAAGCACGAGGTGCATCAAGAGACAGAGGATGCATCTATTCCCCGTGTTGCGTTGATTACGCCAGAACCGGGGCCTTCGACACGCCAAGTGGATCTCCCAGCAAATTTGGCGGCCTGGTATGAGGCACCCATTTATGCGCAGGTCTCTGGCTATGTAAAAATGTGGTACAAAGATTATGGCGCAAAAGTAAAACGCGGAGATGTGCTTGCAGAAATTAGCACGCCGAGCTTGGATGCGCAGTTTAATGCGGCTAAAGCACATTATGATGTCGTGATGGCGCGCTATCGTTTAGCGCTTATCACGACAAAACGCTGGACAGCCCTTCGCGGGACACAGGCTGTGTCACGACAGGAGGTGGATGTGCAAGCGGCGAATGCAGCCGCGCAAAAAGCAGAGCTTGAAGCGGCTTCCTATGATGTAGAGCGTTATCAAGCACTTGAGAACTTTAAGAAAATTATTGCCCCTTTTGATGGTATTGTCACATCGCGTTTGGTTAATGTTGGTGATTACGTCAATCCGGGTGGTGGTAATGTGCGGGCGCGTGGTTCCATTGCAGAGCTTTTCTCAGTTGCAGATGTGCATCGCATGCGCGTGTTTGTGTCCGTTCCGCAGGATTACGCGAGTGTTATCTCACCGAAAATCACAGCAGATCTAACCGTGCCGCAATATCCTAATCGTAATTTTAAAGCGACGTTCTTAGCGACAGCACGTGCGTTCAACGCGGCAACGCGTACGGTGACGACAGAACTCGTCCTCGATAATGATGAAGAGCTTTTATGGCCAAACTCTTATGCAACGGCTCATATTAAAGCACCGGGAAACCCCGCTATCTTGATCGTGCCGACGAATGCTCTTCTTTTCCGTGCGCAGGGGATGCAGCTTGCTAAGGTGGTGAATAACCATGTTCACCTTCAGAATGTACAGGTGGGCATTAATTATGGCCTGACGAGCCAAGTGCTTAGTGGGATTGATGTGCATGATCAGATTATTGCAAGCCCGACGGCTGATCTCTTAGAGGGCGATGAAGTGCGTGTTGTTCCGCAAACGCGCGGTTATAATGACACGGGGAAGCCGGCTCATCCACAAACTGTCATTAAGAACGTGACGTCAGGAGATTTGCGTAAAGCTGCGGCGATAGATCCAGAGCCTGAAAATGCGCAACCAGATGCACAGCCAACGCCTGAGAAGGCCCCACCACATGAAGGGGGGCATTAATGGGGAAGCGATTACATATATTGTCATGGCTTGTGGGGTGTAGCTCCCTTGTTTTGACGTCTTGTGATTTGGCGCCCACGTATCATCCGCCACATTTCATCTACCCTAATGGCTGGGCTGGCCAAGGGATGATGGGGGATGCGTGCCCAGCTGATACGGCAGCCCGCGGTGCTTGGTGGAGTGTTTTGAATGATCCACTCCTTAATCAGCTGGAACATAAGCTGGAAGAGAGCAATCCTGACCTGCAGGCAGCGGCCGAGGCTTTCACGCAAGAGCGCGATATTGCGCGTGAAACAGAAAGCCGCCTTTATCCACAGGTGGCGGCTTCAGGGCAGATGAGTCGAAACAAGCAGTCCCAAGGTCATCTTTTCCGAGGGAAAAGCAGCACGTCTCTCACTTATGAATCGAATGAGGCATATAGCGGGGCAGCAACTTGGGAGCCGGATTTTTGGGATGCGATACGTAATTCGACGCATATGCAGAAGAATCTCGCTCAGGCAACGGCTGCACAATATGCACTAACGCGGCTAACGCTACAGGCCGAGCTTGCATCTGACTATGTGGCCTTACGTGGGATTGATGCTCAGCTTGGTGTTTATGAAGACTCTATTCGTTATTTCCGTGCAGCTGTTGAGATTACGCGGTTACGGCAGGGGGGAGCGATTGGCGCAGGTCTGGATGTTTCTCGCGCAGAGAACCAGCTTTATGCTGCACAGGCCGCTCAAAGCAGTCTTCTTGCACAGCGGCAGGTTGAAGAACACGCTATTGCAGTTTTGTTGAATACAGTGCCAGCAGGCTTCCATATTCAACCGATCAATGATTCTCGGATGCATTTTAAGGTTGTTGCTATTGATGCGGGGATTCCATCAACGTTGCTTGAGCGGCGCCCTGATATTGCGATGAACGAACGTGAGGTGGCAGCATCTGCTCGCGCTATTGGTGTATCACGAGCGGCCTTTTTCCCTCATATCGTGATTAGTGCTACAGGGGGGTTTGAAGATAGCGGCTTTGATTTAGCCAGTATTTCAAAAGCGTTTTGGAAAGTGGCGGTGCAAGCTGTCGAGCCGGCCTTTACCGGTGGGATGCGGCGGGCGGCGTTACAACGTGCATGGTCGCAGTACCGCGAGCGCGTTGATAATTACCGTTCGACGGTATTGAGCGCTTTTCAGGATGTTGAAGATGGGTTGAGTCAAACGCGTCTCTTCCATCAAGAACAGCTCCAGCAGCATCAATCTGTCGCAGCGGCATTGCGGACGCAAAATATGACGATGGCTCTCTATACAGGCGGGTTGACGAATTATTTGGATGCGTTGGTTGCTCAACAAGACGCTTTGCGTGCGCGACTACAAGAAGTGCAAGCGCAAATGGCACAGATCCAAGCGACTGTACGCCTTGTGCGTGCCTTAGGGGGGGGATGGACGTCTAGCGCTCTGCCAAAAATCAAAGACATCGATCCAATTGGGCCGTTGCAGTATAGGGGCTTGCATCATGCACGCCCAGCAGGAGAAGTACCAACGGGGCAAGAGTCTATGGAACGTGATCGGGACTTAACCGGGCAGCATATGGGGGCGTTAAACGCGCCATTGTCTCAGTAGCACTTGACGAATCTAGAGACACTGGTCTAGGGGGACACCCTAAGTCGAACGCGGGAGGGGGCGTCGTGCGTCCTCCGTCCAACCGCGGTTCGGGAACGTAACATTAAGGAGTCCCGGATATGGCCAAGAAAATTGTTGGCTACATCAAATTGCAGATTCCGGCAGGTAAGGCGAATCCGTCTCCACCAGTCGGTCCGGCGCTGGGTCAGCGCGGTCTGAACATTATGCAGTTCTGTAAAGAATTTAATGCGAAGACGCAGAGCCTCGAACCGGGGATGCCGATCCCGGTGGTGATCACGGCTTATGCTGACCGTACTTTTACCTTCATCACGAAGACACCGCCAAACACGTTCTTCCTGCTTAAAGCAGCTAAGATCACTAAAGGTAGCCCTGAAGTTGGCAAGAGTGCTTCTGTTGGTTCTGTAACAATGTCGCAGCTGCGTGAAATTGCAGAAACCAAGTTCAAGGATATGAACGCGAACGACATCGATGCTGCTGTTCGTATGCTGATGGGCTCTGCGAAGTCAATTGGTCTTGACGTGGTGGAGGGCTGAGAACATGGCAAAGAACAAACGTTTGACAGCTCTTCGTGCCAAAGTTGACAGCAACAAGCTGTACACGCTGAGCGAAGCCGTGGCTCTGGTGAAGGGCAATGCGGTAGCGAAATTCGATGAAACCATCGAATTCTCTGCTAACCTTGGTGTTGACCCTCGTCATGCTGACCAAATGGTGCGTGGCCTAGTCTCTCTGCCAAACGGCACAGGCAAAACACTTCGCGTGGGTGTGTTTGCTCGTGGGCCAAAGGCTGAGGAAGCTAAGGAAGCGGGTGCCGAAGTTGTTGGTGCTGAAGAGCTGGCTGAAAAAGTGCAAGCTGGTGAGATCGACTTCGATCGCTGCATTGCAACGCCTGATATGATGGCCCTTGTTGGTCGTCTTGGTAAGATCCTTGGTCCACGTGGTCTGATGCCAAACCCTCGTTTGGGTACGGTTACCATGGATGTTAAGGGTGCCGTTACGGCTGCGAAGTCCGGTCAGGTTGAGTATCGCGCTGAGCGTGCTGGTATTGTGCATGCTGGTGTCGGTAAGGCATCTTTCACGGAAGAGCAGCTGACACAGAATATCTCTGCTTTGCTTGATACGCTTCAGAAGGCGCGTCCAGCAGGGGCAAAAGGTACGTACCTCAAGAAAGTGTCACTGTCCTCCACAATGGGCGCCGGTGTGCATGTTGATGTAACAAGCCTCGAGGGCTAAAATAGCCATCGTTTAAGAATCGCTACTCTTGCGAGTGGTGTCGGGGTGGTGTATATCACCCCATCCTGTCCAAGAGCACACGTAATTTTTTAAAGCTTGAAAAGGCGCGGGTGTTAGACGGATGAGACCGTAATTGCCCATTTCTATGGTGCATGAGCTGGTTTCCTTCCATGGACAGGCGAGCGGGCTTCGTTGTGGAGAGCAATCTTCAGGGCGTTGCCTATGGGTAACTAGGTTTGAGAAATCAAACTGACGAGGAGACAGGTTTTGGACCGTACGGAAAAACGGGCCTTTGTCGAGTTCCTCACAAATGTGTTCGGCAGCGCGTCCACAGTGATCGTCACCCACAATAAGGGTTTGACGGTAGCTGATGTGACAGAACTGCGTCGGCGCATTCGTGCTGCGGGAGCGACATATAAGGTTGCGAAGAACCGGCTGGTCAGCCGTGCTCTGGATGGGACCCAGTTCGACGGCCTTGAGCCGCTGTTTAAAGGGCCAACTGCCATTTCATGGGCAGATGAGCCAGTTGCAGTTGCAAAGGTGTTGGTCGAGTTCGCCAAGAAGAATGACAAGTTGGTGGTGCTTGGTGGTGCCCTTGGTAATCAGACGCTTAGCGCGGATGAGGTCAAGGGTCTTGCTGAGCTGCCGTCTCTGGACGAACTGCGTGGTCAGTTGGTTGGTATGATCAGTACCCCAGCAACACGTATTGCTGTCGCCAGTCAGGCTCCGGCCGCCCAGCTTGCCCGCGTTCTTGGTGCCTATGCCAGAACCGGCGACAAGGAAGCCGCCTAAGAAACTGGATATCCCCTGCTATGGGGGTGTCCCTTAAATGTGCATCATAGAGGAAAATACCATGGCCGATCTGGCGAAACTGGTTGATGAATTGTCCACCCTGAGCGTTCTGGAAGCTGCTGAGCTTTCCAAGATGCTGGAAGAAAAATGGGGCGTTTCCGCTGCGGCTCCTGCTGCAGTTGCTGCGGCTCCTGCTGCTGGTGGTGGCGAAGCTGCTGCTGAGAAGACCGAGTTTGATATCGTTCTGGCAAAGGCTGGCGATAAGAAGATCAACGTGATTAAGGAAATCCGTGGGATCACAGGTCTGGGTCTGAAGGAAGCTAAGGATCTGGTTGAAGGCGCACCTAAGACCGTTAAGGAAGGCGCTACCAAGGAAGAAGCTGACAAGATCAAGAAAGCTCTTGAAGACAACGGCGCAACCGTCGAAGTCAAGTAAGAGACAATCCATCGCAGTCTTTCATGCAAGAAGGATTGCTGGAGTGAGTGGGCGGGTACTGCATAGCGGTACCCGCCCCATTTGCCGTTGACAGGAAAAACGCGTATAAAGCGTTTTGTTGGCACGTCAGTAGGTATGGATAAACCAGCCGTTCAAGTCGTCTGACATTTTCTAGGTCCCGGCAGGGGCGAGGGAATGGCAGCTAGGAGGGCGACTCGGAGGTCTGGTGCAGAGGCAGGATAAGATGGACGCGATCACAAAATCGTTCACAGGGCGTAAGAGGATCCGCAAGAGCTTCGGGCGTATTCCCGAAATTGCGCCGATGCCAAATTTAATTGACGTGCAGCGCGCTTCGTACGAAGCTTTTTTGCAGATGAATGTGCGTCCTGACAGTCGCGAGACGGCTGGTCTTCAGGAAGTATTCCGTTCTGTTTTTCCAATTCATGATTTTGCTGGCCGTGGGCGGCTGGATTTTCAATATTACGAATTTGAAGAACCGAAGTACGACGTCGAAGAATGCATTCAGCGTGGGCTGACATATGCCGCGCCGCTGAAGGTTGTTTTGCGTCTGACAACTTGGGATATTGATGAAGACACGGGCTCCCGCTCGATTCATGATCTGAAGGAACAGCCGGTTTATATGGGGGACATCCCATTGATGACCGATAATGGTACCTTCATCATCAATGGCACCGAGCGCGTTATTGTCTCGCAGATGCATCGTAGCCCGGGTGTGTTCTTCGATCACGATAAAGGGAAAACCCATTCTTCAGGGAAGTATCTCTTCGCTGCTCGGGTAATTCCGTATCGTGGCTCATGGTTGGATTTTGAGTTTGACGCGAAAGACGTCATTCATGTCCGTATTGACCGTAAACGTAAGCTGCCAGTGACAACATTGCTGTACGCTCTTGAGGGGGAGAACTCCATCAAGGCACGCGAAGCAAAGTTGGCTGAAGGGGGCGATGTTGATGTCCTCGAAGTGAGCGGAATGGATGAGGATGAAATCCTCGCGAACTTCTATGGTATCGTGCCGTTTACGCGTGCAGGAACCGAGTGGGCTCGTCCGTTTGATCCAGAAGCATTCCGTGGCCTGAAACTTCTTAGCCCTCTGGTAGATGCTGACACGGGTGAGGTCGTTGCTGAGGCTGAAACAAAGCTGACAGCGCGTGTCGTTCGTAAGATCGCTGAAAAAACCCGTGTTGTGCATGTTGGACGTCTGGATATTCTCGGACGTTTCATAGCGCATGACCTGGTGAATGAGCAGACAGGTGAGATCTACGCGGAAGCAGGTGAAGAGCTAACGGAAGAACGGCTTGAAGCCCTAGAGAATCTAGGTCTGACAGAGCTTCCTGTTCTTGCTATTGACGCGACTCATGGGCCGTGGATTCGCAACACATTAGCAGCAGATAAAAACACCTCTCGTGAAGAAGCGCTGATTGATATCTACCGTATCATGCGTCCCGGTGAGCCACCGACCCGTGAGACCGCTGAAGCGATGTTGAACGGTTTGTTCTTTGATCCAGATCGCTATGATCTTTCTGCGGTTGGCCGTGTGAAGATGAATATGCGTCTGGATGTGGATGCTCCAGATACGCTGCGTACCTTGCGGAAAGAAGACATTCTTCGGACTGTTAAGATTCTCTGTGACCTAAAAGACGGTCGCGGTCAGGTCGATGATATTGATAACCTCGGGAACCGTCGTGTTCGCTCAGTAGGCGAATTGATGGAGAACCAGTATCGTATTGGCTTGCTCCGTATGGAACGCGCTATCCGCGAACGTATGGGGTCTGTTGATATTGATACAGTCATGCCGCATGATCTGATTAATGCGAAGCCGGCTGCTGCTGCTGTAAGAGAGTTTTTTGGCTCTTCCCAGCTGAGTCAGTTCATGGATCAGACCAACCCACTCTCAGAGGTGACGCATAAACGTCGTCTTTCTGCGTTGGGGCCGGGTGGTTTGACCCGTGAGCGTGCAGGCTTTGAGGTGCGTGACGTTCACCCAACGCATTATGGTCGTATCTGCCCGATTGAAACGCCTGAAGGGCCAAATATTGGGTTGATTAACTCACTGGCTACCTATGCAAAGGTGAATCAGTACGGGTTTATCGAAACGCCTTATCGCTTGGTGAAAGACGGCGTTCTTCAAGATGGTTGGAAATATCTTTCCGCCATGGAAGAAGAAAAGCTGATCGTTGCGCAGGCCGACGCGAAACAGAAGAACAATCAGCTGACTGATGAGCTGGTCGCTGTGCGTCAGACGGGTGACTTCCGCTTGGTGCCGCCGGCACAGGTAACTGCTTGTGACGTGTCACCGAAGCAGCTTGTGTCTGTTGCTGCTGCATTAATTCCATTCTTGGAAAACGATGACGCGAACCGTGCACTCATGGGTTCCAACATGCAACGTCAGGCTGTGCCGTTGGTGAAGGCTGATGCGCCACTCGTTGGTACGGGAATGGAAGGGCCAGTGGCTCACGATTCCGGTGCAGCGATTGTGGCAAAGCGTGGTGGTATTGTTGATCAGCTCGATGGGGCACGTATCGTTATTCGTGCGACGGATGAGCAGGGTTCAACACAGGGCGTGGATATTTACCGTTTGCGTAAATATATGCGCTCGAATCAGTCCACATGTCTTAATCAGCGTCCATTGGTGAAAGTTGGTGATCGCGTTGCTGCTGGCGATATCATCGCAGATGGCCCATCAACGGAACTGGGCGAGTTGGCCTTGGGTCGTAACGTTCTCGTCGGCTTTATGCCGTGGAACGGGTACAACTTTGAGGATTCAATTCTGATCTCTGAGCGTATCGCACGTGATGACATCTTTACCTCTATTCATATTGAAGAATTTGAGGTGATGGCACGCGATACGAAGCTGGGTCAGGAAGAAATCACACGCGATATTCCTAATGTCGGTGAGGAAGCGCTGCGCAACCTCGATGAAGCCGGTATTGTATATGTCGGTGCTGAGGTGAACCCTGGCGACATCTTGATCGGTAAAGTGACGCCAAAGGGTGAAAGCCCGATGACGCCAGAAGAGAAGCTTCTGCGTGCCATCTTTGGTGAAAAAGCATCCGATGTACGTGATACGTCTCTGAAGCTGCCACCTGGCACAAGCGGGACGATCGTGGATGTGCGCGTTTTCTCACGTCGCGGCGTGGATAAAGATGAACGTGCTATGGCCATTGAGCGTTCAGAAATTGAACGTTTGGCGAAAGACCGTGATGATGAACGTCATATTCAGGAACGTAGCTTCTTTAACCGTCTGAAAGAAAACCTTTTAGGGCAGAAAACAGCTGCGGGCTTCAAGGGAATACGTGCTGGTGAAGAGATTACACCAGAGCTTCTCGCTGAACATCCTAAGCGGGCATGGCGTAACATTCCTGTTGAAGATGCTGCCGTTACAGCTGACCTTGAAACGCTTTGCCGTGAATTTGATGAGGCTCTGCGCCGCATTAATGGTCGTTTTGACAACAAGGTAGAGAAGCTACAACGTGGTGATGAGCTGCCTCCTGGCGTGATGAAGATGGTTAAAGTCTTTATCGCTGTGAAGCGTAAGCTTCAGCCGGGTGATAAGATGGCCGGTCGTCACGGAAATAAGGGTGTGGTTTCCCGTGTTGTTCCAGTTGAGGATATGCCGTTCCTTGAGAATGGTCAGTCCTTGGATCTTCTGCTGAATCCGCTCGGTGTGCCATCGCGCATGAATGTGGGGCAGATTTTGGAAACACACCTTGGCTGGGCGTGTGCTAATATCGGTCAAAGCGTTGCGTCTATCGTTGATGACTATCAGCGTACCGGTGAGCGTCGTCAGGAGCTCCTTGATCGCTTGCATGAGATTTATGGAGATAAGGTCTTTGAAGAAGAGATCGCTCCAATGTCGAATGACGAGCTGATTGAGCTTGCCAATAACCTGCGTAAGGGTATTCCGATCGCAACTCCTGTGTTCGATGGTGCTTCCATCCCTGATATTGAGGAGATGCTGGCGAAGGGTGGTGTGAATACATCCGGTCAGTCTCAGCTTATTGATGGGCGAACGGGTGAGAAATTCGAGCGTCAAACAACGGTCGGCTACATCTACATGCTGAAGCTGCATCACTTGGTTGATGACAAGATTCACGCTCGTTCCATTGGTCCTTACTCGCTGGTTACCCAGCAGCCATTGGGTGGTAAGGCTCAGTTCGGTGGTCAGCGCTTCGGGGAAATGGAAGTCTGGGCGCTGGAAGCTTACGGTGCGGCCTATACGCTTCAGGAAATGTTGACGGTTAAGTCCGATGACGTGTCTGGGCGAACGAAGGTCTATGAAGCGATCGTACGTGAGCAGGATGATTTTGAAGCGGGTATTCCAGAAAGCTTCAACGTCTTGGTTAAGGAGCTGAAATCGCTTGGTCTGAATGTGGAACTTGAGCAGGGAGCATCGTAAGTCGGTGCTTTCCTCTTTCTCTTCGCGGTTCATTTTTAACGTGCCGGCGGGACGCCGTTCGGCACAGTGGGGTTTCGGCGCATGAACGAACTCATGAAGATTCTGGGTCAATCTGGCCAGTCTGTCAGTTTTGATCAGATTCGGATTCAGCTTGCTTCGAGCGAGCAGATCCGTTCTTGGTCTTATGGTGAGATTAAAAAGCCAGAGACGATTAACTACCGTACGTTCAAGCCAGAGCGTGATGGCTTGTTCTGCGCACGGATTTTTGGTCCGACGAAGGACTATGAGTGCCTGTGCGGTAAATATAAACGGATGAAGTTCCGTGGCATTGTCTGCGAGAAGTGTGGAGTTGAAGTCACCTTGGCCAAGGTGCGTCGTGAGCGTATGGGCCATATTGATCTCGCTGCACCAGTGGCTCATATTTGGTTCCTGAAGTCACTCCCTAGCCGCATTGCGACGATGCTGGATCTGCCACTTAAGGACGTTGAGCCAGTTCTGTACTTTGAGAAGTTCCTCGTTCTCGATAAAGGCGTGTGCGAATCTGACCAGATTGATTCGTATAAGCATGGTAAACGTCGCGATCAGTATCTTCTTGACGAAGTGCGTTGCGAAGAATTGCTGGATGAATATCCAGATGCAGGTCTTGACGTTGGCATTGGTGCTGAAGCGATCAAGCGTGCGTTGTCGAGCTATGATTGGGGTATTCCCAATGCTCAGGAACGCGAGCTGAGTAAGGCAGCCCTTGAGCGTGGTGATCCAGATCCATTCGACTATGACATGGAAGTCATGGAAGGCGATTCAGAGAAGACCATGATGCGCAAGAAGCTGCGCAAGGCAACCTCTGAAGCGGCGCGTAAGAAGCTTGTTAAGCGTCTCAAGATGGTCGAGTCATTCGTTGAGAGCGGTGCACGCCCAGAATGGATGATCATGGACATCGTGCCAGTGGTGCCGCCGGAACTGCGTCCGTTGGTGCCGTTGGATGGTGGGCGTTTTGCAACGTCTGATCTGAACGATCTGTATCGTCGCGTTATTAACCGTAATAATCGTCTGAAGCGCCTGATGGAGCTACGTGCTCCTGATATTATCGTGCGTAACGAAAAGCGCATGCTTCAGGAATCTGTCGATGCTCTGTTTGATAACGGACGTCGTGGTCGTGCGATTACTGGGGCGAACAAACGTCCGTTGAAATCTCTTTCAGATATGCTGAAAGGGAAGCAGGGTCGTTTCCGTCAGAACTTGCTGGGTAAGCGCGTCGATTACTCTGGCCGTTCCGTGATTGTGGTGGGGCCTGAGCTGAAGCTGCATCAGTGTGGTCTACCTAAGAAGATGGCTCTGGAGCTCTTTAAGCCATTTATTTATTCCAAGCTGGAAAAATATGGCCACGCGACCACCATTAAAGCGGCAAAGCGCATGGTGGAGAAGGAGCGTCCAGAAGTTTGGGACATCCTTGAAGAGGTGATCCGCGAGCATCCGGTCATGCTGAACCGCGCCCCAACCTTGCACCGTCTTGGTATTCAAGCGTTTGAGCCAAGCCTCGTTGAAGGGAAGGCCATTCAGCTCCATCCACTGGTTTGCACCGCCTTTAATGCTGACTTTGATGGTGACCAGATGGCCGTTCACGTGCCGCTGTCTCTAGAAGCGCAGCTTGAAGCGCGTGTGCTGATGATGTCCACGAATAACATTCTGAGCCCGGCCAATGGTAAGCCTATCATCGTGCCGTCACAGGATATCGTTCTTGGGCTGTATTATCTCAGCCTTGAAGTGCCAGAATACCGTCTGACGCCTGATGAGGCCGTTATTGAAGATGGTAAGGTCGTCAAGGCAGGTCCACCGGCTTATGTGTCTGTTGCAGAAATCGAAGCTGCGATGGCCTCTGGTGCCCTGAAGCTGCATGATAAAATTCGTCTGCGTTTAGAAACAAAAGGTGAAGACGGAAAGCCTGTTCGTCAGCTTCTGTTGACAACGCCCGGGCGCGCATTGATTGCGCAGATTCTCCCCCGTCATCCGGCGATTCCGTTCAGCTTGGTCAATAAACAGCTGACGAAGAAGCTTGTCTCGGACGTGATTGATACGGTGTATCGTCACTGCGGCCAGAAAGAAGCTGTGATCTTCTGCGATCGCTTAATGTCTTTAGGCTTCCGTCACGCGGCTAAAGCAGGCGTCTCCTTTGGTAAGGATGATATGATCATTCCGAAGGAAAAAGCAGGTCTGGTTGATCGCACGTCGGCTGAAGTAAAAGAGTTCGAGCAGCAATATCAGGAAGGTCTGATCACGGCTGGCGAGCGCTACAATAAGGTGGTTGATGCATGGTCTCGTTGTACTGACGAGGTTCAGGCCGCTATGCTGAAAGAAATTTCTAAGCAGGTTCTGGGTAAGCCAACGAACTCTGTTTGGATGATGAGCCATTCCGGGGCTCGTGGGTCACCAGCACAGATGAAGCAGCTTGCTGGTATGCGTGGTCTGATGGTGAAGCCATCGGGTGAGATTATTGAGCAGCCGATTGTGGCCAACTTTAAAGAAGGTCTGTCGGTTCTTGATTACTTCACCTCCAGCCATGGTGCCCGTAAGGGACTAGCGGATACGGCGCTGAAGACAGCGAACTCCGGTTATCTGACGCGTCGTTTGGTTGATGTGGCTCAAGATTGCATCATTACCGAGCAGGATTGTGGCACAGAGCGTGGCCTGACCGTGCGTGCGGTGACGGACAGTGGTGAGGTCGTTGCATCACTTGCAGAGCGCGCTTTGGGCCGTACGTTGGCTCGGGATGTTTTCCATCCAACCTCGGGTGATCTTCTGTTGCAGCGTAATACACTTCTTTCAGAAGCCGATGTGGAAGTGTTGGAAAGCGCTGGAATCGAAGCCATTGATATTCGTTCGGTTCTAACCTGCGATAGCCAAGCGGGTATCTGTGCGCACTGCTATGGTCGCGACTTGGCACGCGGAACACCTGTCAATATTGGCGAGGCTGTCGGTGTTATTGCTGCGCAGTCCATTGGTGAGCCTGGAACGCAGTTGACAATGCGTACCTTCCATATTGGTGGTGCGGCAACGCGTGGTGCTGAGCAGTCAATGGTCGAGGCATACCGTGAAGGTAAGGTTACCATCAAGAATCGTAATGTGGTGGAAAACTCACAAAACGTTCCTGTGGTGATGTCTCGTAACTGTGAAATCCTGATTTCGGATGAAAACGGGGTTGAGCGCGGACGCTATCGTGTTCCATACGGGGCGCGCTTGATGGTGTCCGAAGGCCAAGAAGTCGAGCGCGGCTACAAAATGGCTGAGTGGGACCCATACACCTTGCCGATTATTACCGAGCAGGCAGGTACTGTTGAGTATCTTGACTTGATCGATAGTATCACATTGGTTGAGCGTGTCGATGAAGTGACAGGTCTGACCTCTCGCGTCGTGGTGGACTATAAGCATGCCGCAAAGGGCGTTGATTTGCGTCCACGTCTGCAGCTTAAGGATGCCAATGGTGACGTTGTGCGTCTGGCTAATGGCAATGAAGCACGTTACTTCTTGTCACCCGACAGTATTCTCTCGATCGAGAATGGGGCAGAGGTTCATGCTGGTGACGTGTTGGCACGTATCCCGCGTGAAGGCTCTAAGACACGTGATATTACTGGTGGTCTACCGCGCGTTGCTGAACTATTTGAAGCACGTCGTCCAAAAGATCATGCGATCATTGCCGAGGGTGATGGCCGTGTTGAGTTTGGGAAAGACTACAAGTCTAAGCGTTCTGTCATTGTGACGAATGATGAGACCGGTGAGAAAACGGATTATCTCATCCCTAAGGGCAAGCACATTTCCGTGCAGGAAGGTGACTTTGTCCAAAAGGGTGATCCGTTGGTTGATGGGCCACGCGTGCCTCATGACATTCTGAAGGTCATGGGTATGGAGGCGCTGTCAGACTATCTGGTGAACGAAATTCAGGATGTTTACCGTCTGCAGGGTGTGAAGATTAACGACAAGCATATTGAAGTGATCGTCCGCCAGATGTTGCAGAAGGTTGAGATTCTAGAACCGGGTGATTCGACTTACTTGATTGGCGAAACGGTTGATCGAGTTGAGTTCGAAGCTGAAAATAGAGAGTTGCTTGCCAGTGGCCGTGAGGCTGCAAAGGGCATGCCGATTCTTCAGGGAATCACAAAGGCATCACTGCAAACGCAGTCCTTTATTTCAGCTGCTTCCTTCCAAGAGACGACACGTGTCCTGACGGATGCTGCAACCTCTGGGAAGATTGATAAGCTCGGCGGACTGAAGGAGAACGTCATTGTTGGCCGTCTGATCCCTGCTGGGACGGGTGGAACGATGCGTCGTCTCCGGAGTCTTGCTGTGGGGCAAAGCCCAGCTCAGCTGCGTAGAAATGCTGCTGAAGTTGAGGATGCCGCAGAGTGATTTTGGGTGTTGAGTCTCTCTCTTTTAAGGGAGAGACTTGACTCTTGGGGTGAGTCGCCATAGACTTCGCGCCCTAGACAGTTCCCGCTTTTCATAGCGCAGGAATCGTCCCAAGATAAAAAATTGCATCTGGTGCTACTTCCGTTTCATAGGAAAAGAGGTTAAGCCCAGAAGCTGAGAGTTTCGGAGGGAAGTGGAAGAGCTGCTTTCTTTCGTTAATTTGTGCAAGGACAGGCGGTTCAGCCGCGTGTCGGTTTGAACGAATGTCGCGACGGGGGGGTGGCCTCTGTCGGCATATTGGACAAGGATTGGGAAGGGCGCATGCCGACCATCAACCAGTTGATCGCAAAGGGCCGCGAGCCGGCCGCGAAGCGGAACAAGGTTCCTGCTCTGCAGGGATGTCCGCAGAAGCGTGGTGTTTGCACGCGTGTATATACCGTCACACCAAAGAAACCGAACTCCGCCCTTCGTAAGGTTGCCAAAGTGCGTCTGACCAACGGGTATGAGGTGGTGAGCTACATTCCGGGTGAGGGACACAACCTCCAGGAGCATAGTGTTGTGCTTATCCGTGGTGGTCGCGTGAAGGATCTTCCCGGTGTGCGTTATCACATTCTTCGTGGTGTGCTTGATACGCAAGGTATCGCGAAACGTCGTCAGCGCCGTTCGCTGTATGGCGCTAAGCGGCCGAAATAAGGGGTATTTGGAATGAGTCGCCGACATCGCGCTGTTAAGCGTGAGATCCTTCCTGATCCGAAGTTTGGAGATGCCGTCATTACGCGTTTCATGAATGCGTTAATGTATGATGGCAAAAAATCCACAGCTGAACGTATTGTATATGGAGCACTTGAGGTGCTGCGTCAGCGTGGTGGTTCTTCAGCGGATCCAGTTGCTATGTTCCACTCAGCTTTGGATAATGTAAAGCCGGCTGTTGAGGTTCGTTCCCGCCGCGTTGGTGGTGCGACCTATCAGGTGCCGGTTGAGGTTCGTGCAGAGCGTCGTCAAGCTTTAGCTATTCGCTGGCTGATTGATGCTTCGCGTAAGCGTGGTGAAAACACCATGCAGGACCGTCTGTCTAACGAGTTGATGGACGCGATTAACAATCGTGGTTCCGCTGTTAAGAAGCGGGAAGACACGCACCGTATGGCTGAAGCCAATAAGGCATTCAGCCATTATCGCTGGTAAGTTCCAGCAAAGAGGGCTTCCGGCGCTACGAATCTTCTAGGAGAGGGTAGCGCCGGCGTGGAGTTTCAGTCATACCTTTAACTCAAGGTAGGGTTGAGGTTTTGGAGAGAGACGATGGCAAAGGCTAAGTTTGAGCGTAATAAGCCGCATTGCAATATCGGCACCGTCGGTCACGTTGACCATGGTAAAACGACGCTGACAGCTGCAATTACAAAGACACTGGCAGAGACCGGTGGCGCAACCTTCAGTGCTTACGACATGATCGATAAAGCACCTGAAGAGCGCGCTCGTGGGATTACCATTTCAACGGCTCACGTTGAGTATGAGACGGAAAAGCGTCACTATGCTCACGTGGACTGCCCAGGGCATGCCGACTATGTGAAGAACATGATCACTGGTGCGGCACAGATGGATGGTGCCATCCTGGTGGTTTCTGCTGCTGATGGCCCAATGCCACAGACGCGTGAGCACATCCTGCTTGCACGTCAGGTTGGTGTGCCAGCTCTGGTGGTTTTCCTGAACAAGGTTGATCAGGTTGACGATCCTGAGCTTCTGGAACTGGTGGAAATGGAAGTGCGTGAGCTTCTGTCTTCCTATGACTTCCCTGGCGATGATATCCCCATCATCAAGGGTTCTGCGTTGGCTGCTCTTGAAGACAGCAACAAGGAGCAGGGTCAGGAAGCTATCCTGAAGCTGATGGATGCTGTTGATGATTACATTCCTCAGCCAGAGCGTCCAATTGACCGTCCATTCCTGATGCCAATCGAAGATGTGTTCTCCATCTCCGGTCGTGGTACGGTTGTGACAGGTCGTGTTGAGCGCGGTGCTGTAAACGTTGGTGACGAAGTCGAGATTGTTGGTCTGGTCGACACAATGAAGACGACAGTCACAGGCGTTGAGATGTTCCGTAAGCTGCTTGATCGCGGTGAAGCTGGTGATAACATCGGTGCGCTTCTTCGTGGTATCAAGCGCGAAGATGTTCAGCGTGGTCAGGTTCTGGCAAAGCCAGGCAGCATTACGCCACACAGCAAGTTTAAAGCGGAAGCTTATGTGCTGACGAAGGAAGAAGGCGGTCGTCATACACCGTTCTTCACGAACTATCGTCCGCAGTTCTACTTCCGTACGACAGACGTGACCGGTGTTGTGACCCTTCCAGAGGGCACAGAGATGGTTATGCCTGGCGATAACGTTACCATGGACGTCGAGCTTATTGCTCCGATTGCTATGGATGAAGGTCTTCGCTTCGCTATCCGCGAAGGTGGCCGTACAGTGGGTGCAGGTGTTGTGGCAGGGATTTCTGCCTAAACTCCTCTGACGCTTTGAATGGGAGCCCCGGTCGAAATTTATTTTCGGCCGGGGTTCCATTTCGAGTGGAATAGCAGTAGGACTGCACTCGGATTATTAAGTTGGATGAATTAAGATCATGGACGACCAAAACATCCGCATTCGCCTAAAGGCGTACGATCATCGTGTGCTTGATAATAGCACAAAAGAGATCGTCAATACGGCGAAGCGTACGGGTGCTCGGGTTCGGGGTCCTATCCCGCTACCGACGCACATCGCACGGTTTACTGTGAACCGTTCACCGCATGTGGATAAGAAAAGCCGCGAGCAGTTCGAAATGAGAACTCATCGCCGCCTGCTCGACATTGTTGAGCCGACCCCGCAGACCGTGGACGCCCTCATGAAGCTCGACCTCGCCGCTGGCGTTGATGTCGAGATTAAACTGTAAGGTCCAGACGATGCGTACCGGATTGATTGCAAGAAAGCTGGGTATGTCCCGGCTCTTTAAGGAAGACGGCACTCATGTGCCGGTGACGGTGCTGCACCTCGATAATGTTGAGGTTGTGGACGCGCGCACCAAGGAGCGTGACGGCTATACAGCTGTCCAGCTTGGCTTGGGGAGCGCGAAAGCAAAGCACGTTACGAAAGCGAACCGCGGGCACTTTGCTCGTGCAAAAGTCGAACCAAAGCAAAAGCTTGTTGAGTTCCGCGTAGCAGAAGATGCTGTGCTGGAGCCTGGCACAAAGCTTTCTGTGAACCACTTTATTGTGGGGCAGAAGGTAGATGTGACTGGTCGCAGCAAGGGTAAAGGTTTTGCTGGTGTGATGAAACGCCACAACTTTGCTGGTTTGGAAGCGACGCACGGCGTGTCCATTAGTCACCGTTCAGGAGGATCGACGGGTCAGCGTCAGGATCCTGGTAAGGTGTTCAAGGGCAAAAAAATGGCTGGTCACTTGGGTGACGAGCGCGTGACAACACAGAACCTTGAAATTGCGGCTGTTGATGAAGAGCGTAACCTGATCATGGTGCGTGGCGCCATTCCAGGTGCTAAGAACAGCTTCGTCCTGGTTCGCGATGCAATCAAGAAGGCCCGCAATGCGGACGCGCCGTATCCGGCAGCGACCGTTGAGGCCGCCGGGTGAGGGATATGGAATACGATATCAAAACCCTCGATAACGGGAGTGCGGGAAAGATCGCGCTGCCGGAAGAGATTTTCGGGATTGTCCCGCGCACTGACATTATGGCTCGTGTTGTGAACTGGCAGCTGGCAAAACGCCGCGCTGGAACACATGCAACGCGTGGTCGTGGTGTTATTTCTGGGACAACTAAAAAGCCTTATCGCCAGAAAGGCACAGGGTCTGCGCGTCAGGGTTCTTTGCGTGCACCTCAGTTCCGTACTGGTGGCATTGTCCATGGGCCTGTCGTCCGTGATCATGGCTTCAGCTTGCCTAAAAAAGTACGTCGTCTTGGCCTAGCTTCAGCTTTGGCCCAGAAAGCGACGGAAGGTAAGCTGATTGTTCTAGAGAGCCTTTCAGGTGTGGATAAGACGCGTGACGCGTCTGTGCGTTTAAAAGCACTTGGTTGCTCTTCTGCGTTGATTGTTGATCAAGTTTCTGATCAGCCTTTTGCGCGTGCTATTGCGAACTTGCCGAAGATCGATCTTCTGCCCACGATTGGGGCAAATGTTTATGATATCCTCAATCATGAGGTGTTGGTGATTACCCGCGCCGCTCTTGAGGGTCTCAAGGAGCGTCTGGCATGACAACCAAAACCGTTCTAAATGCACGTAAGGTCGCGGCCAGCCTGTCTGAGGTAGCTCTGTACGATGTTCTGCGTGCTCCGTTGATCACTGAAAAAGCAACCATGCTCTCTGAGCGTGATCAGGTTGTTTTTAAGGTGGCATTGGATGCAACAAAACCGCAGATCAAAGTCGCTGTTGAAAAGCTCTTCAATGTAAAAGTAACCGGTGTAAGCACATTGGTTCAGAAGGGGAAGACAAAGCGCGTCAGAGGTCGTCCAGGTCGCCGTTCTGATATCAAGAAGGCGTATGTCCAGCTTGCTGAAGGTCAGTCTATTGACCTTACAGCGAAGCTCGGTTGACGCGCGGGGTAAGAAACCATGGCATTAAAGCACTTTAATCCCACGACGCCGAGTACCCGTGGCACTGTGCTGATTGATCGCAGCGAGCTTTGGAAAGGCAAGCCGGTCAAGCAGCTGACCCAGGGGAAGAATAAGTCTGGTGGTCGTAATAATTACGGTCGTACGACAGTTCGTTTCCGTGGTGGTGGACACAAGCAGTCTTATCGTTATGTCGACTTCAAACGTCGTAAGTTTGATGTGGCGGGTACGGTTGAGCGTCTGGAATATGATCCAAATCGCACAGCGTTTATCGCTCTTATTCGTTACGAAGATGGCGAGCTCGCTTATATTCTGGCTCCGCAGCGCGTAAAGATTGGTGATCGCGTTATTGCTGGGCAGCAGGTTGATGTTCGTCCAGGTAATGCAATGCCACTTGGTGCGATGCCTGTTGGAACAATCGTGCATAATATTGAACTGAAACAGGGTGCTGGTGGTAAGCTAGCTCGCTCTGCAGGGAATTATGCTCAGTTGGTCGGTAAAGATGCCGGTTACGCTCAGGTGAAGTTGCAATCTGGTGAGCTTCGGTTGATCCGTGGTGAATGCATGGCGACAGTTGGTGCTGTGTCTAACCCAGATAACATGAACCAGAGCATGGGTAAGGCTGGACGTCGTCGTTGGCTTGGTCGTCGCCCACATAACCGTGGTGTTGTGATGAACCCAGTTGACCATCCACATGGTGGTGGTGAAGGGCGTAGCTCCGGTGGTCGTCATCCTGTGACTCCTTGGGGTGTTCCAACCAAGGGTTATAAAACCCGGGTGAATAAGAAGACGGACAGTCTGATTATCCGTCGTCGTAAGTCCGGCAAGTAAGAGAGGGCAAGTAGAGATGGCACGTTCCGTCTGGAAAGGCCCGTTCGTCGACGGGTATTTGTTTGGTAAGGCTGAGAAGGCTCGTGCATCGGGCCGTAACGAAGTGATCAAGATTTGGTCACGTCGTTCTACAATCCTGCCACAATTCGTCGGACTGACGTTCGGGGTTTATAATGGTCATAAATTCCTGCCAGTGCAGGTGTCAGAACATATGGTAGGGCACAAGTTCGGTGAATTCTCACCAACGCGTACCTATACAGGCCATGGTTCTGACAAGAAGTCGAAGCGAGGCTGATCATGAGTAAGCCGAAGCATATCCGTACCCTTGCTGACACTGAAGCACAGGCCGTTGCGCGCAATATCCGGGTTAGCCCTCAAAAGCTAAATCTGGTTGCTGCTATGATTCGTAATCAGCCTGCTGATAAAGCAATTTCAGCGTTGACTTTTTCACGTCGCCGTATCGCGCAGCAAGTGAAGGTGGCTCTTGAGAGTGCCGTTGCTAATGCGGAGAACAACCATCAACTTGATGTTGATCGTTTGGTTGTGAAGACTGCTGAGGTCGGCAAATCGATCGTCATGAAGCGCTTCCACGCACGTGGCCGTGGGCGTTCAGCACGGGTCCAGAAGTTTTTCAGTCATCTGAAAATTGTTGTTGCTGAGCGTGCGGAAGTTTCTGAGGAAGCTCCTAAAGCCGGTAAGAACGACAAAAAGCAGAAGGCAGCCTGATATGGGACATAAGGTTAATCCAATCGGGCTCCGGCTCGGTGTTAATCGTACGTGGGATAGCCGTTGGTATGCGGGCGATGATTACGCTCGCCTACTGCACGAGGATCTAAAGCTGCGCGCTTTTCTGCGCCGTAAGCTTTCTGGTGCTGGTGTATCTCGTGTTGTGATTGAACGTCCGGCTAAAAAGCCACGCGTTATGATCTATGCGGCCCGTCCTGGTGTGATCATCGGGAAGAAGGGGCAAGATATTGATGCGCTACGTAAGACTTTGAGCCGTATGGCCAAGACTGATGTGGCTCTCAATATTGTAGAGATTCGTAAGCCAGAAATTGATGCAACCTTGGTTGCTGACAATATTGCCCAGCAGCTTGAGCGCCGCGTAGCCTTCCGTCGGGCTATGAAGCGTTCTATCCAGTCCGCTATGCGTCTGGGTGCACAGGGGATCCGCATTACCTGTAGCGGTCGTCTCGGCGGGGCTGAAATTGCTCGTGACGAGAAGTATCGTGAAGGTCGTGTGCCATTGCACACACTTCGTGCGGACATTGATTATGGTACATCCACAGCTCAGACCACTTACGGTGCGTGCGGTGTGAAGGTCTGGATCTTCAAGGGTGAGATCCTGGCTCATGACCCATCCGCTCAGGACCGTCGTGCTGCGGAGCAGGCTCCTCAGAGATAAGACGGGAAATTTTTCCGTCTTTACCTGCGGTGCTTGATGTGAGGAAAGAAAATCATGCTTTCTCCAAAGCGGACAAAGTTTCGTAAAGCCCATAAAGGGCGTATTCATGGGATGGCCAAGGGCGGTACGCAGCTGAATTTTGGTGCGTATGGTCTGAAGGCTCTTGAGCCAGAGCGGATTACTGCTCGCCAGATCGAGGCGTCTCGTCGTGCGATTACACGTGCGATGAAACGTGCGGGTCGTGTTTGGATTCGTATTTTTCCAGACACTCCGGTCTCGACAAAGCCGGCAGAAGTGCGTATGGGGTCGGGTAAAGGTAACCCCGAATATTGGGCGGCCCGCGTTAAGCCGGGACGTATCCTCTTCGAGATCGAAGGGGTTCCTCCTGAGGTTGCCCGCTTGGCTCTAAGTTTGGCAGCTGCCAAGTTGCCGATTAAGACCAAGTTTGTTCAGCGTATCGGGGAGGCTTGAAAATGGCTGAGACCTATAAAGTTGCTGATTTGCGTGCGAAAAGCGAAGATGAGCTGAAGGCTCTTCTCGTTGAGCTTAAGCGTGAGCAGATCAATCAGCGCTTTTCTGCCGCTACAGGCCAGTCCGAGAATACGAGCCGCGTTAAGATTGTGCGTCGTACAGTCGCACGTATCAAAACGCTGCTTCATCAGTCGAAGAACCGGGCGGGCGCACAAACGTCCGCCGCTAATTCCTGAGAGGAGACGGACGATGCCCAGGCGCGTCCTGACAGGTCGGGTGACAAGCGATAAGATGGACAAGACGGTAACCGTTCTTGTGGATCGTCGTATTATGCATCCGCTGTATAAAAAGTTTATCCGCCGTTCCAAGAAGTACGCAGCGCATGATGATGCTAATGCGTGCAAAGTTGGTGATTTGGTGCGTATCGTTGAATGCGCGCCACTTTCCAAGCGCAAGACGTGGACGGTTATTTCCCGCAACGGGTCTGATGTTGCTGAGGCAACATCAACTCCGGCTGGCGCATAAGGGGGTAGACACATGATTCATCCCGAGACCAACCTGGACGTTGCGGACAATTCCGGCGCACGTCGGGTGCAGTGCATTAAGGTACTGGGTGGTTCCAAACGGAAGACCGCCTCGGTCGGCGACGTCATTGTCGTATCCGTTAAGGAAGCGATTCCGCGTGGTAAGGTGAAGAAGGGTGATGTGCATCGTGCCGTCATCGTTCGCACATCCTATCCTGTGCGTCGTGCTGATGGTTCTGCCATCCGCTTCGATCGCAATGCGGCAGTTCTGTTGAACAATCAGCAGGAACCCATCGGAACCCGTATCTTTGGTCCGGTCGTTCGTGAGCTGCGTGCGCGTAAGTTCATGAAGATCATCTCCTTGGCTCCGGAGGTGCTATAATGGCTGCACGTATCAAAAAAGGTGACCAGGTTCTGGTGCTGACTGGACGTTCACGCGGTGTTCGCGGTGAAGTTCTGTCTGTACTGCCGAAAGTTGAAAAAGCCGTCGTGCGTGGTGTTGCTGTGGCGAAACGTCACAGCAAGCCAAATCGTATGGGCGAAGGTGGTGGCATTATCGAGCGTGAAATGCCTGTCCATCTTTCTAACTTGAAGCTGATTGATCCAAAGAGCGGCAAGCCAACACGCGTTGGTTTCCGAGTGCTGGATGATGGTCGTAAGGTTCGTGTTGCTAAGGTAACCGGCGAAGTGATCGAAGGCTGAGGAGCGAACGATGAGCGATAATAAAGGTACCGTTCTGCCTCGTCTGCAGCAGCACTATCAGGACGCTCTTCGGGCGAAGTTGCGTGAGCAGTTCGGCTATAAGAATGATATGCAGATCCCTAAGCTCGAGAAAATCGTGCTGAACATGGGGGTCGGTGAAGCTGCTGCTGACCAGAAAAAGCTTGATGCTGCATTGGCAGAAATGACGTTGATTGCTGGTCAGAAGCCTGTGAAGACCGTAGCTCGCAAAGCTGTGGCTGGCTTCAGGATCCGTGAAGGACTGCCGATTGGTTGTAAAGTGACGCTGCGTCGTGCACGGATGTATGAGTTTCTTGATCGTCTGGTGACGATTGCGATGCCCCGCATTCGTGACTTCCGTGGTCTTCCGGCAAACAAAGGCTTTGATGGTCGTGGTAATTTTGCCATGGGTATTAAAGAGCAAATTGTTTTCCCGGAAATTGACTACGATAAAGTTGATGCCATTCGTGGAATGGACATTATCTTTGTGACGTCAGCAAAAACAGATGAAGAAGCTAAGGCTCTGCTGAAGGCTTTTGATCTGCCGATTGCGTCCTAAGCGATATTTTTCGTAGCAATCACGGCAAAGACGGGATTCTTCTCTTTCCTTAAGGAGAGAATCCCGTTACAAGACCGTTGATTGGAAAACCGTTGGGATAGGCCTAACAGGTTCCGGGAGAAGATTCGAGATGGCGAAGACCTCTGCGGTTAACCGTAATAACCATCGCGCCGCTCTTGCGAAGCGTGATCGGGAAAAGCGGACCGCTCTCAAAACTATTATTAAGAACCGTTCTCTTCCTATGGAAGAGCGTTTCGAAGCATCGCTGAAGCTGGCTAAATTGCCACGCAACGGCTCGCAGACTCGCGTACGTTTGCGTTGTAAGATTTCTGGGCGCCCACGTGCGAATTACCGGAAATTCGAGCTGAGCCGTATTGCTCTGCGTGACCTTGCTTCCACGGGACAGATTCCCGGTATGGTCAAGTCCAGCTGGTAAATAAGGGTAGTCTGAATGTCTATGTCTGATCCTTTGGGTGATATGCTCACCCGGGTCCGTAATGCTCAGCGTGCCCGCCATGCTGCTTGTGTTGCGCCGGCTTCTAAGTTGCGTGCAAGTGTCCTTGAGGCGCTGAAGCGCGAAGGTTACATCCGTGGTTTCTCGACCGAAGAAGTGCGTAAGGGAATTTCCCAGTTTCGCATTGAGCTGAAATATGCTGAAGGTCAGCCGGTGATCCGCGAGATTCACCGCGTTTCCCGTCCGGGGCGTCGCGTGTACTCCAAGATTAAAGAGCTGCCGCGTGTTTATGCCGGCTTGGGTGTTTCCATCCTTTCAACACCACGTGGCGTTCTTTCGGACGTCGAGGCTCGCGCTGCCAATGTTGGTGGCGAGATTCTCTGCCGCGTCTTCTAAGGAAGGAGGGAAAGATGTCTCGTGTAGGTAAGTATCCTATTACGCTCCCCGCTAACGTAGAAGTTACTGTAAAAGACGGTAATTTTTCCGTAAAAGGTAAACGCGGTGAGTTAAGTGTTCCTGTTTCTCCTTGGGTTGATGTCAAGGTAGAGGATGGGAAGGTTGTGGTTTCACCGGTCGGTGGGCGTACAAAGCAGGGCTGGACAATGTGGGGAACTTCCCGCGCTGTCTTTGCGAACATGATTCAAGGTGTTTCTGCCGGCTTTACGAAAACGCTTGAAATTCAAGGGACAGGTTTCCGTGCTGCAGTGCAGGGCTCAAATCTTGTCATGAACCTTGGGTTTTCACATGATGTGGTCTATCCGATCCCAGCAGATGTGAAGATTACAACGCCGCGCCCAACAGCCATTACGGTTGAGGGTAATGACAAACAGCGTGTCGGTCAGGTTGCTCTGGATATCCGTAGCTTCCGTAAGCCTGAGCCTTATAAGGGCAAGGGTGTTCGTTATGAGACCGAAGTTCTGCGTCGTAAGGAAGGTAAGAAGAAGTAATGGCATCGCTGCAAGGATTGCAGGAACGTCGCCGCAAGCGGTTGCGTTTCCAGCTTCGTCGCAAGAGCGGCGGCCGGCCGCGTTTGTCGGTCTTCCGCTCTAACAAGCACATTCATGCTCAGCTGATTGATGATGCGCATGGCCGCACTGTCGCAAGTGCTTCAACGCTTGAAAAGAGTGTTCGTGAAGCGGGTAAGACAGGCGCCAACATTGATGCGGCTACCATTATTGGTAAGCTTGTGGCCGAGCGTGCTGTTAAGGCAGGCGTCAAAGAGGTTGTTTTCGACCGTGGCGCTTATCTGTATCATGGCCGGGTGAAAGCCCTGGCAGAGGCTGCCCGCGAGGGCGGGCTGTCGTTCTAAGGAGGATCACACATGGCACGTGAGCCAAGAGAAGGCGGCCGTGGTGGTCGTGAGCGTGAGCAGGGTGATGAGCTGGTCGATAAGCTGGTAACCATTAACCGTGTTGCAAAAGTGGTAAAGGGCGGTCGCCGTTTTGCTTTTGCTGCGTTGGTGGTTGTTGGTGACCAGAAAGGTCGCGTTGGTTACGGTGCTGGTAAGGCCCGCGAGGTGCCTGAGGCTATCCGTAAAGCAACTGAACATGCTCGTCGCACTATGATCCGCGTACCGATGAAAGAGGGCCGTACTCTTCATCATGACGCTGTGGGCCGTTTCGGTGCTGGTAAGGTCGTGGTTCGTGCAGCTGATGCAGGGACGGGGATTATTGCTGGTGGTCCGATCCGTGCGGTATTCGAAAGCTTGGGCGTGAGTGACGTTGTCGCTAAAAGCTTGGGCACTCGGAACCCACACAACATGATTAAGGCCGCTTTTGACGCTCTTGAGCGTTCGAGCAGCCCGCGTCAGGTCGCATCACGTCGCGGTAAGAAGACCTATGAGATCTTCGGACGTCGTGACCATTCGGAGACGGAGGGTGCAAATGTCTGATTCTCAGGGTAAGACCGTCCGGGTAACACAGATTGCTTCGGTGATTGGTTCCAAACCTGGTCAGGCGGAAACGATTAAGGGGCTGGGCCTTCGTGGCATCGGTTCCTTCCGTGTTCTGGAGGATACCTCGGCTGTGCGCGGCATGATCCGTAAGGTATCCCACCTGTTGAAGGTGGAGGGCTAAGATGAACCTAAATGAACTGCGTGATAACGCTGGTGCTCGCTACCGTAGCAAGCGCTTGGGCCGTGGTATCGGTTCAGGTAAGGGAAAAACCTCAGGGAAAGGCCATAAAGGTCAGAAAGCCCGTTCAGGTGTTTCCATTAACGGTTTCGAGGGTGGTCAGCTCCCGATTTATCGCCGTATGCCGAAGCGTGGCTTTGTCAATATTTTCCGTAAGGAATATGCGGCGGTTAATCTGGGTGCCGTGAGTAAGGCTCTGGAAGCTGGTAAGCTTTCTGCTGCAGCACCGGTGACAATTGAGACACTCCGTGAGGCTGGTCTCGTTGGAAGCCGCAAGGTGGCTGGTGTACGTCTTCTGGCGAAAGGTGAACTTTCTCAGGGACTAAACTTTGAGGTTGCCGGGGCTTCTGCTGCAGCGCGTGCTGCAGTTGAGAAAGCTGGCGGTTCCGTCAAGGTATTGGCCACCAAAAAAGAGGCTCAGGCTCAGGCCTGAGAACTCTTATGCCCAGCTGCATTTCTGGGATAGGGTGATCGAGTGAACGGCGCCCCGTACTTTGTGCGGCGGCGCTGTTTTCATGAAAGGACGGGGAGATGGCTTCTGCCGCTGAACAGTTAGCCGGCAACCTCAGTATGAGTTCGTTTTCTAAGGCAACTGAACTTAAAAAGCGTATTTTATTCACACTTGGGGTGCTGATCGTTTACCGACTGGGAACCTTTATTCCGGTACCTGGTATTGATGCGACTGTTTTAGGGCAGATCGCGTCTCAGCAACAAAACGGCATTCTTGGAATGTTTGATATGTTTACAGGTGGTGCGCTTGGTCGCATGACGCTGTTTGCATTGAACATTATGCCGTATATCAGTGCGTCCATTATTATCCAGCTTCTTTCGACAGCTCTACCTTCTATGGAAGCTATGAAGAAAGAAGGGGAAAGCGGGCGCAAGAAACTTAACCAGTATACGCGTTATCTAACGGTCTTCATTGCGATCATACAAGCTTATGGTTTTGCGATGGGCTTGGAGAGTTTACGCTCCCAGAGCGGGGCGAGTGCGGTGATTTCTCCTGGTATTATGTTCATTATCCCTTATGTCGTCATGTTGGTGACGGGGACAATGTTCTTAATGTGGCTTGGAGAGCAGATCACGTCGCGCGGGCTAGGTAATGGCATTTCACTGATTATTTTTTCAGGTATTGTTGCTAATTTGCCTCATGCGATGGGTAGCTTGTTTGAGCTAGGCCGCACAGGAGCACTTTCGCCGTTTTTTGTCGCGGTTTTCTTAGTGCTGGCCCTCGCTGTTATCATCTTTATTGTGTTTATGGAGCAGGCGCAGCGTCGTGTCGTTGTCCAGTATCCTAAACGGCAGGTGGGTAACCGCATCTATGGTGGTGACTCAACGCATATGCCACTGAAGGTGAATACAGCTGGTGTCATTCCGCCTATTTTTGCGTCTTCTGTTTTGTTGATTCCGACCACATTGGCTGGTTTCATGCATAATCACGGCGGCATTTTGGGACGGATGAGCCAATGGCTTTCACAAGGGCAGCCACTCTATATGGCATTTTATGCCGCGATGATTGTGTTTTTCTCGTATTTCTACGCTGCTGTGAGTTTTAACCCAGAGGAAACAGCGGAGAATCTACGGAAACAGGGTGGTTTTATTCCCGGCATTCGTCCTGGTGCCAATACAGCAACCTATTTTGATCGAATCCTCTCGCGTCTGACGACGATTGGTGCGGCTTACATGGTGTTGGTGTGCTTGTTGCCGCAATTTTTGATCAATCATTATAACGTTCCTTTCTATTTTGGCGGAACCAGTTTGATCATTATTGTATCGGTTACGATTGATACGGTAACGCAGGCACAATCTCACCTTGTTGCTCACCAATACCAGGGGCTTATGCGTAAGCAGCGTGGGCGTGGTGGTCGTTCCAGAGAAAAAGGAATGCAACGGTGAATATTATTCTTCTTGGTCCTCCGGGAGCAGGCAAGGGTACGCAAGCGAAGCGTTTAGAAGCTGCCTATGGGGTGAAGCAGATCTCTACAGGAGATATGCTTCGTGCTGAGGTTGCTGCTGAGACACCTATTGGTCTTCAGGCACGTGAGTTAATGGAGAAGGGGCAGTTTGTTCCTGATCCAATCATGGTGCAAATGATTGAAAACCGGATAGCAGAGCCTGATTGTTCGCAAGGATTTATTCTGGATGGGTTCCCCCGGACAGAAAGTCAGGCCGTAGCTCTGGATTCTATGCTGGAGCACAAAGGTTTAAAGATTAATGCGGTTATTTTGCTCGATGTGGCAGAAGAAGCATTGGTTCGTCGTCTAGCGGAACGGGTTGGGGAGGACGGTTCACGTCGCCCTGATGATCGTCCAGAGGTTGTCCGTTCTCGTCTGGAGGTTTATCGCGCTCAGACGGCCCCTATTCTGCCTTATTATGAGCAGAATGGACGTTTGAAGCGTATCGATGGTATGCAGACTGTTGAAAATGTTGCTAAGAAGATAGATGATATTCTTGCAACTGCTTGATAGCTCTGGATATTGAGTGTGATCACGAAAAAGTGATCGGTATTGTTTGACTTGTGCGGCTGGGGGGTATATCTCGCCCAGCACGTAGTAGATACGGCTCTAAAAGCCGGAATCGTTTTGCAGAGGATAAAGTGACCTCACAAGGGTTCATTAGTCCTTAGTCGAACAGAGATTTTTTTGGGGACGCGGTGAAGGCGCCGCGTTGATGGGAGAATTAGCGTGGCACGTATTGCCGGCGTAAACATTCCGACCAACAAGCGGGTGGTCATTGGTCTGCGCTATGTTTATGGCATTGGCCCAACAAGTGCACAGGCAATCTGTGCAAAGCTGGGCATTGCTGATGCAAAGCGCGTGAACGAACTCTCTGACGATGAGATCGTCAAGATTCGTGAATTGATTGATAGTGAGTATCGGGTTGAGGGTGATCTTCGTCGTGAAAAAGCGATGAACATCAAACGCCTGATGGATTTGGGTTGCTATCGCGGTCTGCGCCATCGTCGTAGTCTGCCGGTACGTGGTCAGCGGACGCATACGAATGCCCGTACCCGTAAGGGTAAGGCTGTGGCCATTGCCGGTAAGAAGAAGTAAGATAGCGTAACTTCTTTCGAGCTTTAGCGAATTTAGTAGGACAAGCAAATTATGGCCAAGGCTGCCGCACCGCGTATTCGTAAGAAGGAGCGCAAAAACATCATTTCTGGTGTTGCGCACGTTCTTTCGACCTTCAATAACACCATGATTACCATTGCCGATGCACAGGGTAATGCGATTTCTTGGTCTTCCTCAGGGGCTCAGGGCTTTAAGGGCTCACGTAAGTCCACACCATATGCCGCTCAGGTGGCAGCTGAGGAAGCCGGTCGTAAGGCTCGTGAGCATGGGATGGAAACTCTGGAGATTGAAGTCTCCGGTCCGGGGTCAGGTCGTGAAAGTGCTCTGCGTGCTTTGCAAGCAGTTGGTTTTACGATCACCTCGATTCGTGACATGACGCCGGTTCCTCATAACGGGTGCCGTCCGCGTAAGCGTCGTCGCGTTTAATCAGTCCATGTGGTTGCCCGGGAGCATTGGGCAACCACATAAACTGGGAAAGTTTTTACCGCACGATTCTGTGCGGGCCTGGCGCCGCCATTTTTCGTGGCGGGCTTCGTTGTTTGAAAGGCCATGACCTTGGTTCTCCAGAAAAACTGGCAGTCCCTCATCAAACCGGAGAAGCTTGAAGTCGAGCCTGGCCCGGTTCCTTCGCGCATTGCGACGATCGTGGCTGAGCCGCTTGAGCGTGGTTTCGGTCTCACGGTGGGTAACGCTCTGCGTCGTGTTCTTCTCTCCTCTCTTCAGGGTGCCGCAGTAACGGCAATCCAGATTGATGGGGTTCTGCATGAGTTCTCGTCCGTCGCAGGAGTGCGTGAGGACGTTACGGACATCGTGCTGAATGTGAAGCAGCTGGCGCTGCGTATGCATGGTGAAGGGCCGAAGCGCATGATCCTCACGGCTACAGGGCCGGGTGAGGTGACTGCAGGGCAAATTCAGACAGGTCATGACATTGAAGTGATGAATCCTGATCTGGTGATCTGCACCCTTGATGATGATGTCAAGCTTGGTATGGAATTCACCGTCAATATGGGTAAGGGGTATGTTCCGGCCACTGCAAATCGTCCGGATGATGCTCCTATTGGTCTGATCCCCATTGACGCGATTTATTCCCCGGTTCAGCGTGTTTCTTATAAAGTCGAGCCAACCCGTGTTGGGCAGGTGACAGACTATGATAAACTTCTGCTGACAGTGGAAACAAATGGTGTCGTAACACCAGAAGACAGCTTGGCTTTGGCTGCGCGTGTTCTTCAGGATCAGCTCCAACTCTTCATTAACTTCGATGAGCCTCGTCCGGTTCAAAATGAAGAGCCTCAGGATGACCTGCCGTTTAGCCGTCATCTGCTGCGTAAAGTGGATGAACTTGAGCTTTCAGTACGAAGTGCAAACTGCTTGAAGAACGACAATATTGTCTATATTGGCGATCTCGTGCAGAAGAGCGAGCAGGAAATGCTGCGGACTCCGAACTTCGGTCGTAAGTCGCTGAATGAGATCAAAGAAGTGCTCACAGGCATGGGGCTTTCGCTGGGAATGAATGTTCCAGCTTGGCCGCCAGAGAGCATTGAGGATCTGGCCCGGCGTCTCGACGAGACATTCTAATAGGCCTTGGCTGGGAAGCTTTGGGTAAAGATTAGGGAAAGAAAATGCGTCATAATCTGGGCGGGCGTAAGCTCGGTGTTACTTCTACTCATCGTGCAGCGATGTTCCGCAACATGGCTGTGGCTTTGATTAAGCATGAGCAGATCACAACAACGCTACCAAAGGCGAAGGAACTTCGCCCGGTTGCAGAAAAGTTGATCACTCTTGGCAAGCGCGGCACGCTGCATGCACGTCGTCAAGCTTTTGCTCAACTGCGTGATGAAGCCATTGTCTCTAAGCTGTTTGCTGCTTTGAGCAAGCGCTATGAGAGCCGCAATGGTGGTTATACACGTGTGCTGAAAGCTGGTGTGCGTTATGGTGATAATGCAGACATGGCTGTGATTGAGTTTGTGGATCGCGACCTCGAAGCAAAGGGCAAGGACAGTGGGCCTGCTCAGAATGCTGAAGGTCAGCAGGAAGCTGCTTGAGATTTCTCTCCAAAGAGAGAATAAGAAGAGGGTCGGCGCGTTAGTGTGCCGGCCCTTTTTGTTTATCTATAAAGGAAAGGCGAGAAATAATGCTTGGTTGTCTTAAAGAGAAAATGTGTCCTTGGTCGAAAGAAGCGAAAAGCTTAGTTGAGGAGCTGGTGGCTGACCATCCATGGTTATGGTTGGGTGCTGCTGTTCTGTTTGGTCTTCGGGTGGGTCGTAAAGGATTGCTCGGGTGCTGTAAGAAAAAGAAATGCTAAGCTAGAGTTGTATTATCCATAAAAGTTGTTGGGTACTCTTGAGGCAGATAGGCGCTGTGCCCGCATATGAAACGTATTAGAGTAGATATTAGTGCGGGCCGGTGCCATTCTGGCTTGTCAGATTAAACGTGTTTGTTTGGAGTTCCCTGACCTGAAATGTAAAGAGTTACATTTTCCCAAAGTTATTGAGTTCCCCCGCTGTATGAGGGCGGGGGTGGTATGACGATATTAGTTTTTATCTTTCTGAATAAAGCTTGGTAAAAATGGATTATCGGTTTGTAGGGCGTTTTTAGTTGGCAGTTCGTGAGAGCTCCATCCGCCTCCAAGGTCTGTGATCAAACGAATCTCTGAGAGAAAGCGCTGCTGTTGGACTTGGAGTTTATTTTGCTCATATTGTAGCGCTGTTTGTTGAGCGGTGATGACGGTTGTATAGATTTGTGTGCCGGCTAAATATTCATTCATCGAGACGCGAACGGCTTCTTCAGCACTTGAGACGGCCCCGCCTTGATAGCGATAAACATCGCTGAGATAGCGCAAATTAGACAGCTGATCTTCTGTGTCTTGTAGGGCACTCAAAACCGTTTGCCGATAGGTGGCAACCGCGTTGTCATAATCGGCTTCAGCTTCACGTACAGCGGCTGTACGAGCTCCTCCTTGGAAGATCGTCTCTGTGGCTGCAGCACCAAGAGACCATGCACGCGTTGCACTTTGAATGAGTTGTTGGAGGGGGTTCCCGCTATAGCCGTAGCTCGCACTTAAGTTAAATTGAGGGTAGAAGGCGCCGATGCGATAGCCAATTTCAGCATTGTAGCTTTCCATTTGTCGTTCAGCTTGAGCAATGTCCGGTCGTCTTTCCAGCAGTTCACTCGGCAGCATGGTTGGAGCAGGTGGGACGGTACGGCCCAACTCACCATCAGGAATGCTCAGTGCAGCTGGGGGCTTGCCCGTTAATACAGCAATGGCGTGTTCATATTGTGCGCGGGCAACATGGGCATTCGAGAGGCTCGCCTGAGTGGATTGGAGCTGATAGCGTGCTTGAAGAACGCTGGTAGGGTCTGCAACACCCGCTTCTAACTGATTGGTGAGAATGGTGAGGTTATGACTATAGAGGCCAACATTGCGTTGATAGAGGTGGATAAGGCTGTCTTGATAGCGCAGGTTGATATAGTCAGTCGCGAGTTCTAGCTGATATGAGAGACGCATATTTGCTATTAAAGCCGCGCTGGCTTGTGAGGCAGTGACCTGTTGTTGGACTTGGCGTCGGATCATACCCCATACATCAACGGTCCAATTCGCGGACGGGCCGGTTGTCCAAGTATTGGTAACATTGGTGATGGAGTGGCTGCCACCGTCAATTCCGTCTGGGACAGTAGCCCCTTGTGAATTGCGATTAAAGGTGAATTTCCCGTTCAAGGTTGGGAAGAGATTGGCACGGATGGAGTCAATGAGTGTGCGTGCTTTGCGATATTGCGCTTCGTATTCTTTCAAGCCCTGATTGGAACGGTCGACTTCTTCTTCAAGTTGGTTGAGGAGTGGGTCATTGAAAATCCGCCACCAATCCCCTTTAGGAAGCGTGCTCATAGAAGGGTGAGCTTTTTGCCAGCCTGCAGGTGGTGGTGCTTCTTTAAAACGATCGGAGATAATCGCTTTGGGGCGATGGTAATGAGGCCCCACCATGCAACCACCTAGGAGGGAGAACATCGCCGGAGAGAGTAGAAGAGAGGTGCGGAAAGACGTCAGGTGGCGCATAGGAAAAGGCGGCTCCAATCAGGACACAGTCAGTGTGATGATGAAAGAGGAAAGCGATTTCGGCAATGGCGAAACCAGCTGCCGAGACGGTCTAAGTAAAGATAAACGACCGGTGTCGTGTAAAGTGTGAGGAGTTGGCTGAGGCACAACCCTCCTAAAATAGAGACCCCAAGGGGATGACGCATCTCGCTCCCATATCCATGGCCAATCATGAGAGGGACAGCGCCCAAGGCAGCGGCCATGGAGGTCATGAGGATAGGGCGGAACCGGAGCTCACTTGCTTTGATGATGGCCTCATGGGGGCTTAATCCGTTGCGTTGAGCGGCGACAGCAAAATCAATCAGCATAATAGCGTTCTTTTTCACAATGCCGATCAAGAGAATGACGCCAATCAAGGTGAGGAGGGAGAAGGGCTCTCCCAGTAAGGCGACGGACAAGAGCGCGCCAACACCGGCAGAAGGTAACGTGGACAAAATCGTAATGGGATGGATGAGGCTTTCATATAGAATCCCTAAGACGATATAGACGACGGCCAAAGCCGCTGCGATAAGCAGAGGCTCTTGATTGACGGATTTTTTAAGGGTCGCGGCACTTCCGGCAAAGCTACCTTGGATGGTGCGTGGGAGATGAAGCGAGACAATGGCACTTTGTATGGCCGTCATCGCGGGGCCTAAAGCCGCTCCCGGTGCGAGATTGAAGGAAATCGTTGTGGCGACAAACTGCCCTTGATGATTCACCGCAAGAGGTTCGTTAACTTCCTTGAGCTCTCCAAGTTGCCTTAATGGCACGAGTGTTTCCCGCTGCGTTGTAACGGCAGCCCCGCTGGAGGCAGACTTTCCGCCGGCAAGAGCATTGGCCATCGCGTTTTGGTAGGAGAGCTGGCTTTGTGACAAGGTCGTGGGGACTGGGCCATTTTGACGCACCCGAATATTGTTGGATGCATATCCCCCATGAGCCGTTCCTCCTGAAACGCTCACCCACATTTGTTTCAGGAAGGAAGGATTTTCCCAAAAACGAGGGGCTGTCTCGACAATAACGCGATATTGATTGAGCGGCCCATAAATAACGGATGCCGAGCGCTGCCCGAAAGCGTCATAGAGGGCGTTGCTGATAAGCTGCGGTGTGACATTGTAGCGGGCTTCTATGTCACGATCGATGAATAACGTGATGCCGCGCCCATTTTGTTCCACATCGGAAGAGACATCACGGATCATGGGGAGGTGGGACAGGGCGCTGACGAGGCGCGGCGTCCAGGCGTAGAGTTCCTCAGCAGAGTTGCCTTGCAGCGTATATTGGTACGCTCCATCAGTGGATCGGGCACCGCCACCTATGAGGCTGGGCAGGCGGAGCCGTAACGTTAGGCCACTATTATGGCGGAAGAGATGGCTGAGGCGCGCAATCGTATCGGCAACAGAATCGTGCCGTTCGCTGCGTGGTTTCAGTGTGATGAAGCAATTTACGGAGTTAGAGGAACGCTTGCCCAATCCGCCAATGACACTCTCTACATCAGGATCTCGCGCGAGCAACTTCTCGGCCTGACGGGTCATGTTTTGGAGGGCGTGAAAGGAAATAGATTGGTCTGCCACAAGACGTCCCATGAGCATGCCTTGATCTTCTTGAGGGAAGAGCTCTTTTGGAAGAACTATGAAAAGATAGGCTGCAAGAGCGATAGTGAGGGGCAGGGAGAGAATAATTAATCGCGGGTGGCGTACTGCGCGATGCAGGCTGCGTGAATAGCCGGTGGTCAACAGATGGAGGCCACGGTCTAGCCCATTGTTGACCGCAGCCCAAAAGCGCGATGGGGACGCTGTCTTCTCCTCTGGAAGACGCACAAGCTGGGCGCTGAGCATGGGGGTGAGGCTGAGTGAGAGAAAAAGCGAGACGAGGAGAGCACAGACCATCGTCATCGCGAATTCATGAAAGAATTGTCCGGCGATCCCTTCCATCAGAAAGATCGGTGCAAAGACGACGATGAGCGAGAGGGTGATGGAAATGACCGTGAATGTGACCTCATCCGTTCCTAAAATAGCGGCGTCTCGTGGAGAATGCCCCATCTCCAGATAGCGGGTGATATTTTCAAGCACCACAATGGCATCATCTACGACAAAACCCGTTACGATGGTGAGGGCCATGAGGGACATTGTATCAAGCTGGTAGTTGAAAAGACGCATCAGCCCGAAGGTTGTGACGATGGACACCGGCACGACGATGGCCGGGATTAAAACGGTGGTCGGCCGGCGTAGGAAGAGCAACACCACGATGACGACGAGCAAAACCGAGAGGATGAGCGTGAGCTGTGTATCAGCCAGTGAGGCACGGATCATCGTGGAGCGGTCAAGGCGGAGGTCGAGCTGCGTGTTGCCGGGAAGAGCGCTGCGGATTTTGGGCAGGTTGGCTTTTAGTCCGTCCGTGGTCTTAATAACATTGGCCCCGCTTTGGGGATAGACGGTGCAGATGATGTCTGCTTGACCGTTAACGAAACCAGATTGGCGGAGGTCTTCAGCCCCGTCTACAACATCGGCCACATCAGAAAGACGCACAGGTTGGGCATTGCGATAGGCGATGATGAGATCGCGATAGGCGCGGGCCCCTGTGGCTTGGTCATTGGTGGCCAAGATCATTCGTTTGCCATTGATCTGGAGGAAGCCTTTGGGGGTATGGGCATTCGCAGAGGCGAGGGCGGCCCGAATATCTTCAAAACCAATGCCATAATGAAAAAGACGAAGAGGGTTGAGTTCAACCCGGACAGCCGGCAAAGCACTTCCCTTGAGGTCGACATTGCCTACGCCTGCAACCTGCCCAAGGCCGGGAGTAATGACGTTACTGGCAAAATCAAAGAGCTGTTGAGGCGTGCGCGTGGATGAGGTCAGCGTCAGCACCATAATCGGTGGGCCATTCGAGTTGGCCTTCATATAGCTTGGATCGCTGCGCAATGTTGTGGGGAGATCTTGCCGTGCGGCGCGAAGTGAGGACTGCACATCACGGGCGGCGCCATTAATATCGCGTGAAAGGTCAAATTGCAGCAAAATACGTGTTTGGTTGACGGTTGACTGCGATGTGATCTCGCGAATACCGGCAATAGCCCCGAGATGACGCTCAAGCGGTTCCGCGGTGGTGCTGGCGATTTCAGAGGGAGAGGCTCCCGGTTGATTAGCCGTCACCATGATGACGGGATAATCAACATTGGGGAGGTCCGACACGGGAAGTTGCGTGTAACCCAAAAGCCCTGCGAGGAAGAGAGCCAACGCCATAAGTGTTGTGCCAACGGGGCGATCAACAAAGAGGCGTGCGAGTGTCATGGTCGGTGAGAAGGGGCCGTGGAGGGGCGGCGTTGGCCCCATGAGCGCAGGGTTTGGGCGCAGCGCTCCATGAAGAGATAAATCACCGGCGTGGTAAAGAGGGTGAGGAGCTGGGACAGAAGAAGCCCAAAGACAATCGAAACGCCAAGCGGACGCCGCAATTCTGCCCCTGTACCATGGCTTAAGACGAGTGGAAGAGCCCCAAAGAGAGCGGCTAAGGTCGTCATGAGGATAGGGCGGAAGCGTAGCAAAGCAGCCCGTCGGATAGCGTCAATAGGAGCAAGACCGTCTTGACGTTCGGCACTGAGGGAGAAGTCGATCATCATAATCGCGTTCTTTTTGACGATACCGATCAGCAGAACAATGCCGATGATCCCCATAATATCCAGCGACATCCCAAAGGCGTATAGTCCTAAGAGCGCTCCAATGGCTGCGGAAGGTAGCGTGGATAGGATCGTAACGGGATGGATGAAGCTTTCATACAAAATCCCCAACACGATATAAACGGCGACCAAAGCCGCGACGACAAGCCCGAGCTCATTGCCCAAAGAGTTCTTGAAAGCCGCAGCCGTTCCTTGGAAGGCCGTTTGGAAAGAGCCAGGAAGGCCAATTTTATCGCGGATACGTTCAATCGCTGAGGTGGCCTCTCCCAGAGCATGTCCTTGGCGCACATTGAAAGAGATCGTCGTGGCGGGAAATTGGCCGTAATGGGTAATGAGCAGTGGAGACAATGTGCGTGAGAGCTGCGTGACCTGTGAGAGTGGGACAAGCCCGGAGGTTGGTTGCCGCGCTGGCCCTGTTGTGCTGCCTCCTGCAGCCGAGGAAATGCCAGGGAGATAAAGTTGAGAGAGGCTTTTTTGGCTGGTTTGAAAAACAGGGTCGGCTTCTAAAATAACGCGATATTGGTTGGATTGTGTGTAAATGGTCGAGACTTGGCGCTGTCCAAAACTGTCATAGAGTAGATTATCAACCGTTTGAGGCGTGATGGAATAGCGGGCGCCATTGGTGCGGTCTAGCGTGATCATCGCTGTCAGGCCATCCGATTGAAGGTCGGACGTCACACCATCAATGGAGGGTTCCTTCTGCAGGGCGGCCATAAATTTTGGCACCCAGATGCTGAATTCGTCATAATCTGGCGTTTCCAGCATAAACTGATAGTGCATGGCAGAAACGGTGGAATCTAAAGAGAGATCCTGCACGGGTTGGGTATAAAGCTGCGTATCAACAATCTCGTGGCTTTCGGCTGAGAGGCGCTGAAGAATGGTGTGTAGGTCGCTGCTGCGTTCTTCTTTGGGTTTTAGGTTGATGAGGAAGCGGCCCACATTAAGCGTCATGTTCTGCCCATCGACACCAACAAAAGAGGATAGGCTGACGACGTCTGGATCTTGTAAGAGACGGCGACCCAAAGCGGCTTGGCGCTCCTTCATGGCGTCAAAAGAAATATTGGGGCTCATGGACGAGATGCCCTGAATGACGCCTGTATCTTGTTCAGGAAAGAAGCCTTTAGGGATTTCCCATGCCAGAAAAGCTGTGAATAGAACGGTGCCAAGCGTGACGATGAGGGTCAGGGGCTGGTGGCGCAGCACAACGTCTAACGCACGGCCATAGCGCTCAATGAGCGCATTCATAAAACGATTAACGTAAGCGGCGAAACGCTCAAGGCGGCTTGGATGATCCGTCGTTTTTTGCTCGCTGAGCATCCGGGCGCACATCATGGGCACAAGCGTGATGGACACGATGGCCGAAAGCATGATCGTCACTGCGAGTGTCATGGCGAATTCGTGGAACAAGCGACCCACGACATCGCTCATAAAGAGCAGTGGGATGAGCACCGCGATTAAAGAGACGGTGAGAGAGATAATCGTAAAGCCGATTTCTTGTGCGCCTTTCAGAGCGGCGGTGCGTCGGTCATCGCCTGCTTCTACAAAGCGCGCGATATTTTCAATCACGACAATTGCATCATCCACGACAAAGCCGGAAGCGATGGTCAGAGACATGAGCGAGAGATTATCCAGCGAAAAGCCCAGCATATACATCGCGGCTAATGTGCCAATGAGCGAGAGCGGGACTGAAAGGCCGGGGATAATGGTTGCGGGGATATTGCACAGGAAAAGGAAGATCACCCCCACCACGAGCAGCATGGCCAGCACGAGCTCAAAGCCGACATCGTCAACAGAGGCACGGATAGTCGTGGTGCGGTCTGTTAACGGTGTAATATCAATTCCCGGTGGAAGATCTTGGCGTAAACGCGGTAGAATGGCGCGTACATTATCGGCAACTGAGATCACATTCGCACCGGGTTGCCGTTGCACATTGAGGATGAGCGCTGGCGTGCGATTAGCCCAAGCCGCGAGCTGGGCATTTTCAGCGCCTTCAACGACTTGCCCGACATCGCGCAGGCGTATAGGGCCATTATTTTGGTAGGCAATGACTTGGTTCATCAACTGATCAACGGACTTAATCTGTCCATCAATTCGCAGAGATGTAGCATGTTGAGGGCCGTCAAAAGTCCCCGTGGGGGAGTTGACGTTGATGGTGCCGATAATGGTGCGAACCGTATCAAGAGCAATCCCGTATGAGGTGAGTTTGGGAATGTTGATCTGGATACGATAGGCCTTACGGTTTCCCCCTGATAATGTGACGAGGCCCACGCCGGATATTTGGCTAATTTTCTGTTCAAGGCGCGTATTAACGTAATCTTCCACTTCTGTAAGTGGCAGCGTTTTGGAGGTTATCCCAAGCGTTAATACGGGTGTGTCTGCTGGGTTAACCTTGGCATAGATGGGCGGCGCGGGCAGATCGCTGGGCAAGAGAGAGCCTGCGTTGTTAATGGCCGCCTGAACCTCTTGCTCGGCAATGTCCATCTTCATATCCAGCCCAAAGCGTAGCGTGATGACTGACGCCCCGCCGGAGGATTGAGAGGTCATCTGATCGAGCCCCGCCATCTGCCCAAGCTGTGTCTCAAGCGGAGCCGTGACGGATGTACCCATGACATCAGGGCTCGCACCCGGATAGAAGGTGGAGACCGTAATGGTTGGGTATTCGACCTGTGGGAGCGCTGAAATTGGGAGGAAATGGTAGCCCAATAGCCCTGCGAGCAGGAGAGCAACCATCAGTAGGCTGGTCGCAACAGGACGCTCAATGAAGAGGCGGGAGGGATTCACGCGGCAGAACCTTCAGACAGCAAGGGCATCAATAATAAAAAGCGAAGTAAATACATTAAGGGGCGGCCTGCCCCTCTGTGGGGGCGCTGCTTGGGGCGATAAAAACTTTACTCCCGGGGCGGAGATGATTGATCCCATCGGTAACGACTTTTTCACCTTCCTGAAGGCCAGATTGAATGACGGTATCGGTATCGTTGCTATAACCGGTTTTGACCGTACGGATTGAGACCGTCATGTCCTTGCCTACAATGTAGAGAAACGCCCCATCAGGGCCTGTTTGAACAGCACTTCCAGGGACGATGAGCGCCTGCTGGAGGGTTTGCACGAGAAGATGGGCATTCACAAATTCATTCGGGAAAAGACGTTCATCCTCGTTGGCGAAAATACCGCGTAGGCGAACGGTTCCTGTTGCCGTATCAATTTGGCTATCCAGAGCTTTAACGGTTCCCGAGGCGAGCTTTTGTGAGTTGTCGCTATTCCACGCTTCGACGGGGAGGCTTTCGTGCGTTCTGAGCTGTTTTTGCACACTGGGCAAGTCATTCTGCGGCAAGGTAAAGATGACAGAGATAGGCTGCATCTGCGTGAGGGTCGTTAAGCCGCCTGACTGCCCAACAGTCACATAATTTCCCGCATCAAGAGCACGAATACCGACACGCCCATCAACAGGGGCGATGATATGACAGTACATCACGTTAAGTTCAGCATTGCGGACATTGGCTTCATCGACTTTGACCTGTCCCTCAAGTTGCTGGACGGTAAATTCTTGGTCTCGCGCTGTCATGGCGGCAACGGAGTTTTGACGAATCAGGCGTTGATAACGCGCATTATCAACGCGTGCCCGTGCGAGTTGTGCGCGGTCGGCTGTGAGTGTTCCTTCATATTGATGGAGAGAAGCCTCATAAGGACGTGGGTCAATAAGCTCGAGAATGTCACCTCGGTGAACATGCTGCCCCTCTTGGTAATAGACCGTGAGAATATGGCCATTAACCCGGGGTGTTATGGTCACATTTGTGATAGGCACGACGGTGCCAAGAAGCTGTAAAATGACAGGGACATCTTTACGATGCGCGGGCACTACAGCCACCGCTTGCGGCGCTCCTTGTGCTGAAGAGGAGTGAGCTTTTTTAGAGGAGGAGTGTGTGTAAAAAAGACGTAACCCAACAAGAAGAAGGAGTACACATCCTATAACCACCCAGACAATACGATAGCGAGAACGGGCTGGAGGATTGGTGCTCATGGGCGTTTGTCTCTTCCTCGTAAAACAGGTATGTTCCCCTATAGCGTTGAGTTTCGCAATAATTCAATTGGTGGAGAAGTTACGTGTTTTTAATACGGCCTTAAATCCTAGGATTTCGTTCGAGAAACGGTCAGTTCTTTCTCCATAGCGGCAAGTGATTTACACGCATTTTCATAAAATAATAACATGAGCTTATGATACTATCATAGAGCATAACCGTTTTTGCCTCTTGTAGTTTAGCAAGAGCAGTTTCATATCTCTTAAGTAGGTTATGTTACAGCACGTAGTCGAGCGTAGCGTGGGGAGACAGAGCTCCTGAGGTTGCGCATAATAAGGAGACAATCATGGTCGGTACAACACAAAACAAGGCAGAAGGTTTGCTTGATGAGGCCACTGGTCGTGTAAAAGACGCCGTTGGTGGTGCGACAGGTGACCTTGGGAAGCAGGTTGACGGCAAGTTTGATCAGGCTACAGGAAAAGCTCGTCAGGAATTTTCTGACTTATATGACGCGAATGAAAATGCTGTAGAAGCAGCGACATGTTTTGTGCGTGATCGGCCGCTTGTTTCTCTCCTGATTGCTTCGTTGGTTGGTTTGGTGATTGGGCGCATGGTGCTTAAGCGCTGCAAGTCCTAAAAGCGTAGGTAGCGTACACCGTAGTCCTCCATGAAAGAGGATAGTCAGCTTTTGTGAGAATAAAATGGGCTTTCGAGGCGCTTTATATCGCTTTGGAAGCCTGTTTTGTGATAGGTACGCATCCTTTATTAGTGTGTAGACGACGTCAAAAGAGGCCCGGTTGTCATTTATGGAATGGTTTTACGAACAGAATGGTCAGCAAGTCGGCCCCGTATCGCGGACTGAAGTCATCCGTTTGATTGTCCAGCGGCGCATACAGCCCCATACTCTGGTGTGGACGCCTGACTTTGGCGACCAGTGGCGTCCGGCGATCAAGGCTGGGCTTATGGTTTCTCTTTCTGGGCGGTTCCGAAATAATAATGCGGCGGAGAGTGGCGAGCAGGAGGCTCATGCGCCCGCTCTTCCTACTCTTTGGGCATGGATTTATCTGATTGTCCCGAATGGATTAGCATTGCTGATCCAATATATTGCTTACACAAAAGGCACGCTTGAGACGCCCTTGCTTCCGGTGCTGTTCGTCTATGCTATTTCCTTTATAGCACTCATGATGGATCGTCGCATTTTGCAAGCATCAGCGGTGCAACCACCTTCTGTATGGTGGTATTTTTTCTTCCCGGGTTATTTTATCATGCGCCGCGAGCGGCTTGGCCGTGGGCGGGTTCTTGCTGCGTGTGCGGTTTTGGTTTTCGCACTAAAACTGGCGGCTTCTCTTTCTTTATCATGGCCGATTTTAGACAAAATGATCCATGCGAATATGGCGCAGATGCAGCAAGGTGTTCATGCACCACAGCAACAGAAGGCTTCTCCTCAACCGCCTGCATCTTCCCAGCCACACACAGATGACGGGAAAGATCCTTCGTCGGAAAATGATACGACAATTTAGGATAATCGTTTAAAGCGTTGAGATGAGAAAAACCCATCGGCCCTTTAACGAGGCCGGTGGGTTTTTGTTTGAAGTATGGGGAACAGGGAGTGTGCTGAAGGGGAAATAACAGAGCGATAAAAATATTTTCTATCTTGACAGGCTTATTTTATAAAAAAAGGGCTTCCCTTTCGACTCGGAGTGATTCAGAAACGACTCGTGGAGTAACCGTGTCATGACGTATGACGAGTAGAGGGGCAATGATGCCAGATTACGAGCTTGAAAGAAAATATGGTGGGCTTGTTGCTGGCGTTGACGAAGTTGGCCGTGGGCCTTTGGCTGGGCCGGTCGTTGCGGCAGCTGTGGCCTTTAGACAAGCCCCATCTTCTGAGCTGTCTCTTTTACTAGATGATTCTAAAAAGCTTACGACCCGCAAGAGAGAGAAAGCGTATCAGGCGCTCTGCCAGAGCCAAGAGGCCTATTGGGCGCTGGGCGCGGCGTCGGTCGATGAAATTGACCAGATCAATATCGGCCAAGCCTGTTTTCTTGCAATGAAGCGTGCTGTTGACCGTTTAGCGCTCATTATGGGGAGGGCTCCAGACTTAGCGCTGGTTGACGGCAACCGCGCGCCTCAACTTCTTTGCCCCGTTACAACGGTGATTGGTGGAGATGGGGTCAGCCTTTCCATCGCAGCGGCCTCTGTACTGGCTAAGGTGGTGCGGGATCGGATGATGGCACGTTTGGCGATACGCTATCCGGGTTACGGTTGGGAGCGTAATGCGGGCTATGGCACGGTTGCTCATATGACAGGTCTTAAAACGGAGGGAGTAACCCTCCATCATCGGCGTGCGTTTGCTCCCATACGACGCCTGATAGAAGCAGAGGTTCGCGTAGCATGACAGCCGAAATGCCCATTAACCGGATTCTTCGCGGTGAGTGTGTGGAGGTCATGAAAGACCTGCCTGATGGAAGTGTGGACTGCGTATTTGCTGATCCGCCTTATAACCTACAGCTTCGTGGAGAGCTCCGTCGGCCTGATGAAACTGTGGTTGATGGTGTTGATGACGCGTGGGATAAATTCGCCGATTATAAAACCTACGATGATTTTACCCGTCAATGGCTGAGCGAAGCGCGGCGTGTGCTTCATAAGGATGGAACGCTTTGGGTTATCGGCTCTTATCACAATATTTTCCGGATTGGGGCGATCCTTCAGGATCTCGGCTATTGGATTTTGAACGATATTGTATGGCGGAAGTCGAACCCTATGCCTAATTTCCGTGGGCGGCGTTTTACAAATGCTCACGAGACATTAATTTGGGCCGCGCGGAGCCCGCAAAGCAAATATCGCTTTAATTATCAGGTAATGAAGGCGCTCAATGACGACCTTCAGATGCGTTCAGATTGGTATTTGCCTCTGTGCACAGGGAATGAGCGCTTGCGTAATGATCATGGGGTGAAGCTTCATCCAACACAAAAGCCGGAGAGCTTGCTCCATCGCGCCTTGTTGGCGGCAACGACGGTCGATGATGTGGTGTTGGATCCTTTCTGTGGCACAGGAACGACGCCAGCTGTCGCTAAACGTTTGGGGCGCCGTTACCTCGCGATTGAGCGTCACCCTGATTATGTACAGGCTGCAGAGAAACGTCTTGAAGAGACGCAGCGTTTACCAGCAGATCAGCTTGAAGTCACACCGGCGAAACGGGAAATGCCACGCATTCCATTCGGGTCGTTTGTGGAAAGCGGCACGTTGCCGCCTGGAACGGTGCTCCATGACCGTCAGCGCCGTTTAAAGGCGACGGTGGCGCCGGATGGTACGCTGGTCTCTGGAAAGCATCGGGGGTCTATCCATAAACTCGGGGCTCTTTTAACCCAGGCGGCATCCTGCAATGGGTGGACATTTTGGTATTTCGAGCGTGATAAAAAATGGATTCCGCTTGATACGCTCCGTCAGGAAAGTTACGCGCTTCGCCAAACAGCGTAAGAGAGGAGCGTCACAAGGTCTCTGTCGTTGGGTCTTAATACGGTGTTTTGGATATAGCCTGACGGCATGACATAGCGTTATGAAGAAATGGCGCGGTGAGAGGGGATGTGATAGCCCTTTATTGTCGTTTGTTTGATGATGTTAAGAAGGGGAGTGCCAGATAGTGGCGCTCCCCTTTTTTAGGACAGATAGAGCGCCATGCGCGCTATTAAATAGGTTGGCGAGATCATGGGTGTGGGGTCAGTTTATGGCGCACAACGTTCATTCGGGTATGACGCGCATGTGGTTGCCGCGTAGGGGTTGTGCGGGGCTGTGGTGCGTTAGGATCACCGAAGCCTAAGAAGCCCATGTCAGGCTGTGGGCGTCCGGGGTCGTCCAAGGTGCGTGCCGTCGGTGCGACTGCGGAAATGCCCGTGCTTCCCTCAACATTAAGGTGACCATTGCCGTGTTCTTGGGTGATCGCGTCATGTTTGACATCGGTCGTCATACGCCCGTCAGGGTTGTAAGTGCGCAAGGACAGGAGAAGGAACATAATGTCATTGCGGCCAAGATCAATCGCGAGGTCAAGCGGTGTTTGGTCGAGGACATTATGGGCATTCATATCCGCCCCGCGGCTTAAGGCTTCTTTTGCCGCGAGGAGGGATCCACGATTAACAGCGTCAAAGAGGGCTCCTGTTGGGTTCAGATCCATACGCGAATGGCCTTGGTCTGTATCTTCAGATTCAGACCCCGGTAGAGCGGAGGGAGGAGCTGCGCGACGAGCCGCTTTACGAGCCTCAGCTTTCTTTTGGGCATCCATAGCCTCTTGTTCCGCCTCTGCTTCATCAGCGGACTGAGCATGAGCGGCGTGCCATGGCGTAAACGCCAAGGGGGCAACAGCAAAAGCCGCAAGGAAGAGTAAATGCGGCAGACGGGGCAAGGCAGGGATGAACGATCGCATGATGGAGAGTATAGCCTCTTCTCAAGCCGGAAGCGAATAAAGGATACTGTCGTAACAGTGATAATACATTTCAATAAGCTCTTCTACCGATTAACGCCCTTCACGCCACCAGCCAAGAGCTAAAAGCAAGAGAATGACAGGTAAAATGCCCCATGAGGGTAATAAAGGCGTTTCACGGGTGGCTCCAGCAATTGTTATTTGATGACGCGGGAGGCCCATCCAGTCTGGGCCATGGAGCGCTGTTTGATCCGTTATTGAGCGGATCGTTGGTGTCGCTGCTCCATCAAGCCAATAGATGCCTCCTGAAGATGCGGTCACAAGAGGGCCGAGGATGTGCGCTGTGCTGCGAAGATCAGCATTCTCAACAGGGTCGGGATCACCCGAAGCTGCAAAAGCAGTTAGCGCGTCTTGATGGATTGTCCAGATATGAGCGTTATGCGTGTCCTCTTCTGAAAGAGGGAGTGCGCCCTGTAAGACGGAACGGTGAGGTTGTGGCGTGAGCATAAGGCTCTGGTGGGTGCCAGAAGGTGTCAAAATATCAGCTGAACGTGGGGCTGAGTGCTGCTCAAGATGACGTTCTACGATCAGGGTTTGACCGTTAATATGAGCATCTAGGCGGTTTTCTTCTAAGTCTGGCTCTTTCATAAGCCAATGAGATAAACGTCGCAGAAGCTCAGCCTGTGGGCCGCCTCCTTGTTCCCCACGAGACCAGAGCCAGGCTTGGTCAGTCAGCATCATCGCAACGCGCCCTTGGTCTACATGATTGAGCAGCAAAAGGGGTGATCCGTGTGGGGTGGCAAGCAAGCTCGTGCCACGTGATTGGTCGGGTTTGAGTGCACGATACCATGACCCCCATTCTTTCCCCCATGGCCCTGTGCGCGGTAAGCCGCTTGTGACGGGGTGTTCTTCTCCTTCTGGGGTAAGGCGAGGATGAAATGCTTCTGTGATCATCCCGTTACTGGGGATATGAGCGGGGAGAACATCGCGCAAAGACGTATCTTGTAAGCTCCCATCTTGGAGCATCTCTGGCCCAGCGGTTACGAGTAACCCGCCGCCTTTGCGGACATAGTTGGCGATATTGGCAAGATACGCATCGGGAAGAATATTCTGATTACGAAAGCCATCAAGAATGATGAGGTCAAAGCTGCGGATCTTTTGTTCAAACAACTCATGCGTTGGAAAAGGGATCAACGCAAGATCAGAGATTGGCGTATCATCTTCCGTGTCGGGTGACCGCAAAATGGTGAAGTGGACAAGATCAACCGAAGGGTCTGCCTTGAGAAGTTGGCGCCACACACGGGCGGCCTGATTAGGCACACCAGAGACAAGAAGCACACGTAACCGGTCACGCACACCATGAATACGCAGCACAATGGAGTTATTGCGTGTGGACACATCGTCAGACCGTGGCGTGACGTACACGTCTTTCATCGTGTCGCCGACATGGGTGATCGGGATGGTTAGATCAACCGGCTGTCCAGCGATGGAATGCGCGAGGAGGACAGAACTGCCATCGGGGCAGTGCTCCATAATATCGGCAGGCTGACCAGGGGATGTGCCAAGGTCATCAACTTGCAAGCGGATATGAGCCTCTTGGCCGACAATCACGTAAGGCGGTTCATTCAGAACGCGAAGACGGCGATCGACTTCTTCTCCCTTTGCTGTCAGGAGAAGATGGAGAGGAAGGAGATTGCCTTGGCTCCCTTTAAGCGACGAAGGAAGCTGTGGAGGGGTATCGTGGTTCATTCCATCGGTGAGGAGGAACACACCGGTGAGGTTTGGGTAATTGAGGGCTTCGCGCTCAATTGTTTGGAAAAGCTGTGTGCCATTCCCATTCCCACCTGAGACATCCACACGATGGAGGTGAAGGTTCGTCAGCTTACCCGCTTGAGCTGTAATGTCATTGACGGCACGCTCTACTAAGTTGTGACGATCACGAACGCTCATAGAAGGCGATTGATCAACGACCAAAAGTGCTTCTTGAGGCTGTGGACGCAGCAGCGGATGGGCAATTTGTGGGCCACTGAGCCAGAGCAGCATTAGCAGCATCGCACTGACACGCCAAATGAGGCCGGGGATGCGCTTCCAAAGACCATAGGCGAGTAGTGCGAGAATGCAGAGCGCTGCACTCATCAAACCAAGAGGAGAGAAGACGGGTGTCCAATCAAGGGTCATCAGGGGCCTTCCTCGCCAGTAGGCTGCTGAGTGTCATCTTGGGTGTTCTTGAGGCGGTGAAGCATCTCGGGGTAATGACGCTGGTCATTTTTATAATTGCCCGTGAGTGCATAAATCACAGCATTAAAGCCAAAGCGATAGGCTAGTGTGCGTTGACTCTCACCATCGGGCACAACGGCAAAAGGTGGATGACCCTGTTGGTCAATCGCCCAAGCATGGGCCCAATCTCCATTACCGATAATGACAGGGCTAACATTCTCTCCGTTGTCGTCACCAAAGCGTGCGACATAAACGGGTTGCCCCGACACGCGGCCCGGATAGTCGTGCAGAAGGTAAAAAGCATGAGACAATGTGTGCGTGTCATCAATGGGGGTGAGCGGGGGAATGTCGAGCTCTTCTGTCACACGTTTAATGGCTCTGCGTGTCGCGTCCCCATTACTATTATCGAGAATGCTGCCAGCCCCCATTTCGTCTAACAATAGAAGGCCGCCATGATGAATATAGTCGTTCAGAGCGGCGTTCTGAGCTGGGCTGGGTTGGGCATTTGGTAAAATGGGCCAGTAAATAAGCGGATAAAAAGCGAGATCATCATGCCCAAGGGTTACGCCAATCGGGGCACCAAGGTGGGCCGTGCTGCGATGATTTACAAAATGTGTCAGCCCTTCCAACCCCTGTCGGGTGGCTTCGTCAGTTGGTGCATCGCCTGTCACAACATACGCTAAATGAATGTCCAGCGCACCAGCAGGGACGGTATCAGAGGGAGCTGAAAAAGCAGCGTTGCCTGCAAAAGAGACGCCACCAACCACCACAGCAACCCGGAAGAGAGGCAAAAATCCCTGACGGCCCAGAGAGCAGAGAATGTCCACACCAAAGAACACGAGTGCGAGCACACTAAGAATAGGCCAAAGGGGCCAGTCAGGCGTGACAAAATCAGGATTTTGAAGCGTGCCCAAGACAGGTTCATCACGTAAAGGCGAGGCATCGTCAGCAAGATTGAGTGGTTGAAGCTGTTCGGCAGGGCCATACAGTCCCACAGGATGAGTGGCATCAACGTGCCGGTTTTTGCTGTTGAGCGGACGCGTACTGGTATCCGCAGGGCCCAAGGTTCCTTGCGCGGTCAGAATCTTCCATGCGGGGAGATCTGTATTGCGTGCGAGAACGCGATGGTCAGACTGGGCAAGGCTTGGCGCGTTGGTGACGAGACGTTCCAGCATTTGAGGGAAAAGACCTGACAGTGGGAGGGTCGACCAATCCGCCGTTGGTGTTGTGTGGAACAGGACGACCATACCGCGTCCTTCACGACGTGCGGTGACGAGAGGGGTGCCGTCGGTCAGTGTTGCCCAAACATGCTCTTGGAGGTCATTCGTGGGTTGGGCCAAGACTTGCCGTGTGACGGTAACTTCTTTGGGAGTAGTGAGGCCTGCAAAGGGTGAATGAATCGGGAAATTGGCCAATCCCTGAGGGGAGCCCCACGACATTGGCCCGCCGAGTTGACGCATGCCGTGCAGAAGGGGGACGGGCAGAAGAGCGCGATCCGTGTCTGAAAAAGAACTCTCATCACGATGGGCGAGATCCGTCCCGGCAAAACGAACCAGTACGCCGCCTTTCTGTACCCATGTGAGCGCATCATGTTGAGTGTCTGGATCCGTTAAAGTTCCATCTGGTGCCATTACAATGGAAAGCGGACTGGTGAGCAGGGATTTCAAGTCTCCACTACGCACGGCACCTTGTTTGCTCATGGCTTCAGTCAGATAAAAGGCTGTGCCCGTTAGGGGGGCGTTATCGCCACCAAGATGTAAAATCCCAACAGGATGTTGATGTTGCCCGCCATTAAATAAGAATGTGCCAGCCGGTGGGGGAACAGCTGGCGCACTCACGGCGTCTAAAGACGTTGCTAAAGCGGCAGGCAAGGTCAGAGCGCTGGGCGTGCCTGTTTGCGCCGTCCAATGAGCGAGGGTGCTGACTTGCCCTTGTTCATTCACTGTTAGGCCATGGAGCGATAATGAATGCGACGGACAATGAGGCAGTGTTTCGGCAAGAATGGACGGCGCGTGTTGATGTGAAGGGGCGCGGTTAAGGCGGATAAGATCGCACCGCTCCCAGCGAATATCACGCACATCATGGGCATCTTGGATGGCCTTTTGAAGGGCGTTGTCACTATCCTGTGCAAGGCCGTCAGAGAGGATAACAAGGCTGGAGTGTGCAAGCTCCTGATGCAGTGCGGCGCTGTTAAGCTGCTGGGCCAGTGCAGAGCGGTCAACGGGCCAAGGCCGAGCTTGTATCTTACGCAGGTAGCGCTCTAACGCGAGGTGATCACGTGGATGAACACTCTCGGGGAAAGGGCCGCCGGGGTCATGCGCGGTGAGCAGAACAGTCACGGATCCGCCCGCTTGAAGGGTTTTATCACCGAGAATTTGTGCTGTTGTGCGGCGCTCTTCCCAATGGGGCATGGAAGCCCAGCCATTATCAAGGACGATCACCAAGGAAGATGGGCTTGGTTGGGCCTGCTTCCTCAGCCAAAGAGGCTGGCTAAAGGTGACAATAACGAGGATGAGTGCGGCCATCCGTAAAAGCAATAACCAGAGCGGGGTGCGAGCACTATCTTGTCGTTTTGGGGCAAGTTGGCGCAGGAGGAGAAGTGATGAAAAACGCTTTTCTCGCGGTTGAGGCGGTGTGGCTTTAACGAGCCAAATCAAGCCAGGCAGGAGAAGAAGAAAAAAGAGAAGAGCAGGCGTTAGAAAGCTCATCGTTTCTCTCCCAGCACGTGATGAAGGCGCATGAGTGATGCTCCCATAGGCTGATCTGTGCGGTAGGGAATGAAAGAGGTTGACCGCCCACCGTGAGAGAGGCGCGCTAGATGGTTTTTGAGGTGCTGTTGATAGGTTTCGCGTAAGCTACTGACAGCAGGGAGGGTGAGCGTATGGGGCTCTTCGTCACTTCTAAAACGCACATGCCCCGTATAGGCAGAAAAGTCGCGCTCTTGTGGGTCAAAGATACCAAAGAGAGCGGTGATGCCAAGCCGTTTTTGCGTGGCGGTAAGCAGCGCATCAAGCTCGTGTTCCGGCCATAAAAAATCACTTGCCATGATAAGAGAGGCCTGAGGCGATGCATGATGAAGCGTAGGGTTGGGGGGCGCTTCTATGAGGTCATGGGCAAGCCGAGGGAGATGTTGCGGCCCGCTATAGCAGCGTGGGCCACCGAGAATACCAACGCGTTCGCCTGCTTTAAGCGCCGCTTGGCCTAACGCAAGGAGCGCTGTGATGGCTGCATCACGTTTGGTGGATAGCTTATCTGTTGAGCGCCACTCCATGGAAGGTGAACGGTCTGCCCATAAGAGAAGTTGCCGCGCGGACTGACGTTCGCGTTCACGAACCCATAAGGTCTCGGGGTTGGGAGAGCGTGCTGATTGTTTCCAATCCACCAAAGTCGCTGGTTCAAGGGGCATATGAGGGCGGTATTGCCAAAAATCCTCACCATGCCCCGCTTTTCGTCCGCCATGCCGTCCAGCCTCAAGCGCTGTGGCAAGCTTACCTGCTGAAAGGATCAGCTCCGGCAGAGGGCTGTGATGGTTCGCAGCCGGGGAGGAACGCTTAGCCTGCGGCAAGAGAGAGCGGAGGAAGGACGGGATAGGCACGGTGGTAGCGTCTCCTTTGCCCCGACTTAGGAACGTGCTGAGAGTTGGTCTGCAATGAGGCGTTCGGCTGTCATGCCTTCAGCCTGTGCGCCATAGTTGACACCCAGACGGTGTGCTAAGACCGGAATAGCCAAAGCTTGTACATCGTCCACACTGGGGGATAAACGTCCACCAAGCAAGGCGCGGGCACGCGTAGCGGTCATGAGTGTTTGAGCCGCACGTGGGCCGGGGCCATAATCGAGTGCCTTACGCACATTGTCGCGTGCGTTTTCATCGTTTGGTCGTAATCCACGAACGAGATCCAAAATAGCATCAAGCACTTTTTCCCCAACCGGAAGACGACGCACGAGGTCTTGCGCATCAAGAAGGTCGTTATGGGAAAGGAGGCGCTGGGGTTTGGCTCGGCGTTCCCCTGTGGTTTGGATCAGCATCTCACGCTCTGCAGCCCGTGCAGGGAAGTCGAGCGTAATTTGCATCATAAACCGGTCAAGCTGTGCTTCAGGGAGGGGGTACGTCCCTTCTTGCTCAATCGGGTTCTGTGTGGCCAAAACGTGGAAGGGTTCGGGCAAGGCCCAGGTTTTCCCGCCTTGCGTTACGTGGTTTTCAGCCATGGCTTGCAGAAGCGCTGACTGAGTGCGTGGGCTAGCACGATTGATCTCATCAGCAAGAACGAGCTGACCAAAAATGGGGCCGGGCAGGAAGCGGAAATGGCGCTTGCCGTGTTCATCCTGCTCTAAAATTTCAGCCCCAGTAATGTCGCTGGGCATCAGGTCAGGTGTGAACTGAATACGAGAACTCTTGAGCCCCATAATCTGCGCGCAGCTTGTCACGAGCAAAGTCTTACCAAGCCCGGGCGCTCCCATAAGGAGTGCGTGCCCTCCGCTGAGAATAGTCGTGACGACATGTTCAATCACGTTTTGCTGACCAAGGACGGTTTGTCCAATGGTAGTCACCAGCTTTTGGAGCAAAGGGGCGAGGCGATCAGCCTCAGCAATATCCTGTTCACCCTGCTCTAAGGGGCGGTTTATATCGGTAAAATGATGGTGCTCGGTCATGCTCCCCCCTCGACGATGGACTTGGCTATTGTCTCAAAGAATACAGTCTTCTGCCAAGCTCTTTTATGCAGATTATCACTGGCATTCTTTACGATAGCGGGGAAGGGGGTTTTATTGTGACGGGATCGTCACCAATTTCAATGCAGATTGAGGCAGGTTCTGAACAAAGAGGGAGGGAAAGTTGAGCGATTATGCGATACGGAGGCTAGCCCCTTCTTTGGGGGAAGACCCAACTGAGCAGAGTGTTTCTGAAGAAATGCCGCGTGTTCTCCCGTTTCATATCCGTCGTGACGGGACATGGTTATATCGTGGCACAGCAATCACGCGTAAAACGATGCTATGTCTTTTTGCGTCACTGCTAGATCGTGATGAGAAAGGGGATTATTGGCTGAGAACTCCCACTGAAGAGGGTATTATTCAAGTCGATGATGTGCCCCTAATGGCTGTGGAGCTCGACTTCCGAGGTCATTCTTCACGGCATCAGAATCTGTGTTTGCGGACGAATATGGATGAGCTTCTCTGCGTCGGGCCAGAGCATCCTCTTATCTGCGATTGGGATCGTCCTGCTTCAGATAGCACAGTGCCCTATGTGTATGTGCGCGCAGGTCGGGGGAAATATCCCATTATGGCGCGTCTTAGTCGACCCATTTTATTCGAGTTAGCGGCTTTGGCGACGCAAGGGCATGTTAAAGGTGAGCCGTGTTTGGGGGTTTGGAGTCAGGGAGAATTTTTCCCGTTATCCCGCCTTTCAAATGAAGAAGATGAGATGCCACCTTTGGACTGGATCTTTTGACGGTGGTTGCTTCTACGTTGTTGGTACATGAGCGTTTACGCCAGTTTCCCGGTTTTGCTGGGCTAGAGCGTTTATGGGAGGTTATTCCTACGGCACGACTCGTGGGTGGATCTGTTCGGGATGTACTTTGTGGGGCGACGGTGCATGACCTTGATTTAGCCAGCCCACTTCCTCCTGAAGAAGCACAGGCATGCTTGGAGGAAGCCGGCGTTAAGGTGATCCCCACAGGGTTGGCTCATGGCACAATTACAGCGGTGATTGATCATCACCCTTACGAAGTTACGACTTTACGGCGTGATGTGGAGACGGATGGTCGGCACGCTGTGGTGGCATGGACGGATAATTGGCAGGAAGATGCCGCGCGGCGTGATTTTACGATCAATGCGATGTCGTTAGATCGGGATGGCACGCTCTATGATTTTTTTCATGGACAAGAGGATTTAGAAGCGCGTCGCGTTCGTTTCGTTGGACGGGCTGCACAACGGATTGAAGAAGATGCGCTGCGGGCTTTGCGTTTTTTTCGTTTCCAAGCGCGGTATGGAGGAGATGTTCCTGACCAGGAAGCCTGTGCGGCGATTACGCAGCATTGTCAGAATATGGCGCAGCTTTCTGTTGAGAGGATCGCGTCTGAACTTCTCAAAATATTAGCGGGCCCCAATCTTGAATCCACAATTGGTCTTATGGATCAGACAGGTCTTTTGCGCACACTTCTTCCGCAGGCAGAACCGTCAGGATTAGCGGCTTTATTGGCATGCGAGGGGCAACAGCGTGCTCTTGTGCGTCTTTATGCGCTTTCGCCTGATCCAGCGGTTGGGCAAGCGCTGAAGCTCTCAAACGTGGAGAAATCAGCTCTAAATGCGTATGCTCAAGCCCACCCTGTTCTACGTCCTGAGATGGATGATGATGATATTCGGCGCGCACGCGTTCTTCAATCGGAAGCCGTTTTGATTGACCGCACGTGGCTTGCTCAAGCGCATTATGATGCGTCCCCAGAGGCCAGTTGGGAGCGTTTGCGGGCGCGTATCGCTGCTACCGCGCAACCTGAATTTCCTCTTGCAGGGCGTGATGGAATTGCGCTTGGGTTGAAACCTGGGCCGGAGCTGGGCCAATGGATAAAGAAAACGCGGGCCTGGTGGATGGCGCAAGGCTGCCGTCCAGACCGGCAAGCGTGTCAGACATGGCTTATGCAGCAGCTTCCCTCCCAAGAATGAGGCTGTTAGGGTTCGCCCTATGACGCAGCATAGCACAGATGATACGGCCAGTTTCGCGCTTATTGGGCGGATATGGCGTGAGGAAATTCGCCCTCATATAGGCCATGTGAGCCTGATTTTTATCCTCACGATCGCGATGGCTGTGCTCACGGCTCTTTACCCGCTGGTGATCAAGCGTGCGATTGATATGTTTGCCGCTCATGACCCGCGTATTCTCTATCAAGTGCCGATTTTGGTCATCCTTGTCACAGGGGCGAAGGCTCTTGCGCAATATGGGCAAAATGTTGCGGTGCAGAAGATGGTGATGCGCGTGGTGCGGAGCCTTCAAGGGCGCATGTTCGTGCATGCTCTAGGGGCTGATATTGCCCGGATTGAACGTGAGGCTCCTGCTCAATGGGCAGCGCGTTTTACCAGCGATGCCTTGGCAATCCGTGAAGCGCTAACACGCTCGGTAAATGCGTTGGGTGATGTCGTGACGATTGTTGGGCTGGTCGCATCAATGATCTGGACGGATTGGGAGCTCAGTGTGATTGCCGTTGTGTTATATCCCTTGGCAACCATTCCGGTGCAAAAGTTGGGCAGGCGCGTGCGGCGTGCATCGGGTGGCATGCAAGAGCAGGTGGGCCGAACCTCTGCTTTATTGACGGAGAGTTTTTCTCTTGCTCGACAAATTCGCATTTATCGGATGGAGAAGCTGGAAGAAGGCCGCATTGGTCGTGCGTTAGATCAACTTCATGATCTATTCTTACGCATTGCGTGCAATCGTGCTCGTTTGGATCCGATGCTGGAAGTCATTGGTGGGGCAGCGATTGCTTTGGTGCTGGGTTTTGCGGGGTGGCGTTCAGCGATGGGTGGAGCCACGCTGGGTGACTTTACGGCATTTATTGCGGCTTTGTTTGCAGCATCGCGCCCTTTGCGGGCGCTAGGCTCGCTCAATACATCCCTTCAAGAAGGGTTAGCGGGCATGGCGCGTATTTTCACGGTGATTGATGAACCGGCCGCTGTTTCTGAAAAACCGGAGGCCCGCTTGCTGCCCGATGGGGAGGGGCATCTTGTTTTTTCCCGTGTGTCGTATCGTTATCCCGATGGTCATGAGGCTTTGTGTGATTTTGAGCTCGAGGTTCAACCGGGAGAAACAGTCGCGTTTGTGGGGCCAAGTGGCGCTGGGAAATCGACGGCTCTATCGCTCATTCCTCGTCTGCATGATGTCAGTGCCGGGGCGATTACAATGGAAGGGGTGGATTTACGTGATCTCACCTTAGCGAGCCTGCGGGATCAGATTGCTTATGTTAGCCAAGAAACAGCGTTGTTTGATTTGTCCGTGATGGACAATATCCGCCTTGGTCGACCTGACGCCTCTGATGAAGAGGTCGTGGCTGTCTGTAAAGCAGCAGCTTTGGACTTTGTGGAACAGCTGCCTGACGGCATTCATACTGTGATCGGGACAGGAGGGCAGCGTCTTTCCGGTGGGCAGAGGCAACGCGTCGCGTTAGCGCGTGCTTTACTACGGAACCCACGTTTCTTACTGTTAGATGAAGCCACTAGCGCGCTGGATTCTGAAAATGAAGCACGCGTGCAGGAAGGGTTGAGCCAATTACGCCGTGGGCGGACAACCCTCGTGGTGGCACATCGTTTGGCGACGGTGCAAACAGCGGATAAAATTATTGTGCTGGATCAGGGAAAGATTGTGGAAGCCGGCACGCATACCGACCTCCTGCATCAAAACGGCCTTTATGCGCGGCTGGTGCGGATCCAATCCTTAGGGGCATCCTGAAAGACAGCGACAAGGTCAGGCAGAACAGTTTTATAGAGATCGCCTTTAAAGCCGAGGTCATAGCTTCCCTGCGTGATCTCTGCAGGAGAGACCCAACGCCATGTGCTAAACTCGGCAGGGTCTTGTCCATCAAGGCGAATGTCACTGTCTTGGCCGGTATAACCGAAGACGAACCATTTTTGCCGTTGCCCGCGATAACGTCCGCCCAATGCTTTACCGATAAGGGCAGCTGGGAGGTCATAGGCATACCAATCTTCCCGTTCTCCTAAAAGAACAGCCTTGCTGGTTCCGATTTCTTCCATCATTTCCCGTTGAGCGGCTTGATGTGGGGTTTCCCCGTCATCAATCCCCCCTTGAGGGCATTGCCAGACCTCACCAGGGAGGTCTGCGCGTTGGGCGAAGAAAAGCTTCCCCTCTGCATTAAACAGCGCAATGCCGACATTGGGGCGATAGGGAAGATCGGTAGGGGTGGTCATTTTTGCGTTCCCTGTGTCTGTGGGGTCGCCGTCATGAGCGTGACGAGGCGTAATGCCTGTTGAAGTTGGAAGTCAGTTTCCGGTTTTTTCGGGTCAAAAGCCGGCCACTTTTGTGGAGGAAGACGGTCAATCTTCTTCGCTCCTTCGGGTAAATCATGACGCAGTGTTTCTTTAGTCTCTGAGCTTCCGATATTGGTTAGGACATGGGCAAGGTCGGACTCGTGATAGGTAAAAGCGCTGTCATCCTCACGGGTGGCTTGCACAGCGATATCTGGCGTAATGCCGAGGCCCTGAATAGAACGACCAGAGGGCGTGTAATAGCGTGCCGTCGTTAGGCGAATAGCGCCTTGGTCTCCAATAGGGAGGATTGTCTGCACAGAGCCTTTGCCGAAGGTGCGTTCTCCCATAATGATCGCTCGGTGATGGTCTTTCAGCGCTCCTGAAACAATTTCGCTGGCAGAGGCAGAACCCGCATTGGTCAAGACAACAATGGGGAGACCGTGGGTAATGTCAGTATTTTTTCCGTCCCAGTGCTGATTATTTTCAGGGTGACGTCCACGGATGGAGACAATTTCCCCCTCACGAATGAAGTCACGTGACACAGCAATGGCTTGGTCAAGCTTCCCACCCGGGTTGGAACGCAGGTCAAGGACGAGGCCATTCAGTGTTTTCCCGGGAGTTTTAGCGACATCTTTGACGAGTTTTTCGTAAGCTTTGCGCATATCGTGCTCAAGAGCATCGTCAAACTCAGTGAGGCGAATATAGGCCGTGCGTCCGTAAAGAGCAGAGCGCACAATCTGCGTATGAATGATTTCCCGTGTGAGGGTGAGGGTCTGTGTTTTCCCCGTTTTAGGACGGAGAATGGTGAGGACAATTTTGGTGCCGGGTTTCCCACGCATTTTACGCACGGATTGATCCAGCGTGAGGTCGGCAATGCTTTTATTGTCCACCATTGTAATGACATCGCCAGGCTGAATACCGGCGCGGGCTGCGGGTGTATCGTCAATAGGAGAAACGACGCGAACATGCCCTGAATCCGCCTGAACCTGGAGGCCCAACCCGCCAAACTGCCCAGACATTTCATCTTGCATGTCTTTAAGCTGCTGTGGATCCATATAGGAAGAATGTGGGTCAAGATTGCCGACCATGCCTTGGAGGGCATTATTGATGAGCTTCTTGTCTTTAATAGGCTCAACATATTCAGAATGAACAACATCCATGACCGTGCCGAGGAGGGTCAGCATACGAACGGTCTCGGCGTTATTGTCTTGATCGTCGTTTTTATCATGCTGTGCCGGTTGGGCGCTGTCTGCGGTGAGGGCTGGCAGCGAATGGGCCATATTGTGGCTGTAGGCGGGGCCAACCCCGGCCCCGAACAGGCCGTATGCTAGGCCCATAACAGCACCGGTAACACCCAAAATCGGACCGGTTTTGACTATCATAATGGTGTCATCCTCACAGGGAAGAAAGGAGAAAAGTCGGGCCACAGGACTATGTCGCGGCATTAAACGGTAAAGCTAGCTTATCTCTTTTCGATTAAAGGTGAAACTCTACCGAGCATGATTGGTGTAAAAATCAGTCTGTTAGGGAGAAGATGTGAGAAAAGGCATGGGGTTGGCAATGTTTGTGCCACGGCGGAATTGTACAAAAAGGTGCCCTCCTTGCTGGGGCATCGCGCCTAAACGGTCATGACGCTGAATCGCTTGCTGAGTTTGCGCGGTAATATGGCCGAAGCCTGCGAGAACAAAACGCTGGCTGTGCCCGCAATCAAGGATAACCATCGGCCCAAAGGAGCGGAAATCTCCTGTAAAGAGAAGGCGGCCTGAACAGGGAGCATAGACTGGTGCTGAGGGAGGCGTGCGATAGGTCAAGCCTGTTGCAGGCCCGGCCTCTGTTTCTTGCCCCCACCGGGTGATGAGTGTTCCTTGGACGGGGGAGAGGCCTTGCCCCTTAGCCAGACCAGGGCCAGTATCAAGCGCGTGAAGGGCCGTTTCTGCTTGATGGGCTTGCGTGCCATGGTGCTTTTTGCGCAGCAAACGTGCTTGTTGCAGCAAATGACGGCGCGCAGCAGCTTCCTGCCGGGCTAGGCGTTCAATCGCATTGGTAAGTGAGTGCATATTGGCCCGTGACTCGTTGAGTAAAGCTCGGGAATGCGCAAGATTTTGTTGAGCCTCTTGTTGCTTTGCGAGGGCTTCTTGGGCTCGCTCTAAGCTTTCGTTATGGCGTTGCTCTTGCTTTTGTTGTTGGGTTTGTATCAGTCGCGCGTTTTGATCAAGTTGAGTTTGAGAGTGATGGAGAGCGAGCCGTTCACGCTGAAGCGCATTGGCATGGTGCTGTATGGCCACAAGGCGAGCGTGTAGAAGAGGCAAGGCTAGAGCTGGATCTTCTGACGTTGGTGATGCGGGGCGGAAGAGTGGCCCGGGACTTTGCTGTATTTGCATCAGAAGTGACAAAAGAGAAAGTGCTTCCTGTGTTTGAGCTGTTTCCTTTTGGTCTAGCATTGTGTCGCGTGTGTCGAGCTGGGCCATTTGGTTGTTGAGACGGACGAGTGTGGCTTGCGTGCGTTTTAAAGCAAGTTGTAGGCGGCGTTGCTGTCTTTTGAGTGCGGTTACTTGCTGGGTACTTAAACGTGCTTGTTGCATATCATGCTGTGTTTGTTGCTCGCGCATTTGAAGATTTTGAATTTCTTGTTGTAAGTTGTGTTGGAGGGTTTGGCGTGCTTCTTGGCTCTCGTGCGATGTTTGGGTATGGGAGGGAGAGTGTGCCTGACGTGAGGAGCGTGCGAGTGTTTGTGATGCTGGCACGATGAGACATTCCCCAATGAGGAGGGGGACGATTAAAGAGGTCAACAGGAACTGTCTTATACAGAGCACAGAAGCAGCCTCTTTATCTTAAGGTGACGGTTTTATTATTCTCTTATCACGCTCGAAGAGAGAAAAACCATCATTGCGCTGCACTCTTCTTTGTCAATTAACCTGTGCATAGTAGGGTAATTTCTTCTTCATACAAAACCTCGTTTAAAAGACGTTGCGATGCGTAGAAAAGGAACGCTTATGAATATTGAAGAAAATGAAGGATCTGATGCCCCCGGGTGCGCATGTGGAGATTTAAGCGACGAGCAACGTCGTATTTTGCGAGACCACGGGACGGAACGGGCTGGAACCAGTCCGTTGAATGATGAAAAACGCCCCGGCCGTTATTGCTGTGCTGGGTGTGGGCATGTGCTGTTTCGTTCTGAAAAGAAATATGACAGTGGCTCCGGATGGCCGTCTTTCTTTGATGTTGAAGAAAATGGGGTCGGGGTGTCAGAAGATACGCGTTTTGGGATGTATCGTGTTGAAGTACATTGCGCGCGCTGTCGTGGTCATTTAGGGCATCTTTTTCCCGATGGGCCGCTCCCAACGGGAAAGCGTTATTGCATGAATGGCCTTGCTCTTCAGTTTATTGCTGATGATGAGGTATCCACAGAGAAAGGCTCTTAATGTCGTCATCTTCTTCTATGGTGCGTGTGCTGACACATCCTCTTGTCCGCCATAAATTAGCATTTCTTCGGCAGCGTGATACGCCCATTGCTGTGTTTCGTGCTTCAGTGAGAGAGCTGAGTCTCCTTCTTGCTTATGAAACACTAGAGGATCTTCCGTTAATGCACGCGAAGGTTCTTCTGCCGGATGGTACTCAAGCCGCTGTTGAACGGATGGATGAAGCGCAGATTTGTTTTGTGCCCATTTTAAGAGCAGGGTGTGGTTTGCTTGATGGCATGCTAGATCTTGTTCCTTCCGCAAGTGTTGGGCATGTCGGTATGCAGCGTGATCATGTAACATTGGAAGCGGAAGAATATTATTTCAAAGTTCCTGACCATATTCATCAGAAATGTTGCATTGTGTTAGACCCTATGCTGGCGACAGGAAACTCTGCCGATGCCGCTATTACACGTCTTAAACAAGCAGGGGCTAAAAATATTATTTTTGCCTGTTTGATTGCAGCTCCTGAAGGCGTTGCTTTGCTTCAGAAAATACATCCTGATGTGCGGATTATAACCTGTTCTCTTGATGAGAAACTTAATGAAAAAGGCTATATCGTCCCCGGGCTTGGGGATGCAGGGGATCGTTTTTTTGGAACGAATTAAGAGGGGAAAGGCCCAGTAAAGACTGGGCCTTATTTAAAGGCTGGGCCTTATTTTACGAGGCGCGCCGCAATATCGGCAACATGCTTGCCTAAGAAACGGCCGCCATCACGTTCATTCTCGCTCACTTGGCGAGAGCCGTCTGGCCCAGCGATGGTGGTGGCCCCATAGGGTGCGCCGCCGCTGATCTCGCTGTTTGTGAGCTGCCCTTGGAAGGAGTAAGGCAGGCCAGTAATGACCATTCCGTGATGGATGAGGTTCGACAAGATAGAGTAGAGGGTCGTTTCTTGCCCACCATGTTGGCTGCCTGTGGACGTAAAGGCGGCACCGACTTTCCCGATTAACGCCCCTTTGAGCCATAGGCCGCCAGTTTGGTCAAAGAAGTTAGCGAGCTGAGCCGGTAGGCGTCCAAAGCGTGTTGGGCCGCCAACGATAATGCCGTCGTAATCGACGAGTTCAGAAGGCTGTGCGATCGGGGCTTTCTGATCTAGCTTAAACCCGTTTGCTTTGGCTGCGTCTTCGGGAACGAGCTCTGGAACACGACGAATATCGGCTTGTGCCCCAGCATCACGAACACCAAGAGCGATGGCTTCAGCCATTGTTTCAACATGGCCGTAGGTCGAATAGTAGAGGATTAAAATGCGTGGAGAAGACATGATTCACATTCCTTAAAAAGAGAAGGCAGGGCTGCTGGCCTATGACGTGACCATAAGCCAGCTTTTGCTCCTCTGTGAACCAACAGAGCTAAAACATATTGTTTCAATTTTGTACGAAGAAAGGCTTACTCTCGGCGCACTGTGTAATGTTGGGAGAGATCACTTTCGATCTGTAGGGCATGTTCAGTATCGCGTGCTTCAATCATCACAACCAGTTCAGCCGTTTGCACAGAAGGAGCGGCGAAGAGACGGTGATGAGACACTTCAATAATGTTCCCGCCAAAATCACCAATTTTCTGCGAAATGTCCGCAAGCAACCCAGGCCGATCGGGGATCTGGAACACAAGGCGCAAGATACGGCCTTCGCGGAGGAGCGAGCGTAAAATGACATGCGCGAGAATGCGGGCATTAATATTTCCGCCAGAAATAGGAAACCCGACTTTTTTACCTTTAAAGAAGTCGTGATTGGCTAAGATAGCGGCTAATGGAGCCGCACCTGCGCCTTCGGAGACTTGTCGGGCTTTCTCTGCAAGCGTGGTAATCGCGCTTTCAACCTGCAGTTCATCAACGACAAAGACACCATCAAGCTGATGGTTAATAATGTCGAGGCAATGATGACCCGGATGAACGACAGCGATTCCTTCCGCCAACGTTGAGCCTCCTGGCACGTCCACGGGGCCTTCGGGGTAATGACGCAAAGGAGAGTAGGCAGAAACCTGAACGCCATAAATCTTCGTTTGTGGGCGAAGAGCCTTTAAAACGGTGAAAAAGCCGGAGATAAGCCCCCCACCGCCGATGGGCACCACGACCATATCAAGGTCAGGGGCATCTTCGAGCATTTCGAGCGCGCACGTGCCTTGGCCTGCGATCACGGCAGGGTCATCAAAAGGGTGGATCAGGGTGCGGTTTTCTTTTTGACGTAGCTCTTCGGCAGTAGCACAGGCTTCGTCAAAATTATCTCCGGCAAGGACGACACGCGCGCCCCAGCTTTTTGTGGCAGCAACTTTTGTCGCAGGCGTAAAGCGGGGCATCACGATGGTGGCATCAAGGTCAAGGAGGCTCGCTTGACGGGCAACACCTTGCGCATGGTTCCCAGCGGACACAGTGATGACGCCGTGGGCACGTTCTTCAGGCGTGAGGAGGGCCATGCGGTTGGCGGCTCCACGTTCTTTGAATGAACCGATAGCCTGAAGATTGTCGAGTTTAATGCTAATGTCGGCTTCCGTAATTCGGGAAAGAGCAACATTGCGAATCGTTGGAGTACGGGCAATAGTTGCTGCAATACGTTTCTGGGCGGCGCGAACATCGTCCAGAGTGACCCGAGTATCGGAAGCACAATCAGTCATTATTTATACACCACTTTCAATATTTCATACGTGCGGTCTCCGCCCGGTGCGGGCACAGAGACAGAATCTCCCACATCTTTACCGATGAGGGCCTTAGCAAGCGGAGAGGAAACGGAGATCCGGCGTTCTTTGATGTCGGCTTCATGGAGGCCAACGATCTGATACGTGCTCTCTTTATCGGTTTCCTCATCCACGAGCTCAACTGTTGCGCCGAACTGCACGCGGTCGCCTGAAAGCGTGGAAGGATCAATCACCTCTGCGGTGGAGATGAGACTCTCCAGCTCAAGAACGCGCCCTTCAATGAAGGACTGACGGTCGCGTGCGGCGTCATATTCAGCGTTTTCTGAGAGGTCACCATGAGAGCGCGCTTCGGCGATAGCACGAATAACGGCCGGACGGGCCTCCGTCTTTAGGTGACGCAACTCGTCCTCAAGGCGTTTGAGCCCTTGGGCGGTCATGGGGCTTTTCTGCACAGTGCTTCCCTCAAGATTAGACAATAGAACAAACAAAAACGCGCCGCTCCTTCCCCTTCCATAGGGATAACCCTGCGGAGGGGAAGGAGTCGGCAGCAATAACGCTAGGCAGGATAAACAGCACAGAGCCTGTGCTGCAAGCCTACCGAACGTGTCTTAGAAGTCTCCGTGGAAGTAAGACTGTAGTGGAGCCACTCCCGGATCGCCGTTTTTAAGGGCTGCAATCGCGTAGGTAGCAGCACGTGCACCAGCGATGGTGGTGTAGTGAGGAACCCCCATCGTGAGTGCTGAACGGCGGATATCAAAGCTATCACGAGCAGCTTGCCCTCCTTGCGAGGTGTTGATGACCATTTGCACCTCACGTGAGCGAATGGCATCGACACAATGCGGGCGGCCTTCCAATACCTTGTTGGTGCGTGTGACGGGAATACCGGCTTCTTCGAGACGTTCAGCCGTATGGCGTGTGGCGAGGATGGTAAAGCCCATATCCACCAGCTTCCGCGCGACAGGCTGCACATGTGCCTTGTCACTATCACGCACTGAGAGGAAGACCGTGCCTTCGCTTGGGAGGTTAACGCCAGCCGCAAGCTGAGACTTCGCAAAAGCGGTTTCAAACGTGCTGTCGAGGCCCATAACCTCCCCTGTTGAGCGCATTTCCGGCCCTAAGATCGTATCAACGCCAGAGAAGCGGTGGAACGGGAAGACAGCCTCTTTCACTGCGACATGAGGGGCTACGCTGCGACCATCAAGAGTGAAGTCTGTCAGCTTGGCGCCGGCCATGATGCGTGCGCCAATTTTCGCGACAGGAACACCGGTTGCCTTGGCTACGAATGGCACGGTACGAGAAGCGCGAGGGTTCACCTCAAGAACGAAAACTTCGTCATTCTTGATGGCAAATTGCACGTTCATCAAGCCACGAATCCCGAGCTCACGCGCCATGGCTTCCGTTTGTTCTCTCAGCTCTGTGACGAGAGCGGGTGAGAGCGTGTAAGGAGGGAGGGAACATGCAGAGTCACCGGAGTGAATGCCTGCTTCCTCAATATGTTCCATCACACCAGCGACATACACATTCTCTCCGTCTGCGATGCAGTCCACATCAGCCTCAATGGCATCATTGAGGTAATGGTCGAGCAGAACAGGAGCGGAGGCGACTTCTTCGCCAGCAGCGCGCAGCACAGTGTTGAGATAGTGCGACAACCCTGCGCGATCATAGACGATCTCCATCGCACGGCCGCCGAGCACATAGGATGGACGCGCAACGACGGGATAGCCCACCTCTTCGGCAACATCGAGCGCCATATCAGGGCGATGAGCAATGCCGTTTTTCGGCTGACGCAGCCCCAGCTTACGCAGCATGTCTTGGAAGCGTTCGCGGTCTTCAGCGCGGTCGATCGCATCAGCAGGGGTGCCTAGCAGGGTGATGCCAGCGGCCTCAAGCGCACGGGAGAGCTTCAGCGGTGTTTGCCCACCATATTGCACGATGCAGCCAAGCAGACGGCCATTTGTCATCTCCGTGCGGGCGAGGGCAACAACGTCTTCCTCTGTCAGTGGCTCGAAATAGAGACGGTCGGAGCTATCATAGTCGGTGGAAACGGTCTCTGGGTTACAGTTGACCATGATGGTTTCAAAGCCGGCTTCGCGCAGAGCATAAGCAGCATGAACACAGCAATAATCGAACTCAATCCCTTGGCCAATCCGGTTAGGGCCACCGCCGAGAATGATGATCTTATCACGATCTGTCGGGCGGCTTTCACATTCCGGTGTGCCGAATCCGCCTTCATAGGTGGAGTAGAGATACGGCGTATCGGAGGCAAACTCAGCTGCGCAGGTATCAATGCGGCGATAAACAGGCTGGACGTTCAGCTTGTTACGCAAAGCCTCAATGTCTTTGACGCTCTTACCAGACAGGCGAGCTAGTTGACGGTCTGAGAATCCCTGAGCCTTGATGTTGCGCAGGTCGATGGCGTCTTGAGGGAGGCCATCGTGCTCAATCTGGCGCTCTGTTGCCACCAGCGCTTCAATCTGACGAAGGAACCAAGGCTCAAAATGGCAAGCTTCTTGGATGTCTTCCAAGGAGAGGCCTGCACGGAAGGCCTGAGCGACCATCAAGATGCGTTCTGGACGCGGCTCAGAGAGAGCGGCACGGTAAGCATCTGGGGAGCCATCGCCGGGCGCTTCGACAGGATCAAGCCCCGTGAGGCCAGTCTCCATAGAGCGGAGGCCCTTTTGGAGAGATTCGGCAAAGCTACGTCCCACGGACATTGCTTCCCCCACAGACTTCATAGACGTGGAGAGCAACGCTGGCGTGCTTGGGAACTTCTCAAAGGTAAAGCGTGGAATTTTGGTGACCACATAATCAATGGTCGGCTCAAAGCTGGCAGGCGTGGTGCCGGTAATATCGTTGGTGAGCTCATCAAGCGTGTAGCCAACAGCCAGCTTTGCGGCGATCTTAGCAATCGGGAAACCCGTTGCTTTAGAGGCCAGAGCAGAGGAGCGCGAGACGCGAGGGTTCATCTCAATGACGACCATCCGGCCATCAACGGGATTGACGCCGAATTGGACGTTAGACCCACCTGTTTCCACGCCAATCGCACGCAGGCAGGCGATGGAAGCATCACGCATCCGCTGATATTCTTTATCTGTCAGCGTTAGAGCGGGGGCAACAGTGATGGAGTCCCCAGTATGCACACCCATTGGGTCGATATTTTCGATGGAGCATACAATGATGCAGTTATCCGCCGTGTCACGCACGACTTCCATCTCGAACTCTTTCCACCCGATGACGGATTCTTCAATCAGAACTTCCGTTGTGGGGGAGGCGTCTAGACCACTACGAACGATTTCATCGAATTCTTCGCGATTATAGGCGATGCCGCCGCCTGATCCTCCCATCGTGAAGGACGGACGGATAATGGCGGGTAGGCCGGTATGCTCAACCGCCTCGCGGGCTTCTTCAATCGAATGAGCGATGGTACTGCGTGGGCTTTCCACGCCAATCTTTTCCATCACTTCACGGAATTTGAAGCGATCTTCAGCGCGGTCAATCACATCTGCGCGAGCACCGATGAGCTCAACGCCGTGCTTTTCTAAAAAGCCAGACTTATCAAGGGCCATGGCGGCATTAAGAGCTGTCTGTCCGCCCATTGTGGGCAAGACCGCATCGGGCTTTTCTTTAAGGATGATGCGTTCAACAAATTCCGGTGTGATCGGTTCGATGTAGGTCGCATCGGCCAATCCGGGATCGGTCATGATCGTAGCCGGATTGGAGTTCAGAAGAATAACGCGATAGCCTTCTTCCTTCAGAGCTTTACAAGCTTGCGCTCCGGAATAGTCGAACTCACAGGCTTGGCCGATAATGATCGGGCCAGCACCAATGATGAGGATGGAGCGGATATCAGTGCGTTTTGGCATGTCTTATGCTCCTGCCTTCTGAGTTGTGCCTTGTGTGTTCGCACGACGATCCATGACGGAAACAAAGCGTTCAAAGAGGTAAAAACTATCGGTCGGCCCGGGGCTTGCTTCTGGGTGATATTGCACCGAGAACGCTTCTTTCACCGTAGAGGCGATCCCTTCGTTAGAGCCATCAAAGAGGCTGACATGGGTGACTTTCACCGTTTCAGGAAGGCTCTTCTCATCTACAGCAAAGCCGTGATTTTGGCTGGTGATTTCTACCTTGCCTGTGGTGATGTCCTTAACCGGCTGGTTAGCACCGCGGTGACCACGTTCTAGCTTATAGGTGCTGCCGCCTAGAGCACGAGCAAGAAGCTGGTGGCCAAGGCAGATCCCAAAGATCGGCACGTCAGCATTCATCACAGCCTGAATAGCGGGGACAGCATAAGTGGCCGTTGCCGCAGGGTCGCCCGGGCCGTTGGAGAGGAAAACACCTTCTGGCTTCAGGGCCAAAATCTCTTCGCCGGTTGCGGTGCCGGGGAGGACATGGACATCACAACCAGCAGAGACCAAGCTGCGGAGGATGTTATCTTTCGCTCCATAATCAAGAGCGACGACGCGGCGCTTTACGTCTTTTTCAGGACGTTGATTTTGCCAGACCGTCTTTGTCCAGTGGCGTTTGCCTTGCGCGACGTCCTTGGCGAGATCCATCCCGACAAGGCCCGGCCATGTGCGCGCTTTTTCCTTCAGATCGTCAACGTCAATCTGCCCGTTGCGTGGGAAGGAGAGCACCGCTGTTTGTGGGCCTTTGTCGCGTAAGGTGCGCGCTATGAAGCGTGTATCAATGCCGCTAATGCCACTGCGCCCCTGAGCGATCAGCCATTCATTAAGGGGCTGATGAGAGCGCCAATTGGCTGGAGCGGTTACGTCCTCTTTCACGACCAAGCCGAGGGCTGCCATTGTCGGCGCTTCGTTATCCTCGGGATTCGTGCCGACATTGCCGATATGTGGGAAGGTGAAGGTCACAATCTGCCCGGCAAAAGAAGGGTCTGTCAGTGTTTCCTGATAGCCTGTCATACCCGTGGAGAAGCAAAGCTCTCCAACGGCGGCGTCATTATGAGCGCCAAAGCCGCGCCCCCATAGGAGGGTGCCATCAGCAAGGGCAAGAGCCGCTGTTGCGCCGTTTGGACGGGTTGTATTGGAGGCGTGTGACATAGAAGGCGCTTCCTCTGAAGTATCGTTCAGATCTGCCAGGGTAATTCCCGGCACGTGGAGGAGTGCAGGCCAGTGTTTAGCGGGCACTGTGCCGGACTGGCGCCATTTGCGCACAGCCTCGCTGCCAACACCGGTAAGCTGGGCGATTTCGGTAACGCCCCCTGCTTTTTGAATAATTGCGTCAATGTTCATGGCTTTCTCCGCCTCGTGCCGTCCTCAGAGACCTACCGCCTAGATAGGGCATGAGAGATGAAATGGGAAGTTTTTTCCGGAATGAAAAGAGAAGATCTGCAAACTGGGAAATTTTTTCCGAGATTCTCCTCTTTATCGACAGGCTCATAAGAGGCTGGTAGAGGTTTAAGCGTCTTTTTTGACTAAGAAAAACATCATGGCAGGAGTATGGTTATGTCACTTCGCGCACGTCTTATGGACGATATTAAAGCCGCAATGAAGGCTGGGCAGTCTGAACGCGTCGCTCAGCTGCGTGCAATTACAGCGAAAGTTAAAGATTTAGATGTGGCAGCGCGTGCGAAGGATGCCGTCGTTAGTGATGAGGATATCCTTCTGGCTTTGCGTTCTATGATTAAATCGCGCTCAGAATCAGTGGAGATGTATACCAAGGGTAACCGTCCAGAATTAGCAGAAAAAGAAGAGCGTGAAATTGAGACGATCCGTTCTTATCTGCCGGCCGAGTTGGATGATGACACCGTGAAGACAGCGATTAAAGAGGCTGTTGCTGAGGTGAAAGCTGAGAGCATGAAAGATATGGGCCGCGTGATGGCGGTGCTTAAAAAACGCTTTGGCGCGGCTTTAAATGCGGCGAAAGCAAGTGCTTTTGTCAAAGAGCATTTAGGCTAAGAGATTTAAAGAAGGCAGTCCTAAGGTCGTGGGACTGCCTTCTTTTATGACGGAACGATCTAAGCGTGTCCGTCCAGTGTATGTTTGCTCGGCCGATGGGCATACATGCAGCTCAGCACACTGCTGCTGACGAGAATAATGGCGAGGGCCTCGGGAAGTGTTGGCCAGCGCTGTTCCCACAAAAATCCGTAAATGAGCGAAAAGAGCGTTTCAAAGAGGATCATCCCGCCGACCATTGTGAGAGGGACGAGGCGGCTCATACGGTTCCAAAAACTGTTGGCCGCGACAGAAGCTAAGAGGCCCATGCCCATCGAAACGGCGATAAAGAGCCCCCATTTTCCCGTTGGAACGGATTGCCACAGGAAGGCAGCAGGCAGCATCAGAAGGGCCATCGCTCCCGTAACAAGTCCGGTAAGCATATTCCATTCATGCTCACTGGTGGGGGGATTCGGCTGGTTAAGCCAGCGTGCATTGCGAATGGTATAAGCGCTCCAAGAAATCAGAGCGATGACCGCGCAGAGCAAGCCGATTATGAGGGAAAACGCACTATGGCCTTGTGTGCTGTGGCTTGCCATATGAAAGCCCTGCCACGCAATGCAGCTTATGCCTGCTGTGCTCAAGAGAATAGACGGCACAAGGCGTCGTAAAGGGACGGCACCGTCTTCAAGGGCCCCGATGACCGTGACGGTTACGGGCAAAAAGCCAACGATGAGTGTTGGCATGGCAATACCGCAGAGCTGAACGCTTGTACCGAGGATGACGTAGTAGAGAATATTCCCCAAAAAGCTGAGAATAATAAGCTCGCGCCACGCTGACCCTGTTAGGCGGGCGACAAGATGTCGCCAACGTGGAAGAAGAGCGACAAGAGCAAAGAGACCGTAGGTCATGTAACGCACGGTAGCGAGTTGGAGAGGGCTGAACGGTTGGATCAACGCAGGTGCTAGCAGGGCTAGCCCCCAAAGTGCTCCTGCGGCCGCACCGCACCCAAAACCAACAAGCGTCGTGTGTTTCATACGCAAAGAGTGTCTCCGTGATCTATGAAGTGAGTCATGCTATGATCTGCATGATCGTATGAGATAGATCAAACGTGAATGGGCGTATCAGACGGATTTTATGGCTTTCGACACACATTTTCTCGACGAACTCCGTCAACGTACTCCGTTAACGTCCCTGATTGGGCGGCGTCACAAATTAACGCGCTCTGGGCGGAACTGGAAAACATGCTGCCCCTTTCATGGCGAAAAGAGTCCGTCCTTTTATATTTATGATGATCACTTCCATTGTTTTGGCTGTGGGGTGCATGGAGATGCCATTAGCTTTGTGATGCAAAGTGATGGAAGTAGCTTTCCAGAAGCCGTTGAAAAACTTGCTTCTGAAGCGGGAATGGAGATCCCAAAGGATGATCCCAAGCAGGAAGAGAAAGCACGAGAGCGTCAGTCGCTTTATGATGTTTTAGCACGTGTGCAAGAGCTTTATCGCCGAAATCTTTATACAGCGGAGGGACGAGAGGGGCTAGCGTATTTAACGAGGCGTGGCCTGAGAGAGGAAACGCTGGAGCGCTTTGGCTTGGGCTGGTCTGGTGATGGTCGCTCTCTTGTTGCCGCTCTGCGTGCTGATGGGATAACGGTTGAGCAGCTCGCACAGGTTGGTTTGATGCGCCTTGATGAAGTTGGCCAACCTCGCGGTGAGTTGTTCTTTAACCGTGTCACGTTCCCTATTCGTGATCGGAAAGGGCGTGTGATCTCCTTTGGGGGGCGTATTCTAGGAGATGGACAGCCGAAATATCTCAATGGCCCAGAAACGCCGCTTTTTTCCAAACGGCGTACGTTGTTTAACCTTGATCACGCCACACAAGCCGTCAGGAAGGGCGCTGAGCTCGTGGTGGTTGAAGGGTATATGGATGTCATCGCACTTGATCAGGCGGGCTTACAGGGCGCCGTGGCCCCCTTGGGAACGGCCCTAGGGGAGGAGCAGCTAGAGCTTCTTTGGCGTTTAACGGCACGGCCTATTATCTGCCTTGATGGAGACCAAGCCGGGCAGCGCGCTGCATTACGGGTATGTGAAGTCGCTTTGCCGCTTCTCTCAGCTGAAAAAAGTCTGAGTTTTTGCCGCTTAAGTGAAGGTGATGATCCTGATAGTTTTATCCAGCGTGAAGGCGCTACGGCGATGGCCGAGCGTTTTGCGCAGGCGCGACCGATGGTGGAGGAACTCTTTAACCTGTTAAGTGTGCGCGAGGTTAACCCGGGCCCTGAGCAAAGAGCGGCGTTGCGGGAGCGATTAATTGCTTTGTCACGGCAGATTCCAGAGCGTAACTTAGCGAGTGAATATCGCAGCACGTTCTTGGATCTCTTCTTTGAGCGTTTCCGCCGTCATAAAGGGAAAAAGGGGGTACGTGCACCGGGAAGGGTATCTACAGGGCTAAGAGAGCCTCGTTCCGTTGCGGAAGGTGCTGTTGAGCGCCTGAATGTATTGACGGTGCTTATTGTGTGTCACCCTGCAATTTTACCCCATATTGAACAAGCTTATACGCAGTTAATGCTGCCTGACGTCTTAAATGATGTGCGGGAAGCGGTGTTGGAATGGGCCGATCAAAGCGAAGAGCTAACGGCCGAGAGTTGCCAGAAATGGATGCAAGAGCATGGTTTGGGAGAGGTACTCTCATCGCTGATTGATGGGCCTTTACCGCGTACCTTACAGTCAGCACGCTCCGATGATGATATGCTGAAGGTTGATGTATTGGAAAGCTGGTGGCATTTTTATGCCCTCGTGAATTTTGCGTCTTTTGAGCGTGAGGTTCAGAAGTCGGTAGAGAATGTGTTGATGGCAGCGTATTCAAAATCTTCCGACTCGAGTGAGGGTGAGCGCTTCCCAGTGAGCATATTAGCGCGTATGAAGGTTGTGGAAGCGTTAAAACGGGGTGAACAACCAGAATTAGATGAAGGAACCGACGCGCCCTCTTGAAGCGCGTTTAACGGCGCCCAACACTTATGGGATAGGAGCGTGCAACAAAGGGAGCGGGGGTGTTTGTTATCAAAAAAACCGATTTTATCCCCTGCCAGAGCTTGACTTGGAGCTCAGGATTGACCACTTGCACGCTGCCCACCTACTGGCATTTGAGTAGAGTTGACGGAGAGACGCATGGCCACGAAATCAGCCTCTGGAACGGATCGGAATGCACCCGAGCAGGATGGACCTCCTCTGGATGTGCAATCAGCAGCCGTAAAGAGACTGATTGCCAAAGGACGATCAGGCGGGAGCATTACGTTTGACGAGCTGAACGCTGTTCTGCCTCAAGACAAAATGACGTCTGAGCAGATCGAAGACGTTATGGCTGCTCTCTCTGAGATGGGCATTCAGGTTGTTGAAAATACCGATCGTGAAGAAGAAACGACGAGCGAAGCGGCACCTACCTCATCGGAAACGACTGAGGAGCAGGGTGAGAGCGGGAACGTTGATGCCGTAGCGGCAAGTCGCACGGATGACCCTGTGCGTATGTATCTGCGTGAGATGGGAGCTGTGGAGCTTCTTTCACGCGAAGGCGAAATTGCCATTGCCAAGCGTATTGAAGCTGGGCGGGGTGAGATGATTAACGGCCTGTGCCACAGTCCGTTGACGTTCCGTTCTATTCTGGGGTGGTACGAGCAGCTTAAAGACGAAACTTTGCCACTGCGTGAAGTAATTGATCTTGAAGCGAGCCAAGGAGACCCGGAAGAGGCCTCGATGGAGGGTCTCTCTGACGAGGCACCACCAGAAGAAGATAACGATGCAGACTCTGAAAACGATGAGAATGGTGAAGAGTCTGAAGGTGGCGAGGGCGGTAATGGTGAAGGCAATGGCTTGTCGCTTTCCGCTTTGGAAGAAAAGCTAAAACCAGAGATTATGCAGCTCTTCGAAGCTTTTGAGCCCTTGTATCAGAAATTGTCGCGGATGCAGAACAAACGCGTCGAAGCGTTGATGGAAGGTGAAGAAGCTTCCGATCGTTCTGAAAAAAGCTATGCGAAACTACGGGGTGAGCTGGTCGCTTTAGTCGGTCGGATGCATCTGAATAACAATCGTATTGAAGAGCTCGTTGAGTCTATTAAAGCGCATGTGCAGCGGCTGAATACAGTTGAAGGGCGGATGCTGCGTTTGGCAGAAAGCTGCAAGATTGCGCGTGAAGACTTTATGTCTCGCTATCGTTACCATGAGCTGGATCCAGAATGGCTTGAGCAGATTAAGGTTCTGCCTGGGAAGGGTTGGAAAACGTTAACAACGAAGCATATGGATCAGCTAGCTTCGATGCGGAAGCAGGTGGCTGACCTTTCGCGCGAGACGGGTTTACCTGTTGATGAGTTCCGCCAAGTCTATCAGACGATTTCGCGTGGTGAGCGGGATTCAACACGCGCAAAGAAGGAAATGATCGAGGCGAATCTGCGTTTGGTGATTTCAATCGCGAAAAAATACACAAACCGTGGATTGCAATTCTTGGATCTCATCCAAGAAGGAAATATCGGCTTGATGAAGGCGGTTGATAAATTTGAATATCGCCGTGGTTACAAGTTCTCGACCTACGCGACATGGTGGATTCGTCAGGCAATCACGCGTTCAATTGCCGACCAAGCAAAGACGATCCGTATTCCAGTTCATATGATCGAGACGATCAATAAGCTGGTGCGGACGTCACGTCAGATGCTTCATGAAATCGGTCGGGAACCCGCACCGGAAGAATTGGCTGAAAAGCTCGGCATGCCGCTTGAGAAGGTGCGTAAGGTTCTGAAAATTGCCAAAGAGCCGATTTCTTTGGAAACACCGATTGGTGACGAAGAAGATAGCCATCTTGGCGATTTTATTGAGGATAAGACCGCCATTATTCCGCTGGATGCGGCTATTCAGACTAACCTGCGCGAAGCTACAACCCGCGTTCTGGCCTCGTTGACCCCACGTGAAGAGCGTGTCTTGCGGATGCGCTTCGGGATTGGGATGAACACAGACCACACGTTGGAAGAGGTTGGTCAGCAATTTAATGTGACGCGTGAACGTATCCGTCAGATTGAAGCGAAAGCACTACGTAAGCTGAAGCACCCAAGCCGTAGCCGTAAACTTCGTTCCTTCCTTGATGATTGATGCTGCATAAAAGGGAGATGCTCTCTGGGGTAGGGGGCATCATTCTCTTGCTTTTTCCTATAATTTGTGGTTAAAAGCCGCTTTCCCTGCCGTGACGATAGGCGTCTTCACGGCTATACCCGCGTCTTTTTTCTCATGTAGAAAGAAGAGGTTTTGAACCGGCACTGGGCCGGTTTGGGTTGACCTTATCCGAAGGGAGTTTTCATGCCACTTTACGAGACCGTGCTGATTGCACGTAACGATGTCTCTCAGGCTCAGGTTGAAACCCTGATTGAGAACATTACCTCACTGCTGGGCGAGCATGGTGGTTCCGTGCGCAAGCGTGAGTTCTGGGGCCTGCGCACGCTGGCTTATCGCATCAAGAAAAACCGTAAGGGTCATTACGTCCTGCTGGGCATTGAAGCCCCGATTGACGCAATGAACGAAATGGGTCGTCAGCTGAGCCTGAACGAAGATGTTCTGCGTGTTCTGACTCTTCGTGTTGATGAAATTGACGATACACCGTCACCGATTCTGTCCCGTAAGGGTGACGATCGTGGTGATCGTGGTTCCCGCGGTGGGCGTGGTGGTCGTTATGAAAGCGGTCGTAACCGCCGTCATAACAATGACTCCTCATCCTCTGAAACGCGTGAAAACACGGCTGCAGCGGAGTAATCAAGATGGCTGATACCACGACAACCCCTGAAATTAATCCAGCAAGCCGTCGTATGGCTGTTGGTGCGCGTCGTCCTTTCTATCGTCGTCGCAAATCCTGCCCATTCTCTGGGCCGAATGCGCCGAAGATTGACCATAAGGATGTCCGTCTTCTGAGCCGTTTCCTGTCTGAGCGCGGTAAGATTGTTCCAAGCCGCATCACGGCCGTTTCGGCTAAAAAGCAGCGTGAACTGGCGCAGGCGATTAAGCGCGCCCGCTTCCTCGCTCTGCTCCCATATGTTGTAAACTGAGGAGCACGTCATGTCTCAGACTGAACTCATTCTGCTTCAGCGCGTGGAAAATCTTGGCCAGATGGGCGATATCGTCCGTGTGAAGCCAGGTTATGCCCGCAATTTCCTGCTTCCTAAAGGCAAAGCTCTTCGTGCGAATGCGGCAAACCGTGCTCGCTTCGAAAATGAGCGTGCTCAGCTGGAAGCCCAGAACCTTCGCAAGCGTGAAGAGGCCGAGCGTTTGGCCGAGCGTATGCAGGGGCTTTCTGTCATCCTGATCCGTCAGGCTGGTGATAGCGGAAGCCTCTATGGCTCTGTAACGCCTCGTGACATTGCTGCTGCTGCAACAGAAGCTGGCCTGACGGTTGCCCGTCAGCAGGTTGTGTTGGAAGAGCCGATCAAGATTCTTGGTCTGGTGGAAGCACGCGTGGCATTGCACCCAGAAGTCTCTATCCCTTTGACCGTCAATGTGGCGCGTTCTCAGGAAGAAGCTGAGCGTCAGGCCCGCGGTGAAGTTGTTGGGCAGGAAGAAGAAGAGGAAAATATCCTTGGTGATCTTCATGCTGAGCAAGCTGCCGAAGAGGCTGCTGCTGAAGCAGAGCTGCACAAAGAGGAAGAAACGCAGGCAGAAGCCTAAGGGTTTTAGTTCTTGCGAGTTTTCTTTGAAAACCCAGCGGTGTTGCCGCTGGGTTTTTTGCATTTGGGTGGTTTTTATAAGTGTTTCGTTATGAAAGCTCTATGAAAAGGGGAGATAAGGCTTGTCTTCTCTGACAGCTATGCCATCTTATTCGTAATGGACTTAGAATAAAAACATAACGTCACGATGGCGTTGGGTGGTTCATAACGATGAAGACCCAGCGATCTGTGTGGGAGAAGGAGAGCGTCGAAGTGAAGCGTGTTCTGGATATCTTCCTAAAGAAATTCATACAGACAGGTACGTTAACGGTTACTTATAGCGATGGGACACAGTCTCGTTATCAGGGGAGTAAGCCTGGTGATGAGGTTGGCTTGCGTTTGCATACGACAGCGGCTGAAAAGGCTTTGGCTTTAAAGCCAGCTTTGGCGTTTGGCGAAGAATATATGAACGGGACGGCAACACCTGATGGGTGTTCTCTTGAGCGCCTTATGCACGTTCTGATGTATAATTTAGAAAATAGTAATTTATTAAGCGAAGAAATTAATAGCCGTATGCGCTATGTCGGGCGTCTTTTAAAACCGCTCAATTCGTTGAAGCGTTCGCGCAAAAATGTTGCTCATCATTATGACTTAAATGGTGATCTTTATCGTCTCTTCTTAGATAAAGACTTGCAATATTCTTGTGCGTATTTTGAGCGCAATGATATGTCTCTTGATGAAGCACAAGAGGCAAAGAAACGTCATATTGCTGCGAAACTTCGCTTTGACCGGCCTGGTCTTGAGGTCTTGGATATTGGTTGTGGTTGGGGCGGGATGGCGCTGACTTTAGCCAAAGACTATGGGGCAAAGGTGCTCGGTATTACATTGTCAGTCGAGCAACTTCGTGTAGCTCGTGAGCGAGCTAAGGAAGCTGGTTTGGACGACCAGGTGCGTTTTGAGCTTCTGGATTATCGCACGCTTCATCGCACCTTTGACCGCATTGTTTCCGTGGGTATGTTTGAGCATGTGGGTGTTGCGCACTATGAAGCCTTTTTCAATAATATTCGGCGCTGCTTAAAACCTGATGGTGTTGCCCTTATTCACTCCATTGGGCGTATGGATGGCCCCGGAACGACGAACCCTTGGATTGCGAAATATATTTTCCCAGGTGGGTACTCTCCAGCACTCAGTGAGGCATTAGCCGCCGTGGAGCGAACGGGGCTTTGGGTCGATGATTGTGAGATTTTGCGTCTGCATTACGCAAAAACTCTTGCCCATTGGCGCCAGCGTTTTGAGGCGAAACGGGACAAAGTACGCGCAATGTATGATGATCGTTTTGTGCGGATGTTCGAGCTTTATTTAACGGCGAGTGAATTAGCATTCCGTGTGCAAGGACATATGAACTTTCAGCTACAGCTGACGCGGTCTATTGATGCACTGCCGTTGACGCGTGATTATATGTATGAAGAAGAGCACAACAAGGCGTCGTAGGAGGCGCGAGGAAGTGTTAATTGAGCATGAAAACCGGGGGTTAGTCCCCGGTTTTTTGTTGCCTTGTAAGATGGCAACGGGCTAGACGATCAAATTCTGAAACGGAGAGGGTTTCGGCACGTCGGGTCGGGAGGATGTCTGCTTCTTCAAGTAAGGAAAGCCCCCCGATAGGCTTTAGAGCCGTGCGTAGCATTTTGCGTCGTTGACCAAAGGCTGCCGCTGTGACTTGTTCCATAGCCTTAAAAAGCGAGCGTGATGGCTGTTGGGCATGAGGGACGAGCACTGCGACAGCGGAATGCACTTTAGGGGGAGGGAAAAAAGCCCCCGGTGGCAAAGTCATACCAATAGAACAATCTGCGCACCATTGAGCTAAAACAGCAAGTCGTCCATAGGCCGAGCTATTAGGGGCAGCGCAGACACGTTCTGCCACTTCTTTTTGGAACATCAAGACAAGACGCTCCCACTCTGAAGCTTGCCGGAGCCAGCTCACAAGGAGGGGAGTTGCGACATTATAGGGAAGGTTCGCAATAATTTGTCGTGGTGCAGGCCCTAAAGAAGTTGCATCAATACGAAGGGCATCTTGCGGAACGATGGAAAGGCGAGGGCCATAATATTCTCGTAGCTCCTCTAATAAAGGCCACGCACGTTCATCAACTTCAATGGCATGGAGACTACTTGCTTGGCTGTCTAATAAGGCACGGGTCAGCCCACCGGGGCCCGGGCCGACTTCTACAATATGACGCCCTGCAAGAGAGCCGCCTAAGCTGGCAATACGCGCGCAAACAGATGGATCTAAAAGAAAGTGCTGTCCGAGTGATTTGCGTGCATCAAGCCCATGAGCGCGAATGCTCTCACGCAGAGAGGGGAGTGTGTGTGTCATTCGTGGCGTAGAACCGTTTGAGCTGCAGGGCGGATCTCGATAACCGCACGACGTTGAAGAGAACGATGCATTTGCTGGGCTGCTTGCTCAACACGCTCATTCATCAGCTGGTCAGCAATTTGTCCCGGTGTTTGCTGGGCAAGGTTACGTTGTTCGCGTGAACACACCATAAGCAAAGCGATACCATCTGTTGCAACAAGAGGGTGAGAGGCACGGCCGATCGGGAGCTTACCAATGACAGCCTGCATCTGCGGTGCAAGGCGTTCCATAACTTGGAGGCCTGGGTTGCTTGGTCGTTTATCTCCCATAGCGCGATTAAGTGCTTCAACAGCATCGCAGCTATGGAGAGACTGAGAGGCACTGGTTGCCTTTTGTAAGGCAAGTTTTTGTTGGTCTGTCGGATTGCTGGGGTCAAGCTGTGAGGTGAAAGGAATAAAGGCCTGTCGCAGCCCGATAATTGTGCCGAGCTGTTTGCCAACCACACGACGCCCTTGGACGGTAGCGATAATAAAGCCACCAGGAACTTTAATCGGGTTAGAAATAGCGCCTTCGGGCATTTGGCGGATCACGTCGAGAACTTGCGGCTCAATACTATCCTCTTGCATCCAACCACGGGCCCCACCGTCTAAGGCGGCTTGGTCTTGCGAGAATTGAGCGGCAACAATCGGGAAAGGAGCCCCTTCACGGAGCTGGTTGATGATTGTTTTTGTAAAAGTCAGCTCGACTTCATCATGTCGTGGATCAGGAACAGGAACAAAAATTTCACTGATCATATATTGAGGCCGGCCTGCTTCAGCCTGAAGGGCGCGTTCTCGTTGAGCGATTTGGTCAGGTGTCACGCGGTTGCGCGCGCCAAGTTCTTCACGCAGGACTTGCATCCATCCGAGTTGAACGCGAATTTGGTCAATAAGGGTCGTGAGCGAGACACCATCGGATTTTAGGCGATTGCGCAACGCATTTTGCGGCATGCCATTACGTGCTTCAATATTGCTAATAGCATTTGCAATCTGCTCGGGCTCAATATTGATATGCCGGTTGAGCATTTCCTGCATTTTGAGGCGTTCATCAATAAGCTGATGAATGATCTGTCCACGCATGCGTTGCATAACATCTGAACTGATGGGCAGCCCCGTTGAGAGCACGAAAAGACGTGCGCGATCTTCAACATCACGCTGCGTCAGGACTTGCCCATTCACGACGGCAATAATTTGGTCTTCCGTCGTTGAGGGGGCCTCGGTTTGTTGAGTGGAGGGGGCATCAGTAGCTGGAGCAGCCTGCCCTGTGTGGGGGAAGGCCAGCATAACAGCGGCGCAGACAGAGAGGGGAAGCAAAGCAATACGCGAAGGTGAGAACATATGTCAGCCGTTGATCCCAAAATTACCGATAGTCTTGAACGTGAAGTTGAGCAGCACGGTTGAATTGCGCCGTTGTCCACCAATATAGGTGTATTGTCGAACGTAGATAACGTCTAGCCCAAAGCAGTCATTGCTATAACCGACATCGCCGCCTGTTGCGACAAATTGCTTACGAGAGAGGCTGCGTCGTGCATAAGCTGAGAAATGATACTGACGCCAACGAGTTGAGACACCCCCGCTCAGTTCGCTTGTTTCTTGGTTGTAAGGGTTCTGGAGAGCATTACTGCCTTTGTTATAATTGACGTAGGAATAATAATACGGCGTGACAGGGCCGTAAATATATCCGCCTGTGATCCGAAATTGCGGAATACCGGCGCTAAACAGTGCTTCACCATAATCAAATTTCTTACGCCACGGGTTATAACGTCCGCGTGCGGTAATATCGAGATATTGGTTGGGCGTAAACGTGACACGTCCAACAGGGTCTGAAAGGTGATGATCAAGACCAGAAAAAGCCGGACGGTTGCGCGTAATATGTTGCTGGAAGCTTTCACCGACGAGCATGTCAATGGAATGGCCGTTCCATGTCCAATTTTGGTGAATTCCCACATTGCCGCGGATCCCACCATCGAGTCGGTCGGTGCCCATATAGCGGTTCAGAGCGAAGAGGGTCGTGTCGCTGAACTCGTATGTAAAACTATCCTCGTTGGGGAGGGAGCGCATGGCCGCACCGCCCGTATTAGGCGAAGCGATAAATTGTACAATTGGTTCAAAGATCTGGCTGCCATGGCCTTTTGCGAAGGTGCGCAGGAAAGGCCAGTTCATTTTCAGAGAAACTGTTGGCTGGACTTGCCCGCTGACGTGCGAGCCCTTTTTCCCGTAAATTGGCTGCTCATTCAGGCGTGTCGAATGGTACAGCATAGAGTCGAGCCGAGCGGTCAGCAGCCATTTTTGACCAAGCCGGTTTTGGAAAGGACGATCCCATTGTAAGGCGAGTTCACCGCGTTGGTCGTTTACGCCACGTTGGCGGTATACATAGAAGTCCGTGCTATGGACGCTGAGGCGACCACCGAGGATGTCAGGTTGACTTGTAAAATCATAGCTAAAGCGTGGGAGAGCGTAGGGAAGCTCTTTATTGTTAATAATCCCGCGATTAAGCCCTTGATAGCCTTGAGCATCCAACATGATATGGGAGCCAACACCAAAGCCTTCTAAATAAGCATTGGTAGGAAGGGTGTCTGACCCATATCCGTTGAGGCGGTAATCACGCATATAGTTCGCTGAACTTGCGATATTGACGTTAAAGCCAGCGCGCCAATGCCGGTCAAGATTGAAATCACCGTTGCCAAAAATATAGCCTTGAGCGCCGTGTTCTTTCCCTCCGGTGGAGCGCTCTCCAAAGGCATTATAAAATGGCGTATTGCGGCGCGTATCGTCTGCAATACCTGCCGTGATTTTTAGCTTCCCGAAATTGAAGCGATGGCGATATTGAGCTGAAAGCTGTGGGCCTGTATGGCTTGCAATAAGGGGAACGAACGTTAGATCTTGCTGGTCGTCAATCACCCAATAATAAGGAAGGGTAAAATACGTTCCCAGATAGCGATCATGAGGGTTGACGTTGAAAGTCAGCAGCCCGCTATGGCGCTTTGCTGTTGGGTCTGTGACGGCGAAATAGGGGAAGTAAAAGACAGGAAGCCCTAAAACCTTCAACCAAGCATGATTGAATTCAATATTCTGATTTGCTCGATCTTGCGTGGCACCATAGGCTTGAAATTGCCAAAAGGGCAGAGCATCTGGGTTTTGGGCACAGGTTTTGCATGCTGTATAAACGGCATTTGAGAAGTCGTTGACAACACCATTGCTGCGGCGCATGCCGGTTGCAGCGAGTTTAGCGTTTTGCTCCATTCTCATATAGATGGCGGTGCCGATGCCATCTTTCATACCGTGAGACAGTTCAACATGATCTGCGTATGTCGTGCTGCCATCGGGTTGAACGAGCGAGACATGGCCGCGCGCCCGCATAATTCCTGCTGCGCGATCATAGGTGATTTCGTCGGCGCGAAGGGCCTGTCCGCCTTGCCAGACACGAACATTCCCTTTCCAAAGGATTAAACCCGTTTTATCGTAGCTTTCATGATCAGCAAGATAGGTCAGCGGATCCTGCGGGGAGACACGACCGGGCGTCATGAGCGGGCCGTTGTTGCTCGAATGTGCATTCCCAGCATAAGCTAACGGCGCCGTGCTTAACGATAAGGCAGCAAGAGCTGAGCTTGCTAGAGCAAGACCTAGAACAGGCGTGCGCTTCCCAAAAGCGAATGGAAAGTCTCTGAGCAAAGGCATTAACCATCCTCCATGTGCAACAGCAACGCTGCGGCTAGACACAGGCCCGCTCCTGCTGGGGCCCACGAAGCGAGGAGCGGCGGAAGGGCTCCTGACTTTCCGAGCTGTTCTGCGATTTTCGACACCGTAAATAAGGCAAAACCGGTTGTAATGCCAGCACCAAGCATACGCGCAACGCCACCACGTCGTGTGGATCGCATAGAAAAGCCCGCAGATACAAGCGCCATTGTTCCTGCTAAAAGGGGCAAAGCCAACAGCGCTTGGAAATGAAGACGGTACTGAATGGTGGAAAAACCCGAACGTGACAAGAGCTTAATAAAGCATGGAAGGGCCCAAAGAGACAATGTATCGGGTGGAGTTGTGCTGGTACGGATGCGATCAACCGTGAGTTCAGAGGGAAGAGAGAGATGGTCTAAGGCTTGAGGGGTATGGGCCGGGAGGAGGCGAAAAGCGTTATAAAACTGCCAGTTATGATCTTTTAATTCTCCTGAAGATGCTTCTATACGATCAATAAGGTGGAAATGCTCATCAAGGCGAAAGAGGCTAATATGCTCTACTTGAAGAGAATCCACCCTTAAATGTCCACGGCTTACATGAAGGACTGCTTCTCCATTGGGTGTAGTCGTTGTGTCATGTTGACGAAGCCAAAGACCATTTTTCTGAAAAAAAGTTGAGCTTGGTTCCCCACGGAGCAGCTTATTGTCAAGCTGACTGGCGTGCCGAAACATAATAGATGAGAGGGGCGATAGTCCTGTTGAAACAATAACACCCAGCATAATGGCACAAAAAACTGGGCTACTTAAAAATTGCCACGCCGATAGCCCTGCGGCTCTCATCACGATGAGCTCTGATGAGCGTGATAAGCGCGAAAAACAGGTCATGCCACCTAAAAGAACACCGAATGGTAGCACATAAATAAGGTAATAAGGGGCATGAAGGGCTGAGATCAGCAGCACGACCCAAAGGCTAACGTCGGGGTGAGATGAGGCACGTCTTAAAACGTCAATAAAATCAAAAAGTGAAATTAGCCCGGTTAGGGCGGCTGTGGTTGCTAGAGAGGTGAGGGTAAATTTTCGTCCTAAATAACGGGCTAATGTTTTTGGAAAATAGGCATGATGCATGACAAGTGACTGTCTGGCCTGTGAAAATGCCCTAAAAAATGGCCTCATGAGGAGTGTTTCCCTTTAACAGGGCGCTTTAAAAAAGACAGACCTTTGAAGTGTTCGTGCAGTAGAAGACCGCAGCATATGAGGATCGGTACGATAATTTCGACCCAAAGTAGTGGAACGAAGGTGAGTTGACGGGACGCCATTCCTTTGAGCATCAACGAAAGTAGTAAGAGCCCGACAACACAAAAAATGGCCATAAGAGGCCGTATAATGGAACCATACCGTGAAAACCCCCCACGAAGAGCACAGACTAGTCCAATGATAGCGTAGGAAAGTGTTGAGAGAGGCGTCGTCAGACGTGCCCATCCTTCCACGGCGAGCTTGGCGCGATAGCGGAGGGGAACGTAAGAAGGGGGGAAGAAGAGAGCATGAAGAGAGAGCTCGGCGGCATCTTGATCGCCTTCCACCCCCGGATGGGAAGAGCTTAGTTCAATCGTATCATGCGTGAAGTCGAGCATGCCGAGCTGTCCTGTTTGGGGGTCGATTCCCTGACGAGAGCCATTATGCAGTACGAGATTAAGCGCGTCTCCATGAGGGATCATAAAGGCTTCTTCAGCTAGGATCGTCGTCGGTTTGCTGGGGGTGCGATTATCTTGGATGAGGACGCCTTTAAAGAAATTATCAGTTTCATGACTTTTTACATAAATCGTCATAGTACTTGAAACCGGTGTAAAGACGCCTTCTTCTAGCAAAAAAGCAGCTGCTCGATTGCGAATTTGAAATTCATAACGATGAAACGCGTGATAGGACGCAGGAGATAGCCACAAGCTGAGCACATAGGCGAGTGCTGTCGCCATCAGTGCGCACAGAAGCCCAGGGCGGGTCAATTGAAGGGGAGAAAGCCCGGCGGCTCGCATAACAGTAAGTTCACGGTCTCCTGAAAGCTTATGATAGACGAAGAGAATAACCAAAAAGGTACTGATCGGCAGAATGACACCAATAAGGGTGGGGAGCATCAGCGAGGTGAGGTGGAGAAAAGCTCCCAAAGAAAGGCCATGCTGAACGACCATGGAGACGAAATGGAGAGATTGCGTGAGCCATATCAAAGCGACAGCTCCACCTGTGAGTGCGATGAGAGCGAAGATCAGCTGTCGAAGCATATAACGCTCGAAAAGGAGCTGCTGGTATTTAAAGAAGCGGAGAGCACGCACAGATCGTTACCTTGATAAGAGATGATCAAGCAGGCGAGGGCTAGGTAATCGCTTTTTAGATAGTCCGTCCCCGTGCGGATTGTGCTTTATGTGTGCAGACAAAGTGCAGGATCAATCCGTGGTGGGGCGGTGAGGGTATGGACGAGTTGCGTGCCGGCAATGCCTCCTAGCAGACCTGCTACTAAAGCAATCACAATGGCTGCGCGACGCAGTGGGGCTTGGGCAGTATGAAAACTGGCATATTGGCTGAGCTGTGCGTTCTCTTCTTGTAGCAGTGCATACTCACTTTGTAAGCGGCGATGTCGGTCAGCTAAGCTATCGGGAACTGTTGTGGTTGTGCTGCGCGCTAAAACGGCTTGGGCGCTTTGTTCATGTTCAGCGAGGCTTCTGAAGAGATTCTTTAAGGTGCCACCACTGATTTTTCGCTTACGGGCACGTTGACGGAGCGTTTCTAAGGCGGCGTTGGCCTGTCCCTGTTCCTCATCAAGAACCAAGGCCAAAATATCGGCCAGCAAGCGAATGTCTTTTTGGTCTTCTGTGAGGTGCGTGTCATCCATCGGAGGCGTTCTCCTCTGTAACCGAGCGTGGAGCCGCGGCGCGCTGCAAGCGATCCCTCAAGGCAAGGCCTATACCTTGAGCGGGGATGGGGGAAGCAGCAATGGCTTTGAGACCACGGCGCGTGCCTTCATGGTCTAGAAAATGCAATCCTGAAAAAAGACGTGCTGCAGCCTCAGCGAGATCTCCAGACGGGCTGAGATTCCATATGAGCTGTTGCGAATCGACATGCTGGTCAGCATTACCCAAGCAGAGATAGGCTTCTTCTGGTCGAGGAGAGGTGACATCTAAGCGAACGGGAAGAGAGGGCGCATAATGGGAGGAAAGCTGCCCCGGTGCGGTTGGACGTGATGAAGATGATGGTTGGGGTGCTGGCGAAGAAAGAGGGCCACATATCTCTTCCAACGCGTCTTGTGTGACACCACCGTGTCGGAGAATGACCGGTTTGTCTCCTGTCAGATCGAGCACAGTGCTTTCAACGCCAACAGCGCAGGAGCCTGTGTTCAGCACAGCGTCGATAAGGCCATCCAGCCCTTCTACCACATGCGCGGCTGTGGAGGGGCTGATTCGTCCTGAACGATTGGCAGAGGGAGCCGCGACGGGGGCGTCAATCAGCGCGAGAAGTTGCTGAACAGCGCGACCGCGTGGCACACGGAGGGCAACACTTGGTAAAGCAGCAGAAGCCGTGTCGCAAATGCGGCTTTTCGGATGACGAGGCAACACTAACGTGAGCGGCCCCGGCCAGAAATGATCGGCTAATTGCTGAGCAAGAGTGCCTAAAGGCCCATCCAAGACTGCTTCTTCAAAAGCGCGTTCTTTAGAGGAAAAATGATTGATCAGCGGGTTGAAGGAGGGGCGTCCTTTGACCGCAAAAACGCGCGCTACGGCATGACGAGACGTAGAAAGGGCCCCCAGCCCATAGACCGTTTCTGTGCCAAAGGCGACAACACCGCCACGTTTAATGAGGTCAGCGGCACGATGAATCCCATCATAGCTGACATCAAGCCGTTCAGTGAGGGAAGGAGAGCGGCGGTGTGCTGTCATGAGGGGCAATCCGTCGATGTTGAGGAAGGGTGGTCACAAAAGCCAGTGCAATAGAAGGGAGGGTTCTTCCATCCCTTTTTACCGTAGCGCAAAATATGGCCGTGCTCGTCGTAAAGATGCCCGCCTGCTTCTTCCAAAATAGCCTGCGGGGCGGCTGTGTCCCACTCCATAGTAGGGCCAAAGCGCGGGTAAAAATCAGCGGCCCCTTCGGCTACACGCACGAGCTTAGCGGCCGATCCCATTCGGGTAATGGAGTGGATGGGGCGTCCTGCAAGCCATTTTTGTAACAATGCTTCAGACCCATGATGAGATGAGGCAAGAACGCGTAGCCCTTCGTCACTCGGGGTGACGGTTTTAATGGTGTGTGTGCCCTGAGCGTCGTGGCGGAAAGCTCCTAATCCCTTGCCACCGCTATAGAATTGGGCAAAGGCGGGAAGGGCGACAGCGCCAAGAACGGGCTGGTCGTTATGAACGAGACCGATATTAATCGCGAAATCATCTCCCCCGGCGGCAAAGCCTTTTGTGCCATCGAGAGGGTCAATCAACCAATAATAAGACCCGGGGTGGATATGGATTCCGGCTGCGTGCTCTTCTTCAGCAATAGCGGCAATATCGGGGTATGCTTCCCGGAGTCGCGAGAGAATATGTGCTTCTGAGGCTTGGTCTGCTTCTGTCACAGGTGATGAATCGGCCTTGATCATCGTGCGGAAGCCACGCTCCCGAATAGTGTTAACAATATCAGCCGCTTCAGAGATGACCTCTAAAGCCAAAGAAAGCAGGGCGCGGCGGTCGCGAGGGGTATCAGAAGAAACACTCATGGCTTTAACCTAACGGATTATCAAACATTCGTCACTTGCCCTCTTGTTTGTTCGTGTTCCTCTGCCGATAAGAGGGGTGGGCACACGGGAGGTCATCTTAACCTGTTGGGTGTGTCCGAGGATTTTTATTTTTGTCCCGGATAGTTCATGCTCCAGCTTTCATTTGATGTTTTCTCACATTCTGATCAATCAGCCCCTCTTTCTGTGGCAGTTTTATGCCATGGCCTGAAAGGGACGACGTCTCCCATGTTCCAGCGTTTGGATCAGGATACGGGCGGGGCGTTGACCCGAGCCGTTCGCGTGCGTGACTTTCAGGGGAAAGAGGGACAAACTCTTTGTCTAGGCGCACCATCTGATAGCCTTGCGCAAGTGCAGATTATTGGCTGCGCTCCTGAAGATGGAGCAGACCCAAAGTCAGAAGCTCTTGTGATGGAAGAAGCTGGTGGTCGAGCGTTCCGTGCGCTTGAGAAAAGCGGCTATGCTTCCGAGCAGGGAATTATTGTCGTGCCTGATTGCTTGGCGAGCTACGCGGCTGAAGTGGCTTTGGGGGCGCGTCTGACAAGCTATCGCTTTACGAAATATCAGTCAGAACCATTTAAGCCTGTAAAGACACAGCGTTTAAGCCTTGTTCTTTCAACCGAGGAAGCAGCTGAAGCGGCTTTGTCACGCTGGACGGCTTTGCAAGCGGTGGCTGATGGCGTGTTCTTAACACGCGATCTCGTTACAGAGCCTTCTAATGTTCTGTATCCTGAAAGCTTTAAAAACCGCATCGAAGCGCTCAAAGAACTAGGCTTGGATGTTGAGGTTCTTGACCGTGCGCAGATGGAAAAGCTGGGGTTTGGTGCGCTTTTGGGTGTCGCTCAGGGGAGTGAGTTCCCTCCTTACACTGTGATCTTGCGTCATAATGGGGCGCCTTCTGCTGAAGACGCGCCGCTCGCCTTTATCGGGAAGGGCGTGACATTTGATTCAGGCGGTATTTCCATCAAGCCGGCTGCAGGCATGGATGAGATGAAAGGCGATATGGGCGGTGCTGCAACGGTTGTAGGGCTGTTGAGTGCGCTGGCTCGTCGTAAAGCTGAGGTCAATGCCATTGGTGTTGTCGGGTTGGTTGAAAACATGCCGTCTGGCACGGCACAGCGTCCTGGTGACATCGTGAAAAGCCATAGCGGTCAAACGATTGAAGTCTTGAACACAGATGCTGAAGGTCGTCTCGTTTTAGCTGACCTGCTGTCTTATACGGCACAGACCTACAAGCCTGCGCTGATGGTTAACTTAGCCACCCTAACGGGAGCGATTGTTGTCGCTCTTGGGGCAGAACATGCAGGCTTGTTTAGTAATGATGACGGTTTAGCTGAGGCCTTGGTGCAGGCAGGCCGTGAAACGGGCGAGAAGCTCTGGCGGATGCCAATGGGCGAGGCTTATAACCGTGCGATTGATTCTGACGTTGCTGATATGAAAAATATCGGTGGGCGTCCGGGAAGCTCCATTTTAGCTGCAGAGTTCCTTAAACGCTTTGTTGGTAAGACACGCTGGGCGCATCTTGATATTGCAGGCACGGCGTGGCTGGACAAAGAATCAGCACTGGCAGGTAAAGGGGCAACGGGCTTTGGTGTCCAATTGCTTGATCGTTTTGTGCAAGATCATGAGGCGCAAAACTAACAGCACGGTAAGAGCTGAGAGACATCATGACAGAAGAGGCGTCCAGCGATCAGCCTAAGGCGTCCTCAAAGGAGGAGCCGGAGGAGAAGGCTGTGCAGGTTGGGTTTTATCATCTGACCCGCACAAGCTTAGAGGAAGCGTTACCGCGTTTGCTTGGACGCACGCTCGAGGCAGGTGAGAGGGCGGTGGTGCGTTGCCCAACGGCGGCCCGCGTGACAGAGCTGGATAAAGCTTTGTGGGAGCAACGCACCTTGCTCTGGCTTCCTCATGGTACAGCGAAGATGGGGTACGCAGCGCGGCAGCCTATTTGGCTTTCAGAAAAAGATGAATGCCCAAACGGTGCGCGGTTTCTCTTTCGTATTGATGGTGCTGGCGAGGGGGCATTTGGCTCTATCGTACGCGTGTTTGATCTTTTTGATGGACGCGATCATGAGGCTGTCGTTCAAGCTCGGCAGCGCTGGAAAGCGGCTAAAGCGGCGGGGTGTGAGCTGACCTATTGGAAACAGGAACCACAAGGTTGGCGACAAGCAGGATAGTGTAGCGGTGTTCTATAACGATTCACTGACAGTGTTTCTCGCGGGTCTTGTATTGTGCCTGTTCCTGGGTGACCGTGCAGTTCTGTACACTCTTTGGCATGGCTTACGGCCAAAAAGGCGCGTACCTCTGGATGGCCCGGCGTTAGAGCGTGCTTGTGCTTTAGGCATCGCCTTTATCACATTGATTGTGCGTAATACGGATCTAACCGTCCTGCTCCTCGCTGTTTTAATGGTTGTATTAGGGGGGCGAACAGGGAATGTGTTTCTCCCTTTCTGGGGGATACCAGCCTTAGTGCTGTATGGTGTTTATCCATCATTATGGGGGGCTTTTTTGCTCCTTCCTGTGTTGTTCTGGCCTGGTCAAAAACGCGATATTGCCCATGAACAGCAATGTCTTGGTGCGCTTTTAACTGTCGGATTAAGTGCGCATATTTCCCCTTTTCAGCCGGGGCTTTGGACGCTTGGTGCCGGTAGTGTCATTTTTGCATTGAGCGCATGGGGGTATTTGCGGAAATGGACAGTGCTTTCAGGGCTTGTCCTTGTGTTGCGCCCGCTTTTTTTGCTGGGGGTCATGATGGCCGCTCAAAAAGAAGGGCTTACAGCGAGTGCTCAGGCGGCTGCTTGTGCCTTATTGCTTGACCTCACCTTGTCTGTTGTGAGGGTTATCCAGCCGTCATGGCGGCTTTTAGTCTTATCTGTGCCGCCGTTGCCGGGGTTTATGGTCACTTGGCTCGGCATACATGCAACGCTTGGTTTAGTAACAGGAGCTGGAGGCTGGACGTTATTAGGTCTTACCGTGGCGGTTATCTTGGCGCTTCTTGCTGCCTTGGAATTGATGCGCTTTATCCCAACAATGCGTGCTACAGCGGTGACACCGTCTTTTCTGATAATTGCGGCTTTGATGCCGTCTTGCGTGATGATAGCCGGTGGGTTGCTGGTTCATCATGGTGGCTTGAGCACTTTTTCTTTCGCGACGATATGGTCGTTTCAAGGAGGGGACGGTGCCGTTCTTGCTTTCCCAGCACTTTGGGGGCTTGTGTTGTTTTTCTGGGGTGTGTTTGTACGCCCGTGGTCTCTCACACGGCCTGTGATGTTTCCAGAGAGATTGCCGGTCATAACCTCAGATCGGCAACGTTGGTTGGCCTGGCTGGGTGGAGAGACACCTTCTCTGCCATGGAGATGGCGTCGTCAGCTCGTTGTCATGCGTTATTACGGGCGTGAAGGGAGCCGTCGTTTTCGACAGATTCAAATGCCGGTGTCGGAAATGAGCCTAACGATTTGGTTGGTTTTTCTTGGCGCTGTGCTCGCTCTTTTGGGTCTGACCTCATGAAACAGGATGTATGGGCCTTTTTTGAGAATGGCTGTACAGCCTGTGCGCAGGTGGTGCTATTGATGGCTTTGACACCTCTCTGTGTTTGGGTGCTTGAGGAGCTGCCTTTATATTTATCAGGGCGGAGTGTGCGATCCGTTAGAATATCGTATACTCATTTTTGCGCGTTGTTATGGCGGGGGCTCCGTGAGGGTTTCTGGCCGAGGGAAGGCATGGCCTTTGCGTTTATCGTGGTCGTGTTTTGGGGCCTCCCGGGCGTGGATGCCTTTATAGGGACGCATGAAGGGCATTTTTTCGCGCCTATGGCTGATCCCTTATTAATAGGCAGCTTCCTTTTGGTGGGAAGCGCCTGCCTAACGCCGGTTGTGCTCGCTGGACGATATTTGGGGGCGGCGCTGGTGTTGTGTGTCACTGATATTTTGCTCGTGCTTGCGGCTCCTGGCACGGATGGATTGGTTGGTGTGCATACGGCGCTGCAGCTCACACCAGGGTCTGGTTTGGCTGGGACGAGCATATGCTGTGCGTTGGCATTGGCTGTGGCGGCCCCTTTACCAACAGAAGCAGAGCTAACGTGTCTTTTTAGTGATGATGCGCCTGTTAAGAAACGTGCTCAGCGTGACCAAAACCGTATGCTGTTGGGCCTTTATCACATGGGGTGGCTGCTCTTGGTAGCGGATCTTCTCCTTCCGGTGTTGATTGGTGGACAAGGTTGGGCTGGGATTGTTGGCCTAGCGGCACGATTAGCGATTACGCTTGCACTTATAGTCGGGTTGAAGCTGAGTGCTGTTGAACGTTACCCGCGCTTATTGGCCCTGTTAATAGGGTTGGGTTTTTTGATTGCGTTAGCCGGAAGATTTGCGACATGACCGTCGGCTTTGCACTTGCCTTAGTGCTTGTATTGATCACGTTAGGGCGTGATGGGCGCTGGCTTCCCCTTTATGGTGTGTTGTGCGCACTGACGGCGGCGTCATCAGGCAGTGGCATTATGGCCGTTTTGGTGGTGCTAGCGTTGTTGCTGTTTAATAGTGGAGCCTGGATCGGATTGCGTGGTTTTTCCGCAGCACGGACATCCACGCATGCGCGGAGTGCTGAAGCGATTCTTCCTGTGGTGGCAACGCTTCTTATGCAGTTTGTCCTTGCCTTATCGGGGGCTGACCTCGGCCTTGTTCTCACATTAGGGGTTGGGTTGGTTGTTGCTGGTTTATGTTCGGCAGCGTGTGGGGCTCCGCTCGCGCAGTTTTGTGGCCTTTTAAAAGCAGCCGATGGGATATTGATGATGGCATGTTTGCTGGGGTCATGGGGGCTATTTGTGACAGGAATAGCGCTATGGTCTGTCATGACTGTGCTGGGGGTTACGCTTCTACCACGTCTTGCTTGGCGAAAGGTGGAGGAATAACAATGCCGGCAACAACGCTGCCTCATAGTGTAATTCCATCGGGAATTTTCCCCTCTCCTGGGCTGTTCACGTTACTATGTTGGCCTTTTTTGGTTACGTGGGTGCTGTGGGTGTCGGAGCGGGCCGGGCGTGCTCAAGAGATGGCCTATGTAGGTGTGGTCATCAGTGCGCTTGGTTTGCTGGGATGCTCGCATGGTCTTGCCTTATCTGAGGGTATTGCGCTTGCCTTAGAATCCTGTGTGCCGGCCTTATTATTCATGCAGCTTCACCCTCACGGTGAAGGGAGAGGGCGCCTTGGTGGGCGTGAGGGTGAGCGTCTCCCTTTTCTGGTTGTTGGCTGTGTGCTGATGGGGTTTTGTTTGCGTTCCATGCTGGCTGTGACCATTGTTATTGGAGCGGGATCAGTGCTGCTGGCCTGGTGGGATGGGCGCGCTGTAAGGCGGGCGTTTCCTGCATGGATGATGGCGCGTTTGCGTCTTTGTGGCGTGGTGTTGAGTGCGCTAGGAGCCGTATTGCTGCATGGTGTTCCCTCCGAAGTAACACCGGAAGCCGCGCAGAATTTGGGGATTGTCCTCTCCGTTCTCGGCCTTGCGATGATGGCAGGACTGGGGAGTGCGGCAACAGCGGCACCTGAGCTTGATATGCTTGATGTTGGGCTGCGTTTTGCCGCTCTTGCCGTGATGGCGCATTTGGCCGTGTATCCTTTAGCTCGTCATCTTATGCTGCTTTCTGGCCTTATTGCGCTATTTATTACCATGGTTGGACGAGGGGCTGTGTTTCCCTTATTGCCATGCCTGACGGGGCTGGGTGTGGTAGCCGCTGCGACAGGGCAAGAAACAGCGCTCTTGCTTCTTCAGGCTGGCGCTTTACTAGGGACTGTCTTGAGGGTGAGGGCCTCCTTTGCTCCAAAAGAAGACAACACGTTGCCTGAACGTGCCATCCTACCAGTGATTTTGGTCGTACTTCTCCACTTAGGACATGTTTTGCCTTTAGGAGCATTGGTCATATTGCTGCTCTGTTTAGCGTTGGGGATGCACGATGTTCGTTTGGCTAGCCCTTCTCATCATGGTTGGCGCTTTTGGGTCGAGCAGGATCAACAGACACGGTTATTGGTGGGCGCGTTGATGATGTTGGCTTTTGTTGGTGTGTGCTTATCTGGATGGAATAATGTGCCAGGATGGCGCGTATGACCGTCATAGACGCTATAATACAGCATAGTGAACGTGTTGGTGTGTTCCATTATCGGATAAAAACAGACCTATGGCGTGCTTTGCTGGAGATGGTTGATAGAACCGTCACTTTTATTGCGTTATGGGTTGATGAGGATGAAGCAACGCTGCTTTTGCTCTATGATGAAAGCCCTATTTTATTGAGCACGGCTGTCGAAAAGCGCCGTTATTATGCCCCGTCAATCCGCTTCCCCGCAGCCCAATGGCATGAGCGTTTAGCCCGCGATCTTTGGGGGGTAGAGGCCCTTTCTGCGTGTGATGATCGCGCTTTGCTTGATGATGGATGCTGGCCGCTTACCTGGCCTTTAGCGCGTGAGCCGATCCCTGTGCAGGGGGAGAGAACAGCACCTGACTACCGGCCGGGTATGGTGCCGTCACGTACGGCACTGCCGGGCTTATTAGGTGTGCGGTACGAGGTCGTTAATGGACGGGTAGAGCAGCTTGATGTGCAGATTGCACCGGGGCATCGTGGTGTACTCTCCCAACTTAAGGGACGCACAGTTGCTGAAGCTCTGAAGGTTATTAGTCGTATCAATGCAGCAGGTTTTGTTGCTCATTCTTTGGCTTTTACGCGTGCGGTGGAGCAAGCCCAAGCGCAGCTCCCAACACCACGTGAACGCGATACGCGCCTAATCTTGCTAGAGATTGAGCGCATGAGCGTGCATATGTTTGATCTCGCTCAGAGTGCGCGCGCTGCTGGAGCAGAGCTTTTAGCCACATACAGTGACCATATGCGTGAAGCGCTTGCTCAAGTGTGTGAAGAGCATGGAGCATCACGTCGTTTAACCGATATGGTGCGGCCATCAGATGATGGAGGTTGTGCGATCTCTGAAATCGTTCCTCTTGCACAGGCTGTGATCAATGTTGTGTCAGCCTCTCTTCCTCGTCTGATAGGGCTGCATCATGTGTATGCCTCACGGTTAGAAGGACTTGCCGTAATTCCAACAGAGATGGCTTGGGCGTATGGGATTGGTGGGGTCGCCGGGCGTGCGAGTGGGCGGTATGTTGATCGGCGTGCGCTTGATATTGGCATGCGCCTTGATGCGCTTCGTTCATCGGGACAGCATGAAGGCTGTGCTTTGGCACGTAACCGTCAACGTTTGGCTGAAATAGGAGATTCAATCACCCTGATAGAGCGTATTTTAGCCAGCATTGGTCTTGAGGATGATGCGCAGGCTTATCCGGTGACCGATGAAGGGGTCGGTGTGGTGGAGAGCGCTCGAGGCGATGTATGGTATTGGGTCACCTTGCAACAGGGGACAATTGAGAAAATCCATATACGTGACCCAGCGCTCCCCCTTCTGACGGTGCTTGGTAATATTTTAAATGGGCACAAACCAGAGGAGATTGGCGCAGCCTTGCTGTCTTTGGGTATTTCTACTGCCGGTGTGGCGTTGTGATAAGGAGTGTATAAGCATGTCATCAGGCCCATCGACATTGCTTTTTGCTTTTATGGATGCGCAGCGTTGGCGCCCTCGTCCTGTCCCACGTAAGAGAGGGGGCATGATCCGGCTTTATGCGCTAGAGACAGGCAGTTGTGAGGGCTGTGCCATGGAGATTGCAGCATTGAACGGCAGCACGATCCCCCTTGAAGGAAGCGGTTTTCAGCTTGTGTCGGGGCCAGAGGAAGCTGACTGGTTGCTGGTAACGGGAGCTGTAACACGCAGCAGTGCATCTGACCTCTTTGAGGCTTGGCAGGCGATGCCAGCAGGGAAGTCGATGGTGGCTGTGGGGGCTTGTGCGTTAGATGGCGGGCCTTTTCAGGCAGATTATGCCACTCTTGGTGGGCTTGAGAAGATCAGCCGGGTTTATCGCACCATTCCCGGCTGTCCACCATCTCCGCGTGATATCTTTCAGGCTTTGGTTGCGTTAGCCGATGAAGGATTTTCTTGATCGTCATAGAACATTCCATCGCGGGAGGCTTCAGCCTCGCGACGGAGACGCCAATAGGAACGACGCGAGAAGGGCAGCATGCCAAGATAGATAAGCCCTGCGGCTGCTAGAGCGCCCCAAGGTTCTGCAACGAGAATAGCCGCGTAAAGTCCCGTCCCGAGGAGGAGGGGTAAAATATACAGCGTGGGCACTTTAAAGTTTTTGAACGACCAAATCGGCACGGTTGACACCAGCAAAAATGCGGTACCGACGAGACAGGCTGCAGAAAGCCACGGCGTATGAGAGAATTGTGCAATCTCAGGCAGGCCATTACGCTCCGCTTCTAGCCCGAGAAAGACGGGGAAAAGCGCTAAGAGAGCACCGGCTGGAGCGGGCACTCCGCTGAAGAAGTTCGCAGCATATTCGGGGGCGTTATCGTCATCAAGCGTTGCGTTAAAGCGAGCTAAGCGCAACGCCATACAGACGGTAAACATAATAAACGGCACGAAGGCGAAGCGGCTTGTTGGATGCAACGCCCACATCATCAACACGAAAGGGGGCGCGACACCGAAGCAGACGAAGTCTGACAGACTGTCAAATTCTGCACCGAAACGGGATGTCCCATGTAAAAGGCGTGCAATACGCCCATCCAGCCCGTCCATGCAGGCTGCCACGAGCAACGCAATCGCTGCGTGAGAAAAATGTCCAAGAAGAGCAAACTTGATGCTGCTTAAACCGGCGCACAGACCAATCATGGTGAGGATATTAGGGACAAGTCGATTAAAAGACAGGCCCCGTACACGCCGACGTCTGCGCCGGCGTTTTAGGATGGATTTAGGAGAAGAGCTCTCTGTCATGCTGATGCTTTCACAGTTCCGCAATAACCGTTTCGCCCCCAATCATGGTCTGCCCAACCCGAACTTTAGGGGTCACACCGGGGGGAAGATAAATATCTGTGCGGGAGCCAAAGCGGATCAAGCCGAAGAGATCACCTGCTTTGAGTGTATCCCCCTCAGAGACATCGCAGAGAATGCGCCGTGCAATTAGCCCAGCAATTTGCACAACAGCAATTTGCCGGCCATCGGCCATGGTTACGCAGAGCTCATTACGCTCATTATGTTCTGAGGCTTTGTCGAGGCTGGCGTTCAGGAAGCGCCCAGAATGATAGGCACGCTTGGTAATCGTGCCATCAACGGGGATTCGGTTGACATGCACATTCAGTACGGAAAGGAAGGTGGACACGCGCCAAACAGGCTCATCGCCCATTTCTAGTGCTGGAGGAGGAGCGACGCGTGTGACAGAGGTGATACGGCCGTCCGCACTGGCAAGCACGAGCTTTCCTTCTTCAGGAGGAAAGCGCTTAGGATTACGGAAGAAATACAGGCAAAACCCGGTAAAGGCGAGGCCGGCTGTACCCAGTGCGCGGGTAAAGCGCCAAGGGGTTGCACGCCCTAAAAGCCCCACAAGCATACCTCCTCCTAGGAAAGGAGTGGCTGCGCGATGAGGGGGGGATAGGACGAGTTTAAAAGACTGGATCAGTGACATAATGCTTACTCTTACGATACCGGTGCGGTGGGTCAAGGACTTGACGTATTCTGAAGGCGCTCTGTGAGGCTTTCTTCATCTATATAGGGCAGAAAGGAGATGAACCGGGACGTATATGTCACGCAATGACCTTTTCTACGGCCCTTTCAAAGACTAACATTTTAAGCGAGTGATAAACAATGATCTCATGCTGGCTGTTTTTCCGTTTCGATCGTATCAGCGATAAAGCGCGTAGCGCGGTGTTGCTGTAGCAGGTCAGTGATATGTCTCAATGTTTGAATGCTGCTTTGAACGATTTTGAGGATCTGGCGAGTGAAGGGCAACCGTAGGTCACTCCTGTATGGTACCTCTACCAGCCATCAGAATTTGATCAATCTAAGTGGTAGTGGCATAGTGAGTCGTCATTACTCATGCGGTCTTTAAGGTCACTCTTTACGTGATATTGATGATGGCTTTGGTATGCGTCGTCTGTCTAACCATTCGGCAAGAAGTCAGTCATAGCCGAGCAGGGGCATCGTAATTCATAATGATGCTCTTTTCTGTGCGTAAATAGAACTCCAATATTTTGATCGTCATGCATGTTGTGCACAAAGGATGAACCGCGATTATCGTGGGAAAACGGTGACGTGAGCATGGGTCTGCATGGATATGATGAAAGAAAGGACACTATATATGGATATTGAGATTCAAGCTGTTCCTGTTTTGAAAGACAATTATGCGTGGCTTCTCCACTCGGAAGCTGGAGGAACTATTGTTGTCGACCCTGGCCAATCAGAGCCTGTGCGTAAGGCGCTAGGAGATCGACGGTTAGATGCTATTCTTCTCACCCATTACCATAGTGATCACACAGCGGGGGCTGATGCGCTGAAGCAGGCTTATGGCGCGATGATTTACGGCCCAGATAATGTCGCAGCTTCTGTCGATACGGCGGTAAAAGGGGGAGAGCAGCTGACATTTGCTGGGGTCAAGATTGATGTGCTTTCCACACCAGGTCATGCAGAAGGCCATGTGTCCTACGTACAGCCCGATGTGCCGGCTTTATTCACAGGTGATGTGCTCTTTAGTGGGGGATGTGGGCGTTTATTTGACGGTACAGCGGCGGAGATGTTCGCGAGCTTACGTCTTTATGATCCCTTACCGGATAACACATTGGTTTGTGCAGGACACGAATATACAGAGGCGAACCTAGCTTTTATTGCGGCTCATACAGCGCAGCCTAACGACGCTTTTCAGCAGCGCTATCGGGAGGTAAAAGCCCTTCGGGAACAAGGAAAGCCTACGTTACCTGTCGCGTTAAAAGTGGAGCGAGAAACAAACCCTTTCCTTCAGGCGCGCACGGTTGAGGAACTCGCTCATTGGCGCCACCTGAAAGATCAAGCGTAACAATCAGGCGTCGATATCAAGGCCGATATCAAGAGCGGTGACGCTATGGGTCAGCCAGCCGAGGGAGAGGACATCAACCCCAGTTTCAGCCTTAGAGCGCGCTGTATCAGGGGTGATGCCTCCTGATGCTTCGGCAATGGCACGACCATTGATCATGGAAACAGCACGGCGGAGCTGGTCGGGTTCCATGTTATCCAGAAGATAGGCATCAGCTCCACCGCATGACAAAGCCTCTTCAAGCTGCTCAAGGGCATCCACTTCCAGCTCGATCTTCATCAAATGTCCCGCCCGCTCGCGAGCAGCTTTTAGGGCTTCCTTGATGGTACCACCAAGCAGGGCAATGTGATTGTCTTTGAGCATAATCGCGTCATCCAGCCGATGACGATGGTTACTCCCCCCGCCAGCACGCACGGCGTATTTTTGCACGGCGCGTAAACCGGGAAGGGTTTTGCGTGTGCAGCAGACATCAACGCCTGTGCCTTCCACCGCATGAACAATGGCTGCTGTTGTGCTGGCAATCCCACTCAGATGGGAGAGCAGATTAAGAGCGACACGCTCACCTCCCAAAATAGCAGCGGCAGAGCCTTCAACTGTGGCAAGAGCATCACCGGGTTTAATGGTCGATCCTTCTGCCATAAGGGGTGTAAAGTGCGTAGCTCCGTCAAGCGCATGAAAGGCGAGGCGGGCACCGGGTAGTCCTGCAAGGACACCATGGTGGCGGGCTCGGAAGACAGCGCGAAGTGTTTTTTGATGACCAAGGAGTGCTTGGGTGGTGACATCTCCACCTGTTCCAAAGTCTTCACGCAAAGCGGTGGTGATGAGGGGTTCCCAAAGAAGATCGGGGAGGAAAAGAGCAGCGGTCATGAGTGAAGCTTTCAGGCAGAAGGGAGATCGACAAGTGTCCAGCTTTGGCGCTGGGGAGAGCGGCTTGTTGGAGCGTCTTCACGCCAATGACTGCCACGGCTTTCTTTGCGATGAAGGGCAGCCCAAGCGATAAAAGAAGCGGTCAGAGCCGGGCCATAATGGCGCGCTAGCGGGAGTGCTTTTTCTAACAGCGCGCGTAATCCGTCCTCATGGCGCAAAATCCCAGCCTGCTCCTCCATCAGATCGTTTAGTGTCCATGTAGGAGACAAGAAAGGAACGCGCGGCGTTGGAGCCCTGAGTGGGATGAAAGGCGTGCTGTGCGCGTCAATATCTTCGGCAATCCATTTCCCGCAGACGAGCGCCTCTAGGAGAGAGTTGCTCGCTAAACGGTTCGCGCCGTGTAGTCCTGTGCAGGCCACTTCACCATTCGCCCATAATCCTGGGAGGGAACTGCGACCATGATGGTCAACAGCGATACCGCCCATATGGTAATGCATGGCCGGTTTAACGGGAAGGCGCTGCGTGTCTGGGTCTAACCCCGCTGCATGGCAGGCTTTGGTAATAGCGGGGAAGCGGGCGCTAAAGGGGCGGTCTTTGAAATGACGCCCATCAAGATAGACCTGATGCCCGTCCTTCAGCTGGGCAGCAATGGCACGACTCACGACATCACGTGGGGCGAGCTCTTCGGTAAAGCGTTCGCCATTTTCTAAGACGAGAGGGCCACCAGCGCCACGCACGGCCTCACTAATGAGAGGGCGGCGTGTTTGTGTTGGGCCAGCCGCTAGGGAGGTTGGATGGAATTGCGTAAATTCCATATCCCCCAAACGTGCTCCGGCCAAGGCAGCATGGGCGATGCCCATCCCTTTATTGCTCAGCGGAATAGTGGTGTGGCGATAGAGCCCGCCACAGCTCCCAGTGGCGAGAATGCAGCATTGTGTAGGGATGAATCCGCCGGAAACCCACACCCCACGCAGTAACCCATCTTCATGATGGAGTCCTTCGAGGGACTGGCCTGTTAGCACATGGATGCGCGATGTTGCGCGTACTTTTTCCCGCAGTGAAGAGGCAATATAAGCACCGCTCTGGTCGCCCCCTGCATAAACAACGCGCGGTCGGCTATGAGCCCCTTCGAGATGAAGGGCGAGAGAGCCCGATTCATCACGAGCAAGCGGCACGCCCCAGCGAAGGAGCGTCTCAACAGCAGAGGGGCCGGCTTGCGTGATGGCGCGTACAACGGCTTCATCACAAAGACCGGCACCTGCGCGGAGTGTATCGCGTGCATGATCCTCAGGCGTATCATCAGGGCCGATGGCCGCAGCCATTCCGCCTTGGGCGAGCTGGGTGGAGGAGCCCTCACCGTTGGGATGGGGAGAGAGCAGCACGCACGGTTGTTTGAGATGGAGCGCCACAGACAGTCCCGCTAAGCCGGAACCAATAATGACGGGCCAGCCTGTGTAAGAAGAAAGGAGCGGATCTGTCATAGGAGGTCTGCCTCAATGTTCTCCAGAGGGGAGCCTCTGGAGAGGGTGGTTAGAGGGCGAGCATCCGTTCGACGGAACGACGAGCAGGCTCTTGATGCTCAGCAGCGATGGTGACTTCTGTGCTCATGGTTTCGAGCGACTGACGAATGTTCTTCAACGTAATGCGCTTCATATGAGGGCATAGATTACATGGGCGCACAAAGCGTGTGTCCGGGAACATCGTCGAGAGGTTATCGCTCATAGAGCATTCGGTAATGAGCAACACCTTATCAGGATGATTGTTTTCAATATAGCTAATCATACTCGCCGTGGAGCCCGCATGATCGGCTTCGGCAACGACATCGGGCGCGCATTCGGGATGGGCAATGACGTGGAGGCCGTCTTTATGCATGCGCCGATATTGACGGATCTCCGGAGGGGTGAAGCGCTCATGCACTTCGCAGCGTGCCGACCATGTGTGCATTTTAATGCCCGTCTCATTTTCAATATTACGAGCGAGATATTCATCGGGGATCATAATGACCTCGGGCACACCAAGGCTTTCGACAACGCGGCGGGCGTTCCCTGAGGTGCAACACACGTCCGTTTCGGCTTTTACAGCAGCAGAACTATTGACATAGGTCACAACAGGAACACCGGGATGGCGCGCTCTTAGCGTGCGAACATTTTCTGCGGTAATGCCTTCAGCAAGGGAGCAGCCAGCCATCTCATCGGGGATGAGGACGGTTTTTTCTGGGTTCAGCATTTTCACGGTTTCAGCCATGAAATGCACCCCAGCCATCACAACGACTTGTTGTTTGATGTTTTGCGCTTCACGCGCTAGGGCGAGGCTATCGCCACGAATATCGGCGACACCATGGAAGATCTCTGGCGTTTGGTAGTTATGGGCCAAAATAACAGCGTCATGCCTTTGCTTGAGCGCAAGGATGGCTTCAATGTCATCAGCAAAAAGCTGCTCCCAATCTTCCCGCGCCATGAGGGAAGAAACCGGACGATAGAGATCATCACGTGACGGAAGAGCGACGGTGGCCTGCACCATAGTAGAGAAATCCTTATGAATGTTCTTATACTCAGTATGAGCATAAAAGAGCGCATAAGGAAAGGGTTTCTAGAGAAAGAGGGATTAAAAGCGCGTTAATCTAAGGGAAGCATGGCTCCGCTGAGGTAACAAGAGGTCGCTGCTTCTGGACGAAAACGATAGAGCTTGGCAGGGCGTCCGGGTGCACTCGCATCGCGTTCACCGGTTTCTTCAACGAGTTTTTGGTGGAGGACAAGGCGACGGAAATTGGGCTTGTGCATAGGCCGACCAGAGAGGTTTTCCATCGCCTTTTGGAGCTGCAAAAGCGTAAATGCATGAGGCAGGAGTTCAAAAACAATCGGTGTATAACGGATCTTGGCTCGGAGCCGCGACAGGGCTGTGGCAAGAATGCGCCGGTTATCAAATGGCGTATGAGAAGGGTCGCTCGTATGTGTAGACGTTGGTAGGGATTTAGCGACGAGTCCTGCTTCCCATAGCAGTTCGTAACGATCGAGGACTTTTTCATCATCCCAAGGGAGGCCATTAAGCCCAAAAGCTGGGATTGTGCGCGTTAGGCGTTCTGGGTCGTGTCTTGCCCAAGACGTAATATGAGTGCGTAGTTCTTTAAATTGGCTATTGGTGGCTGGGGTGCGTCGATCTTCCCATGGGAAATAGGTGTAGAGTGACTGCAGAGAGAACCCATCGGGATTGGTGATCCTTGCTAAAGCAAGATAAGAAATACGGATAAGCTGGTGCTGTGTATTGGGTAATGGCTGGTCAGCAAAGGTATAAAGCTGTTCCATATGGCCGATGCTGCAGCCTGTATGTTGCTCGGCCCAACGATGAAGCCCTTTTTGCAGCGAATGCCGGTTCGTCAATGGGCCAGAGGGGAGTTCCTGACCTTGGTTAAGAGTCAGAAGGGTGGGAGCTTCTTCGCCCATCGTGATGAGAATAGTGACGAGATCAATCGTGCAGAGAGGGTTGTCTGGCATGGTTGTCATGGTGCGTGCGGAAGAAAACGTTGAAGCATACGCAGTTTTTCGGCGTTGAGGCCGGTCGGTAAGCCATGGCTGAGCGCCACGCTTATGCTGAGGGGACGTTCAGTCGGGATGGTGACAGACGATGAAGGCGGCGTGAGAGCATGCTGAAGAAATTTCAGCATAGCAGGCGAGAGTTGCTGCTGTGCCTCGGGGCGTTCAAGAATCTGTAAGGCACTGTTGCGCCAATGGGTGACTTGAAGGGTAACGGCACCATCCCCTTCAGGAATGCTGATCTTCCCACCAAAAGAGAAGTGAGAAGAGGAGTCGAGGAGTGGGAAATCTGCGCTTAGCTCATGCAGACGGAGAATGCAGCTCTTCGTAAGCGTGTCCATTAAGGAGGAGTGGCACCCCGGCAGAGCTGCGACGACATGAAGCTGCGTTAAAGGGTGGTGGTGCGGAATGTCTGGATGGTTGAGTTGGAGCTGTAATGCTTTGAGGTCGATCGCGAGGGCGCTGTCTGTCAAAGAGGGGTGTGTATTCCAGTAAATCTTCCCGCTGAGGGTGTTAAGGGCACCGGAGAGTTCAGCTTGTTCGGACGTAAAGCGGACATCCCCAAGGGAAAGAGCCGCTGTGCTATGGGTGGCATGACGTTTTGAGGTGAGATGCAGTTTATGGAGATGGATCGTGAGGTCGCGATCATGAGCGACAAGACGGAGGATCGTTTCGCCGTCGCTTAATAATGGAAGAGAGCGGTGCTGTAGCGCATTGAGGAGCCATGTGGCCCACGAACCGCCCAGCTGGGCAGATGTGCTTGCGCCCCCGATCTGTAAAGCGTCATGCTGCGTATGAAATTGAATATGAGAGAGCGAAAGCCCAGCCCCAAATGGCCAGCCTTGTGGTGAGACGTGCCCGATGGAGAGTGTTATAGCGTTGGAACGACAGCTCTCTTGGAAGAGTGCGAGTTGGTGCTCCATATGCTTGGTAGCGAGACGATAAGCCCAGACATCAAGCAGTGTGAGTGCAACAAGCAGGCCAAGCGTGATCGTGATAAGGCGCGCTGGGTAGTGTCGTAACACAAACCGTAAGCGGGATATGGGGGCAGAAGAGTCTCTCAATGAAGGGCCATAGCTGACGTTAGGAGGGAGGGTCTTGTGTGACTTTATCACGGGGAAGGGCGTGGGTGTCAGAGAGTTTATCCCACGCGTGTTCAACCGCTGGAATAAGCATTCGTCCACGTAAAGCGGGAAGGGGCTCTCCAATCGCGACGATCAACGTGCCGGGATATTTACGCCATGGGGAGCGTGGCCAAAACAAGCCGGAATTTGTTGCGACAGGAATGATGGGTGTTGTTGCCTGACGTGCGAGAGCGACAATCCCGTTTTGGAGTGAAACGCGCTCGCCGGGCTTTGTGCGTGTACCTTCTGGGAAGAGGATAATCTGCCGTCCGCGCTCTTGGGCTTGTGAGACACGCTCCATCATCGTGCGGAGAGCCTGAGATCCTCCGGCGCGATTAACGGGGATCATCCCACTTAGCAACAGCATAGGGCCAACGAGAGGGATCTTAGTGAGCTCTTGCTTAATAACATAGGCCGGTAGGGGTACCGCATTCATCCATACAAAACCATCAAAGAAGGATTGATGTTGAGAAGCGATGAGAAAGGGGCCGCTGGGCAAGTGCTCTGTCCCGGTTATTGTGATCCGGATACTGCAGAGTGTGCGTAGTCCCCAAAGCACGGCACGAGACCAGAGCTTGGCATAGCGTAGGGCCCAAGCGTCTTTATTGCTTAAGCGAATAGGAAACGCCGCAATCCCCATAACGAGGGTGAGAAGGAGAAGATAAAGATTAAAAAGTGTACCGCGAACAAGGCTCATCATACGTGATTGCATGGCCTGAAACCTATCAAGCAGGCAAGTAAAAAATCGACCCTTCTTTCATCAGTTCGTTATGGAGTGAGGTCGTAAGGATGTTGGGGAGTGTGCATAGAGCTGCGTATAATAGCACCGAGGAGCTTTATATATTCACGCGTGAGGATGGCCCATGTCCGCTTATTCCAGAGATGGGAGAGCGATTGGGCGCGTACAGGATACGGCGTCATGTCTAGGTGAGGCGCAACATAGTGGAATTCCAGCAATGCGCGGGGCATGTGGTAGGTTGAGGTAATGAGGACGATATGGGTCAGGTGATGGTCGTGCGCCCATTGTTCAGTCTCACGCACATTACCAACTGTGCCGATCGCACGACGTCCGAGGGTGATCTGCTTACGCAGATGAGAAGGGAAAGACGTTATTTTCGGCCCAATAATGGGTTGCATATGGGTCTGGGGAGCGACGCCTGAGATGAGCAACGGAAGGTCAGGATGGTCTTGGAGGAGATGCAATGCCGTAGTGATGCGGTCTTCTCCACCAGTAAGCACAACAAGCCCATCATGAGGGGAGGCTACGTGCGGGAGTACTGGTGGTGAGAGGGGGCGCAGAGCCGCATTGAGGCAAAAGCATAGAAAGCCAATCGGCCCAACAAGCAGTATAATAGAGAGACTGCTTGTCAGAAGAACCGTTTTCCAGCGCAGGCGGGACATCATGGCAAAGGCGCCCGTAGGGATGTGTAATAGAAAAACTCGCTCACCATCCATCCTAACACGGCATAGAAAAGCGGGAGAAGATATAAAAAATGGAGCCGTGAAGGATGAGACACGTCAAACAATAAAGAGACCTGTGGAGGGGCTTGATGCATTAAAGGGCTCAACAGAGCCATGAGAATGTAAAGCATAGGGAGGAGTATCAAGAGCCCTAAAATACTCCCGATGCAGCAGGAGATGCCAAAACGTAGTGTGGTTGCCCAATAGGCACGATGTAACGGGCAGCCAAGCTGTGCAAGGAGCGTCAAATCAGCACTTTGAATCAGGCGCGCAGACTGCGCTGAAAGAGCAATACTGATAATCAAAACAGCGCTGGATGTGAGTGTGCCAATGAGCGCACTGAGCAGAGAAGCTGGATAAATAATAGCTGTAAAAGAGGGAATAGAGCTGTGCTGCTGGGGAGGGGCTATCAGTGTTGCGGTAGGGAGCGTTTCTTTTACGCTTTGCTCAAGGCGCGAAGGAGTGCCTGTGTAGTTGAGGGCGATGATCGGGGGCACAGGGTTTGGCCAAGGGGCGTTCCATTGCGTGAGGAGAGTGTTGACCTCAGCAGACGAGAGGGAACGGACATGAGAAGCTCCCGGAATTTCGGAAAAATGCTGTAACAGCTCTGTCGATGGCGGTGGGTGCTCTGTTGGCAAGAGAATCAATGCGATGCGTGCCGGCCCTATATCCCATTGTTGGGCTAGGAAGATGCCACCCCACATACTGGCGAGGCTGAGCCCTATTCCGACTGTGCTGAGGGCGGCGCAGAGGGTCAGGAGGATCAAACGCGGACGCGCCAAGCAGCTACGCATTAAGGAGGCGTGTCTCATGGTATTAAAGACTCGCGTGCAGAGAGGGGCGGTTCTTCTCCTTGAGGGGGAGAGAAAAATGACGGCTCATTCTCTGTGAATGACGGTTTAGGCTGATGGGGTAAATACAATGAGGGTGTGGGAAGAAGGCCTTCAAAAGTATCAGCATGGCGGGTTGTAAGTACAATCGTGGTGCCACTGTGTATAAAATCTCCCAAAGCAGGAAGCAGACGTGAGCAGAGCTCTGGGTCAGCGCACATAGGGTCTCCTTCAAGGAGGAGGAGAGAGGGGCGTGCAATGAGCGCACGGGCGCAAGCAGCACGCAAACGCTCCGAAGAGGAGAGGCTCGATGGTTTAAGGTCTCTGCAATGGTTGAGGGAAAGCCATGAAAGGATAGATGTTGTTTCATGGATGATATCGCGCCGGGCGGCCTTCTGTATGGATAAAGGCAAAGCGATATTTTCAAAGAGTGTCAGCTGGGGGGAGAGAAACGGGACCTCTTCGAGATAGCCGATACGTTGTCGAATGAGAGTGCGCGTTTTGTGGGAAAGGCGCCTTGTGATGGCATGGCCAAAGAGAGAGAGGCCGCCCTGAAACGCGGAGCGTAGGGCTAATAGGTTCAGTAGCGCTGTTTTTCCGCTTCCAGCTGGGCCGCAAACGCGGAAGAATTGACCGGATGAGAGCTGTAATGAAAGATGTTGGCGCCCTTCCTTCATGAGCGAGGGCGCTACCGGCAAGATGACATCACGGAGCTCAATCATCATAAAAACCTGTACGTTGTGTTGTTACAGCCGGCGTCCAAGCCATGTTGCACATGTGGCTGCAATGGCTGAGATGACCATCAGGAGAATCCCATCCATAATGAGACCATGGGGGGTGAGGATACGGCCTGCAAGTTCAATCTGCGTTGGGAAAGAACGTGTTACATGATCTACCAGTTCTTTCGTCTGCTGGTCATTTGTTGCACTGCTTAGGCTGCTGTTCGCGATCCCGATAATATGGGGCACGAGGCTCCATGCAATGCCGATGAGCAGAAGAAACGGTGCGAAAAGCTCGGTAATTTGAAGAAGAAAGCATGAAAGCGCATGGGCAAAGGCCCAGATAATATTCTGTATGATCGACCAAACCATGGGGACGACCTGTGATGAGGCGCGTCGTTGGTCAACCATACGTTCAGGCTTAGGATCAGAAGTGTGTTCCGTAGAGGAGGGCGTGTCCATCGAGAGTCCCGTTGATCGTGATGCAAACAAGAGAGCCCTAAAAGGGCGTTGGATAACGTCTTCATACAGGGCAAGAGGTTTCAGAACCCTTTAAGAAGCGTTGTGTGAGCGCCTTATGAAGGGGAGCACTTTCCCTGAGGGAGAAAGTTTAGCATCTTGATAGGCGATTGTCTCTCTTTAGGTGGCCAAGAAAGCCATGGGTTGTGTCGTTACTCTGGGGAGAGAACATGCTAGATGGTTTTCTATGGCATTGAAAGTGACGGCTTTGAAGGCGAATAGCCTTATAACGGACGAGGGAGGCCTTGTCTTCACGCGGCTGGCTGCCCAATTTGGAGGAGTATGATGAATCAAACTGTTTCTCATGATCCGGTCGGCTGGCATGGTACGACCATCCTTTGTGTACGACGCGGATCGCAAGTGGCGATGGCTGGAGATGGACAGGTCACGCTTGGCTCAACGGTGATTAAAGGAAATGCGCGTAAAGTACGGCGTATTGGCCCTAAAGGCACCATTCTTGCAGGTTTTGCTGGTGCAACTGCTGATGCTTTTACGCTTCTTGAGCGGTTGGAAGGCAAGCTGGAGAGGCACCCGGGCCAGCTAGAGCGTGCTTGCGTGGAGCTCGCCAAGGATTGGCGGACGGATCGCTATCTTCGTCGTCTGGAAGCGATGATGGCCGTGGCTGACGAAAACCGTTCGTTTACCCTAACGGGGAATGGCGATGTTCTGGAGCCAGAAGATGGACTTATCGCCATTGGTTCAGGGGGGCAATTTGCACTTTCTGCGGCACGCGCTTTGATGGATGTCGACGGGTTAGACGCGAAAGAAGTCGCGCGTCGGGCCATGAAGATTGCCGGTGATATTTGCGTTTACACCAATCACTCCGTGCGGATTGAAACCCTAGGTGAGAGGGAAGAGGAACGTTCATGAGTGTCGTTGAGTTTGCTCCACGTCAGACGGTCCATGAGCTTGACCGCTTTATTATCGGTCAAGATGAGGCAAAACGCGCTGTTGCGGTGGCGTTGCGTAATCGTTGGCGCCGGGCGCAGCTGCCTGAAGGACTGCGTGAAGAGGTCGTGCCCAAAAATATCCTCATGATTGGGCCGACCGGCTGCGGCAAGACCGAAATTGCACGCCGTTTAGCCCGTCTTGCCAATGCGCCTTTCCTCAAGGTTGAGGCGACGAAATTTACAGAAGTCGGTTACGTTGGCCGTGACGTCGATAGTATTGTGCGTGATCTCGTCGATGTTGCCCGCACGCTGTTGCGTGAGAAGAAAATAAAGGACGTTCAGCCGCAAGCTGAAAAAGCGACAGAAGAGCGTTTAGTTGAAGCATTGGCTGGGAAAGAGGCTACAGCGGACGCACGTTTACATTTCCGGCAGATGCTGCGGGATGGCGATCTGGAAGAAAAAGAGATTGAAATCGAAATCTTAGCCGACTCTTCATCGGCCTCTTCTGGAGGGGACTTCCCGCCGATGCTTCCAGGACAAGTCGTCAATTTAGGCGATGTGATGCGCGGCGCGATGGGGCGTGAGCCTGTCGAGAAGAAAATGACTGTTGCAGAAGCGCGTGAGCACATCATGCGAGAGGAGGCAGATCAGCTTCTCGACGAGGAGGCGCTTAGTCGAGAGGCTGTTGCTCATACTGAAGAGCATGGCATTGTTTTCCTTGATGAGATTGATAAAGTTTGTGCAACCTCAGAGCAGGGCGCGCGCACGGGGGATATCTCTCGTGAAGGTGTGCAGCGTGATTTGTTGCCACTTATTGAAGGAACAACGGTCACGACGAAGCATGGTTCGTTAAAAACAGACCATATTTTGTTTATTGCCTCTGGTGCTTTTCATATCGCGAAACCATCAGATTTATTGCCTGAGCTGCAAGGGCGGCTGCCTATTCGTGTTGAGCTTTCGGCTCTAACACGAGAAGACCTGCGGCGTATTTTACTTGAGCCTGAGCACTCGTTGGTAAAGCAATATACAGCGCTGATGGCGACAGAGGGTGTGCGGCTGGAATTTGACGAGGCCGCGATTGATGCTTTGGCGGAACTCGGTGCTGATATTAACGAGCGTGTTGAAAATATCGGGGCTCGTCGTTTAGCAACCGTGTTGGAGCGTTTGTTGGAGGATATTTCTTTCACAGCGTCAGAGCGCTCTGGTGAAGTTGTGCGGATTACAGCCGAAGAAGTGCATGAGAAAGTATCGCCTTTGATGCAGAAGGGTGATTTGAGCCGCTTTATTTTATAAAAAGCGGGAAAACCCTTTGAAATATTATGCCGGGATGGAGTTCTTGAGTGTCTGAGATGATTAAGCCACCTTTTGTGGCGCCAGAAGAAGATAAAGCAGCCTCAGCAATTGCAGCCATTGGTGATGAGTTGTCTCTCTTTGATGACTGGATGGAACGCTATCAGTATATCATTGAGCTTGGGCGGAAAATTCCGCCCTTTCCTTTGGAATGGCAGAATGACTCTCATCGTGTTCCCGGATGTCAGAGCCAAGTATGGCTAGAGGCAACAGAACAGGAGGGGAGGCTGTTCTTTGCGGGCGCTTCTGATGCGGCGATCGTTCAGGGGCTCGTCGCATTATTGCTGCGGGTGTATTCTGGCCGAACGGCGGAAGAGATTTTGGCAACAGATGCTCGTTTCCTTCATGAACTCGGGCTTGTTCAAGCATTATCAACCAATCGTGGGAATGGTGTAGAAGCTATGGCTCAAGCGATTAGAGCACGGGCTGCTGCATAAAATACGTCTTCTTAGCTTGAGACATATTCTTACAAAAAACCCCACCTCCTTTATAAGGGGTGGGGTTTTTTGTAAGCGTTAGAGCGTCTTAGTGTGCTCCATTATCTGCTGGCATTCCTGCATCAGGCATGCCGCGCTTCATTGGCATGTCGGATTTCATGTGGGCTTTTTTGGCACCTTTTTTATCGCACTTTGTAAATTTCCCTTTTTCATCACGGCAAGGAGCTGGTTTGCTCTTCTGTTCACATTTCGTGAACTTACCCTTCGCATCACGGCAAGGTTGAGTGGAGCCTTGAGCAAGAGCAGTCTGGCCCGCGACTGTGCTGAGAGCAAGAGCAGCAAAAGCAAAACGACGGAACATCATAATAACCTCTCCTTATAGAGAAAAATCCTATAGAGCTGCCTACGGCAGGTTGCACCCTTTGTAACTATTTTGGGTAAGAATGAATAGTTAAGCCTCTGTCATCTCTGCGTCATAAAAAAAGGGGGAAGCGTATGAGCGCTTCCCCCTTTTTGCACATGCATTATGTCGAGCTAGATAGACTTAATGATGAGCATCCTGTGTAGTTTTTTCCTCTGGCAATGCATAAGCAATGAGGCTGTCGCCCATCTTACTCATGAAGGAGCCATGGCCCCCTGCATAAGTAATGATATATTGCCGTCCGTTGACGGAATACGTCATCGGTGTTGACTGCGCTCCGGCAGGGAGGCGGTCTTGCCAGATGACTTTACCGTTCGTCATATCATAGGCACGGATATAGTAATCCTGCGTTGATGTGAGGAACGCAACATTCCCAGCAGTGGACAATGGGCCACCAAGGCTTGGCACACCAATTTTGATGGGTGGCATCTGGATTGGCAGTGATGATCCGTGCAGAGAGTCACGGAAAGTGCCGTTACGGTGCTGCCAAACAATCTTGTTGGTGCGTAGGTCTAGGCCTGCGACAGTTCCCCAGGGTGGTATGCGGCATGGCACGGGAAGCCCTAATGGAAGTAAAACTGGATCCAAGAATGGATGCAGATTGATCCCAAAAGGTGTTCCGTAATTAGGCTGTACCCCAGTTTCCCCAGAGGAAGCCTTTGCTTCACCATTTGGCCAAGTTGGATTGTCAGGGCCTCGAGGAACCAGCTGAGACACAAAGGGAAGAGCAATCGGATTGATGAAAGCGATCTGACGCTGTGGATCAACCGAGAGGCCACCCCATTCGAACATGCCAAGATTGCCCGGGAAGACAAGCGTGCCCTGTGTTGAAGGCGGTGTGAAAGGGCCTTCATAGCGCAGGCTGTGGAAATACACGCTGCAGAACATTTGGTCGATGATCGTTCCACCCCAAATATCCTTGTCTGACATCGGTGCTTTAGGGCGTAATGTCAGCTGAGATTCAGGCTGTGTTGGACTGGTGTAATCGCCTGGAGCTGGGCCTTGAGGAACGGGAACTTCAGGAGCTGGAACAATCGTTTTACCTGTCCGACGATCCAGAACGAACACATCACCATCTTTGGCTGGGACATAAATAGCGGGAACCAGCGAGCCATCTTTTTGAGTGATATCCACCAAAGTTGGCTGAGCCGGAACGTCCATATCCCATAGATCGTGATGAACGGTCTGATAGAACCATGCTAGTTTCCCAGTATCCGCGTTTAGTGCGACAATCCCTGGGACAAAACGTTCTGCTTCTTTAGAGCGGTGGCCGCCCCATTCATCAGGAGTGCCAACGCCCATGGGGATATAAACCAGATTAAGGTTTTTATCGTAGGCAGAGACGATCCAAGAATTGGGGGAGTTCGAGTGGAAATGCGGATGTTCTTCACTCGGCATTTCGTTAGGGTCAGGGTTCGCTGCATCAAAAACCCATGCCAGCTTACCTGTGTAAACGTCATACGCACGGGTAGCGCCGGAAGGTTGGTTGATAGACCCATTATCCCGAACCGCGGAGTTCACGATGACATATTTGTCCGTCACGACAGGCGGTGAGGTTGGTGCGTATTCCCCAAGCGTCGTGTAAGGCTGATGAGAGAAGCGCAAGTCCACTTCACCATCCTTGCCGAACCCATGGCAACGCTGTCCAGTGGCAGCGTCCACTTCAAGCAGACGTCCATCATTGACCAACATCACAATGCGGTTGGCGCAATCATTGAGGGAGACAGCCTGACCGTCTGAATCGACAGGATTTGCGGGAGCTGTATGTTTGCTCACGCCTCGGCAGGTCAGATGCTGGAATGTTGGCTTAATTTGAACCTTAGGGTCGAAGATCCAGTTTGTTTTGCCAGTGGTTGCATCAACCGAATAGAGCTTTTGATGGATGGAGCAGAAATAAAGCGTGTTATTAAACTCAATAGGGGTCGCTTCATTGGTTTCTTCTGCCGGGTCATTAGGAGCCCCTGGCAAATCATGCGTATGCATGACCCAGGCCACTTTGAGCTTATTAACATTCTGAGAGTTAATCTGCGTCAGTGGTGACCAGCGCTGACCAGCTTGCGTGCGTGCATAGGAGTGCCATTCCCCTGGTGGTACATTGTCAGGGTCTGCAGGATGCATATTGGCGATGGTCGTTGGTAATGATCCTGCTTGGTCGTGAGGATCCATAAACGCGGAAACGACGAGCGCCAAGGCACTTAAGCACACAGCGCCGAGGAGCGGCAGTGTGGCAGCACGACTAGCGGCAAGTGGGCGGGAGATGAAAGGCAGTAAAAGCACAATCCCGACGATCAAGACGATATCAAGCCGTGGGAGGAGCCCCCAGACATCAAGCCCAGAGACGCAAAGCGCCCAAATAAGCGTGCCAAACAAGATAAGCGCATAAAGCGCAAGTCCAGCAGGATTTCGCTTAAAAAGGAGCAGGGCCGTCAGCAAGAAGCCGATACCGCTGATCAGATAATAAAGGGGGCCACCTTCAACAGCGGACCAAACGCCGCCGATAGCCAGCAAAAGGCCAATGAGTGCAACCGCGAGTGCTGCAATCGCTGGCCAAAGCCCCCGTGTTTTGGAAATAGAAGACATGGGGCAAGCCTTAAAACTTATGACAGTCCTAGCCTCTTCATTAAAGCAGGTTCATGGTTGATTAAACACAAAGTCAGGTAAAAAGACAAAAAATAGGGTTAATTTTGTCCTACATCCTTTATTTGCGACCTAATAATTAAGGGAGCGTTAAACGATCCTGTGGCTAGAAGTTGCGCCATATATAGGGCGTTTCTTACAAAATGTTAAGCTCATAGGAGCTTCCCACGAATTCTCTCTTGTGATGGCGCACCATTGTCGATATAAACGCGCGAGTTATGCACGCGTCCGGGCCCAAAGTGGCATGCCTGGCCGTGCGGCTAGAATGTTCCTTACATTGTAGCTTGTGATTATAAGGGAGAGCAAAATGCCCAAGATGAAGACAAAGTCTTCGGTTAAGAAGCGGTTTAAAGTGTCCGCGACCGGCAAAGTGATGTGCGGTCCGGGGAACAAGCAGCATGGTCTGATCAAACGTCCGCAGAAGATGAAGCGTAGCAGCCGTGGCTCTCAAGCCATGACGCCTATGGATTCACGCACCGTGAAACAATGGGCACCCTACGGGCTTTGAGAAGGAGATAACAGACCATGGCACGTGCTAAACGGGGTGTAACCACCCACGCTCGTCATAAAAAAGTTCTCGAGCTCTCCAAGGGTTATCGCGGACGTTCCTCAACAAACTATCGTATTGCGCTGGAGCGTCTTGAGAAAGCTCTGCGTTATGCGTATCGCGACCGTCGCAACAAAAAGCGTGATTTCCGCTCTTTGTGGATTCAGCGTATTGGTGCGGCAACACGCGAACATGGCCTGACCTATAGCCGTTTCATCAATGGTTTGAACAAGGCAGGGATCGAGATTGACCGTAAGGTGCTTGCTGCTATCGCGTATGATGATGCAGAAGCCTTTGCTGAAATCGTACGTAAGGCCCAAGCGGCTCTGTAAGGTTTTTCCCTTACAACGAGTCACGGTGGCTTCCCCTCTTTTGGGAACGCTCGGAAGAGGGATGTGACTGGCGGGCTACCCTGCATATGCGGGGTGGCCCGTTTTTTATGGTGGTGAAAGACAGGCGGTATGGCCAACGATCTCGAAACATTAAAGAGCGAGACTGTCGAAGCTCTTGCAGAAGCGCAAACCCGCGCTGAGTGGGACGCGGTGCGTGTGGGCACCTTAGGGCGTTCTGGAAAGTTGACTGGACTTCTTAGGCAATTAGGGACATTCCCTCCTCAAGAGCGTAAAGAGCGCGGACAGTCGCTTAACCGCTTGCGTGATGAGCTGACCGTGCTGATTGAAACGCGCGGACAAGAGATAGAAGAAGAAGCGCTCCAGAAACGTCTTAATGACGAGAAAGTTGATGTTACCCAACCGCCGGCGATGCCTATGGTTGGTAAAATTCACCCCATCAGTCGCACGATTGAAGAAATTACGAGCATTTTTTCCGCCATGAGTTTCCGTGTGGCTGAGGGGCCAGATGTCGAAACACAGTGGCATAATTTTTCTGCTCTTAATACGCCAGACCATCATCCAGCGCGCACAGACCAAGACACGTTTTATCTGCCCTCTGAACAAGAGGGAGAAGACCCCCGCGTATTGCGGACGCAAACATCAGGTGTTCAGATTCGCACCATGCTAGATGAAGGCGCTCCTGTCCGTATTATTGCGCCGGGGCGTACGTACCGTGCTGACCATGACGCGACCCATTCCCCGATGTTCCATCAATGTGAAGGGTTGGTTGTCGAAGAAAATATTACGCTGGGGCATCTTAAAGGCTGCCTCGTTGAATTCTTGCGTGTGTTTTTTGATAAGCCTGATCTCCCGGTGCGTTTTCGTGCTTCTTATTTTCCTTTTACTGAACCTTCGATGGAAATTGATATCGGTTGGTCAAGAAAAACGGGGGAAATTGGAGCTGGAGAAGATTGGCTTGAGGTTTTAGGTGCGGGCATGGTGCATGCGCGCGTTCTTGCCAATTGCGGGCTAGACCCTCAGCAATGGCAGGGCTTTGCTTTTGGTATGGGCATTGAGCGTTTGGCTATGTTGAAAAACGGTATCCCAGATTTGCGCTCTTTTTATGAAAGTGACCTGCGCTGGCTGCGTCATTATGGTTTTTCGGCGCTTTCACCGGCTACGCTGACGGAAGGATTCTGAGATGAAATTTTCACTGTCATGGCTGCGGGATTATCTAGATTTTTCAGCGTCGCTGGATGAGATTTGCGCCACTCTCAACAGAATTGGATTGGAAGTTGAAGAGGTTGACGACCCGTCCAAACGCCTTTCTGGCTTTCGTGTCGCGACCATTATGGAGGCGCTGCCTCATCCTGATGCAGACCGGCTGCAGATTTGCCGTGTAAATGCTGGGGAGGGGTTTGAAGAAGTTCAGGTCGTGTGTGGGGCACCCAATGCACGCACAGGTCTTAATGTGATTTTTGCTCCCCCGGGTACCTATATCCCCGGGAGTGATATGACCATTAAAGCGGGTAAGATCCGCGGTCAGGTCAGTGGGGGCATGCTGTGCTCTCTGCGTGAGCTGGGTATTGGGGAAGAAAGCGACGGTATTGGTGAGCTTCCGCAGGAGGCTCCCATTGGTCATGATTATGTGCACTTTGCGCAGCTTGATGATCCCGTCATTGATATTGCCATTACGCCAAACCGTGGTGATGCGCTTAGTGTGCGCGGTATTGCGCGTGACCTCGCGGCTGCTGGTCTTGGAACATTGAAGCCGCTGGTCATTGATGAGATTACAGGCAATGGGCCGAGCAGGATCAGCTGGCAGGGTGAGCAGACGGCGTGCCCTTACATTGTTGGGCGATTGATCCGTGGCGTAAAGAATGGCCCGAGCCCTGACTGGTTAAAGCGTCGTTTGGAAGCGGTAGGAATTCGACCACAATCAGCCCTAGTGGATGTAACGAATTATCTCATGGTGGCGCTGGGGCGTCCGTTGCATGTTTTTGATGCCCAGAAAATCTCAGGAGATACGCTTCAGCTGATGCAGGCTGGGCGAGAGACTTTCCACGCGCTTGATGGGCAGGAGCATGTTCTTGGCACGGATGATCTGGTCATCGTGGATGGTCATGGTGTGCAGTCTCTCGCTGGGATTATTGGTGGAGAGCAGAGCGCTGTTGATGAGAACACAACCGATGTGTTCGTTGAATCAGCGTTGTTTGATGCCGTGCAGATTGCTCTGACGGGGCGTCGTCTTGGGATTCAGACCGATGCACGCTACCGGTTTGAGCGGGGGGTTGACCCCGCTCTCGTACGCCCAGGCTTGGATGCAGCAACTGCGTTGATTATCGAACTGTGCGGTGGTGAGGCGAGCGAGGTCACCCAGCTCGGCGATGAGCCAGCATGGCAGCGCACGGCAAGCTTGCGCTTTAAACGGTTGAAGAGCTTTGGTGGCGTCGATCTCTCAGCTCAAGAGGCTATTGAGCTGTTGGAGACTTTGGGCTTCACGCTCACAGAACAGACAGACGAAAAGGCCGTTTTCGCGGTGCCGTCATGGCGCAATGATGTGGCCTCTGGTCAGGTCTTAGACCAAGCGTCGAGTTTGCCTGCAGAGAAAGCAAAAGCAGCAGCGGCGACAGTTGTAGAGATTGAGGCTGAAGCTGATCTCATTGAGGAGGTGCTGCGCCTCCGTGGGCTTGATGCCGTACCAATGGCAGCCCTCCCGCGAGAAACGATGGTGCCAGCTCCTGCGTTGACGCCACGTCAAGCGCGGGGCGGTTTGTTGCGTCGTCTGTGTGCTAGCCGTGGCATGATGGAGACGGTTGGTTTCTCCTTTGTTTCTGATCATGATGCTGCTGTCTTTGACGAGGTCAGAGAAAGTGAACGTCTGCTTAATCCCATTGCAACAGACCTTAATCAGCTGCGTCCAACACCGTTGATTAACCTTCTGCGAGCGCTTGGCCGCAACCTTGCTCATGGGTTTGGCGTTGTTGGGGATGGTGCCTTCTTTGAGCTTGGCCCGTGTTTTGGGCAAGCAGGGGCGCATATGGTGCTTGCGGGTATTCGTGGTGGTGTGACAGCTCGTGCACCGGGTCATCGCGCAGAAGAGCCAAGCTGGATGGATGCAAAGGCTGATCTCGTGGCCGCTCTTGGTGAGCTGAATGTGCCTGAAGCCTCCCTTAATACAACAGCAGATGCGCCTTCCTATTATCATCCGGGGCGTTCGGGGCAGTTACGCCAAGGGCCTAAGCAAATTTTGGGACGCTTTGGTGAGCTTCACCCGCGTGTTGCGCGTCATTTCGGTCTTTCCGGCACGGTAGCGTTGTTTGAACTGTTCCCAGACAAGGTGCCATTGCCTAAGAAAAAGCGTAAAGCTGCGCCTGCTCTTTCTGCATTGCAGCCTGTGCGTCGTGACTTTGCCTTTGTGGCGTCTGCTGATGTGGTCGTGCAGGATGTGCTCCGTGCTGTGCGAGGGGCTGACCGTAAGTTGATCGACGATGTACGCCTGTTTGATATTTTTGAAGGGGGCAGTCTGCCAGAAGGTCATCGTTCCTTAGGGGTTGAAGTAACCTTACAGCCTCACCAAGAAAGCCTGAAGGAAGAGCAGCTTGAGCGCTTAACGCAAGCGGTTGAAGCGGCCGTTCAGAAGGCAACGGGCGCAACATTGCGTCGCTAAACGAAAGAGGAGGACAGGCTTATGGTGCATATGGTTCCTGTGAAGGGACAGGTGCCGTTGCACCATCATGGCCGCGTCATCTGGATTTTGGCTGGTGAGGCGAGCGGCGATGTGATCGGGGCCCGTTTGATGCAAGCGCTCCATCGTCATGATCCGAGCCTCGTTTTTGCGGGTCTTGGAGGCGGGCGGATGGAAGCGCTTGGGCTGCGCAGCCTTTTCCCCATGCGTGAGCTTTCTATCATGGGCTTTGTGGAGATTATTCCACGGCTTAAAGCGCTATCGCAGCGTTTGTTGGAGGCCGAGCAGGATATTGAGCTGCGTCGGCCAGATCTCGTCATTACGATTGATAGTCCCGGCTTTGCGTTTCGTCTCTTACGCCGTATTGCCCCGCTGGGGATGAGGCGGTTGCATTATGTTGCGCCGCAGGTTTGGGCGTGGCGTGAAAAGCGCTTACGTCATTATAAAGGGCTATGGGATCGGCTGCTGTGTCTTTTCCCTTTCGAGCCAGAATGGTTTGCGCAGCGTGGCTTTGAAGGACGGTTTGTTGGGCATCCGGTCTTGCAGTCAGGGGTGACGCATGGTGTGGCCGAGCGCTTTTATATGCGTCACGATGTGGCGTCTGGAAGCAAGGTTTTGCTGCTGATGCCGGGAAGCCGTCGTTCTGAAATTCCACGACTTATGCCGGTTTTTCGCAAGATGGTGACGCAGCTGCACACTCATTACCCCAATCTTTGTGTGGTTGTGCCTGCAACACCTCTTATGGCTCCCTTAGTGCGAAAAATGCTCGGGTCTTGGGAATGTCAGCCCATTATTGTGACAGACCTTCATGATAAGCACGATGCCTTTGCAGCTGCTGATTGCGCGTTAACGAAATCAGGCACCTCAACGCTTGAGCTTGCGATGGCCTATGTGCCGATGGCCGTGACATATCGGGTAAATCCGATATCTGCGTTTATCGCGCGACGTCTTCTCAAGGTGCCTTATGTGGCGATGGTGAATTTGCTTGCAGGGCGTGAGGTTGTGCCTGAATTGCTTCAGGAGCGTTGTACGCCGCAATGCCTTGCACAAACCGTCAAGGAATTGATGGATAATCCAGAAAAGGCGAAGGCGCAACGTGAGGCTTATACGGTTGTTTTGGAGAAATTGGCACCAACGGGAGGCCGCACCCCGTCTGATGCCGCAGCCGAAGAGGTGATTGAGCTGCTCAATACACCCCTTTCGGCTTTAAGAGAGCATTAAGCGACTTTTAGCGTAAGAACCCGACAAGACGTTCGGCTTCGCTCACGATCGGTTCCGATACGGAGCGTGCGCGCTCTGCTCCCGTGCGTAGAACGTGCAGAAGATGGTCTTCGTTGTTGAGTAACTGACGCGTTTCATGAGCAACAGGAGCAAGCTTTTCAACGAGCATATCAGCTAATGCTGACTTGAAGCTCCCAAAACCTTGCCCGCCAAAAGATGCTAAAACATCACTAAGTGTGGTGTCGGTCATCGCTGCATAAATAGTGAGGAGATTTTTGGCTTCGGGCCGTCCTTCTAGACCAGCTTCTTCACTAGGAAGTGCATCGGGGTCTGTTTTAGCGCGACGAATTTTCTGGGCAATCTCATCAGCTGTATCAGTCAGAACAAGGCGGCTCTGAGCTGAAGGGTCTGATTTAGACATTTTCTTGTTTCCGTCACGCAGGCTCATCACACGTGCTGCATGAGGGGGGATAAGAGGGTCGATATGAGGGAAGAAGTCGACGCCCATATCGTGGTTGAATTTTTGCGCGATGTCATTAGCCAGCTCAAGATGCTGTCGCTGGTCATCCCCAACGGGAACACGCGTTGCATGAAAGGCCAGAATATCGGCTGCCATCAGGTTCGGGTAAACGTAAAGTCCGGCCGAATGGTTTTCACGATGTTTGCCGGCTTTGTCCTTAAATTGTGTCATTCGGTTGAGCCAACCAAGACGTGACACGCAGTCAAAAATCCAGCCAAGACGCGCATGTGCGCTCACAGCGGACTGATTGTAAAGACGTGTTGGGTCAATGCCGGAAGCGAGAAGGCAGGCGGTGCTTCCCAATGTTTGTTCACGCAGGGCCTGTGGTGTCCAAGGCATAGTGAGCGTGTGCATATCGACCAGACAGAAAAAACAATCATGGTCTTTTTGGAGTGTAACCCAATTGCGGATTGCCCCAAGATAATTACCGAGATGAGGAATTCCCGTTGGCTGAATGCCCGAAAAAACGCGTTGCATGCACTGGCCTCATGAGCGAAAGACAATAAGAAAAACCGCCTCTTCTGTATAAAGAAGAGACGGTAGGTATACGAGTTAACGCGTGAGCGTAACAGACAGGAGAAGACGCATTATGGGCCTTCTCCTTCTTCAACACCCAGAAGTTGGATCTTGAAGATCAGCGGGCTATTGGGTGGAATAACACCAAGAGAACGATTGCCATAGCCAAGCTTAGGCGGCACGTACAGTTCCCACGTATCGCCTACATGCATGAGGGGGAGACCTTGCATCCATCCCTCAATCACCCCGTCCAGTGGCATTTCCATATAGGCAGCTCCCGTGTGCATCTCAGAGGCATCAAAGATGCTGCCATCGGGGAGACGGCCTTCATAAATGATCATCATCATACTGCCACGATGGGGGGTTCCCCCATTTTTTGGGCCGGATTTGATGACCTTATAGGCCAATCCATTGGGTAATTTGTGCACCTGAGGCGTGCGATAAACCTGCGCCATGAATTGGGCTGGGGTGAGCTCTGGTTTGTTTCCATCTCCAGAACATCCTGCTAGCCCGATGAGGCTAGCAAGTGTCATGGCAGGGAGGAGCGATAGCGATAAACGTAAAGAGCGGCGCATGATGTTTCTTCCCATGATGTTCACGACATAAGGAACGCCGTTTTAGGTTGAGCCACCCCGGCGACCAATGTTCGCACCAAGGCGCAAACGCAGGGCATTGAGGCGGATAAAGCCTTGAGCATCGACCTGATTGTAGGCACCTTCGTCGTCCTCAAACGTAACAACGCGAGCGTCATACAGGCTGTTCGGACTTTCGCGACCGACGCACACCACATTGCCTTTATACAGCTTCATGCGGACACGGCCTGTTACGGAGTTTTGGCTGCTATCAATCAATGCTTGCAGCATGTGACGCTCGGGGGAGAACCACAAGCCATTATAGATCAGCTCAGCATAACGCGGCATGATGCTGTCTTTGAGATGGCCTGCTTCACGATCCAATGTAATGGTTTCCATGGAACGGTGGGCATGGAGAAGAATTGTGCCACCCGGGGTTTCGTAAATCCCACGTGATTTCATGCCAACAAAGCGGTTCTCGACAATATCAAGACGGCCAATACCGTTGTCACGACCCAGGGCATTGAGGCGCGTGAGAAGCGTAGCAGGGGAAAGCTCCTCACCGTTTAGGGCTACAGGGTCGCCATGTTTGAAGTCGATGGTGATTTCGGTGGCTTTGTCTGGAGCTGCTTCAGGTGAGATGGTACGCTGGAAGACGATCTCATCTGGTGCAACAGCGGGGTCTTCAAGGATTTTACCTTCAGAAGAAGAATGCAATAGGTTTGCATCAACAGAGAAGGGGGCCTCACCGCGCTTGTCTTTGGTAACGGGAATTTGGTTCTTCTCAGCAAAGTCCAGCAGCTTGGTGCGGGAGTTGAGATCCCATTCACGCCAAGGGGCAATCACCTTCACATCAGGTTTTAGCGCGTAATAGGAAAGTTCGAAACGAACTTGGTCATTGCCTTTACCTGTTGCGCCATGTGCGACAGCGTCAGCACCAACGGCTTCGGCAATTTCAATTTGACGTTTTGAAATAAGCGGGCGTGCAATAGAGGTACCCAGCAAATACTGGCCTTCATAAAGCGTATTAGCGCGGAACATCGGGAAGACGTAGTCTTTTACGAATTCTTCGCGCAGATCTTCAACGAAAATCTCTTTAACCCCGAACTGCTCGGCTTTGCGGCGTGCGGGTTCAAGCTCTTCTCCTTGGCCGAGGTCGGCCGTAAAGGTGACAACCTCGCAGCCATAATGCTGTTGAAGCCAACGGAGAATAACGGACGTATCGAGTCCACCTGAATAAGCCAGGACGACTTTTTTGACGTCTGAGGAGCTGCCCATAATAAATTCGGTCCTCTCAGGGAGTGTTATGATCGTTTTTGTAGGCAACCTTGTAGCATCTGGAGGACCGAGCGACTAGAGCAAAGGGCTATAGGTCATTCTCTGCAAGCGCTTGCTCAAGCCGACGCTTGCGCTCACTTTGTGTTTTGAGCTGACCACATGCAGCAAGAATATCTTTACCGCGTGGCATACGGATTGGCGCAGAATAGCCTGCATCCATGACAATTTGAGCAAAGCTTGCCAAGCGTTCTCGCGTTGACGGGCGATAGTCAGAGCCGGGCCATGGGTTGAATGGAATGAGATTCACTTTGGCGTGAATACCGTCTAAAAGACGCACAAGCTCACGTGCTTCCTCATCGCTATCATTAACGCCACGGATCATAATATATTCAAAAGTGATCCGCCGTGAGTTCGATGCGGCCGGGTAACGGCGGCATGCGGCCATCAGCTCTTCAATCGGATATTTACGATTGAGTGGCACGAGCTGATCTCGTAGCTCATTGCGCACAGCGTGGAGGGAGATTGCAAGATTGATCCCAAGTTCTTCCCCACAGCGATCCATCATGGGCACGACCCCAGAGGTCGAGAGCGTAATCCGCCGCCGCGAAAGGGCGATCCCTTCACCATCCATGATAATCTTCATGGCCTTGGCTACATTGTCGTAGTTATAGAATGGCTCTCCCATGCCCATGAGTACGATCGTGGACAGGAGACGTGTGGTGCCGTCTTTAGGGCTTGGCCATTCGTTGTAGCTATCGCGAGCTGCCATAAATTGCCCTACGATTTCGGCCGCTCCAAGATTACGCACGAGCTTCTGTGTGCCTGTATGGCAAAACGAGCAGGAGAGGGTGCAGCCAACTTGGGAGGAGATGCATACGGCGCCGCGTTCCTCACGACGGTCTGGGATATAAACTGTTTCAGCCTCTTGCCCATCGCGGAAGCGGAAGAGGAACTTGCGTGTTTCGTCTTTGGAGGTTTGCTCAGTCACAATACCGGGACGGCTCACCACAAAATGTTGAGCGAGCTTGGCTTGCAGTGGCTTGGCGATGCTGCTCATCGCTGAAAAGTCTGTTGCCCCTTGGTGGTAAATCCAATGCCAGACTTGTTTTGCACGGAAAGGCTTTTCACCAATGGCGACGAGCTCTTGAGTAAGCTCTTCGCGGGAGAGACCGACAAGCTCTTTACGTCCATCGTCCGTTGTGGCGGGAGGAGGAGCAAAAAGAGCCGACTTAGCCTGAATGCGTTGGCGTTCTGCTTCATTCAGGGCTGCAGCTTCTGGGGAGTTTTTAGATGTTGATGGAACCGGATGTGTCATAGGCGCGGCTCATAGCATGGTAGGGTAGGAAAAACTAGAAAATTGCCTCTTAATATGAGGTCCTTGGCCGGAGATATGAATGTTGTGATGGTTCTTCATGATGGTGACGTTGATGCTGTGTTTAAGTGTATCGTTGTCATTAAATGAGGATAGAGCATAAATACAGAGACGGATGGGCCTTTAGGCTATTTGGGGATGGTTTAAAAGAACAAGTCAGTTTGAGCGCATAAGAGTGTTAAGAGTAAAAGAAAATGTTGCTTTGGTAGGTGTGAAGAACATTTTAGGTTCCCGAATTAGCAGAACATAGAATGGAAGGATATGGTAATGGAAGACAAGAATATGTGGCAGTGTTTTTTGTATGCATTAAAAAAATATGCTGATTTAAATGGTCGAGCAACTCGAAAAGAGTATTGGAGTTTTATTGTTATCCTTTAGTGTATATTAATTGCACAATACTTAATTATTGCCATTGCATATTATTTTTTCGATGTATATAATACAAAAAGTGATTTAATAAATCTTTTTGTTGGTATTGTTTTTCTTATTTATTGTGCGACTTGTGCATTTTTCTTCATTCCAAGGATCGCGGTTACTGTTAGACGCTTACATGATACAAATCACAAAAGTTGGTGGATGTGGGTTCCTGGTTACAATTTGGTTTTATTGTGCCGTCGAGGTAATGATTCAGATAATCGTTTTGATTTTACGCCAAAGCCTATGGGCACATCTTCTATAGGAAACAGTCAACATATGGAGATGGAACCGGTAATGCCAGTCGTACCACTGACACATGGCTCTTTGGATTTTTTGGAGAAGTTGGGACGATTAAGGGAGAAGGGTATTATAACAGAGGAAGAGTTTCAGGAGCAGAAAAGAAAGATTTTGTAGCGTATACAATATATCTCTTTATTTTTTTGAGATAATAAAGAGATATATTGTATGAAAGGATAAACTCGATGGAAACGAGTAACCCATTTTATTGTTTTGTGCTAGCGCTGCGTCATTACGCTCATTTTAAAGGTCGTACGAGGAGGCGCGAGTTCTGGTATTTCAATCTCTGCTACTATTTGATTTCCTTTTCTTTAACAGGTTCTGCTTTTATAGTGCATGAGTCTAAGAATATCCTGCTTATTGATGCCGTTCAAATTGTGAGTGCGATATATCATCTTGCGATGATCATCCCTAATTTGTCTGTGAATGCACGACGGCTGCACGATAGTAATCACTCGGGCTGGTGGATGCTTTTACCTGTTGTAAACTTAGTTTTTTATTGCCTGGATAGTGACCCACAAACAAACCGTTTTGGACCCAATCCTAAGGCAGGTGAAGAACCTCAATGGGGGGATAGTTGTGCACAGTTTAATAATTCTTTTTCATCAGACAATTTGGAAAAAATTGAGAAATTAGGGAAATTACGTGATCAAGGTATTTTGACGGAAGAAGAATTTCAGAAAAAGAAAAAAGAATTGCTTTAAGAGGGAAAAGGTCTCTCACTGGTAAATGAAGTGTCGTCAGTGAAAGGTGAACAGTGATGTCTCTATTTCCACCCAAGCCTCCCTTTACGCGTGACACAGCCTCACAGAAGGTGAGGCTTGCCGAGGATGCGTGGAATAGTCGTGATCCTGAGCGTGTTGCGCAGGCTTATACATTAGATTCACGCTGGCGTAATCGTGATCAGTTTGTGAACGGTCGCGAGGACATTGTGCAGTTTCTAACCCAGAAATGGCAGAAAGAGCGGCATTATCGGTTGATAAAGTCCCTTTGGGCTTTTCACGAAAACCGCATCGCTGTGCGTTTTGCCTATGAGTGGCAGGATCAGGCTGGGCAATGGTGGCGTTCTTACGGTAATGAGAACTGGCAGTTTGCGCCTAACGGGCAAATGAGCAGCCGCCATGCCAGCATCAATGACGTGCAAATTCTGGAAGAGGAACGTGTGTTATGCTGGTCTGGAGAAAGTCGTCCAGAGGATTTTCCAGATATGGAAGTGCTGGGTTTATAAAATCCAGCTTGGGCCCTTAACTTTTACGAGCGACAATGAGGAATTCTACATTCCCCTCAGGCCCAGTGATCGGACTTTTGGTGAGACCAAGAACAGTCCAGTCGGGCAGAGAGGTCAACCATGAGCGAATTTCCTCACAAACGCGCTCATGAACGGCAGGATCGCGCACAACCCCTTTGGGGCCGATATCCGCGCGGCCTGCTTCAAACTGCGGTTTGATCAGCGCTACCATCCAGGCTCCTGACGCTGCGAGTTCCATAGCGGCGGGGAGAACGGTGCGGAGGCCAATAAAACTTGCGTCACACACGATGATCGAAGGAGATTCTGGGATCTGCTCCGTTGTCAGATGGCGAGCATTGGTTTTTTCAAGCACAACGACGCGCTCATCAGAGCGTAACTTCCATGCAAGCTGGCCATGTCCAACATCAACGGCGTAGACCTTCCGTGCGCCATGATGGAGGAGAACGTCGGTAAAGCCTCCTGTAGAGGCGCCAACGTCCACAGCGATAGCGTCTGCAACCTGTAAAGGAAACTCTTCTAACGCATGAGCGAGCTTTAAGCCGCCGCGTGAGACCCAAGGGTGATCCTGACCTTTGAGGGTCAGAAGCTTATCCTCAGGGATTTGATCCCCCGCTTTTTTAACCGGCTTGTCAGCGTGGGGGCCCGAATAGACGAGCCCCGCCATAATTAATGCCTGAGCACGTGTGCGGCTCTCAACAAGTCCGCGTTCAACGAGGAGCTGATCAGCACGCCTCTTAGCCATTACTGAGCAGCCTTTACTTTCAATGCATCTTGCGCTGTTTTGACGATATGGGGGGCCGTTAAGGCCGCTTCCTCATATTGCGCCTCAGGCGTGTTATGGTCGAGCCATGCATCTGGGAAAGCCATGGGACGGAAAGCCAAGCGGTCTAATAATGTAGAGCTGGTGAGACATTGCACGACTTGTGAGCTAAACCCACCGGGGGCGCCTTCCTCAATTGTAATGAAGACACGGTGCTGCTTAGCGAGTTTCTCAACAAGCTCCGTATCCAAAGGTTTAGCAAAACGAGCATCGGCAACAGTGACAGGGATGCCCTGAGCGGTGAGCGTTTTAGCGGCTTCAAGAGCCTCGTAGAGGCGTGGCCCGAGAGTGAGAATAGCAACGCCTTCACCGTCACTATCGTGAATAATACGGCCTTTACCGATTTCCAGAGCTGTTCCCTCATCAGGGAGTTCCAGCCCGCGGCCTGAACCACGCGGGTAGCGCATGGCAATAGGGCCGCTATCATGGGCCCAAGCAGTGGCTGTCATATGAAGCAATTCAACTTCGTCAGCCGGTGCCATGACCGTCATGTTGGGTAAGCAACATAGATAGTTGAGGTCGAAAGACCCAGCATGGGTGGCGCCATCGGCTCCGACAAAACCGGCACGATCAACGGCAAAACGCACAGGCAGATTTTGCAGTGCTACATCATGCATAACCTGGTCAAAGGCTCGCTGAAGGAAGGTTGAGTAAATCGCGCAAAAAGGACGCATCCCCTCAGAGGCAAGACCGGCGGCAAAGGTCACAGCATGTTGCTCAGCAATGCCGACATCAAAGCAGCGCTTGGGGTGCTTTTGGGCGATTTCTGTCAGACCTGTGCCGGAAGGCATCGCGGCGGTGATGGAGACAACGCTATCATCTTGGTCGGCACGGTGGAGCAGCTCACGCGCAAATACTGTGGTGTAGCTTGGAGGGCCAGAAGGCCCTTTCTTCTGCTTGCCGGTTTCAACATCAAATTTACTGACGGCGTGATATTTATCACCAGAATTTTCAGCTGGCTTATACCCGCGGCCTTTTTCTGTGATGACATGGAGCAGGACAGGCCCATTATTCTCGGCATCACGAAGATTACGGAGGATGGGTACGAGCTGGTTCATGTCATGCCCGTCAACGGGGCCAACATAATAAAAGCCCATCTCCTCAAAGAGGGTGCCACCTGTGATCATACCACGAGCATATTCTTCCGCTCTTTTAGCGGTACGCTCAATGCGGGAAGGCAAGCGTTTAGCGAGCTTGCCCGCAAGGTCACGCAGGGTCAGGAAGCGCCGCGATGACATCAAACGCGTTAGGTAGTTGGACATCGCCCCCACAGGTGGGGCAATCGACATCTCATTATCATTGAGAATGACAATGAGACGTTCGGCCCCAGCCCCGATTGCACCGGCATTGTTTAACGCTTCATACGCCATTCCTGCGGAGATAGAGCCATCACCGATGATCGAAACGACGTTACGTTCTTTATAGCTAGGGTCTTTTTCAGCACGGAGATGATGGGCAACAGACATGCCCAGCCCTGCGGAGATAGACGTAGATGAATGGGCAGCCCCAAAGGGGTCGTAAGGGCTTTCAGCACGCCGTGTGAAACCAGAGAGCCCGCCGGGTTGTCGCAACGTGCGAATACGGTCGCGGCGTCCTGTTAGGATTTTATGCGGGTAGGCTTGATGGCCAACATCCCAGATAATGCGATCATCAGGTGTGTTGAAAACGGCATGGAGCGCAACGGTAAGCTCAACAACCCCAAGAGAGGGGCCAAGATGCCCCCCTGTTGTTGAAACGGCATCAACAGTTTCGGAGCGGAGTTCATTGGCGAGGTTTGTGAGTTGCTCAGTCGAAAAATTTCGTAAATCTGAGGGAATCGTTACCTGGTCAAGTGTTGGGAATTGTCCGTATGTCGGAATAGAAGAGTGAGAAGTGCTCATGTGGCGATCAGCTCCTGCGTTCAACAAAATAATCCGCAAGGGAGCGGAGAGTTTCGGCTCGTGGGCCAAATGAGGAAAGGGCGTCGCGTGCTTGTGTGCTTAAACGGCGCGCTTCAGCGCGGGCACCATCAATGCCAAGAAGCGAGACATAATTTGATTTACTGGCGTCTTCGTCTTTTCCGGCGGTCTTACCAAGCTCTTCTGTGCTGGCGGTGCTGTCGAGGACATCATCGGCTACTTGGAAAGCCGTGCCAAGGTCGTCACCATAAGCGCGGATAGCGAGACGGCGTGGATCGTTTTCGGCTGCACCACCCAAAATAGCACCAGCCTCAGCGGCATAGCGAATAAGGGCACCTGTCTTTAAAGCGTGAAGGCGTTGCACTTGCTCCAAGGGGAGAGCGCGTCCTTCCCCTCGGATATCAATCACTTGGCCGCCAACCATCCCTGCGGCGCCGGAGGCCTGGGCTAGAGCAAGAGCGAGGTGAGCGCGAATAGTAGGATCAGCCTGTGTGGCTGGTTCGAGAAGGACTTCAAAAGCCCGAGTCTGCAATGCATCCCCAGCGAGGATCGCAAAAGCTTCATTAAATTTCTTATGCGTAGAGGGCTTGCCTCGACGGAGGTCGTCGTCATCCATAGCAGGAAGATCATCATGCACGAGGGAGTAAGCGTGCAAAAATTCTACCGAAGCAGCGACACGCAAGGCGGCATCATGGTCGGCCCCAAACAAAGCGGCTGTTTCAAGCACAAGGAAGCCACGTAGCCGCTTGCCACCATTGAGGGCCGCGTACCGCATAGCGTCGATGAGGAGGGATTCATCGCCTGATACGGGGGGGAGCAAGCGGTCAATGCTTTGTTCAATCTCACGACAAGCCTGAGCAAGGGCTTCCTTGAGGGGAAGAGGGCGGCTATCGGTCATCGAGATGGTTCCTCACGGCTATTGGGCGCGGCGGCAGATGATATATCATCTTGGTGAATAGAGCCATCGGCATGTTGCACAATGGCCTTGACCCTCATTTCAGCTTCTCCCAAGCGTAATTCACAATGACGACGCAGCGCAGCACCGCGCTCATAGGCCGTGATGGCTTCTTCAAGTTTCATCTGCCCATTTTCTAGGGCGCGAACGATCTGCTCTAATTCCGAGAGGGCGTCTTCAAATGAGAGCTGCTCAAGGGCCGTGGAAGAAGAGGAGGTGCTGTGGTTGGGCATGAACTATCCAGCTGAGATTCAGGTCATGAAACTAATACGGCTTTACAGGGGAAATCAGTTTTTTTCTACCCATGATAGGCAAACAATGGGTGTGTAAAGCACTTTAGTACTCAATCAATGTGTATGGCTCTCATCGTGATTACGCGTGATGTTGGATTGTGAAGGATATGCCTTCAGTCAATCTCTTAGTCTCTACTAAAAGATGGCCCATTTTATGGCACCAGGCAGGAATGTCACGTAAGCTCGTCGGATCATCCGAGAGAACATGGATGACATCTCCCGCGTTCATGCTGCGCATGCGTTGATGTGTTTTGAGTAGAGGCATTGGGCAAGAAAGGCCTCGCACATCAAGTTCGGCAGGAGCTTTTGGGCATTCCATTACAAACGGCTTTGCAAGAACATGTAGCAAATAAACGCGACGTCTAACCCGATAATAATGGGGGTGATACGATTAAAGCGACGCAATACAAGAGCAACACCTGTGTAAAGAAGCATACCGCAGGTAAGACTGAGCATGAAATTGCCTGTAATGACAGCAATAAGCAGCATGAAGAGCGGTGTAATCGACTCCTCTAATGTTGCTGGTAAACGGGTGAGAGACCCCAGCATGCCAAGCCCAACGAGAACAAGAACCGGTGCGGTTGCAAGCGCTGGGATGCAGGTAAGAAGAGGCCAAAAAATGCACGAAAGCGCGAATAAAAGCGCGACAATAAGAGCGCTGAGCCCTGTGCGTCCGCCTGCTTCTGCCCCTGCAAGACTTTCAAGATAAGCGGAGACAGTGCAGGTGCCTAAAACAGCACCGACAACACTGGCCGCTCCATCGGAGGCAAAGGCGCGGTGGTCGAGGTCTGGATGTTCGGCTGTTCCACTAAGGCCGGCGCGATGTGTGACACTCATCATAGTGCCTGTTGCATCAAAAAAGTCGCTTAACAAAACGTAAAGCGTGATGGGGAGCAGAAGGCCGAGATGGTTAAAGAAATCGTGGAAGTCGAAGGGGAAGAGAAGGGACGTTGGATAATGAGGCCAGTCGATAATATGGGCTGGGATGGTGGTGATGGGATGGTGAGAGGCGTCTGGCACAAAAATACCAGCAAGAGTGAGGATGACAATGGTCAGTAGGAGTGCTGCTGGCACGCGCAGGACGCTGAGGAGGGCACAGAGGAAAATGCCAGCTAAGGCAAGAACAACGCTGGGATGAGACAACGGGGCGAAGCTTAACCCCATAGGTGATGGGATGGCAATTCCTGCTGATAGAAGGCCAATGCGGGCAATAAATGCTCCGATAGCGATCTGAATCCCAAGGATAATAGCAGGGGGGAAGCCTTTAATAATTTTTTGTCGAACCCGTGTCAGCGACAGAACTGTAAAGCAGAGACCACTGAAGAAAACGACGGTAAAGGCCGTTGTGGGACGTACATGGGCTTGCTGTACGATTACTTGTGCGAAGAGCACATTACTGCTCATGGCAGGGGCAAGAGCGATGGGAAGGCGTGCCCAGAGTGCCATAATAAGCGTTCCAGCCACCGCACCTGCGATGGTGGTCATGACCATATCGTGTCGAGCGAGCCCTGTAGAGGCTAAGATGGCGGGGTTGACCGCTACGATATAGGCCATGGCTCCAAAGATGGTAAGGCCAGCAATGATCTCACGTCCTATGGTCGAACCACGACGAGAAATATGAAAATAGCGGTCAAGGAGGGCGGGCAACACTCAGCTACTCCAGCGTTCAAAAGGGAGAGATTAGGCGGGATCTTTTTGCAAAAGACGCAGTAAAAGTGGCGTGAGGAGCTGTGAGGCCTCCTCGTAGGGGAGGTGAGCACAGATGGCGGCAAGAGCAGATGGTGCGTTCCATGCCATAGAGTTGAGCGCCTTTCGCACTGCATGGGCAGATAAACCATGCTGTATTAAATGTTGAAGGGCACGAAATGGAGCGTTCTCTGGCGTATTATGCGGAACGGGGAAGAGTGGAAAGAGGCTTTGGCCGTGGAGCGTTATCTTCTCAGGCTCATGGACCAGAGACAGTTCCGCTCCGTCTGAATGACGCGTCACGGTGAGGGGAATGACGTCGGAGAGGTGGCTAAAGCGTTGTACCTCTGCATTGAGAGGAAGGTAGGAAAGAGGCAGTGGATTTTCAGTATAGAGCCACGCTTTATACGTCTTTTTATCCACATCTGTCGCAGCGGCAGCGGCAAGGCAGAGGCGTGTTTCACGATTGGCACAATATGCCGTACGATTCTGCCATCTGACGCGATATGTTTGATAGTCAACGACCAAGAAGCGCTCAAGAGACCCAATATAATGCTGCTCAAGTGTGAGGGATTCTGCCTTATGCGCCGACTGTGTCGTATAGGGTTGTTGGCGTAGCTGCCGTGTTTGGTGAAGTAAAACAGTTTGAAAAATAGTCGCGGCGTGATTTTGGCTGGCATGTAAAAAGCGTCTTCCGTCCTGATAGAGCACATCATTACGGTCATAATAATCACGTGCCGCTAGATGCGGGCTGGAGGCCGCAGCGTCATGGATAATGCGGCCAAATGTCCAATCGGGCGCTGAAGAGCAGTGAATGAATGGATCGGGTAGTTGATCCGTGAGGTCTTGAGGACGGAAAAATGATCGTGTGACGCGATGGTCTGGAAAATCATGTGGGGCGTGACGTGTATAGAGCGCACGCGGGGAGGGCTGGTCTATTGTTTCAAAAGAGGGGAGGCCGTTCATTCCACACAGGCACCAATTAAGTGGGATGGCTGTTGTGGCGTTAAAACGTTCCGTGCCGAGATGTTGTTGAACCGTATCGAAGAAGGCCGAAACAGACTCTGTCTCTGGCATCATATATTCATCAGGACTGAGCGGAAGGATCCACTCCAGATCAGCGCGCTCTTGATGAGCGAGGGAGACCATCGCAGCCTGACGGCGCGTGTAGTCGTCTGTTACGGTTGTATCAGTGCGGGAGTAACGGATGTCGTAATGCTGCGCTGCTTGCGTGATGATGTCCCAGCTTCCATCCATGGAGTGGTCATCACAGATCAACAATGTTGAGAACCCGACCGCCACATGATGGGCAATCCACCAGCCGAGAGATGAGGCTGCATTTTGGACGCACAAAAGAGCGGCGGTACGGGGCATAGAGTTAGTCCATCTTCAGGGCAGCGAGGAAGGCACTTTGTGGAATTTCGACTTTGCCGAATTGGCGCATCCGCTTCTTCCCTTCCTTCTGCTTATCAAGCAGCTTTCGCTTACGGGAGATGTCACCACCATAGCATTTCGCCGTCACGTCCTTGGACATTGCGCCCAATGTTTCACGCGCGATGACTTTGGAGCCAATGGAGGCCTGAATGGCGATCTTAAAGAGCTGACGTGGAATGAGCTCCTTCAGCTTCGCACAAATAGCGCGCCCGCGCGTTTCGGCAGCGGAGCGATGGGCAACGAAGGAAAGTGCGTCAACAGGCTCGTGATTAACGAGGATAGAGATGCGCACAAGGTTGCTCTCTTCGTAGCCGTCCATTTGGTAGTCAAACGACGCATAACCGCGTGAGAGGGATTTAAGGCGGTCATAGAAATCGAACACCACTTCATTGAGTGGCAGGCGATAGACGGCCATTGCGCGATTGCCCACATAAGTGAGGTCGAGCTGAACACCACGGCGTTCTGTGCAGAGTGTAAGCACAGGGCCGAGATAATCATCTTGAACCATGATGGAGGCTTTGATCCAAGGTTCTTCAATATGCGCAACCTGGGAGAGGTCAGGCATATCAGCAGGGTTATGGAGCTCCTCTACTGTGCCATTAGCATGGTGGAGTTTATACACCACAGAAGGCGCAGTCGCGATAAGATCGAGGTTAAACTCACGCGAGAGGCGTTCTTGGATGATCTCAAGATGCAGCAGCCCGAGGAAGCCACAACGGAATCCAAAGCCAAGAGCCGCTGAAGTTTCAGCTTCAAAATGGAAGGACGCATCATTGAGGCGCAGCTTGGCAAGGCTGTTGCGCAGCTTTTCGAAATCATCAGCGTTAATAGGAAAGAGGCCGCACCACACAACAGGCACAGAGGGCTTAAAGCCGGGAAGAGCTTTCTCTGCTGGGCGATTATCGAGGGTGATCGTATCCCCGACATTACAATCGGCCACCGCTTTAATGGCGGCGTTAATATAGCCGATCTCGCCAGGGCCCAATGAGTCAACGGGGGTCATTTTTGGATGGAACACACCAACCTGATCGACATGGTATGTCGCACCCATCTGCATCATACGGATGCGGTCACCCTTTTTGACGCGTCCTTCTTTAATGCGAACAAGCGTAATCACGCCAAGATAGGTGTCATACCAACTATCCACAAGAAGGGCTTGCAGGGGAGCTTCTGCATCCCCTTTCGGTGGCGGAAGACGGTGGACGAGCGCTTCCAGCACGCCTTCAATATTCAGGCCGGTTTTGGCGCTAATATCAACCGTTTCATCAGCGGGGATTCCCACGACGTCTTCAATTTGGTTGCGTACGCGCTCTGGCTCGGCCGCAGGAAGGTCGATTTTGTTCAGGACAGGCACAATCTCATGATCAGCTTCAATCGCTTGATACACATTGGCCAGAGTTTGGGCTTCGACCCCTTGGGAGGCATCGACAACTAGAAGGGAGCCTTCACAAGCGGCTAGAGAGCGGCTGACTTCATAAGCAAAGTCTACATGGCCGGGCGTGTCCATGAGGTTTAAGGTGTATATGTTCCCATCCTTGGCAGGATAGGTCAGACGCACCGTTTGGGCCTTAATGGTAATGCCGCGTTCTTGCTCAAGCTCCATAGAGTCGAGCACCTGACCTTTCATCTCGCGAGCAGTCAGAGCGCCACAGGCTTCAATAAGCCGGTCAGCGAGAGTGGATTTGCCGTGGTCAATATGGGCAATGATCGAAAAATTGCGGATCAGGTGAAGCGGTGTGTCGGTCATGGCGGCTATATAAGCGATTCTAAAAGCTCTGTCAGCATGGCGTTTGCGCGATAGGCCTTAACGCCATGCTGATGGCAATGAAAGAGTCCGTTTTTTAACGGTCTGTTAAGCGAAACTCAATCCGTCGATTATGGGCGTAAGCTTCTGCTGTACTGCCGGAATCAAGAGGTTGAAAGTCTGAAAAACCCGTGGCGGCGAGATGACGGGGGTCGATCCCTTCAGCAATGAGCATTTTGACCACCGTAATCGCACGCGCTGAAGAGAGCTCCCAATTGCTGGGGAAGGCCGTATGAATCGGCTGTTTGTCCGCATGGCCGTCAACACGTAAAATCCACGGAATATCGGTCGGAATCGTGGCTGACACGTCATGAAACGTGCGGGCAAGGGTGCGGATTTGCTGTCTGCCTTGTTCACTTAGAGCGGCACTGCCGGGTGGAAAGAGAATTTCGGACTGGAAGACAAAGCGATCCCCGACAACGGTGATGCCAGATTGGTTTTTGAGAAGGTCATGCAGCCGTCCAAAAAACTCAGAGCGATATTTTTTGAGCTGATTGATTTTATCCGCTAGGGCGAGATTCAGCTTTTTATCTAAATCAGCAATCTGCTCATCTTTGCTTTGTGCTTCTTTTCTTTCAACATCTAGGGCTTCAGCGATGGTCTGAAGCTGCCGGGTGAGTTCAGCAACTTGTGCAGAGAGGGAGCTGATTTCGCCAGATTGTGCTGTTTGCAAGCTGCTGGCAGAGCTATTGGTTTCGGCAAGTTGACGTTCTTTATCCTGTAGGGTGGATTGTGCTGTTGCAAGGGCGGCTTCTTTAGCGTGATAAGCGTTCGTTAAAGCCGCATTGCTCGCGCTAAGGTTCTTCGCTTGCTGTTGGCTGAGAGAGAGCATGTTGGCCAGACGGCCAACTTCTTGCTTGAGTGTTTCAAGTGTATGCTCACGTTGTGTCATTGCGACGGACAGAAATTGTTGCCCAACGACAAAGACGAGCAACACAAACGTGACGACCATAAGAAGGGTCGAGAGTGCGTCAACATAGCCGGGCCAGACGTTAAGGCTGGATTGTGAGCGTTTGCGCCGGGCCATGGTTAGTCCTCCCGTGACAGAGAGCGTTCATGGTGTAAGTCGCTACGCAAGCCAGTCAGTTCGCGTTCAATTTGCTGAAGAATTTGAGGGGTTGCTGGGTCATTATAGCGCTGCTCACGGACGGCTTTTGTCAGCTCTTTGAGAGCGTTCAGAATGGCAGCTCGGCTTTCTTCAGCGTCATGAGCATTTTTGCGCAACATCGAGATATTCTGCTGAAGCAGTGAAACGTTCTCGGTGGTGAGGCGCATAAAGTCCTGCACGCGCGGGAGCCATGTTTCCATCGTTTCTGACAGAGTGGCGAGTTCGGCTGGGTCAGACAAAGAGGCGCTGGGACGTGATGGCGCCCCTTCTACGCGTGTAATTCCTGCAAACCATTCCTCAATATCATTAAAGAAACGTGTCTGCGCTTGGCCTGTTGTCAGGTCTAAAAAGCCCAATACGAGAGCACCAGCAAGACCAAACATAGAGCCTGAGAAGGCTGTCGACATGCCACCTAATGGCTGCACTAAGCCCGTTTTAACATGGTCGAACATAGCGGTGAGGTCACTCCCGCCGGAAGGCATGCCGCCAATAACGTCAGCGATCGAGCGCACCGTTAGAAGCAAACCGTAAAACGTGCCGAGCAGACCGAGGAAGACTAGAAGTTGCGTTATGTAGCGTGAGATTTCACGGCCTTCATCCATACGCGCTTCTAAACTATCAAGGAGCGAACTCGTCGTCTGGGATGACAAAGAGAGATGCGCGTTGTGCTCCCGCCGTGCTGTGATGATGCGAGCCATGGGGGCGAGGAGGCGAGGCGCTGGAGGGAGGCTCAGTCCAGAACGATTTTGTTGGAGGCACTCAATCCAGCGTACTTCGGGGAAAAGGCGGAACGTGAGGTGGAGGTTCCAGGCAACGCCAATCAGGAGGATGGCGATGATGGTGCCATCAAGTCCTGGATTGGCCATAAAGGCATGGATAAGCATCGGGTGCAGCGCATACGCAAGACCCACAATAACGACCAAGAAAAGGCCCATACGGACTAGATAACGCGTGGGGCGTGTCACGGCGTTGGTGCTCCTTGTTTGTCAGAAGAAAACGTATCGGGTGCTGCAACAGATGTTGGGGCAGGGCCAGTCTCAGGATTGGCATCCACCGCGATATCCAGTCGGTCAGCAGGATCGTGATCAGTAGGGTCGGGACGGCCTTGCGCAACTGGATAGATACGCGTGCTCGCAATGCCACTACGAATAAGGATAGAACGAACAGCTAAGGCCCGCACCAGCGCAATTCGCCGTGGCATGGAGGGTTCGTCTCCCGGCAATGTCGCTACACTATGGAGAATGAGTCGTTTGGTTGGTTGGTCGGCAAGCTCTTTTCCAAACTGGCGCAGCGCATCAATCGTGGCTTCATCCATATCTGTTGAGGAAGAGGCGAACTCAATGCGCGGCCCTTGGCCTTCGCGCGTGATAAAGTGGCTTTGCGCGTTTTTGCTGGGTTTTATCTCGTCGGGAGGAACAGCTGGATGAGTGGGGATTGGTGTAAAAGGAGAAGCGATGACAACCTGAGCGGGTGCCTGAGGTGGAACATCTAAAGAGCGCGAATAACCTGACGGCGTAGGAGTTGGCGGGGGTGTCTGCTTCTGTGCCGCTGGTGTGTGAAGCGCTCTGTGCTGTGTGGAAGAAACGCTTTGATGGGGGGGGGGCTCGGAGGGCAGGGCTCCAAAATTCGTGGAGACCTGCGCATGAAGGCTGTTCAGCGGCATGATCGTGCAAAAAGCCGATGTCAGCAAAAAAAGAGAAAGGGGCAACCTATATGTCATGCCGTTACCCTAGACGAGAGCAATAGCGTCCTGCAATGCTCTTCAGGTGCTATTACTCTCAAAGAACACGGAGGATTAAGCGCCGGTTAACGCCCCATGAACAAGGTCTTTCAATTGGGTATGAAAATGTGGATTTGCAGCCACAATATTCACGTCTTCATCAATGCCGCCAAGCTCACGTCCCTCATCATCGGTGGCGTAACCACCAGCTTCAAGAACAATGATGATTCCCGCAGCGCAATCCCATGGCTTCAGGCCAAGTTCCCAATAGCCTTCATAGCGGCCAGCCGCCAACCAAGCGAGGTCAAGGGCGGCGGCGCCGCAACGACGGATACCGGCGACCTTAGGCATCAGAGAGCCAAGAATACGCCCGAAGGGACGATGGCGCTCAACGGGAACCTTGGCAAAAGGAATGCCGGTTGCGAACATGGATTCGGAGAGTTTGCGACGAGCCGAAACCCGCAAGCGACGTTCATTAAGGAACGCCCCAACGCCTTTCTCAGCCCAGAACATCTCATGGGCGACAGGGTTATACACCACACCCGCGACCAGCTCGACTGTTCCATCAGGGTGACGGCGCTGCAGGCCGATGGAGATGGCCCAATGGGGGATACCGTGGAGGAAGTTGGACGTGCCATCTAGGGGATCGACAATCCAGCGCCATGTCCAGTTATCGCCACCAGAAGCGCCGCTTTCTTCCATGAGAAAAGCATAGCCTGGACGGGCACGGGTAAGCTCTTCACGAATAGTGTTTTCAGCGCGCATATCGGCCTGAGAGACAAAGTCTCCCGGGCCTTTAATGCTCACCTGAAGTTGTTCGACCTCTGCAAAATCACGCAACAGAGAGCGCGCTGCTTTCTGTGCCACATTTTGCATGACCGTCATATGAGGAGAGAGGCGCATGGATCAGTCCTTAGCACGCTCAACGTAAGAAGCATCATCGGTACGGACAACGATGCGCTCACCAGCGGCAACGAAAGGGGGAACCATAACTTTCACGCCATTGGAAAGCTTGGCAGGTTTGTAAGAAGAGCTGGCTGTCTGGCCTTTAACAACAGGGTCAGCTTCAGCAACTTCGAGAGTAACTTGTGATGGAATGGTCGCCCCAACTGGGTCGCCTTCAACCAGCTTAATGCCGACTTCCATATTGTCTTGCAGGAATGGGAGCTGATCACCCAGAATATCCTTAGGCAGCATGGTCTGCTCAAAGGTTTCAGGATCCATGAGAACGATGTTGTCGCCATCCATGTAAGAATAGATGTAGTCTCTATCTTCTGTGATCAAACGCTCAACGGTATCAGCGGTGCGCCAACGTTCGTTGCTTTTATTGCCGGTTTTGATGTCGCGCATCTCAACCTGAATAAAGGCGCCGCCTTTACCGGGGGTCAAAATCTGCTGTTTTAAGACGCTCCAGCGACGACCATTATGTTCAATCACCTGTCCGGCACGGATAAGGTTGGCTTGCTGTTTCATGTCAGCTCCTGATGTGCAATGCAAAAGATCGGTCTATGTTCCCTGCGGCTTCTAGCGGGCAGCGCGAGGGGAGGCAAGATGTTTGGACATTTTGCCGCATGATGCCTTTCGTCTTTCCTCACGTAAAGGAGTGAATAGTTCCGTTTGGTGCTTTCACCTGACGTTGTGGGTTTTTGTCCTCGCTTTGGGGGAGGAGATAGTCAGGGCCGAGCGGTACTTTGCCTTTCCCACCGGGAATATCGACCACGTAGGTGGGCCAAGCGAGTCCTGTAACACGTCCACGCAAATTTGCGAGCAAAGCGCGTCCTTCTTCCACTGGAACATGGAAATGTGCAGTGCCAGGGGCAGGGTCGAGATGGTGGAGGTAATAGGGCTTCACGCGTGCTTTAATAAAGGCGCGGAACAGTTCTTCCAATGCGTCGGCTGTGTCATTCACGCCGCGCAGTAAAACGGATTGCGAGAGAACTGGGATTGCACGGCTAAGGAGCGAGCGCACAGCCAAACGTGCGTCATGGCCGAGTTCGCGGGCATGGTTGGCATGCAGCACAACCCAGACGGAGCAGTCACTCTCTAAGGCATCGAGCAGAGCCGGCGTTAGGCGCTCAGGCGCGGCAACAGGCACACGCGTATGGAGACGGATTGTTTCAATATGAGGAATAGCCGAAAGGCGAGAGATGATCTTTTTCATGCGCCGTGGCGACAGCATGAGAGGGTCGCCGCCTGTTAAAATTACTTCGCGAATTTTTGGGTGAGCCTCAAACCACTGAAAAGCAGTTTCCAAGTCCTCGTCACTAAGGAGGCCTCCACCCGGGCCGACATGCTCACGCCGAAAGCAGAAGCGGCAATAAAGCGGGCAAATTAAGAGGGGTTTAAGCAGCGCACGGTCTTCATAGCGATGCACAACGCCTGGCACGGGAGAGAGTGCGTCATCACCAATAGGGTCAACATCTTCATGAGGTTGCTGAGTGCTCTCGCGTGGGTCTGGGATGACTTGTCGCGCTATCGGGTCGTCTGGATGTTCAATGAGGTTTGAAAAAGCAGGCGGAATGGCCGTCGCGTAATCACGTGCGACGCGCAGCAGAGCCTCGCGTTGATCCGGTGGGACGAGTCCGGCTTGGATGAGAGAATCGGCTGTGCGCAGGGTTCCCTGATGGGGCGTAGATGGAGCATCATCATTCATGATGCGTGCTCTAGCGAACTGTTTTCCCCTTACGCAACCCACTTATGGAGTGGCGCAGCCGAATTGTGTACTATTGTATTTATGACTGTACTGCCTCCTTATGATCATTCGCTAACTGATCGTCTTCCTCTCTTGCGTCGTCGCGCCCGTATGCTGCAAGCGACGCGTGCCTTTTTTGATGGGCGTGGTTATATGGAGGTTGAGACGCCTTACGTTGTGCCAGTCCCGGGGGAGGAAGTGCATCTTCGATGTTTCCGCACGACTTTGGAACATCCAGATGGCACGCATGAGACGCGCTTCCTTCATACGAGTCCAGAATTTGCGATGAAGCGTCTCGTTGCAGGGCTGCACTGTCCAATTTTTCAACTTGCACGTGTATGGCGCAATGGAGAGCGTAGCGCGACGCATCATCCTGAATTTACGATGTTGGAGTGGTATCGCACTGAAGCGGATTTGTCCTCTTTGATGGATGAGACAGAGGCGCTTCTTCATGCTCTTCTGCCGCCTTCTTTGAGGGTAGGAGAAACGCTCCTTGATTTGACCCAGCCTTTTGAGCGGCTGACGATGCATGAAGCATTCTTACGTTATGTCGGAGCAGATGTGCTTCAAACAGAAGGAGACGCGCAAGCTCTCGCGCAGCAAGCACAAGCAGATTTACGAGAGGGAGAGAATTGGGAAGATCTGTTCTTCCGTCTGTTGTTAGAGCGTATCGAACCCCATATCGGGCGTGAGCGTCCAACATTTCTAACTCACTGGCCTTCTGAGCAAGCGGCTCTAGCGCGGCGTGATCCGCATGATCCACGTGTGGCTTTGCGCTTTGAGCTGTATGCTGGTGGTGTAGAACTCGCTAATGCGTTTGAAGAACTTACCGATTCTCACGAGCAGCGGCGGCGTTTTGAGGCTGATCGGCAACGTAGGCTTGCTTATACGCCTGACCAAGACTGGGCCGTGGATGAAGCGTTTTTACAAGCATTGCCGCATATGCCACCGACCTCTGGTATTGCCTTGGGGTTTGACCGTCTTGTGATGCTTGCAACAGGCGCTCCTCGGATTGAAGATGTGCTGTGGTTAAGCTGACGAGAGTTTTAGATGAAATACAAACGATTATCTGTCAGGACAGAAAGATCATACCAGCCAGTATGTTGAGGGCAATCATGCAGAAGATACAGAAACAGCGTTGGGTAAGCAGGACTTTGGTAGGCACAGCAATGCTGTTCGGGATGACAGGCTGCGCTGTTCCTGAGTTGCAGCGTCATTCTGTGCTGCAGTCAATGGTGGGCCAGTCCTCGGTAGAGGTGTTGCGTCGCTTCGGTGTCCCTACACGGAATTACCAGACACAAGGCCATACTTTCTTGAGCTATATCCATACGCAAGAGAATTTCTCCCCTGGGACATGGGGTGGTGATTGGGGTGGTTACGGCTATGGTTACGGTTGGGGGCCGGGTTTAGGTGCATGGGGAGGCGGTATGCCGCCGATGTACTCAACCTCGACGTGTCAGACAACGTTTGAGCTGGTCAATGATCGGGTGACAAGTTGGTCGTTACGAGGAGATGGCTGTTGAAGAGCGGTCTGCCGAAGGGGCTGATGGTTGGTGTATGTATCTTAGGAGGGGGTATCCTGACGGGGTGCCAGAGGCTGCCTGATCGGCAAGATGTATCGAGCGTACGTCCTTCAGGCTATATGCGGCTATTGCCAGAGGCAACCAGTGTTGAGAGCCAATTTGTTCCCCCTAAAGATGGGGATTCACCCAATAGTCGGTCTGCTTACCATGTGCCGCCGACTGTTTCTTATGAAGATCATACGCTGGATGAAAATCTGTCAGGCTCATTGGAGCAAGAGGATTATTACGTTGCTCTTAAAGAAGCAGGGTGGCAGCGTTGGATGCAAGAGGATGGCCCATATACTGTTTTGGCGAGCGCGAATAAGGCCATGGAAGCCTATATGTCAACATGGCCAGGGCATTGGCAGGATGCCGGTAATCATGCTCGGTTAAAGGCTTTTATCGGTCAAACCATTCTTATCGGTCGCTGGGATCTTGCCAAAATCAGACGCCGGGCGCGTTATTACGGTGGTAATGTCTCAGTAAAGACACTTAGTGGAGCGGTCGTTACGTTGCGTCCTCTGCCGTCATCAGGCGAGGTGTTGGTACAAGGCCCTTATGGTCAGACCCGTTTGGTAGGGGGTGATTACTTACAATCTAATGGCGTTCTTTATATGGCCGATTCCGTCTTGCCGTTTGAGCCTTAAGATACAGACTGACAAAGTTATGACGTGGTTTCAGTACGGTGTTTGCACTGGAACTGAGCAAAAACCATTGTCATGTTTCTATAGCTGAATGAGTGACAACAGCTTTTTCATCCAGCATAGAAATCAGCAGAATATTTTGGAGCTTGGCTTTAAGATAAAAACTTATCCAGTGTAGCGAGTAACGCATAATCGTTTTCGTTCCCTCGTAGCGATACACTAAGGAAGTCTGCACCAGCTAGGCGTGCTTCTTGTGCACTTTCTAAAGACGTGACGTTTTCGGCTACAGCGGGAAGCTCGGCCACGAGCGACCACTGAGTGAGGGCAGTCTTCTCTGTTGCTGGGAAGGCAACATAGTCGGCCCCTTGTTCACCAGCACGCATGGCATCATCCAATGTTTGGCATGTGCAACCGGTCTGAAGAGATAACTTCTTCCTATTAAAAGAGGTGGGAACAGCTTTTAGCTCTTTGAGAGAAGGCATATGCACGCCGTCAATATGATCAAGCGGGAGGCTTTCGAGAAGGCGGCTATCCAAAGGTGCGATAATGAGCGCAACATTATGTGGGTATAGGCATTCTGTCAGAGAGTACAGAAGGGCTGGGTCTAGTTTTTGCGAGAGGCAAAGCCGTAATGCCGTAACTGTTTCATATGCCGCGAAAGACGATAGGCGCGGTAAAGCATTCGCTAAGTCGGCATCTGAGAGAATAGGATAAAGATCACAAGGGGTCATACTGGTATGATGTGGCAGATTGGAAGAGAGATGACCAGTCATCAAATAATGTCCTTTACATCAAAGCTTGTTGGTCGCGTTTGGAAGAGCTGTGTATCCGCATATTTTAATAAATCGGATGTAGGGTGACGGCAGACGACTCCTGAAATGCCTGCATGGAGTGCTTGTAAAGCCAATGCACTTGACGCGCCACAATCTAAAATCGAAGGGAGATGGGGGGCGTCTTTAAGGAGGGCAACCCACCATGGAATGCCCAATGCGCAGCCCGCAAACGGTGAAGAAATGAGCGTATAAGAGCGACTTCCTTGTTTCAGCAGAAGCGCGTTGAGTGATTTCTGTGACGAAATGTGAATAAAGGGGGAAGGAAAGAGGCTAAACATGCTTGACGCTGCGTGGGGATACGTCATCCTGACAATTAAACCTTCAAAGACAAGGAAGTAAGCGGAAGTGAGTGTGGAGCAACAACAGACCGAACAGCAAGGCAGTGCCCATTCTATTGACCGTCTCGAAGCGGCGCTAAAGCAGCTTGGCTTTGCGCTAGAGCAGCACGAAAATCAAGCTGAGCTGCAGCGTAAGGCGACAGAAGCGCGTATGACAGCACTCTCTGAGCGTATCAAAACGCTTGAAACGCGAATCACCTCCCTTTTGGGCGAGACTACTGAAACGGAAGAGAGGACATAAGCGATGGCGCAAATTACATTGCCTATTGGTGGGGCTAATTATGTTGTTGGATGCCAAGATGGAGAGGAAGAGCACCTAAAGCATTTAGCTCAGGAGGTTGAGCGACGCTTGGCAAAAGTGCGTGAGAATCTATCGCCAGCTGGAGAAGGGCATGCTCTCTTTTTAACGACTCTTTTGCTTGCTGATGAAATCTATGATCTAGAACATGGCAAAATGAGTAAAGAAGCAGAGAAAGTTCTCAAACGTGCTGAAGCAACGCTGGATGAGAACAAGCGCTACCATACACGCCTTGCACAGGCTGCTGATATTGCAGAGCATTTGGCACAACGGGTTGAGAAACATTCTGAGACGTTGGAAGGCGATAAGGCAGATACGTCTGCACATTCAGAGTAAGTTTCTTTCGCGTGCTTTCCTGAACAGTTCTTGCACTTCGCTATAAGCAGTGCCATATGGTTCGTGGGGCTGCCCGGTGCGTCAGGCAACATCACCCCCGGGCCGATAATTACTTCCTAGGGAACTGGCTCTGTCGTGATCCTGGTCATGTTACCCGGTGCCCACCTGTCTTAGCAGGTCTTGGAAGGGTCGATAGAGGACCAACGGCTGTGGTGGCTCCACATTTTCCTGAAAATATTGAAAAGCGCAAAGGTGCGTTACGCCGAGTGATAAAGGCGCGTCGTGTGCTTCCTCTTCCACGGGAGAGAAATGCCATTATCCGGCGGCTTGCGCGTTTGGTGCGCTTTCTTGAGGGAAGGGCGGTTGCATCGGTGTGGCCGCTTTCGCAGGAAATTGATCTTCGTCCTCTTTGTGCGCAGCTTCATCGCGCAGGCTATGTGGTTGCCCTACCAGAGACACCGCCACGAGGCGAGGCGTTGCGATTCCGTCGCTGGGCGCCGCAGCTACGGTTGCATCATGGGCGTTTTGGGACACTTTATCCAGCAGGTGAGGTGATAACACCGGATATCATCATTGTTCCTTTGTTGAGCTTTGACCGACAGGGCGGACGCTTGGGATATGGTGGCGGATATTATGACCGGACATTAGCCCTCTATCCTCATGCTCCAGCTGTTGGTTATGCTTTGTCCAGGCAAGAGAGTGACGAGGTGCCAATGGACAGCTATGACCAGCGCCTGTCATATATTGTGACCGAACGCGAGATTATTCAAACAACACGGCCTGACCGTAAAGGATAACCATTGAGACTACTTTTTCTTGGAGACATCGTTGGCCGAAGCGGTCGTGAAGCTGTGTTAAAAGGCCTCCCAAGATGGCGTGAAGAGCTGCGATTGGATGCAGTAGTCGTCAACGCAGAGAATGCCTCACATGGTTTTGGATTATCCCCACAAATTGCGCGTGACCTCCTAGAAGGTGGTGTAGATGCCATTACGCTGGGAAATCATACCTGGGATCGACGTGATCTGATTGGACAAATTGACCAGTTCCCTCAGGTCGTGCGTCCGGCCAACTATCCGGCAGGAACGCCAGGGCAGGGCGGATGCGTTGTCGAAGTTTCTCGTGGACGAAAGATTCTCGTAGTGAATGTCATGGGGCGCGTTTTCATGGATGCGCTTGATGATCCTTTTCGTGCGGTTGAAAATATCCTCTCGCAACATCGCCTAGGTGTGAGCGTGCATGCGATTATTCTGGATGTTCATGCCGAAACAACGAGTGAGAAGATGGGGTTCGGTCATCTCTTTGATGGACGCGTCTCGTTGGTAGTGGGAACTCATACACATATTCCAACTGCTGATCACCGGATTCTTCCTAACGGCACGGCTTATCAAACAGATGCCGGTATGTGTGGTGACTATGACAGTGTCATTGGGATGGAAAAAAACAACGCCGTAAGACGGTTGTTGAAGAAAGTACCGACAGAACGCTTTCAACCGGCAATGGGAACAGCCTCTGTATGTGGATTGATGGTCGAAACAGATGATAAAACTGGCCTTGCCGTTAAGGTTTGTCCTTTCCGTCAGGGCGGTGAACTTTCAGCCTATATGCCGGATTTTTAAAAAAATATGACTTTTTTTAAAAAAGGGGGTTGTTGAGTTTTTCTGATGGTGTATAAGCCCATTCACCGGCGGCGCTGGAGCGGAAACGCGGCGGGGTTGACCGGTAGAGATGCTGATCTTTGAAAGTTGAATAGGAAGAGACTGGAAGGGATATATTGGCGGCGTTTTAGTGTTTAGACGCTAGGACGCAAGTGTTGATGTATTCTGACATAGTTTAGATGCTTTGAATGCTTGTGCGTTTTGGTAGGATTGAACGTGAGAGTTTGATTCTGGCTCAGAGCGAACGCTGGCGGCATGCTTAACACATGCAAGTCGCACGAACCTTTCGGGGTTAGTGGCGGACGGGTGAGTAACGCGTAGGAACCTATCCTGAGGTGGGGGATAACACTGGGAAACTGGTGCTAATACCGCATGATACCTGAGGGTCAAAGGCTTTTGTTGCCTTAGGAGGGGCCTGCGTTTGATTAGCTAGTTGGTT